>CAVPLC010000102.1:0-73730 GCA_963705835.1 uncultured Actinomycetes bacterium
CACCGGGATGGTGGTGTCCGCCTGGTCGTCCGCCACGACCAGGACCTCACAGTGCAACTGGACCGACTCGAACAGCCGGTCCAGCACGGGCACGATCTGGGCGCCCTCGTTGTACGCCGGCACCACGATCGATCCCGCGGTACCTCGCCGGTCATATGCGGACACCAGCCGAGGATGTTCCAGATGTCGGCGACGGGCTTGTCGGTGATCAGATCCCGGTACTCGGGATGGGGCGCCCCGATGATCAGCAGGTCCGACCGGGACACGACATCGGCCAGCGGCAGCAGGCCGGGATCGACCGTCACGTACGGGTCCGTGCACAGCACCTGGTCGGCCTTGAAGGCCAGGATCCGCTTGAGCTTGTACGACAGGCTGGACCTGATGTCGTCCGAGCCGCCCTTGAACGCCATGCCCAGCACGCCCACGGTCATCGAGGCCAGGTCGTACCGCTGCTCGAGCCGGTGCACGACGTACAGCGGCAGCCCTTCGTTGATCGCCATCGCGGTGTGGCCGAGCGCGAAGTTGTTGTGGTTGAACGCCGCGAGCTGCATGGTGTCCTTGAACAGGGCCGGGCCGGCCGCGAAGCCCGCGGCGGGCATGTCCGCCGCCCGCGGGTAGTCGGCGGCCAGCCCCTGCCGGATCCGCTCGAAGTCGAGCCCCCGCGGTTCGTTGGCCATCATGTAGAGCTGGTTGGCGGTGGCGAACTTGATGTACCGCCAGGTGTTGGTGAAGAGCTTGGCCAGCTCGGCTTCCTCGGGCGACATCGGGACGAGCTTGCTGGTCGAGCACTCCCGAACAGGGCCGAGGCCCGCTCGAGCGCGGTCGCCGAGCGCGCGGAGACGATCTGGGCAGCTCGAACAGCTCGGTCATGGCCTTGCCCTCGGCGATCCGCTCCGGGCAGAACGCGACCTCGATCTCCTGCCGTACCCGCCACCGTCTTCTCCACCAGCGCCGTCACGCCGGGATATACGGTGCTACGCAGCACCATCAACTGGCCGTCCCGCAGGTATTCGGTGCATCCGCCGAGGGCGTTCGGGATCGCCGCCTGGTCGGGGTTCAGGTGCTCGTCGACCGGCGTGCCGATCACCACGACGACGTGCTCGGCCGAGCTCACGATGGCGGGATCGGTCGACGCCTCGAGCAGGCCTTCAGCCACCACGTGCCGCAGGACCTCGGTCGCTCCTTGCTCTGCGAACGGCATCCGGCCCGCGTTCACCGTCTGCACCGCGGATGTGCTCACGTCGTCGGAGATGGCGACCCGCGCGCCCCGGCTCGCGAACGCGATAGCCAGCGGCAGGCCGACATGATCGCAGCCGCCGATGACGACGACATGGCGGTCGAAATCGCCGGATCCGGACGTTCCCGTCATCGCATGCCCCTCAGTTGGGCCCCTGCCGCGTGGCCTGCCAGAAGCTCGACGCCCCACCTTACCGCCACCTCGCGAACCACGAGTTTCACACCGGCGTTCACCAGGGCCCGAATAAGAGATCCGTTTGTCCCAGCGGGAAATACCCCACGCCGCTAGGTCCCCCGCGAGCCAAAGGGCCGCGGCGCCGACTGGACTGACGAGCGAGGAACGAGCGAGGAGGGAAGGAGGCGCCTAAAAGCGGCCCGGAGGCGAGCGGGAAAGCAGAGCGAGGGGGACTAGCACCGTGTCCTATCCCCTACCAGTTGGTGGCGATGTACTTGGTCTCGGTGAACTCCAGGAGGCCTTCGTGGGCGCCCTCGCGGCCGATGCCGGACTGCTTCACGCCGCCGAACGGCGCAGCCGGGTTGGACACCAGGCCGCGGTTGAGGCCGACCATGCCGGCCTCCAGCACTCGCACACCCGCAGCCCTCGGGCCAGGTCGCGGGTGTAGACGTAGGAGACGAGCCCGAACTCGGTGTCGTTGGCCCAGTTTGACGGCGTCGGCCTCGGCGGTGAACCTGACCACGGGCGCCACCGGGCCGAAGATCTCGGTGCCGAGGATGCCCGCGCCCGCCGGGAGCTGATCGATCACGGTCGGCTGGTAGTAGTAGCCGCGCCGGTCCGGCGCGTGCCCGCCAGTGACCACCTTGCCGCCGTCGGCCGTGGCGGACTCGACGAGCTCGGCGACCTTGGTCCGGGTGGGCTCATTAACCAGGGGTCCTACATCGGTGGCCTCGTCCAGGCCAGGCCCGACGACCATGCGCTCGAGCCGGGCCGAGAACGCCCGGCTGAACTCGTCGGCGACCGCTTCGTGCACGTAGAAGCGGTTGGCGGCGGTGCAGGCCTCGCCCCCGTTGCGCATCTTGGCGATCAGCGCGCCCTCGACCGCGGCGTCGATGTCCGCGTCCTCGAAGATGATGAACGGCGCGTTGCCGCCCAGTTCCATCGAGCAGTTGACCACGGTGTCCGCGGCCTCGCGCAGCAGGATCGGCCCACCTCGGTGACCCGGTGAAGGACAGCTTGCGGACCCTCGGGTCGTTCAGCATGGCCGACACGACCGCGCCGGACTTGCGCGAGGGCAGCACGTTGACCACGCCGTCAGGGACACCGGCCTCGGCCAGCAGTTCGGCGATGTACAGCGCGGTCAGCGGGGTCTCCGAGGCCGGCTTGAGCACCACCGTGCAGCCCGCCGCCAGCGCCGGGCCGATCTTGCGGGTGGCCATCGCGGCGGGGAAGTTCCAGGGGGTGACGAGCACCGGGACCCACGCCGACCGGCTGTCGCATGACCAGGATCTTGTTCGCCCCGGACGGCGCCTGCATCAGCACGCCTTCCATCCGCACCGCCTCTTCGGCGTACCAGCGGAAGAACTCGGCGGAGTAGGCGGCCTCAGCCCTGGCGTCGCGCAGGGCCTTGCCGTTCTCGGCGACCATCAGCCGGGCTAGCGCGTCCGCGTTCTTGGTCATCAGCTCGAAGGTGCGGCGCAGGCACTCCCCGCGCTGCCGCGGCGGGGTCGCTGCCCATCCGGCCAGCGCGTCCTGGGCCGCGCCGACCGCGTCGAGCGCGTCTTCGACGGTCCCGTCGGCCACCTCGGCCAGCGCGTCCTCGGTAGACGGGTCGATCACCGGCAGCGTGCCGCCGCCCCGCCCGCCGGTCCACTCCCCGCCGATCAGCAGCCCCGTGGGTACCTCGATGCCGACCAGTTCGGCCAGGTTGCCGCTCACCATTCCTCCAAAGATTTCTGCACGGTCTCGGTGATCCTGTCCACCGAGGGCAGCACGTGATCTTCGAGCTTATCCGCGGCCGGCAGCGGGATATGAGGGGTGGTGATGCGGACGGGAGGACCGGTGAGCCCGCCGTATCCCTCCTCGGCCACGATCGAGACGATCTCGGCGCCCCAGCCGCACAGCCGGGGGTTCTCCTCGACGGTGAACAGCCTGCCGGTCTTTTCCGTCTCGGCCAGGATGGTCCGGGTGTCCAGCGGCACCAGCGACCGCACGTCGACGACCGTGGCCTCGATGCCGTGCTCGGCGGACAGCCGTTCCGCGGCGGCCAGGGACTTCGGCACCATCGCGGCCAGCGCGAGGATCGTGGCGTCCCGGCCGTCGCGCAGCACCTTGGCCCGGCCGAGTTCGTCGACGACCTCGACGCCCTCGGGCACGTCGCCCTTGCTCGCGTACAGGCCCTTGTGCTCGAAGAACACGACGGGATCGGGGTCGCGGACGGCCGCGGCGAGCAGGCCCACGACGTCGCGCGGGGTGGACGGGGCGACGACCTTCAGGCCCGGCACCGCCATGGCCCAGTTCTCCACCGACTGCGAGTGCTGGGCCCCGAAGCGCACGCCGGCCCCGTTGGCGCAGCGGACGACCAGCGGCAGCGCCAGCTGGCCATCGGACATGTACCTGATCTTGGCCATCTCGTTGGCGATCAGGTCCCAGCAGACCGCGAAGAAATCGCTGAACATGATCTCCGCGATCGGCCGCAGGCCGGTCATGGCGGCGCCTACCGTGGCGCCGAGGATGGCCTGCTCGCTGATCGGGGTGTCACGGACCCGTTCCGGGCCGAACTCCTCGAGCAAGCCGACCGTGGTCTTGAACACCCCGCCGGCCGCGGCGACGTCCTCGCCGAGGAACACCACGTCAGGGTCCCGGCGCATCTCCTGGGCGATACCCCAGGCCACTGCCTCGCGGTACGTGATAACTGCCACGATGCTCCGTTCGGAAAAAATGATTTTGAATTTGACGGCGGGTCAGGTGATTACGGCGATGACCGTGGCCACAGGGACGGTCTGGCCCTGCTCGACGCGGATCTCGGACAAGATGCCGGAAGCCGGGGCGGGGATCTCGGTGTCCACCTTGTCGGTGCCGATCTCCAGCAGCGGCTCGCCTTCGGTGACCGCGTCGCCGACCTGCTTGAACCACTCGTTGACGGTGCCCTCGTCGACGGTTTCGCCCATCCGGGGCATGACGACTTCGGCCATCAGTTCCTCCAGGCGTGGCCGCCGTCGGCCCATACGTTGGTTCCGGCCAGGTCGAGGCGGGGCTCGGGGCCGGCCTTGGCCTCCTCGGTTGCGCGGTCCACCGCTTCCCTGGCCGCCTTGTCGATGGCATCCAGGACCGCCTCGTCCACCCCGCGGCCGATCAGGATGGCGCGGTAGGCGGGCAGCGGGTCCCGCGCCAGCCACTCCTTGACCTCTTCGGCGGGGCGGTACTTGCCCGGGTCGGCGCGGGAGTGACCGCCGTGCCGGTAGGTGACCGCCTCGATCAGGGACGGGCCGCCGCCGTCCCTCGCCCGGTCGATCGCGGCCTGCGCGGTGTGGTACACCGCCTCGACGTCGTTGCCGTCCACCACCACCGGCTCCAGTCCGTAGGAGGCGGCGCGGTCGGCGGCGGGCCTGGGCACCGCGGTCACCGAGCCGATCGCCGTGTACTCCATGTACTGGTTGTTCTCGCAGATGAAGACGACCGGCAGCCGCCAGACGGCGGCCAGGTTGAGCGCCTCGTGGAAGGCGCCGATGTTGGTCGCGCCGTCGCCGAGGAAGCACACGGTGACCTGCCCGGTGCCGCGGTACCTGGCCGACCAAGCCGAGCCGTTGGCGATGACCAGCTGCGCGCCGATGATCGCGTAGGCCCCGAGGATGCCGCGGGAGACGTCGAGCAGGTGCATCGAGCCGCCCTTGCCGTGCATGAGGCCGTTCTCGCGGCCGAGCAGTTCGGCCATCACCGGGGTCATCGGGGTACCGCGGGCCAGCACATGGTTGTGGCCCCGGTAGGTGACGAACATGTAGTCGTCGTCGTTCATCGCCTGGGACACGCCGGCCGCGACCGCCTCCTGGCCGGTGCCGAGGTGCGTCGTGCCCTTGACCAGGTTCTGCAGGAACAGGTCGTGCGCTCGCTTCTCGAACAACCGGATCTCGGTCATCTTCCGGTACATCTCGAGCGCAGTTGCCTCGGGTACGTCTGTGTCTATTTCCGGCACGTGATCGCCTCGTCAGTAGGGGTTGGTGACGTAGAGGTCCTGGGCCGGGAACTTGGTCAGGATCTCAAGCCCGTTCGGGCCGACCACGACCTCTTCCTCGATCCGGGCCGCGGAATGCCCGTCGGTGGCCGGGCAGTAGGTCTCCAGCGCGAACACCATGCCCTCCTTGATCTCCATCGGGGCGTCGAGGGAGGTAAGGCGGGAGATGATGGGGCGTTCGTGCAGGGCGAGCCCGAGGCCGTGGCCGAACTCCAGGCCGAAGGCGGTCTTCTCGTCGGCCAGCCCGATCTCCTGCGCGGTCGGCCACAGCCTGGCCACCTGGTCGGTCGAGACGCCGGGCTTGATCATGTCGATGGCGGCGTCGATCCACTCGCGCGCTCGCTTGTAGGCGTCCTTTTGCGGCTCGGTGGCCCAGCCCACCGCGAAGCAGCGGTAGTAGCAGGTCCGGTAGCCGTTGTAGGAGTGCATGATGTCGAAGAAGGCCTGCTCGCCGGGCCGGATCATGCGGTCGGAGAAGTTGTGCGGGTGCGGGTTGCACCGCTCGCCGGACACCGCGTTGATGCTTTCCACGTCGTCGGAGCCCATCTCGTAAAGACGCTTGTTGGCCAGCGCGACGATCTCGTTCTCCCTGATGCCGGGCTTTAGCGCGTCCGCTATGTCCTGGTAGGTGCCGTCGACCAGGGCCGCGGCCGTGGCCAGCAGGGTGATCTCGTCCCGGGACTTGATCTCCCGCGCGTCCAGCATGACCTGCTGGCCGTCCCTGACCTCTACTTGCTGTCGCTGCAGCTCGAAGAAGGTGGAGACCTCGGCCCAGTCCACGCCGATGGGCTCGTTATGGATTCCGGCTGCGCTCAGGCGGTCCTTGATCTCGGCCACCTGCTTGGTGGTCAGGCCGGTGGCGGGCGGGGAGGCGCCGCGCATCGTGGTGTAGGAGGCGATGCAGTTCTCCGGCTTCAGCCACGGGCAATACAGCCGGTGGTGCACCGCGGCCGAGCCGAAGTCCCACAGCACCAGTTCACCGGTGCGGGTGTACAGCGCGTACCGGCACATCTTGTCGCGGGTCCACTCGCCGATCGCGACGCCGGTCAGGTACCTGATGTTGTTGTTGTCGAAGACCAGCAGCGCGCCAAGACCGGCATTTTCCATGGCGGTCCTGGCGCGGTCGAGGCGGTACTGCCGCAGCCTGCCGAAGTCGAGCCTCTCCTCGAAGTCGACGTTCATCCGGCCCGGCGCGGGGGCAAGCGGAAGTTGCGGTGCGGCCATGGGAACTCCTCTGCTCGCTCTTGCTCGCTCGGCTTGTTCGCTGCTTATCGCGGCTTGCCGCACCAACCATCCAATGACTTGTGCAGTGGGACTGTCAAGCTGTGCGGGCGGATGCGTGCAGTGTAGGTTTACATTATGTCAGCTGGCTTCGATCCGGGCACCGGGCTCGGCCCACGGCTGCGCCTGGTCCGCGAGGAACGCGGGCTGTCCGTGCGCGAGCTGGCCCGCCGGATCGGGTGCTCGGCCAGCCTGGTCTCGCAGATCGAGCGGGGGGTGTCGGTTCCTTCGGTGGGGGTGCTGTACTCGCTGGCCACCGAGCTGGACAGCTCCCTGGACTACCTGCTGTTCGGCGCGGATCAGGGTTCTCGCGCTTCGGTGTTGGGTGCCGCGGCGCCGGTGGTGTCGCGTGCCTCGTCTGGGATCGTCCAGCGGGCGGGCGGCCGGGATATCATCGACCTGGCCAGCGGGGTGCGCTGGGAGCGGCTCACGCCCGGGGCGGACGCGCGGACCGACTTCCTCGAGGTGGTCTACTCCCCCGGCGGCCACTCCACCGACGAGCGCCGCCCGCTGCGCCACGACGGGCGCGAGTACGGCCTGGTGCTGAGCGGCACGCTGCAGGCCAACGTGGGCTTCGAGAGTTACGAGCTCGGCCCGGGCGACTCGATCGCGTTCGACTCCTCGACGCCGCACGAGTACCTGAACAAGACCGGCGACGTGGTGCGCGCGATCTGGGTCGTGGTGCACAGCGAGCCGGGCCGCGCGTGAGGCGGTAGGCCTTTTGTCGTTGCACTTGTGCGTGGCGGGGCCGGCTTTGTTGCGGCGGGCGCAACACGGATGAGCGTGGACAGTTACCCCCAGATTTCAGGGGGTAACTGTCCACGGTATTGGAATTACGGGTAGCTGAGGAGGTCGACGACCTTGCCGGCCGGCGGTCCCGGGTTGGTCGATGTCACCGGGCCGCCGACGCCGTTAATGAGGGACTTGTCGCCTCCGGTGCCGCCGAGCCAGGTGCCGAATATGTCGTGGAACTGCACGCCCGAGGTGTGAGGCGCCTGGAAGGCCTCGTCGTCGAACAGCGTCGCTGTGGTCTGGATAAACACGACGTAGCTGCCCATCCCGTAACCCTGGAACGTCTTGACGTTCGGCGTGACCAGGAAGGAGGGGTAACCGTCCTGGCTGGGAGTGGCCATCCAGGCGGCCTGGCTGGGCGGGTCGTAGGGCAGTTCGTTCTGGAAGAAGATGTCGGTACCGCCCTGGCCGCTCCATATCACCTCGTACTTCTGGTAGTGCTCCACGAACAGGCCGTACGCGGTCACGTCGTTTCCGGTCACGACGACACCGGTGTCGGCAGTGTTGACGGTCCAGCCCACCGAGCCCACCGTGCTGCCGTGGTCGGCGCGCCAGGCCCAGATGTCGTCGAGGATCGAGTTCCCGGCATTGTCCAGGAGGCTGACGGTGGCGCTGACGGGAGTGGTCTCGGCACCGCCGATCCGGAAGAAGACATCCTGGATGAGGTCCGGGTCGCTCGCGTTAGAGGGGCCCGGGTGCCCGACCGAGAGCAGGACGGGTGACCTGACCGGGCCGGCGTCGATGATGAAGCCGGACAGCTTCACCCCCTTGTTCTGCACGGCGATCATGGCGGCGTTGCCGGTCTGGGGGACCAGCGTGGCCATGCCCAGGCCCAGGACCACGGTGTCGGGATGGGGGACCACGATGGGCTGGTCCAGGTTATAGACGCCGGGGGTCAGGATGAGGTTCTTGCCCTGGGCCATCGCGGCGGTCATGGCCGAAGCCGGCGTGCCCGGGCTGGCCACGAGGAAGCTCGACAGCGGGATAGAGGTGCCTGCCTCGGTGCCGCTGGCCCAGGACGGGCCCGACGAGTTGTGCTGGACCGCGGGCACGAAGACCTGGTAGTTGCCCTGCGAGTCGGTATAGATGAACGGCTCTTCCTCGGTCACCGGGCAGGTGGCCAGCGTCGTGTACTGGTTTCCCTTCACGCCGAACGCCGTCGCGGGAGCGCCGCTGTCCCCGCAGAAGACCTGATTCCATACCGAGTTGGACCACTTGTCCAGGTTGCTGTTCCTCGTCACCCACTGCTGCTGTGAACCGTTGATGACCTGGTTGCCGGTGAACTCGGAGTCGGAGATGAACCCGCCGCTGGCGAAGTCCGGACCGCCATTGCAGTAATCCATCAGGGACAGCAGGCCGTTGATGTGAACCCGCCGCATCGGCGAGGCCTGTGACACCGCCCAGAAGTCCGTCGCCGTCTGGCACGGGCTCAGACCGACGGTGGCCACGTTGATCGTGAGGTTCGATAGCGAGCGCCAGAAGTTGTCCAGCGCGATGCAGTTGGTGCCGAAGCACTGGTTGAAGACGTTGATCGCGCCGTTGATGACGACATCGCCGGGGTTCAGCCCGAGGCCCGCGACGCTGGTGTAATAGCCGACGTTAAAGGTGAGCGGGTCGGTGGTTGATCCGTAGGTGCCCGGTGCGAAGAACACCGCGACACGCTGGCTACCGAACTGATTGGACAGCTGCTCGCTGGTGATGTTGTTCAGGTCGGCCTGGATGCTCGTCTGCTTCATGGTGTCGTTGAAGACGCAGACGTTCGGGCCGAAGGCGGCGACGTTCGCGTCGGGGCAGATCGACGAGGGCGCCTGCGCTTGGCTCGCGGCAGCCGCGCCTGCCGGTACCGCGGCGAGGGCGGCCCCGGCGAGTGCGGTCCCGGTGACCAGGGCCGCGGCGAACACGGCCGGGCGGCGCAACCAGCGGACGGGTCTGATGAAGCTGCTCATGGCGTCACCCCGGGGGCGTGGACGAACCCGGACGGGCTGGCATTACGCATGGTGGCTTCCTCTCCTGGCTCCCCCCTTTGGTCTGTTTTTATCCGATTGCTATTCCCGGTGAATCACGAGGACTGCTCGGCGCGGTCCGAAAGGAAGCGCGGACGACGATCACGGGACATCTAGAAGGACGCGTCGACGCAGCTCATGACCGTCGCAAATGTAAGGCTTCCCTTTCATAATCGTTTTGAATATGATTACCCGGAAATCGCTTCGGGGCTCAACCTAGTCCCGGCCATGTTAACGCGCCATAAACATCAATCCGCCGCCGTCAAAAATCCGTTAACGGTTCGGGACGGGCGCGCGGCTGACGAGGTGAAAGGCCCGGGGGCGCGCGGCTGACGGAGTGAAGGCCCGGGGGCGCGCGGCTGACGGAGTGAAGGCCCGGAGGCGCGCGGCCAAACGGGCGAAGGCCCGGAGGCGCGCGGCAACGGAGTGAAACCCGAGTTTCACCGCCCTCTAGGCAGGTGAAACCCTGGTTTCACCTCATTGGGTGGGGCGCTCGGACGGGCTAAGTGGCGGCGATGGCGATGGGTGTGGTGAATGAGAGCGCCGTGATGCGCTTGATGCGCCAAGATCGCGATGGATCCGGGCCCTGTGGTTGGTCCGGGAGACCCCAGAGCCGTATGCCAAGTGTGAAAACACTCGCAGGTTGACCGTCGAGGCGACGATCCCGCTCTGACCTAGCCGAACGCGAACATCGTCCCCTATCTGTTGGGCCGGCGTGACCTAAGCCCCGTTCACTGGTGCGGCGCGAGGGCAGCGCAGCGGCAAAGTAAGGCTGAACTCACGCTTTCGCCCGCAGCCAATTGGCGCGGACACCCGACGCGCGCCTGTATCATGTTCTGCATGGTACATGGTGGCGCATCTAACCTGCTGGCTCAGATGCGGCGGGGTGCGATCGAGTTCTGCGTCCTCGCCCTGCTGCGCGAGGAGGAGCGCTACGGCCTTGAACTCTCGCGCACGCTGGCGGCTGATGGCCTGGTGACGAGCGAGGGAACGATGTACCCCCTGCTGGCGCGGCTGCGGCAGGACGGGCTCGTCGAGACCACGTGGCATGAGTCGCCGCAGGGGCCTCCCCGTCGCTACTACCGGCTGACCAAAGACGGCCGCGCCGCGCTCGATGCCTTCACCGTGCAGTGGCAGCAGTTTCGCAACGCCGTCGACAGCCTGCTGGATGGGAGGCCAGCCTCATGAGCAAGCCCGGCACCGATGCCATCGTGAGCGACTACTTCTCGCGCTTGAGGCGGGCACTCGCTCCGCTGCCGAGGACCCGCAGGGACCAACTCATGGACGACCTCATGGACCACGTCACCGCGGCGCGGGCCGGGCTGACACATGAGTCGGAGGCGTCGGTGCGCGACATCTTCGATCATCTCGGCGAGCCCGAAGACATCGCCGCCGAGGCGCTCGCCGCCGAGGCGCTTCCCGCTGATATCCGGGCCTCCGGCCGCCGGAGACTCGGTTCGGCCCTGCTGACACGGTGTTATGCGATCGTATCGGTGCGGGCGCGCAGTCGGCACCGCCGACGGCCATGGATTGTGCTAGTGACGGCCGCGGCGGCCGTGATAGCGATCGCTGTCGCGCTGGTGATCGCCCTGACCAGCCAGCCGCCCGCTGCTTCCCCGGGGATCCCGGCGTACTACGTCGCGCTCAACGACGCGCTGAGCCAACGCTCCCCCGACCAGGTCGTTGTGGGCGGCACGTTCACCGGCGCACGGCTGGCCACGGTCAGCCCGCCTGCGCACGGCACGTTCGTCGGCATGACCGGCGCAGCGGACGACCGGACTTTCGTCCTCGGTGCCCAGCCGTTCCCGTTCTCGCCCAGTTGGTGGGGAGAGGAACCGCGGACCTGGTACCTGCTTCGCATCGCCCCCGGCACGGACGATCCCGCCCGGCTGGCCAGGCTGCCCATCCCGGCGACGCCATTCGGCCTCGAGGTGGCCGGGATGGCGCTGTCCCCCGACGGCAGCGAGTTCGCCGTCGCGCTGGAGCCGAACACGACGATGACTTCAGGTCCGGAACTGCTGAGGATCTACTCGGTTGCCACCGGGGCGCTGTTGCGGACGTGGACCGGGCCGCCCAGCAACGTGACCTGGGACGGATACCTGGGCCGGGACAACAACACCACGCTTTCCTGGCTGGCCGACGGGTACACGCTGGTATTCGACTATGGTGCGGGGGGCCGGATGCTGGACACGAGCCGTCCGGGGCACGACCTGATCGCGGACAGCCGACCAACCGCCTGGTCCATATCGGTCAATGCCTGCAGCAGACCGGTGGTCACCTCAGATGGGAAGACGGTCGTCTGCGCCACCACCGGTTCGCAAGACATTGCCGTAGCCACGGACGGCACCTGTTCCGGGGCACTCGTTGAGTATTTGACGGCGACTGGGACGCCGGCCCGCACGCTGTACCAGGCGAACTGCGGCACCGACGGCGAAGTCCTGTGGGTCAGCTCTTCCGGCGAAGCGCTGATCGGGTACTTGAACAAGCCTGGCCAGGCAAGTCCCGTGGTGGGTGTGATCACCCAGGGCAAGTTCAGGCCGCTGGCCTTCCCGCTGGCCAGCGGCGTTCCTCTCCCCGATGGGGTCGCCTGGTAGCTCACCGTCCTCTCGCCAAATTCGGGCATCTCGCGCTGACTGGCCGACCGCCGAAGGTACCCGTGGTGTTCGGGGGAACCGTGCTTTGCGGGGGTTCCCGCGCCGGGCAGCTTCCGCGGTCCGTAAAGGGACGGTATATCCCAGTGCATCGAAACCACCACCAAACCAGGACCAACCACGCAAATGGGACGGGTGCGGGCGACGGCGCTTGGTGCGCCGGCCCCACGGATCACTTCGCACCAGTCCGCGCTGTTGGGCAGAATTAGGCCCGCGGCTAGGCGGCGGCGTCTGGGGCGTCGGGGTTGGAGGCGGCGGGCTCGGGAGCGGCTGGGCCTGGCTGGACTGCGGCGGGGTGGACTGCGGCGGGGTGGGCTGCGGCGGGGTGGGCTGCGGCGGGGTGGGCTGGGTCGGGGGCGGGGAACTCGGGGGTGTGGGGGCGAGCGGTGGCCTGGTCGATCCAGCGGCCGATGCGGTCGACGAGTTCCTGGCCGACGGCGGCCTCGGCGTGGCCCATCCCGGGCAGGAGCCACAGCTCTTTGGGCTCGCCGGCGGCCATGTAGAGCTGCCGGGCGTGCTCGGGCGGGAAGTACGGGTCCTTGTCACCATGCACGATCAGCAGCGGAACCGGCGCGATCTTGGCCGCCGCCTCGGCCGGGGGGACCGGGATCAGCTTCCAGCCTTCCGGGCTGATCCTGGTCTTCAGCCACCGCCTGGTCACGAACCGGCCCAGCCGGTGCTCGACGGCCAGGTGCACCCGGCGCATCCGCTCGGTGCCGCGGTAATACCAGCGGCCGGGGCCGCTGACCGACACCACCGCGTCCAGGCCGCCGATCAGGCCGGCGTGCCGGAGCACGACCGAGGCGCCCATGGAGAAGCCGACCGCGGCGATCCGCCGGTAACCGAGCTCGCGGGCCCAGGCGACGGCCACATCCAGGTCCTTGACCTCCCGGTCGCCCAGCGTGGACAGCCCGCCGGAGCGGCCGTGACCGCGGAAGTCGAAGGTCACCACGCCCGCCATATGGTTGAACCGGTTGGCGATGCGCCAGACGTTCGGGCGCTGCCAGGACAGCGTGAACCCGTGCGCGACGACGATGGCCAGGTCTGCAGGGCCTGGGAGGTGGATGGCGTCGATCGGGACGCCGTCCTCAGTGACCAGGGTCGTTGCCGTCACCACAAGCTTGGTCAATGCTTTCACCTCGACGTCAGGTTACCGCCGCGACCTGGGACTAGCGGACCGGGCCGCCGATGGTGAAAGCTACCGGGTAGCCGCCGAACGAAGGAGCATCATGTCCGTGCTGAACGCCCTGACCGACGCGATCCGTGACGGCTCGGTGGAGGTGATCGACCTCACCGCGCCGCTGTCCGCGAGCACGCCGATCATCCAGCTGCCACCGCCGTTCGGCAACACGACGAGGTTCGGGCTGACCGAGATCAGCCACTACGACGAGCGCGGACCCGCCTGGTACTGGAACGACATCGTGACCGGCGAGCACACCGGCACGCACTTTGATGCCCCGGTGCACTGGGTGACGGGGAAGGACGGCGAGGACGTGGCCCAGGTGCCCGCGGCGCGGCTGATCGCCCCGGCGGTGGTGCTCGACTTCAGCGCCGAGGCGGTCGCGGACCCGGACTTCCTGCTCGAGATCGACCACATCAAGCAGTGGGAGGCCGGGCACGGGCCGCTGCCCGAGGGCGGCTGGCTGCTGTACCGGACCGGCTGGGACGCCCGCTCGCACGACCAGGCCGCGTTCCTCAACGCGAACGAGACCGGCCCGCATACCCCGGGGATCAGCATCGCGTGCGCGACCTGGCTGGCCGAGGAGGCGCCGATCCTCGGGCTCGGGACCGAGACGGTCGGCACCGACGCCGGGACCGCGCACTCCTTCGACCCGCCGTTCCCGTGCCATTCGTTCCTGCTCGGCGCGGGCAAGTACGGCCTGACCCAGCTGCAGAACCTGGCCCGGCTGCCCGCCACCGGCACGGTCGTGATCACCAGCCCGCTGCCCATCGTGGGCGGCTCGGGCTCCCCGTGCCGCGCGCTGGCCCTGGTCGAGCGTTCCTGAGCATGCGGGTCGCGGAGGCTGTCGGGCAGGGCCTGGCCAAGCTCGGCGCCGACACCGTGTTCGGCGTGGTCGGCAGCGGTAACTTCCACGTCACGAACGCGCTGATCGCGGGCGGAGCACGGTTCATCGCGGCCCGGCACGAGGGTGGCGCCACCGTGATGGCCGATGCCTGGGCCAGGACGACCGGCCGGCCGGGCACGGTCTCCGTGCACCAGGGACCGGGCCTGACCAACGCGATGACCGGCATCGCCGAAGCGGCCAAGAGCCGCACGCCGCTGGTGGTGCTCGCGGCGGAGGCGCCGGAGGTCAGGTCCAACTTCCATGTGGACGTGGCCGGGCTGGCCGCCGCCGTGGGCGCGGTCGCCGAGCGGATCTACTCCCCCGCCTCGGCGCTGGCCGACGCGGCCCGCGCGTACCAGACCGCGCTCGGCCGCCGGACCGTGATCCTCGCCATGCCGCTCAACGTCCAGGGCGCGCCGTGGGAGGCCGGCTCGGTACAGGCCCCGCCGCGTACCTATCCCCCTGGGCCCTCCCCCGAGGCGGTGACGGCGCTTGCCGCCCTGCTGCGCGGGTGCGAGCGGCCGGTGTTCATTGCGGGCCGCGGTGCACGCGGTCCTGGGGCCCGGCCCGGCTCGCTCGTCTCCGCGCGGGCGGAACTTGAACGGCTGGCGGACGCGTGCGGCGCGCTGCTGGCCACGTCGGCTGTGGCCAAGGGGCTGTTCCGCGGCAACCCGTGGAGCCTGGACGTGAGCGGAGGGTTCGCCTCGCCGCTGGCGGCCGAGCTGATCACGGGCGCCGACGTGATCGTCGGCTGGGGGTGCTCGCTCAACATGTGGACGATGCGGCACGGCAAGCTGATCGGGACGGGCGCCACGCTGATCCAGGTCGACGACGACGCCAGCGCGCTGGGCGCGCACCGGCCGGTCCACCTCGGCGTGCTCGGTGACGTGGCCGAGACCGCGCGGGCGGTCGCGGACGCGCTGGCTGACGGGCGCGACGGGGATGACGAGGGCGGGGCACCACCGACCGTTCGGAATAAAAAAGATAACGGTGGGGCACCTGGTGCGGCGGGGACGCGGGGTGAGAGGGGCTACCGGTCGGCCGACCTGCGCGAGCGGATCGCCCGGGAGGTGCGGTGGCGGGACGTGCCGTTCGCGGACGAGAGCGACGGGGACCGGATCGATCCTCGCGCGCTGTCGATCGCGCTGGATGACCTGCTGCCCGCCGAACGGACCGTGGCGGTGGACTCCGGGAACTTCATGGGTTACCCGAGCATGTACCTGTCGGTCCCGGACGAGGCGGGCTTCTGCTTCACCCAGGCGTTCCAGTCGATCGGGCTGGGGCTGGCCTCGGCCATCGGCGCCGCGGTGGCGCGGCCGGACCGGCTGGCCGTGGCCGCGCTAGGGGACGGCGGCGCGCTGATGGGGGTCAGCGAGCTGGAGACCGTGGTGCGGCTGGCGATCCCGATGGTCGTGGTGGTCTACGACGACGAGGCGTACGGCGCGGAGGTGCACCACTTCGGGCCGGACGGCGACCCGCTGGAGACGGTCCGGTTCCCGCCCGTCAACATCGCGGCGATCGGCCGGGGATTCGGCTTCGAGGGCGTCACCGTGCGGACGGCGGCCGACCTCGGGGCGGTCCGTGCCTGGCTGGCGGGGCCGCGGGAGCGGCCGCTGCTCATCGACGCGAAGATCACCTCCTCCCGCGGGTCCTGGTGGCTGGAGGAGGCCTTCCGCGGCCACTGACCGCGGGGCGGCTACCGTAACAGGCGAGGGCCGGGACGAGGGAGCCACACCATGAACGATTACCCCGCCGCACTCACCGCGACGAATCACGTCGCACCCGTGCCGCGCCGCATCCGGGCGTTCGCCGGGGGCGAGAAGGTTCTGGACACGACACGGGCGCTGTACGTCTGGGAATGGCCCAACTATCCGCAGTACTACATCCCGCTGGCCGACGTGCGCGTCGACCTGCTGGACCCGGAGGGACACGCCCAGCAGACGGCCCGCGGCGTGGTGGAGGTGCACGGCCTGCGGGCTGGGACCGTGCACCGGCCGCGCGCGGCCAGGGTGCTGGCCGAATCGCCGATTGCCGGACTGAGCGGCACCGTGCGTTTCGACTGGGGCGCGATGGACGCGTGGTACGAGGAGGACGAGCAGGTGTTCGTCCACCCGCGCAGCCCGTACACCCGGGTCGACGCGCTGCGCTCGCACCGTGCGGTACATCTCGAGCTGGACGGCGTGGTGCTGGCCGACGCGTGCTCGTCGGTCATGGTTTTCGAGACCGGCCTGCCGACTCGCTACTACCTGAGCCGGACCGACGTCGACTTCAGGCACCTCGTCCCCACCGATACCGTGACCGCGTGCCCGTACAAGGGCGTGACCAGCGGCTACTGGTCCGTCGAGGCGGGCGGCACGGTGCACGCGGACGTGGCGTGGACCTACGACTTCCCGACCCGCCAGCTGCTGCCCATCGCCGGGATGATCGCCTTCTACAACGAGAGGGTCGACATCATCCTGGACGGCGAGCCGCTGGAGCGGCCGAAGACTCATTTCTTCAGCTAGTGCTGCGGCCGGTCTGATTCAGCCGGAACGATGTGGCGGCGTGACGGTTATAACCGTCTCAGCGTCACATCGTGCCGGACGGGGCAAGCGGGTTCCGCGACCGGCTGGGTCGCGAGCGGCGTGGCGGGGGCACGAAGCGGTGCCCGTTCCGTATAAAAAGATGACGGCGGGTCAGCCGGGCGGGACGGGCGGGGAGTTACGGCGGTTATTTGCAGGGAAGTATCCGGGCACCTGCGATGGGTACCCGGATACGCCCCTGGTTGCGCTACGGCCGCACGTAGCGCAAGCTCGCCGGCTAGGAGTCGTCCTTCGCGGCGGTGGACGCCCTCTCCGGGACCTTGCCGTCCTTGGAGGGCTTCTCGTCGGCGACCGAGGCGGCGGAGACGCTGACCAGCTCGTCGGAGGGGTAGGCCTCCTCGCCGTGCACCGCCAGGTCGCCGATCTCCAGCACCTCATCGGGCAGCCGCAGGTTCATCCGGAGCACGTACTTGATGACCATGAGGATGGCGAACGTCACGGCGGCGTCCCAGACGATGATCGTGAGAGCCGCGCCGGCCTGGATGGCCAGCTGCTTGGGGTGCCCGTAGAACAGGCCCGCGCCGCTGATCGAGGCGGTCTTGCCGAGGCCGAGGTACTCGATCATCTTCGGGTCGGCGAGCAGGCCGACCAGCAGGCCGCCGAACAGTCCCGCGATGCCGTGCGTGTAGACCACGCCGAGCGCGTCGTCGACCTTGTTGAACGGCCACACGTACTTCGGCAGGTAGGTCCAGGCGACCCAGACGATCCCGGAGCAGACCAGGCCGATCACGACCGCGCCGAAGCCGTTCACGAAACCGGCCGCCGGGGTGATGCCGACCAGGCCGCAGATCATGCCGTTGACGCCGCCCAGGAAGGTCGGCTTCTTCTGGTGGCTGAACGCCATGTCCATGATGATCCAGGTCATCATGGCCACCGCCGTGGCCACGTTGGTGTTGACGATCGCCGCGGCGGCGTCCGCGCCGGCGAAGTACGGGTCGCCGCCGTTGAAGCCGTTCCAGCCGAGCCACAAGATGCCGGCGCCGACCGCGACGAACAGCAGGTTGTTCGGGATAGCCCGCTCACGGTCGCGCTTGAGCCTCGGTCCGACCACGGCCGCGGCGACGAAGCCGGACACGCCCGCGGCCAGGTGGATGACGTAACCGCCGGAGAAGTCCAGCGCGCCCTTGCCCGCCCAGTAACCGCCGCCCCACAGCAGGAACGCGTTCACCGCGTAGGCGAAGGTGATCCACAGCGGTACGAAGATCAGCCAGACCTTGAAGCTGATCCGGCCGATCACGCTGCCGATGAACAGGATCGGGGTGATCGCCGCGAACACGAACTGGAAGTACATCAGCGACGACTCGGGGAACCTGAAGTTGGGCATCAACCCGTTCAGCAACGGGATGCTCGCCTGCCCTTGCTCGGCGGCCTGGCCGAGAACGGACCGGGGGTCGCCGAGGAAGGTGTGGACCAGCGGCGTGCCGAAGCCCATCTTGAACGCCCACAGCACCCACGTGATGAGCGTCAGGCAGAACGTGGTGAACACCATCATCACGGTGTTCATCGCCCACTTCTTCTGGACGAGGCCGCCGTACAGCACGGCCAGGGCCGGGATGGACATCAGCCCGACCAGCGTGGCTGCTGTCAGCTGCCAGGAGTTATCCCCGGCATTCAGCCAGCTCGGATAGGGAACCACTATGCCTCCAGGGGCTAACGGGCCTTCTGGCGTCCAAGCTGTGCGCTGGCTCGACCCCGGCCGTTCGGTATTTCCTGCAAGGCATGTGTCCCATGCGCGGGTTTCAGGCCTATTTCTCGGTTGTTACGTGGGCGGTAACGAGTGCGGCCGAGGTTTCTTTGATGTGTCGCGGCCGATCACCTGGTCAGGCCCGTGGCGTGCGTCCGGCGCGCGGTCGTGGCGGCTGGGCGGGCGTCCGGCGCGTGTCACGTTCCCGTAACACTGTGGGCGAAGGCTCTTGTGTTAAATCGCCCGATAGACGTACTCTGCTGGCATACCAGACCGGTAAGCGCTTACCGCATCCGGCTGGAGCTGGTTCGGGCTGGTCGAGAGGGTGCCGTCGTCGGCGGCACCATTTTTCGGGCGGTTCCGGTAAGCGCTTACCGCAGGTGAGGAGCGTACATGGCCACGGACGAGCACGCGGACCTGACGGGGGCGCAGCTTGCCGGTGGCGCGGACGAGCACGCGGACCCTACGGGGGCACCGACGATCTATGACGTGGCGCGGGCGGCCGGGGTGTCCATCGCGTCGGTGTCCCGGGTGCTCAACGGGCAGCGGAACCCGCGGCAGGACACGCGGGAGCGAGTGCTGGCGGCCGTGGCCGAGCTCGGGTTCGCGCCGGACGGGGCGGCACGGGCGCTGAGCGCGCGGCTCAAGGAGGTCGTCGGCGTGATCGTGCGCAGGCCGTGGCCGGCGGATGTGTACGAGGACGTGTTCGCGGACGTGGCCGATAGCCTGCAGTACCCCGACCTGATCAACCGGGGTATCGAGGTGGCCGCTCAGCGCCGCGGATTCGACCTGCTGATCAGGTCGGTCGGCATCACCGAGCACGACCCGGGCGGCCGGACGCTGGCGCTGGCCCGCAAGAGCGACGGCCTGATCCTGCACGACCGCGTGCTCGAGCCGGACCAGATGGACCGTCTGTCCCGGCAGCTGCCGATCGTCACCCTGGCCGGGTACGCCACCCCGACCACCGCGAACGTGCACGGGGACAACAGGGCGGGCATGCGCGCGCTGGCCCGGCACCTGCTGCGCGACCACGGCTACCTGCAGCCTGGCCTACCTGGGCGGTTACGCGGACAGCCCGGACAGCATCGAGCGGCGGGAGGTGCTCGCCGCCGAGGCGGCCGCGGCGGGCGCGGCGCTGGACTGCGGGCCGGAATGGCAGGGGTACTACTTCGCCTCGGGCGGCGCCAAGGTCATCGACGGGCTGCTCGCCGCGGGCCGCGCGCTGCCGCGCGCGATCGTGTGCGCGAACGACCAGACCGCGCTCGGTGTCATGTCCGCGCTGCGCAGGCACGGCATCGGCGTACCCGGTCAGGTGGCGGTGACCGGCTTCGACGACATCCCGCTGGCCCGTCACCTGCGCACCAGCCTGACCACCGTGCGGCAGCCGATCAGGCAGCTGGGCACGACCGCCTTCGACGTGCTGTATTCGATGCTCAACCACGAGCGCCTGCCCGCCCGCGACATCGTGCTGCCCACCGAGCTGGTCCGCCGGGAGAGCTGTGGCTGCCCGGCCCCGGCCGACCGGGCCGACATCGGCTGGTACCGGGAAATCTGAGGAGCCATGAGGGTCCAGCCATGCGCATGATCGCCCGCAGGATCGCGTTCTACCTGCTCACCGCCGTCGTCGCGATCACGGTGAACTTCTTCCTCCCGCGGCTGATGCCGGGCAACCCGGTGCTGGCGGTGCTGGGCCGGGTGCAGGCCGAGGAGACCAGGCAGGCCATCGCCGCGCTCGAGCTGCAGTACGGGGTGCAGACCAAGACCGGGCTGTGGGGGCAGTACATCCAGTACTGGGATCACCTGCTGCACGGCAACCTGGGCACCTCGCTCAGCGCCTACCCGGCCTCGGTCGGCGGCCTGATCCGGGCCGCGCTGCCCTGGACCATCGGCCTGGTCGGCATCGCCACGGTGATCAGCTTCGTGCTCGGCACGCTGCTCGGCGTGGCCGCCGCCTGGCGCCGGGGCAGCTGGCTGGACGGGCTGCTGCCGGCCATGACGTTCTTCCAGGCCGCGCCGTACTTCTTCGTCGCGATCCTGGCCGTGGCGCTGTTCGCGACCAAGCTGGGCTGGTTCCCGCCGAACTCGGGCTACGACGCCACCACCTTGAACCCGGGCCTGGACTGGCCGTTCATCTCCAACATGATCGACCATGCCGTGCTGCCCGCGGTGACGATCGTGCTCGCCTCGATCGCGGGCTGGATCATCGGGATGCGCAACATGATGATCACCACGATGGACGAGGACTACGTGCTCCTCGCGCAGGCCAAGGGGCTGCCATCGCACCGGGTGATCAGCTACGCGGCCCGCAACGCGCTGCTGCCGAGCGTGGCCGGCTTCTCGCTGGCCATCGGGTTCATCGTCTCGGGCGCGCTGCTCACCGAGATCGTCTTCTCCTACCCGGGCGTCGGCTACCTGCTGTTCACCGCGATCGGCAGCGACGACTACCCGCTGCTGCAGGGGATCTTCCTGATCATCACGCTGGCGGTGCTGCTGGCCAACCTGGCCGCGGACTTCGTGTACGCGTTCCTCGACCCGCGGACCCGGCAGGAGGCCTGAGATGTCCAGAGTGCTCCGGTCACCGAAGATCCTGATCGGGCTGTGCCTGTCGGGCGTGTTCGGGATCCTGGCCATTGTCGGCCCGCTTCTCGCCCCCTTCAACCCGAGCCGCAGCGTCTCCACCACCAACGGCACGCCGATGGCGCCGTCGGCGGCGCACTGGCTCGGCACCACCCAGGTCCAGCAGGATGTGCTGTCCCAGCTGCTGGTGGGCGGGCGGTCGACGATCCTGGTTTCCCTGGTGGCCGGCGTGGCGGCGACGGCGCTGGCCGTGCTGTTCGGCGTGACCGCGGGCTACTTCGGCGGCTCGGCCGACGACCTGCTGTCCATGCTGGCCAACATCTTCCTGGTGCTGCCGGCGCTGCCGCTGCTGATCGTCATCTTCGGGTTCCTCGGCAAGGGCGCGAACCCGAACGACGTCGTGATCGGGGCCATCATCAGCGTCACCGGATGGGCGTTCGGCGCCCGGCAGCTGCGGGTCCAGACCCTGTCCATGCGGACCAGGGACTTCGTCGACTCGGCGCGGATCGTCGGCGAGAAGAGCTGGCGGATCATGGCGTTCGAGATCCTGCCCAACCTGGTGCCGGTGGTGGCGACCTCGTTCCTGTTCACCGTCATCTACGGGGTCGGCACCTATACGGCGCTGTCCTTCCTCGGCGTGATCAACCCGGCGCACTGGAGCTGGGGGACGATGCTCTACTGGGCGCAGAGCGCGCAGGCCGCCCAGCAGGTGCACCTGGAGTGGTGGTGGTTCCTGCCGCCGGGGCTGGCCGTCGGGCTGTTCGGCACCGGGCTGGCGCTGCTCAACTTCGGAATCGACGAGTTCGTCAACCCGCGGCTGCGGGGCACCGAGCTGACCGGGATGTCCGGCCGGCGCGCCCGGCGGGAGGGACTCCCCCGGCGGCCCCAGCTGGGCCTGACCCCGGTGCTGCGCGCCTCGCGGAGGGCATCATGAGCGAGCCGTCCGATGTTCTGATCTCGGTGCAGGGACTCTGCGTGGATTACGGGCTGGGCGCGGGGGCGGTGCACGCCGTGGTGGACGCCGACCTGACCTTGCGCCGCGGCGAGGTGCTCGGCCTGGCCGGGGAGAGCGGCAGCGGCAAGTCCACCCTGGCCTACGCCATCACCAGGCTGCTGCGGGCGCCGGGCGTGATCACCGCGGGTCAGGCGCGCTTCGGCGCGTCGGTCAACCTGCTCACCGCCGGCCAGCGCCAGCTCCGGGGACTGCGCTGGAACGAGATCGCGGTGGTGCTGCAGAGCTCGATGAACGCCCTCAACCCGGTGCTGTCCATCGGCACCCAGTTCTCCGACGTGCTGCGGGCGCACCGGCCGGGCATGAGCCGCGCCGAGCGGCAGGCCAGGTCGGGCGACCTGCTGGAGATGGTGAGCATCCCCGCCGACCGGCTGAGCAGCTACCCGCATGAGCTGTCCGGCGGCATGCGCCAGCGCGTGATGATCGCCACCGCGCTCGCCCTCGATCCCTCGGTGGTGATCCTGGACGAGCCGACCACCGCGCTCGACGTGGTGACCCAGCGCGAGATCCTCGAGGAGCTCACGACGCTGCAGAACCGGCTGGGCTTCGCCGTCCTGTTCATCTCTCACGACCTGTCGCTGCTGGTCGAGATCGCCGACTCGATCGCGGTCATGTACGCGGGGCGGCTGGTGGAACGGGCCGGCGCGAACGCGATCTTCCGCGCGCCGCGGCACCCGTACTCCCTCGGGCTGCTCAGCTCGTTCCCGGCCCTGCACGGGCCGCGGGTGCCCATGGAGGGCATCCCCGGGTCGCCTCCTGACCTGCGCGACGCGCCATCCGGGTGCACCTTCCACCCGCGCTGCCGGTTCGCGTTCGACCGGTGCCGCACCGACCCGCCGCCGCTGCTCGACCTGGACGGGGGCACGCGGGCGGCCGCGTGCTGGCTCCAGGACGGCACCATGGCGGTCCCCGATGAGCTGGCCCTGGGCGCGCCCGTTCCCGTTGAATCCGGACCGGCTGGAGGGCCGTCATGACCATCATCCCGATCGACCGGACCCAGCAGGCCAACGGGACCAGGGGCAGCCGGCCGGTGCTCGAGGCCCGCGGCCTGACCAAGCACTTCCCGGTGCACACCCGCCGGGGCGGGCGCCGGCAGGCGGTGCACGCGGTCGAGGACGTCACGCTCGCGCTGCCGGCCTCCGGCATCACCGCGGTGGTCGGCGAGAGCGGCTCGGGCAAGTCGACGCTGGCCCGGTTGCTGGCCCGGCTCACCAAGCCGACGTCGGGCACCGTGCTGCTCGACGGCGCCTCGGCGCCCGCGCGACTGCGCTACGCCCGTCAGGTGCAGCTCGTCCTGCAGGACCCGTTCTCCTCCCTCAACCCGGTGCACAGCGTCCGGTATCACCTGGCCAGGCCCTTGCGGGTGCACGGCCTGGCCGGCGGGGAGGACGGCGGCGCGGCTCCGGACCTGGACGGGCAGATCGCGGACCTGCTCACGCGGGTGGCGCTGACCCCGGCGGAGCAGTTCGCGGGCAAGTACCCGCACGAGCTGTCCGGCGGCCAGCGGCAGCGGGTGGCGATCGCGCGGGCGCTCGCGGTGCGGCCGCGGGTGCTGCTGGCCGACGAGCCGGTCTCGATGCTCGACGTCTCCATCCGGCTCGGCGTGCTCAACCTGCTCGGCACCCTGCGCGACCGTGACGGGCTGAGCATCCTGTACGTCACGCACGACATCGCGTCCGCGCGCTACCTGGCCGACGTGATCGCGGTCATGTACGCCGGGCAGATCGTCGAGTCCGGGCCCGCCACGCAGGTCACCGACGCGCCGGCGCACCCGTACACGCAGCTGCTGCTGTCCGCCGCGCCGGATCCTGACCGGGCGCAGCCGCCGTCCCTGGCGGGCCGCGGAGCACCGCCAAACCTGATCCGGCCGCCCAGCGGCTGCCGGTTCCATCCGCGATGCCCGCACGCCATGACGGTGTGCGCCGAGGAAAGGCCCGCGGCCATCGAGATCGCACCGGGGCACACCAGCGCGTGCTGGCTGCACGTATCAGGCCTGACCCCGGCCCAGTCCCGGCCGCGGCCGGGAACCAACGGACCCGGGGTACCCGGAGGGCCTGGCGGGTCCGGCCTGAACACGGAAAACGAACCCTCGGGACCCTCGGGGCCCTCGGGATCCGGAGAGGAGAAGCGATGAACCGGCACGGCACATAGCCCGCCCGACCCGATAAAGCCCCGCGCGATCACAAGCGAAACGCCTCGCGCGGCCACCAGCGGAAAAGCCTCGCGCGATCACAAGCGGAAAAGCCTCGCGCGATCACAAGCGGCAGGCCGGAGGGACACCAAGGCCCGGCCGGTCTCGCACGCACCCAGCTATGACGGACCCCAACACGGTCACCATGACAGGCCGGCGAAAGGCCGGCCGGGCAATGGGAGTTTAGACAATGAATCACAGGACTGTAAAAGCCCTGGCCGCAGCCACCATCCTGGCGATGGGCGTGGCGGCCTGTAGCAGCTCGACCTCATCTTCCCCGTCCACCCCGGCGACGTCCTCGGCCAAGCAGGGCCCGCCGCTGGTCATCGTGGACAACACGGGCCAGGTGTTCGCCCAGACGTTCAATCCTTACGTCTCGACCTCGCTAGGCGTCGAGGACAACATGCAGTCGATGACCTACGAGCCGCTGTACGAGTTCAACATCATGCAGCCGACCCAGCCGCCGATGCCCTGGCTGGCCACCAACTACGCATGGTCCGGCGGCGGCAAGACGCTGACGTTCACCATCCGGCAGGGCGTGAAGTTCAGCGACGGCACGCCGATGACCGCCAGCGACGTGGCGTTCACCTTCAACCTGCTGATGAAGAACACCAGCCTGGCCTCGCAGGCCCCGGCGCCGACGCCGCTGCCGGTCAGCGCGACGGCGCCGAACGCGACCACGGCCGTGCTCACGTTCAGCCAGCCCGAGTACGCCAACCTGTTCCTGATCGGGTCGACGTATATCCTGCCCCAGCACATCTGGCAGGGCGTCTCCAACCCGGCCACCTACGCCGACGCTAACCCGGTGGGCACGGGCCCGTACGAGCTCGGCTCCTTCTCCTCGCAGAAGGTCACGTTCAAGCAGAACCCGTATTACTGGCAGAAGTCCAAGGTGACCGTGCCCGAGGTGATCTTCCCCAACTACGTGAGCAACACCACGGCCAACCCCGCACTGGACAGCGGCCAGATCGGTTACGCCGGCAACGACGTGGCCAACGTCGCGTCGGACTACCTGTCCGTGAGCCCGAACAACCACACCTGGACGTCCAACCAGCCCTGGTTCGCCGACAACAACGTGGTGACGCTGTGGCTGAACACCACCAAGGCGCCGCTGAACGACCCGAAGGTGCGGCTGGCGATCAGCGCCGGGATCAACCGGCAGCAGCTCTCGGCCCAGGGCGAGACCAGCTACGAGCCGCCGGCCACGTCGTCGAGCGGGCTGCTGCTGCCGACCCAGAGCGCCCTGCTCGACCCGTCCTATACCAACGACATCTCCCCCACTACCAACACCGCCAAGGTCAGCCAGCTGCTGACCAGCGACGGCTACGCCAAGACCGGCGGCAAGTGGATGAAGAACGGGCAGCCGATCAAGTTCTCCATCGAGGACCCGTCGTCGTACACCGACTACGCCACCGACGCGCAGCTGATCGCCAACCAGCTGAACGCCGAGGGCTTCGTGGTCTCGTTCGACGGAGTCCAGGCCACCCAGTGGTACAACGACTACCCGGTCGGGAACTTCGACGCGATCATCCACTGGAGCAACCAGGGACCGACCCCGTACGACTACTTCGATTACTGGCTGGACAACAACCTGTCCGCGCCGATCGGCAAGCCGGCCGGCAGCGACTACGGCCGGTACAACAACCCGCAGGTCCAGGCGGCCCTGGCGCAGTACGCCGGCACCGACAACACCGCAACCCAGCAGCAGGCGCTGAACACGCTGGAGACCATCGTCTCCACGCAGGCGCCGGTGATCCCGCTGCTGTACGGTGCGGCCTGGTACGAGTACTCGACCAAGGACTACACCGGCTGGCCGACGCAATCCAACCAGTACATCGACCCGGTGCCGAACGCCCCCTACATGGAGTACACGCTCTTGCACCTCACTCCGGCGTCCTGAGCTGTACCGCACCGCATGAACAACGCCCACGGGGCGCCCGGCCGCACCAGCGGCCGGGCGCAGCCCCGCTCTGCTCATAACCACAGGGCCCCTAACCACAGGGCCCCAACCACGGGGCCCCTAACCACGGGGCCCGCGACCATGAACTGCTAGCCACGCTCGGCCTCGAGGACAAGGTGCGGCTGCTGACGGGCGCGGACAACTGGAGCACCTGCCCGCTGCCCGCCATCGGGCTGCGCCCGATGGTCATGTCCGACGGCCCGGCCGGGGTCCGCGGCCAGACCATGGACGAGCGCAACCCGTCGGCGAGCCTGCCCTGCCCGTCGGCGCTCGGCGCCACCTGGGACCCCGGCCTGGTCAGGGAGCTCGCGTTCGCGCTCGGTACCGAGGCGAGAAGCAAGGGCGTGGACGTCCTGCTGGCGCCCACGATCAACGTCATGCGCACGCCGCTCGGCGGGCGCGGCTTCGAGTCGTTCGGCGAAGACCCCGTGCTCATCGCCAGGATGGCCGTGGCCTACGTGGCCGGGCTGCGCCAGGCGGGCGTGGCCGCCGCGGCCAAGCACTACGTGGGCAACGACTCCGAGACGCAGCGCTGGACCTATGACGCGCGGATCGCCGAGCACGTGCTGCGCGAGCTGTACCTCGTGCCCTTCGAGGCGTGTGTGCGCGAGGCGGACCTGGACCTGGTGATGACCGGCTACAACATGGTCAACGGCATCACCATGACCGAACACGCACAGCTGCTTTCGGACATCCTCAAGGACGAATGGGGCTTCCAGGGGGTGGCCCTGTCCGACTGGCACGCCGCGCGCAGCACCGTGGCCACCGCGACCGCCGGGCTGGACCTGGCCATGCCCGGCCCTTCCGGCCCGTGGGGGAGCCTGCTCACCGCCGCGGTCCAGGCGGGTGAGGTCAGCGAGGACGAGGTGGACGCCAAGGTCCTGCGCATCCTGCGGCTGGCCCGCCGGGTGGGCGCGATGGGCCACAACGGCGCGTCTTCCGCCGCGAACGGACGGCCGGTACTGGCCGACCCGTCGCTGCTGCGCCGGTGCGCCGCGGCCGCGTTCACGCTGCTGCGCAACGATCACGACGCGCTGCCGCTGGATCCGGGCACGATCGCGAGCGTGGCGGTGATCGGGCCCAACGCGGTCCGGCCGGTCACGCAGGGCGGCGGCAGCGCCACCGTGCCGCCGGTCAGCGTGTCGACCCCGGCCGGCGCGCTGGCCGGGGCGCTGGCAGGCAGGGCGCGGGTGACCGTGCGGCCGGGCTGCGTGACCTGGCGGCTCGTCCCCGAACCCGAGCCCGGCGCGCTGCGCGATCCGGACACCGGCGAAGCCGGTATCCGGCTGGAGTTCCGCACCGAGGACGGCGAGCTGGCGGGCACGGAGCACCGGACCGCGACCATGTTCACCTGGTGGGACGGCCTGCCGGGGGGCATCGGCTGGGGCGGCCGCGGCACCATCGTGCTCCGCGCCCGCTACCGGGCCGGGCAGGCCGGCCCGTACGTGATCGGCGCGGGCGGGGTGGGGCGCCTGCAGATCACCGTCGACGGGTCGCCCGTGGCCGCGGGCCAGTCGGAGGTTCCTGCCGACCCGGTGGAGGCCATGGTCAGGCCGGGCGAGATCAGGGCGACCGTGTCGCTCGCGGCGGGCCAGGAGGCCGAGATCGGGATCTCGCTGCTGCCCCACGACTGGCCGCAAGGCCCGGTGGCCATCCGCCTCGGCGTGGTCCCCGCCCCGGACGCGGACGCCATGCTCCGCGAGGCCGTCGAGGCCGCCCGGACCGCCGACGCGGCCATCGTGGTGGTCGGGTCCGGGCCGTCCACCGAGAGCGAGGGGTTTGACCGGCCCGGGCTCGCCCTGCCCGGTGACCAGGATGAGCTGGTCCGGCGGGTCGCCGAGGTGAACCGCCGGACCATCGTGGTGGTGAACGCCGGGATGCCGGTGCTGATGCCGTGGGCGGACCAGGTCGCGGCGGTCGGCTGCTGCTGGCTGCCCGGGCAGGCGATGGGCGACGCGCTGGCCGACGTCCTGCTCGGACGGGCCGAGCCCGGCGGCCGCCTGCCGGTCACCATCCCCGCGGCCGAGGCCGACTGCCCGGTCCTGCACTCGGTGCCCGAGCAGGGCCTGCTCGAGTACGCCGAGGGGCTGCTGATCGGGTACCGCGGCTACGACCAGGCCGGTACCGAGCCGCATTTTCCGTTCGGCCACGGCCTGGGCTATACGACGTGGGAATACGTGTCGGCCGCCGCGGACACGTCCAGCGTCCCCTCGGAGGGCGATCTCGGCGTCACCGTGACGCTCCGCAATGCCGGCCCGCGGGCCGGCCGCGAGGTCGTTCAGGCGTACGTGGAGCCGGTGGCCGCCGAGGCCGGCCGCCCGGTGCGCACGCTGGCCGCCTTCACCGCCGCGACCGCCGCGCCCGGCGGGACCGCCGAGGTCAGGCTGGCGGTCCCGGCCCGGGCCTTCGCCCGCTACGACGAGAGCGTCAGCGCCTGGGTCTGGCCGCCGGGCGAGTTCGCCGTCCGCATCGGCCGCTCATCGGGTGACCTGCGCCTGCTCGTCCGGGTCAAATCTTTATTCTTCCGAACGGTCCGGCCTGCTTGCGGCTGGGACGGAGATAACCGCTTTCAGACCTGTAGCTCGCTCCGTGACATCCGGTTCAGGTGATGAAGCCGTGGCGGTGGTTCCACACCTTCGCGGCCTGGTAGCCGTCGATCGCTGACCAGATCGCGACTCCCACCCAGAGGAAGAAGCCGATCAAGAAGAAGGCCAGGATCCAGCTGAGGACCCACAGGCCCAGCTGAATGCCGCCGGTTACCTTGTCGTCCTTCAAGAGCAGGGCCGGCAGACCGGGGACCAGCAGCCCGAGGATCACGTACAGTGCCTCGTTCTTGGCGATCGCACCGGGGACGGGAGTGGACGGGACTTGCCCTGGATGGGGCTGCGGCACCTCCGCGAGTCGCCTGACCATGGGATCTGGCGAGCCAGTACCGACATCGGGGTCAGTGTTGAGGGTTGACATGACATCTCCTTCAGGCCTGGTATGGCAGCCGATCTGCCATCCAGGTTCCACAGTGCCCGCGGCCCATCGCACGTGGTAGATGGCAGAACTGCCACGGGCAGAACTGCCCCTGGCTTAGGGGTACCGGGTCAGAAAACGGGTGAGCGCCTGGCGGTAGGCGGCCAGGTCGGTGTCGATGGCAGAAACGTGGTCCGCGCCGGTCACGCGCAGGTAGGTGACCAGGTCCGGGCGCGCGCGGGCGAAGGCGTCCGCCAGGGCGGGCGGGACGATGGTGTCGGCAGTGCCCTGGATCAGCAGGACGGGGACGTGCAGCGATGCCTCGCGCTGGAGCTGGTTGAACTGGGCGTAGCTGAGTCCGGAACGCCAGGCCAGCAGCGCCTCGCTGACGCTGATCAGCGGTCCGGGGATGTCGTGCCGGTCTCCCTGGTAGGTCAGGGTGGCTCGCCAGTCCAGGATGGGTGAATCCAGGACCAGGGCGCGAACCTGCCCGCGGACCGGGTCGTCCTCAGCGGTCACCAGGGCCATGGCGCCGCCGAGGGAGTAACCGAACAGCGCGACGCCGCTGGCGCCGTGCCCGGTGGCGTAGTGGACGGCCGCGGCGACGTCGTGCCATTCCGCGGCGCCGAGATGACTTTGGTGATCCGGGCTGGGCGGGGCGCCGGCGTCGTTGCGGTAGCTGATCGCGAGCATCGGGAAGCCGAGCACGTGCAGGGCAGGCATCACCGGGAGGGTGTCGGCGCGGCTCCCGCCCAGGCCGTGGATCAGGATCACCCAGGTCGACCGGCGGCCGGCGATCTGCCAGGCGGGCATGCCGCCGAGCGGGGTGGGGATGCGGACGGTGGCGTAAGGGATGCCCAGCGCGGTAAGCGGGTCGCCGGTGTACGGATCAGGCTCGATCCCGGCCGTCTGGCCCGGCCTCAGGCTGCCGGTGACGTCCGACAGCTCCCTGGTGACGGGGCCGGGGCCGGGTCGCAGGACCGCGCCGACCCGGGCGTGGCCGCCTGGCCAGGCGAGGCGGAAGGTGCCCGGCTCGGCCGCGTCCGGCCCGCTGCTGAGCGTCACCGTCGCGCGGCGGGGGCCGACGGCGAGGACGCGCAGCGGGTAGCTGTCCTGGACGTGAGTGACGGCGATCAGCCTGGACGTCGCGTACCAGGCGAACCCGGCGGTGACCGCCGCCAGCGCGAGGATCAGGGCCAGCGCGATCAGGCCGATCCGCCGCCACCGAGGACGCCGTCGGCCTCCTGACTCGGTCGTAGCGACCGCCCGCTGCTGTGACGGGAGGCCATTGCCTGTCACAGTGGCCTCCCGTCGATGTACCCCCCTGCTGACAGCGTGCCCGCCGTGTGGGCGCGCCTGATAGGGGCACTTCTGCCCTCTTGCGGGAGGGGACAGTTCTGCCACTATCGCGTACACGACAAGCCGGAAAGACTTGGTGCATCACGACGGCAGGATCGGAGTCCGCGATGGGATGGCTGAGGCGGTGAGGCTGACGGTCCGTCCGGCACGCGCGGCCGCACCGGGAACGGGCTGGCATCCGGTGGCGCTGGCCAGGGAGGCGTTTACCGGCGCGTTCCAGGGGTCCCGGCGCGAGCTGGCCGAGGTTACCGCCTGGCGGACACGGGCCGGGTTGGTCTTCGTATGGCTGGCCGCTCGCGGTGCCCTGCTGGTCCAAGCGGGTATCGACCTGGCCGTCGGGCACCGCGCGTATACGCACCCCGGGCTGGCAGAGGGACTCGCGCTGGCCTGCCTGGCCGAATCGGCGCTGCTGGCGGTGCAGATGATACGGGCGCAGCGGCTCATGCTCTGGCCGCTGCTGGCCGATGCCGCGTTCGGGATCGTCGGGCTGGCGGTGATGTCGGCCGCGACGACCCATACACCGGGCAGGGCCGGGTCGCTGAACTGGATGCTGCCGTACACGGTGGCCACCGTGGTGGGCCTGGGCCTGCTGTCGGCCTTCGACGGTGGGCCCGCGGCGGGGATGCGTGCCGGCCGGCCACGATGGCTGCCGCTGCTGGCCGCTCAGGTCGTGGCCGTGGTGGCGCTGGCTGCCGCGTACCTGGCGTCGGTGAACGTACCGCGGCGGCTCCCTCAGGACGATCCGCTGCTGCTGTGGGAGAACGCCGCCAACTACGTGGGTTTCTTCCTGGCGGCGTTCGTGCTCGCGGTGCTGTTGCGGCGGTGGCTGGCGAAGATCGGCCAGCGCAATGACGAAGCGGCTCGCCAGGCCGCGGAGCTGAGCCACGCGGCGCACTGGCGGGCACTGACGGTGGACCTGTTCGGCCCGGTGCTCGAGCTGTTCGACGAGCTCGCTGGCATCGGCGAGGAGGTGCCGGCGCCGTTGCGCGCGGAGGCGGGGCGGTTGATCAGGCTGATCGACGCGGTCCGGCCCGACACCGAGGAGGAGACATGATCCGGCTCGCGGTGGTCGAGGACCAGACGCTGACTCGCGAAACCACGGTCGAGCGGCTGGCCGCATGGTTCGGCATGGACGTCCCGGTGCTGGGCTACGCCAATGTGGAGCAGATGCTCGCCGCCGGGCTGGACTTCGATGTCGTCGTCCTGGATCTGCACCTGCGGGGCGGCGGGGCGGAGAACGCGGAGGCGGTGCGGCTGGTCGCCCGGTCGAGCAAGGTGGTGGTCCTCTCGGGGCACGAGTCGGCCGAAGCCGTGCAGCGTGCCGTGGCGGCCGGGGCTCTGGGATACGTGTCGAAGGAGTCCACCGACTCGATCGGGACGCTGGCCGAGGCCATCGCCCACATCCTGGACGGGAAGCCGTATTTCGACCCCGAGCTGCAGGGCAGGATGGGCGCGGCCGCACGCCGCCAGCTGACCCCCCGTCAGCAGGAGGTGCTGCAGCTCGAGGCGCTGGGCCGGACTACCCGTCAGATCGCCCGGGCGCTGAACCTGAGCGAGGCCGGGGTGCGCCGGCACGTCGAGCGCATCATCGAGATCCACCCCGACTGCGCCAAGCAGGCCGACCGGGTCCGGCTCGCGGTCGAACTGGGGCTCGTCAGCCCGTGGGAGAAGTACGCCACTTCGCAGGCCGCTGGACCTGACGCGCCGTGACCGGGGTGTCCAGCGATGAAGCGCCGGCGGTGAGCCCTGCGGTTCATGACCATGTTGAGCCGCCGGCCGGGCTGATACCGGCCGGCACCCCCGCCGTTCCGGCCGCGGAGCGCGTCATCGTGGCCGTCCTCGGCCTGCTCCGCGCGGTGACGCTCGTGCTGGGTGGTCTCGAGCTGCCGAGGGCGGTGCGGCCGCACGACCTGCTGGCCGCATCGGTGCTGCTCGCGGCGCTGGTGTGCGTCTCGGCCGTGACGTTCGGCCGCGCGGTCCGCAGGCTCGCAACGGCACGGCCGGGTCCGCCGATGGACGCGATCACCGCATGGACCGAGACGATAACCGGCATCGCGGCGCTGCTCCTGCTCGCTCACCTGACCGTGGCCGGCAGCAGGGCCGGCAGTGGTTTCTGGGCTGAGCCGTACACGGTGGTCAGCGCGGTCATCATCGGCGCCGCGGCGCGCCGGGTGTGGGCCGGAGCGCTCGGGGCCGCCGGCCTGGCCGCCGGCTACCTGCTCGCCGTTATCACCACCATCGGCGGGCCCGTCCCGCACGCCGAGGCTTACACGGCGCCGGCCTGGACGAACGCATCGTCTTATCTGGCGTTCTACGCGGTGGCCGCCATGGGGGTCCGGTTGCTGCGCAACATCGCCGGCCAGGCCGAGGCCCTGCGGGTGATGATCGCCAGGTTGTCCGCCGAGCGCACGAACTACGCCGACGCCGAGCGGATCTGGCGGATCGGCCACGATAGTCCCAAGGCACTGCTAAGGGAGGTCCGGCGCCCGGTCCTGCCCGCCTCCAAGCTGCGCGAACTCGCGCCGGTGTTCCGGGAAGAGCTGATCAGCGAACTAGCCGCCGATCCGGAGGCACCGGGCGTCCTAGCCGAGGAGCTCACCCGGATCGCGACCACCTTCGCCCGGTTGATGCCCCTTGACGTGGACCTGACCGCGATGACCGGCCAGCCTCCGGGGATCCCGGCGCTGCTGATGGCCGAGGCGGCCCGCGAACTGCTCAACAACGCGTCTTACCACCGCTACGGCTACCAGGCCTGGCTCACCGCCAGGTCGTCAGCCGAGTACGCCGAGATCCAGGTGCACAACGACGGGCCGGGCGTCGACCCGCAGCGCCTGGCGAGCGCCTGGGCCCGGAAGAAGAACACCCTGCACCAGTTCGAGGCGGCCGGGGGCGCGTACCGCATCGACTCCAGCCCGGCCTGGGCCGGAACCACCGTGGTCCTGCGGTACCCGGGTACCGATGTCCGGCCATAACCAGGCCATAACCGCGCCTTAGCGGGCCGAAGGCATACGGCAATTTCATCGTGCGGTAATTGATGCCGCCCGCGTTCGCTCGCTCATGCCGGTGAGTTGTCGCCGCATTCCTGATGGGGGCAGAAACTGCCAGGTGCCAGTTCTGCCCCTACCCGCAGGGCGGCAGCTACCTGTGGTCCGCCTTCGTGCCGAAGTCTCCCGGGGACCGGCTGTGCATCCAGGACGACGGCAACCTGGTGGTCTACTCGGCGTGGCCGGTCAACGCGCCGCTATGGGCGACGATGACCCTGGCCAGCACGGGCATATACGCTCCCCAGGGCGAGACGCTCAACTACAACCCCACTTTCGGCAACGGCCAGTGCACCGACTGGGCCGAGCGGCAGTTCCGCGCTTGGACCGGGACCTACATCAACACGCTGGGCATCTACGGCACCAGCGGAAACGCGCTGGACTGGGCGCTCAACGCGAAGAACCGCCACTGGTCGACCGGCACCACGCCGCGGATCGGCTCCATCGTGGTCTTCCAGCCCCGCCAGGGGCTGATCAGCTCGGACGGTCACGTGGCCTGGGTGACCGAGATCTACCCGGCCCTGGGCACGATCACGTTCACCGACTGGAACAACCCGCTGCCCTATCACACGGCCACGCACACGATCTCTCTCGCCGCCTGGCCCGGGCTTCAGTACATCTACGCGAATCCCTGATCGATTGGGGCATCGCCCGGTGAAACCCGGGGTTCACCGCGTTCTAGCGGAGTGGAACCCCGGGTTCATCTCGTGGTGGCGGTTTCTGCCAGGCGCCGGTGAGCGGCAGGGACGTGGACGAGGGACCGGCCGAGAGCGTGAACGCGCCGGGCTCCAGAGGTCCAGCCCGCGTCGGACCAGTGCTGGAAGACGCGCTCGGGGATGAGGATCCCGACCTCGACCGTCTCGCCGGGGTCCGCGTCGACGGCGGCGAAGCCGGCCAGCCACTTGGCCGGGCGCTCGACGGCCGAGTCGGGCCGGGACGCATAGACCTGGACGACCTCCCGGCCGCGGCGCGGGCCGGTGTTCCGCTTTAGTTTGCGTCTCTGAGCGGGAAATTGGGGGTTTGCGTCTGAAATCGGTGGTTTGAGGTGGCCAGTTCGTGGGCAGTGGAGACGGCGCACCCGCTTGCGCTCGTGCTTCCGGGCGTTCCAGATCCCGATGTGGGAGGTGGCGCCGTGCGGCGGTTCCTGTTTCTCCTGACCAGCTTCGCTGCGGTTTGCCTCGCCGGCGCGACGGTGCCGGCTGTGGCGTCATCGGCGTCGCCCGGATCATCTGCCGCCTCCGCGCGTGGCGGCCTGGCGTCGGCCGGCCCAACCGGCCCTACACTGTCGGTAAGTTCGCAGCTTGACCTCCGGCGGTACGCGGCGGCCGGTGATCGTGCGTACGAATTGGGCACGGAAGACGGCCGGTACCCGGCCATGGGCTTCCATACCCGCGGCGAGATGGGCGGCATCTGGACGCCTCCCATCAAGCTGCTCGATGGCATCTGGTTCGGCATCAACGGCCAGTGGATCGGCCCGGCGACCAGGTTCAGCTCCGGCTTCGGCTATGTTCAGATGGCACTGCCCGCCACCGGCGGGGTCCAGCTCACCCGCACGGACTTCGCGCCAGATGGCCACCGGGCGGTGGAGTTCGGGCTGACGCTCACCGCCGGGTCGCAGGCCGCGAACGTGAATGTGAACGTCGACGCCCACTCCGAGCTGATGAGCGCGTACCCGTGGGGCTTCACCACCCCCGACCAGACCACGTTCAACCTGCCTGACAAGGCGTCGTTCAACGGGAAGCAGCTCGTCTTCACCGAGACCGGAACCCCGCCGGTGGCCAACGCCTCCCCGCACGACTGGGCCGCGATCGTCGGCGCGACCGGCCTCACGCCGGCATCCGGGCAGACCGGCACGGCCTTCCGCGGCCCGCAGGATCCGCCGGTGGTCTGCCCGGTCGGCTCGCAGCCCGACAAGTTCCGCTGCGACGACACGGCCTACGGCAAGGGCGCGGGCGGCGAGCTGACCTACCCGGTCAGCGTGCCCGCGGGCACCAGCCGGACAATCTGGTTCACGGTGGCCGGATCCGACCAGGGACTGTCCGACGCCCAGGCTCAGTTCCAGGCGGCCAGCGCGAACCCGGCGGCCGAACTCGCCGCGAAGATCGCCACACGGCAGCAAGTGAACAGCCAGACGCAGGTGTCGCTGCCCGGCGACCCGGCCCTGGCCGATTCCGTCACCTGGAGCAAGCAGGACATGGCCGACCTGACCCAGCAGGCGGACAACCTGCAAATCCGCGACACAGAAGAGGGCACCCTGTACCCGGCACCGCTGGCGACCGTGCCGAGCATCCGGTTCGAGGGCGCGGGCTTCCCCGATTACCCGTGGATGTTCGCCACGGACCAGGAGTACACGGTCTTCGCCCTGCTGGCCGCCGGGCAGTTCGCCACCGCCGAGGACGGCATGCGCTCGCTGGCCCAGGTGAGCATCATCGCCAACCACGACTCGGGCAAGGTGGTGCACGAGACCGTCACCGACGGCTCGGTCTACTTCGGCCTGAACGACGAGCCGGGCGACATCGACGAGACGGCCAAGCTCCCCGACGCCGTGGCCATGATCTGGCGCTGGACCGGGGACAACGCCTTCCGCGACGAGATGTACGCGTTCGTCCAGAAGAACATGCAGTACATGATCGGCCTGATCAAGGGCGACGACGACCTGTGGCCAGACGGGTCGGCAAATGTCGAGTCCAATGTGCTGGGCGCCGACGCGGTGGACGCGACCGTGTATACCATCCGCGGCCTGTACGACCTGGCCGACATGGCGGCGAGCAAGGGCGACACCGCCACCCAGCATTGGGCCGACAGCCAAGCCGCGGCCATGGTGAAGCAGTTCTCTGGCGCCTGGTGGATGCCGAGCATCCCGCAGTTCGCCGACTCGCTCGGCGACCCGGCGAACACCCAGATGATGCAGCGCTGGTGGACCGGCGTCACCCCGATGGAAGCCCAGCTGTACCCGGATGGCGTGCCGCAGCCGGGCCTGGTACCGCCGTCCGAGGCGGTGCCCGCCCTGAAGCTTCGCGAGACGTCCTGCTACTCGGGCACGTATGGCCTGTACGTGGAGGGCGGCCCGGGCTGTGACTCGGGCACCTACACGGGCCATACCCAGCAGGCCTACACGCTCAACACCGGCGTCATGGCGGTGGGCCTGGGCAATTACGGCCTGCTCGGCCCGGGCGACCAGCAGCGCTACACCAACGACCTGGCGACGCTTCAGCTCGGCAGCGTGGCCGAGCAGCCGGGCGCGATGCCGGAGATCGGCCCGTCGCCCGACTTCACCGCCAACATCAACGAGCCCTTCAACGAGCGCTCCTCGCTGGACCAGGCCTGGGGAACCTACGGCGTGCTCTGGCCGGTGGTGAACCAGCAGCTCGGGGTCGACCCGCAACTCGGCAACGGCCTGCTCGAGGTGCTGCCGAACGTGCCCGCCGGCCAGTCCTCGGTGAGCGGGACGAACATCAGGGTCGGCACGGGCGCGGTTGATGTCTCTGCCACGCACCACGGCAGCTCATATACGACAACGGTCACCGCCAGCCTGGCGTGCACCCTGCACGTCGGCGCCACGCTGCCCGCGGGCGCGCAGATCCACCTGGTGACACTCAATGGATCCCCGGTCCAGTACACGGTCCGTGACACTAACGCGGGCCGCCAGGTGCTGGTGTCCACCCCGTGCGGCGGCCAGACCTGGAAGGTGCACATCGTCGCCAGCTGAGCCGCGACTCAATTCCGCCGCGGCTACCCCTGAGCCCCGGCAGGAGGCGACGGTTCGGCCTGCCAGGTGCCTGTGAGGGGCAGGGAGGCGGACGAAGGGCCGACCGACAGGGTGAACGGGCCCGTCTCCAGGGTCCAGCCCGCGTCGGACCAGTGCTGGAAGACGCGCTCGGGGATGAGGATCCCGACCTCGACGGTCTCGCCGGGGTCCGCGTCCACGGCGGCGAAGCCGGCCAGCCACTTGGCCGGGCGTTCGACCGCCGAGTCGGGCCGGGACGCGTAGACCTGGACGACCTCCCGGCCGCGGCGCGGGCCGGTGTTCCGCACCTGGACGCAGACCGCGACCCCGGCCGACCCGTCCTCGGCGGTCCGTTCCGCGGCGGTCCGTCTGCGCCGGCTTGTCCTCGACCGTCAGGGACTCGTGCGACCAGGTGGTGTAGCCGGTGCCGTGACCGAACGGGAACATCGGTTCCCGGCCGTCGCGGTCGAAGGCGCGGTAGCCGATGAACAGCCCCTCGCCGTAGCTGAGCACGCCGTCGGCCGGCTGGGTGGACGGCAGGCCTTCCTCGGACGCGGGCCAGGTCATCGGCAGCCGGCCGCCCGGCTCGACGTCCCCAAGCAGCACGTCGGCGAGCGCGTTGCCGAACTCCTGGCCGCCGAACCAGGTCAGCAGCACCGCGGCCGCGTCCCGGGCCCAGGGCAGCAGGACCGGGGCGCCCGAGTTCACCACCACCACGGTCCGGGGGTTGGCCGCGATGACCCGGCGGACCAGTTCGTCCTGGCGGCCGGGCAGCGCGAGCGACGTGCGGTCGAAGCCCTCGCTCTCCACCTCGGCGGTCGTGCCGACCACCACCACGGCCACGTCGCTGGCGCCCGCGAGCGCGGCGGCCGCCGCGATCTCCTCGTCCTCGGTGCCGTGCGGCGGCTCCAGGATGAGCTGCACCAAGGTGCCGAAGCCCGCGAACGGCGAGGAGCGGACGTCGTGGGTGAACACCGCGGTGACCGACTGGCCCGCGGCCAGATCGAGCGGGACCAGCTGCTGCGGCGGGGCCATCATGACCTCGCCGATGTCGGCGCCCTCCGGCAGCGACAAGGTGACATCGAAGACCTCGGCGCCGTCCACGTCCAGGCGGTAATGTCCCAGCCCGGACACGCCCAGCCGGTAGGTGCCGGCCTTGGTGGCCCGGACCACGCAGCGGATCTCCAGCCGGGCCACGGGCTCGCTGACCCCGGCGGGAGTGAAACCGCCGACCCATATGAACGTCGCGCCGTCGCGCACCTCAGAGCCGGTCGGCTCGCCGGACTCGGCGAAGAACCTGAGCTCGGCGCCGGGACCGGACCGGTCCGGCCGAAGCAGCCAGGGCGCCCGGGCCTGCGGGGCGCGCAGCTGCGAGGACACCCCGGGCGCGTACGAGGTGTGCAGCCCGGCCGCGCGCAGGCCCTCCAGCGGCGAGACCGTGTACGGCGGGAACACGGTGGCGCTGCCGCCGCCGAGGGTCCGTGCCACCTCGGCGTTCGGCCCGATGACGGCGACCTGGCGCACCCGCGACCGCGACAGCGGGAGCAAGCCGTCGTTGCGTGCCAGCACGAACCCGGCCGCCGCCGCGGCCCGCAGCTCGGCGGCGGTGGCCACAGAATCGGGCGGCTCGGCCCGGAGCGCGGGCGCGGCAGGGCCGCCTTCCAGAGCTCCCACCCGCGCGGCAAGCCGGAGGATCCGCAGCACCTTGTCGTCGATCAGCGCCTCGTCGACCTTGCCCTTCCTGACCGCCTCGAGCAGGGCATCGCCCCACGGGCCGTACCGGCTCGCGGGCCCTGGCATGGCCAGGTCGAGGGCGGCCGCGGCCGTTCCCTCGGTGGACCGGGCGGCGGTCCAGTCCGACATCACCAGGCCGTCATAGCCCCATTCGCCGTGCAGGATGTCGCGCAGCATCGGGCTCTCGGTCATGGGCGACCCGTTGACCCCGTTGTAGGAGGCCATCACGGCCCAGGCGCCCGCCTCGCGCGCGATCGTCTCGAACGGGGCCAGGTACAGCTCGCGCAGCGTCCGCTCGTCGATGCGGACGTCGACGGTCATCCGCTGCGTCTCTGAGTCGTTGCCGACGAAGTGCTTGACCGTGGCGCCGACCCCGCCGCGCTGCAGCCCGCGCACGTAGGCGGCGCCGATCCGCGCGGTCAGCACCGGATCCTCGGAGAAGCACTCGAAGCACCGGCCCGCGTACGGTGTCCTGTGCAGGTTCACCGTGGGGGCGAGCAGCACGTCAACGCCCTTGCGGCGGGCCTCGCGGGCGAGCAGCGCGCCGACCGCCTCGACGCGGCCGGGGTCCCAGCTGGCCGCGAGCGCGGTCGCCGACGGAACGTTGGCCGAGCTGTCGCGCTCGTCCCAGGATTCCCCGCGCACGCCGGCCGGCCCGTCGGAGGTCACGACCCGGCGCAGCCCGGCGTCCGGCTCGGCGTACAGCGCCCAGAAGTCCGCGCCGGTCAGCAGCCGCACCTTCTGCTCGAGCGAAAGGCGGCCGACCCGGTGCCGCAGCTCTTCCTCAGCGATCACGGCGCCTCCCCAGTCACGGAGCGGGCAGGTTAACCAGAGATGCTAGCGCGCGGCGGTGTGCGTCGGGGGTGCCAAATGCTATCGAATCGGTCTTGGCTCGCTTGAGGTAAAGATGAGCGGGGTGTTCCCAGGTAAAGCCGATGCCGCCGTGCAGCTGCACGCATTCCTGCGCGGCGAGCACCGCGGTCTCCGAGCAGAACGCCTTGGCCACCGCCACCGCCACCTTGGCGTCCGGGTCACCGGCAGCTAGGCAGGCCGCCGCGTACCTGGAGGCCGCGCGGGCCTGGCTGACCGCCACCCAGACATCGGCGAGCCGGTGCTTGAGCGCCTGGAACGATCCGACCGGGCGGGCGAACTGGCGCCGCTCCTTCACGTATCCCAGGGTCATGTCCAGGCAGCGCTGGGCCACCCCGACCAGCTCGGCGGCCAGCACGGCCGCGCCCGCGTTGAGCGCCGCCTCGAACGCCTGCGAGGCCGCCGTGCCGGACGCGATCAGCGTGGCCGGGGCGTCGTCGAACGACAGGTCGCACAGCTGCCGGGTCATGTCCAGCGACACGACGGGCGCCTTGGCCACCCCGGAGGCCGACATGTCGACCAGGTACAGGCCCTGTGGCACGCCGTCGGCGGGCACGACGAACACGCTGGCGGGTAGCGCGTCGGCCACCCCGCTGACCGTGCCGCGCAGCCGGGCCACTCCGATCTCGGCGTCGCCGGGCCGGCGCCCGGCCACCCGGACCGACGTCGGGAACCCGCTCACGGGCGCGGTCGCGAACGATGTGGCCAGGGCCACCGTCACGTCGCCGCCCGCCATCCGGCGCAGCAGGTCCGCAGCGGCCCGCGCGGGGGTGAACGGCGTCCCGGCCGAGGCCGAGGCGGTCGGGTTCGCGGCGGCGATGCTCAGCAGCGCGGCGGTGGCGACCACGGCGCTGCCGAGGAACGGCACCGGGGCAACCGCGCTGCCCAGCGCTTCGGCGGCCGAGCACGCCTCCCGGTAGGAGGCGCCCGCGCCGCCGTCGCGCTCCGGGATCAGCAGCCCGGCGCAGCCCAGCTCGACCGCGACCGCGTGCCACAGCCCGTCGTCGTAGGTCTCGGCGGACTCCGTCCTGGATAGCGTCTTGTCCAGGCCAGCCCGGTCCGCGAGCAGGGAACGCAGGCTTTCGGTCAGGGCCCGTTCGGTATCCGAATAAAGAAGATCGGGCATCTCCTCCTGCTGGGCGCTCATCGGGGCAGGTCCTTCCAGGGCACGTCCTTGTCGACGCGGGGCTCGGGCGGCAGGCCCAGCACCCGCTCGGCGATGATGTTGCGCAGGATCTCCGAGGTGCCGCCCTCGATCGAGTTGCCGCGTGCGCGCAGGTAACGGTAGCCGGGGCCGCGGCCGTAGAAGTTCGAATGCTCCGGGCGGCGCATGCTCCAGTCGTCGTAGCGCAGGCCGTCTCCGGCGGTCAGCTCGAGCTCGAGGCCGGAGATGTCCTGGTTCAGCCGGGCGAAGGTCAGCTTGGCCGCGGATCCCTCGGGCCCGGGCTTGCCCGCGGCGAGTTGCTGGCGCATCCGCTCCCCCGCCAGCCTGGCCACCTCGGCGTCGGTCCACAGCCGCAGCAGCCGGTCGTGCAGGCCGGGCGTGCGCAGTTCGGGACGCGAGCGCCAGGTGGCGGCGACCGGGCCGATCATCCCGGCCTCCCTGGGTGCCGCGCGTGAGGCGCCGATGTTGACCCGCTCGCTCATCAGCGTGGCGTTGGCCACCTTCCAGCCCTCGCCGACCGGGCCGATCCGGTCGGCATCCGGGATCCGCACGTCGGTCAGGAACACCTCGTTGAACTCGGCCTCGCCGGTGATCTGCCGCAGCGGGCGGACCTCGACGCCGGGAGCGGTCATGTCCACGGCGAAGTAGGTGATGCCCTGGTGCTTGGGCACGTCGGGATCGGTGCGCGCGACCAGCAGGGCGCGCCGGGCCCGCTGTGCCAGCGAGGTCCACACCTTCTGCCCGGTCACCACCCAGCTGTCACCGTCACGGACCGCCCGGGTGGCCAGCGCGGCCAGGTCGCTGCCCGCGCCCGGCTCGCTGAACAGCTGGCACCAGATCTCCCGGCCGGTCCACAGCTCGCGCAGCCAGCGCCGCTGCTGCTCGTCGGTGCCGTAGGCCAGGATGGTCGGCGCGGCCATGCCCAGGCCGATCGCGTTGAGTTCCGCGTTGTTCCCCGGCGAGCCCGCCGCCGCGAACTCGGCGTCCACGACCTGCTGCAGTGAACGCGACAGGCCCAGCCCGCCGAGCCCCTCCGGGTAGTGCACCCAGGCCAGGCCCGCGTCGAAGCGGGCGTTGAGGAAATCCTGCTTCGGCGTCTCCCGCGGGTCGTGTTCGGCCAGGAAGGCGAGCACTCGATCGCGGAGTTCTTCGGTGAGTCAGCACAGTGTCCTTCTTAGCACGGCTAGTTGAGAGGGCCCGCCGGCCACGTAGATGACCTGGCCGGAGACGAAGCCGGCACCCTCGCTGACCAGGAAGGAGATGACGTTCGCCACGTCGGCGGGCTGCCCCACCCGGCGCACGGCGATCCGGTCCGCGGCGAGCTTCTGGAAGTCCTCGAACGGCACGCCCACCCGGGCGGCCGTGGCCGCGGTCATGTCGGTGACGATGAACCCGGGCGCGACCGCGTTCGCGGTGATCCCGAACGGTCCCAGCTCGATCGCGAGCGTCTTGGTGAAACCCTGCATGCCGGCCTTGGCCGCGGAGTAGTTGACCTGCCCGCGGTTGCCGAGCGCCGACGACGATGACAGGTTGACGATCCGCCCGTAACGTTGATCAACCATGTACTTCTGCACCGCGCGGCTCATCAGGAACGCGCCGCGCAGGTGCACCCCGAGGACCGTGTCCCATTCGTCGTCGGTCATCTTGAACAGCAGGTTGTCGCGGATCACGCCCGCGTTGTTGACCAGCACCGTCGGCGCGCCGAGTTCGGCGGCGACCCGCTCGACCGCGGCCTGGACCTGGTCGGTCTTGCTCACGTCGGCGCCGACCGCGATCGCCCGCCCGCCGGCCTCCTCGATCTCCTTGACCGTGGCCGCGCATGAGGCCTCGTCCAGGTCGAGGACCGCCACGGCCATCCCGTCCGCGGCCAGCCTGCGCGCCGTGGCCGCGCCGATGCCGCGGGCTGAGCCCGTCACGATAGCGACAGTCTGCGTCACTGGGTTTCTCCCTTATTTTTCGGAACGGGCAGTGGTGCGTGCGTTCGCGGTCTTCCTCAGCTCGCGACGGGCGAGCGAGCGCTTGTGTACCTCGTCCGGGCCGTCGGCGAACCGCAGCGAACGCGCGCTCGCCCACATGTGGGCCAGCGGGAAGTCCTGGCTCACCCCGCCGCCGCCGTGGGCCTGGATCGCCTTGTCGATCACCCACTCGCACATGGCCGGGGTCACGATCTTGATCGCCTGGATCTCGGAGTGGGCGCCCTTGTTGCCCACCGTGTCCATCAGCCACGCCGTCTTGAGCACGAGCAGCCGGGCCTGCTCGATCCGGACCCGCGATTCGGCGATCCACTCCTGGATGACGCCCTGCTCGGCCAGGGGCTTGCCGAACGCGGTCCGGGTGAGGGCGCGCTGGCACATGAGCTCCAGGGCCCGCTCGGCGGCGCCGATCTGCCGCATGCAGTGGTGGATGCGCCCGGGTCCCAGCCTCGCCTGGGCGATCGCGAACCCCTCGCCTTCGCCGGCGACGAGGTTCTCCTTCGGCACCCTGACCTGGTCGAACACGACCTCCGCGTGGCCGCCGTGCGGCCCGTCGGTGTAGCCGAAGACGTGCATCCCGCGCTTGACCTGGACCCCGGGTGTGTCGCGCGGCACCAGGATCATGGAATGCCTGCCGTGGCCGTCGGCGGACTCGCCGGTCACGCCCATCACGATGAGGATCTTGCAGTCCGAGCTGAGCGCGCCGGAGGACCACCACTTGCGGCCGTTGATCACGTAGCCGTCGCCGTCACGGGTGATCGCGGTGGCGATGTTCGACGCGTCGCTGGAGGCTACCGCGGGCTCGGTCATGCAGAACGCCGACCTGATCGTGCCCTCGAGCAGCGGACGGAGCCAGCGTTCCTGCTGTTCGGGCGAGCCGAACTCGGCCAGCACCTCCATGTTGCCGGTGTCCGGCGCGGCGCAGTTCAGCGCCTCAGGCGCGAGCGCGCCACTCCAGCCCGTGATCTCGGCCAGCGGCGCGTACTGCAGGTTGGTCAGCGGCGGATCGGGCAGCAGCGATTGCGTCGCGCCGGTGGCCGCCTCCCACTTGCGCACGGCCTCGGCCGACCTGCCGGTCAGGAACAGGTTCCACAGTCCGCGGCGCCGGGCCTCGGCCTTGAGCTCGGCGGTGACCGGCAGGCGCTCCCACTGCTGGCCGCTGGCCGCCGCGGCCTCGGCCTGGTCCGCGGCCACCGGCTCGGCCGGGTAGACGTGCTCGTCCATGAACGCGAGCAGGCGCTCACGGAGGTCTTGCGTCCGGTCGTCGTATGCGAAGTCCATGGAGCACAGCCTCCCTCTGGGTCGCGCACCAGCCTATCTACCCGCCAGTACGCCCACCACAGCGGCTGCTCCGCGGCGCTCCTTCGACGCGGAAATTGGCTGGGTCCCTTGTCTAGCTATCGCCGGGTTAGGACCGATAAGATTCCCCTTCCGCGCGGCGGATCGCGAGAGGGCCTGGCGAGGCTAGCCGCGCGACTGGGAGGCGGGACCCATGTCCATCCGGGTGATAGCCGCGACCGTCGTAACCGCCGGCGCAATGGTGGCGGCCACGTGCGGCACCGCGGCCGCCGCGACCAACCGGGCGGCGAGCCCGGCTGTCCAGCTCGCGAGCATCCAGCTCACGGGCGTCCAGTTGCTGTCCGCGCTGGTCCCGCGGTCGGACTTCCCGGCAGGCTTCAAAATCCCCAAGGACGGCATCTTCGATTCGGGCGGGCGCCTGGAGAATTCCCCCGCGCGGTTCCACCTTTCCACCATGAGCTGTAAGAGCTTCGCCAACAACTTCGGGGATATCGGGTTCGGAGAAACCGCCACTGCTGCCGATGTTTTGACGAACAGTAAGAGCACCCAGCTCTTCGGGCAGCAGGTTTACCAGTTCAAGACCTCTAGCGCCGCTACCGCGATCTTCAAGGGAATTCGCGCCATCTCCCGCAGGTGCCTGGCGTTCCTGCTCTCCGGGGTCGGTTCTGGCCTCTCTGTGCACGCCTTCGACGCCCCGCGCATCCTCGGCCACCCCACGTTCGAGGTCAATGAGTCCGGAACCGTGTTTGGCGCGCGGACCGCGATCGGTACGGTCTTCACCGTGGCGGGCACGGACCTGTACTTCACCCTCAAATTCGGAATCACGGTTGCCCCGCCGGGCAGCCCGTCGGGACGTACCACCATGACCCGGCTCATAAAGCGGGTCCAGGCGTTTAGGTGACCGGCGCCAGCGCCCGGGAATTCGGTCAGCGGGTTCGGCGGAAGACGTAGACGTCGCCGGAGGCGAAGATCTGGGTATACGTGTGGGGCGGGTAGAAGCCCGCGATGAAGGCGGGGACGTTCTTGATCGCGGGGCTGTAGTCGCTGTCCTGGCCGTCGAACACGATGTACTGGGCCACGGGATTGCCGCTGTTGCCGATCCAGAACGTGTCGGTCCGGGCGGCCAGCGGAGCCAGCAGGTCCAGCGTGGTCAGCACCGTGGCGCCGTCGGGTACCTGGGCCATGGCCGCCTCGTCCGCCGCGACGCGCGGGCTGATCTGGTAAGTCGACGGCTGCCACAGCTTGCTGAGCGGGTACTGGAAGGCGAGCGGGACCGCGATCACGAGCATCAGGGCCGGGGCGAACCGTCGTATTCTGGCCCGCCATGCGGCGCGAAGGCCGCCCGGGACGGGCGTGGCGCTCGATCCGGGCCAGGGCGTCGACGGCGGCGACGAAGACGATCGGCATCACGGTGGCGTTGTAGTGCCAGAGCGTCCCCCAGAAGCTGCTGTCGGTGGACAGGAAGCGCAGCAGCAGGCCGGGGACGGCGATCAGGACCAGCGGCGAGCGGAGCGCGATGAACGCGGTCGGCAGCAGGAGCAGCGCGAGGGTCTCGAGCTTGGCCGGCCAGGCGTGGACGAGCTGCCGGAATACGCCGGACACCGAGAGGTGCCCGCCGGGGGCCAGGATCCCGCCGTCGCTCCAGTAGTCGTAGTGATGGGCCGGGTTGAAGTGCGGGATGATCACCGCGATGGCCACGAACGACCAGGCGAAGCCCCATATGAGCAGGAACTGCCCGGCCGCGATCCGGGGCGCGTCGATGTCGGGCTGGCTTTGGCGGCTGCCGCCGTGCTGGCTTTGGCGGCTGCCGCCGCGGGGCGGGACCCTGGCGTGCAGGCCGGCGATGGCCAGGTAGAGCCCGATGGCGGCCACCGTGAAGCCCTGGTCCTCCTTGACGAAGACCAGCGGCAGCGCCCAGCAGACCGCGGCCCGGGTCCGGCCGTTGGCCAACGCGGACAGCGAGAAGGCCAGCAGCGGGACGGCGAGCGCGATCTCGTGGAAGTCGAACTCGGCCAGTTGCTGCAGGCCCCAGGAGAACCCGTAGGCCACCGCGATCGCGCGGCTGGCACCCAGGCCGAGCTTGTCCCTGGCGAGCCGGCTGATCGGGAACACCGACGCCGCGACCAGCACGGCCTGCCCGACGAGCAGCGTGGCCGAGGAGGGAAAGACCCGGAAGAACGGGGCCAGGACCGCGACAAGCGGCTGGAAGTGATCGCCGAGCAGGTCGAAGCCGGGCGTCCTGATGTCGACGATCGGCGCGTGCAGGTGCGCGAGCTGCTTGACGTACTCGGTGTAGATGCCCAGATCCCACGAGGTCGGGTTGAGCTGCAGCAGCCGGAAGAGGGATATGACCGCGTATCCGGCGAAGACGGCGAGCGCGGTCGCCCAGACGAACGGATCGGCGCAGGCACCGGGCCAGACCCGCAGAGCCCGCACCGTCCGCGGCGCGATGTCGGGCGGGGTCGGCTCAGCACCGGATCCCGTCCGTTGCTCTTCCAGCATCGCGCGCAGGATACCCGTTCATGCACGTGCAGAAAATGGTGCAGAGCTGGAGTTTTCCTGCGAGGTGGCCGGGGTCAGACGAGCAGCAGTTTTCCGATCCTGCGGCCGGACGCGTACAGGCCGGCCAGGCCCAGCGCGGCCAGGTAGGCCGCCCGCCACAGCAGGTCCGGGCCGACCACGCCCACGGTCAGGTCGCGCAGCATCACCACGCCCTGGTACAGCGGCGTGCACTCGATGATCACCTGGGCCGCCCGGGGGTAAACGCTGAGCGGGTAGAACGTCGCGGAGAACAGGAACAGCGGCATGCTGGCCAGGATGACGTAGTCGAAGTCCTGCCAGCTTTTCATGTACGTGGTGCCGGTCATGCCGACGGCCGCGAAGGCGAAGCCGATCAGCACCGCCACCGGGACGCCGAGCACGGCCCACGGCGAGTGCACCAGGCCCAGGCTGACCATGACCAGCGTGAACGCGACGGCGTAGATGGTGCCGCGGAGCAGGGCCCAGCCGATCTCGCCCAGCGCGACCTGGGCCGGTCGCATCGGGGTGGCCAGCACGGCGTCGTACAGCTTGGCGTACTTGAGCCGGAAGAAGACGTTGAACGTCGAGTCGTACATCGCGCCGTTCATCGAGGACACCGCGAGCAGGCCGGGCGCGACGAACTCCCGGTACGGGATGAGGTGCCCGCCGGGACCGGCCACCTTGCCGACCAGCACGCCCAGGCCCAGGCCCACGGACAGCAGGTAGAACAGCGGCTCGAACACGCCGGAGACGAACACCAGCCAGGCGCGCCCGTAGGCGCGGGCGTGCCGCTCGATCAGGCGCAGGCTGCCGACGTCCGTCCCGGCCCGCCGCAGGCGGGCCAGCAGCCCGGCCGGCGGGAGCATCCGCAGGGTGACGCTAGACATAGAGGCGCCTTCGGTAGGTGCGGGCCCCGGCCCAGATTCCCACGGCAGCCAGCACGGCCAGATAGGCAACGTGACCGAGCATCCCGACCGGGTCTTGGGCCGCGGTGCCGAGGCTGAACGCCCGGCAGAGCGCCACGCCATGCCACAGCGGCGTGGCGTTGGCCAGCGCGCGCAGCCCAGCGGGCAGCTGGGACAGCGGGAAGAACGTGCCGGAGAACAGCATCAGCGGCATCATGACGAACCTGAACACGTAGGCGAAGGAGTTCTCCACCGTCACCGTGACGGCCCAGGCCGCGATGGGGGCGGCGAAGGCCAGCCCGGTGAGCACCGCGGCCGGGAAGGCGAGCACCACCCAGGCGGACCTGATCGCGCCGAACGCCCACATGACCAGCATGACGACGGCGCTGTTCATCGCGATCCGCATGATCATGAACATCAGGTGGCCGCGGAAGATGTCGGCGGGGCGCAGCGGGGAGGCCTGGGCGCCGATGTAGATCCGGTTCCACTTGATCGAGCCGTACACCGGGTAGCTGGCCTCGCCCATGGCCGTGTTCATCGCGCCCGAGGCCAGGATGGCCGGCGCGACGAAGGCCAGGTAGCTCACCCCGCCGAGGCTCGCCGTGCCGTGCCTGTCCACCAGCGAGCCGAGCCCGAACCCCATCGCGCCCAGGTAGAACACCGGCCCGAGCACGCTGGACCAGATGCTGGAACGCCAGATCCGCCGGTACACGGTCAGCCAGCACTGGAACGCGCGGACGGCCAGGGGGGTTTGGGGGGATGCGCCCCTCCCAAGGGGGGTCCGGGGGGATGGGTCTCTCCCAAGGGGGGTCTGGGGGTATGGGTCCCCCCAGAAAGAGGAAGAGCAGGGGGGGTCTCGGGGGAAAAGACAGCCATCAGTCCTCCAGCCTGCGGCCGGTCAGCCGCAGGAACACGTCCTCGAGCGTGCCGCGGCGGACCAGCGAGGTGAGCGGCTCCAGTCCGCTGGCGTGCACCGAGGCCAGGGCCGCGTCCCCGTCGGCCACGTAGAGCAAGATCCGGTCGGCAAGTACCTCGGTCCGTTCGGAAGAAAAGTCTCTTGAGTTTGTCGGCGGCCGCGTCGTGCAGGTCGGGATCGAAGCGGACCTCCAGGACCTCCGGCGAGCAGTAGCGGGCGATCAGGTCGCGCGGAGAGCCCTCGGCGGCGAACCGGCCGTGGTCCATGACGACCAGCCGGTCGCACAGCTGCTCGGCCTCGTCCATGTAGTGCGTGGTCAGGATCAGCGTGACGCCGCGCTGCTTGAGCCGGAACAGCCGGTCCCACACCACGTGCCTGGCCTGCGGGTCCAGGCCGGTGGTGGGCTCGTCGAGAATCAGGATCTCCGGTTCGTTGATGAGCGAGCGGGCGATGGTCAGGCGGCGCTTCAGCCCGCCGGACAGCGGGTCAACCTTGTCCTTGGCGCGGTCGCTGAGCTGCACGAACTCCAGCAGGGCGGTGGTCCGCTCCCGGATCACGCGCCGGGGCAGGCCGAAGTACCTGCCGTAGACGAGCAGGTTCTCCCGCACGGTCAGCTCGACGTCGAGGGTGTCCTCCTGCGGCACCACGCCGAGCCGGGCCCTGATCGCCGAGCCGTCCCGGACCGGGTCCCGGCCGAGGATGGTCAGTTCCCCGCTGGTCGGCGGGGAGACGCAGCCGATCATGCGCATCGTGGAGGACTTACCCGCGCCGTTCGGCCCGAGGAAGCCGAATGCCTCTCCCCGGTACAGGTCGAAGTCGATCCCGTCGACCGCCGTGAACGCCCCGAACTTCTTGGTCAGGCCCCGAGCGCGGACGAGTACCTCGCTTTCGGAACTTTCTCCCACCTGACGAGGCTACCGAGGGGGCCTGACATTCTTCGAACGGTTTTACCCGCCTCCCGATACCACACCAGGGGACACGGTAATGTCGGTCTATCCGGACCGAGCGAGTAAGGATCCAGCGACGGTGAACCTCATCCGCGGCCTCTACGCGCGATTCAGGGTGCTGATACACGAGATCACGAAGTTCGGCATCGTCGGCGTGCTCGCGTTCCTCATCACCATCGGCGGCGCCAACGCGCTGCGCTCCGGGCCGGTGAACGCAGGCCCGCTGACCGCGGTGACGATCTCCACCGTCGTCGCCACGGTCTTCTCCTTCCTTGGCAACCGGCACTGGACGTTCAAGCACCGGAAGGGCAGCGGGCTCGGCCGCGAGTCCGTTCTGTTCTTCGTCTTCAACGGCATCGGGCTGCTCATCCAGCTCGCCTTTGTCGCGGCGGCGCGTTACGGGCTGGGCCTGACCGACCGGTTCTCCTACAACGTGGCGCTCATCATCGGCGTGGGCGTGGCCACCATCTTCCGGCTGTACACCTACCGCCGGTGGGTGTTCACCACGCCCGTGCCCGGGACGCTGGCCGCCGAGCAGCTCGAGCCGGAGACCTCGGACCGGTAAGGCGCGTTCGGTTACTGGCAGCCGCGGACGGCGGACAGGCCGAGCGGCTCGCTGAGCGCGGCGGTCTGCTGGGCCTTGGTCAGGTACCCGACGGCGGCCATCCGGTCGATGACGTGCACCAGGCGCGCGCGGGCCTGGGCCGGGTAGACCAGCGGGTCGTCGTAGGTCGGCGCGTTCACCGCGCCCGCCAGCATGGCGGCTTGGACCACGGTCAGTTCGGCGGGCGGGTGCCCGAAGTAGCCGCAGCTGGCCGCCTGCAACCCGTAGTAGCCGTGACCGTAGTAGGCGATCTCGGCGTACAGCCGCAGGATCTCGGCCCGGCTGTAGGTCTGGTTGAGCTTGACGGCCATCACGACCTGCTCGACGATCTGCGTGAAGCTGCTGTGACCCGAGGTGTACAGGTTCTTGGCCAGCTGCTGGTCGATGGTGCTGCCGCCGCCGTCGGTGTGCCCGGTGATCCAGGACGCCGCGACCCGGACCAGCGCGAGCGGGTCCAGGCCCGGGTCGGCGTAGAACCGGTGGTCCTCGGTCGCCACCAGGGCCTCGGCGAAGTACTGCGGCACCGGCGGGCCCGGGTAGGCGATGTGGTGCTCCCGCGCCTGGGCCGCGGCCAGGGACGTGGCCTGGCCGGCCGAGGGGGTCAGCAGGAACAGCAGGCCGATCGCGGCCGCGAAGACGAGGACGATGGCGGCCAGGATCTTGGCGATCCTGAAGGCCAGCCGGAACCGCCTCCTGGCCCGCGTGGGATACGGCTTTGTCCGGTCGAGGTCATCGTCATCTTCGTACGGGGCCGAGCGGCGAGCGCCAAGTACCCTCAACTGCACAGCCCCTCTGTCCGTCCGCGGCACGAACCGTTATGACCCTCATGCCTACAACGAGCGGGACACCCTGGCCATGCCCCGCACATCCTAACTTCCTACCCAGCCTGCATCGGCTATGCGCGGCGGCGCGCCTGGCTCGGCGCTCGGTTTCCGGGAGGCGCCGCGCTTGCGCTAAGCTGACTGAGCCCGCCGGGATACGGTTGGGCATGCGCGACGGGACTCCGTGGCGCGGCGGGACGTGGCCCAGCTTGGTTAAGGCGCCTGACTGGGGGTCAGGAGAGCAGGAGTTCAAATCTCCTCGTCCCGACAGATGGCATTTGAAGGTCGGCTCGAAATGTCAGTGCCGGGAGTTACGGTACTGACATGGCCGCAGATTCATCAAAGAAACCAAATTGGTCAGATTCTGACCTGACCAATGCAGTAGCGGCGTCCAGGTCGTGGCGCGGCGTCATGCGAGAGCTGGGGCTCTGCGTCACGTCAGCTGGATCCATCCGCGTTGTCAAGCGCCGTGTTGGTCTTCTAGGGCTTGACACTTCGCACTTCACTGGACAACGCGCGTGGTCTGACGCGGCTCTTAAACGAGCCGTAGTCCACGCCTACTCCTGGGATGAACTACTCGCCGGAATCGGGGTCAAGTCTCGGTCCGGAGATGAGCGCATCCGGGTAAAAGCCCATGCGCTGCGCCTGGGGCTTGACTTGAGCCACCTCACCGATCAGGCGCACGAGACGCCCTGCCAAACGACCCTTAGACCGGCGCTCAGGAACCTGCGGCAGGCCGCGACATCGCTCGCCGCGTCCTGGTTTGCACTGTGCGGGTGCCCCGCGGCCATTCCAATTGAGCCGGCGGTATACGACCTCCTGGTATCGACTCCAGAGGGATTCAAGCGGGTTCAAGTCAAGACCACAACGTACAATGGCAAATCAGGATGGCAGGTCGCAGTCGGCCGGAGGTCTTACTCGGTCGCCAACAAGGAACGCCAAGTCCCGTATGACCCCGAACTGATCGATTGGTTTTTCATCGTGGATGGCGACCTGACGATCTACCTGATTCCAAGCAAGATCATCGCCGGGCGGGTCGCCATTCTGCTGCGTACGTACACCAAATACATCGTGGGCAACGCCGCCGGGCTCATGACGCAGAGCACACACGCCGCCTAGCCGGCAGGCCGGCCTCTTTAATCGCCCTTGGCGAGGCGGACCGAACTGAGCATGGAGGCTATCTCGGCTTCCTGTTGGGTCAGGCCGGGGCCGTGCAGGCAGGCGTCCATCTGGTACCAGTTGTCAGCGGCGTTCCGCGGGATCATGACGGTGATCATCTCGGTCCCGTCCAGCGCCGTACACCAGGGCCCGGTGGTCTTGGCCTCGTAGGCCGGGCGGCCCCCTACGGTCGCGTTTGCCTTCGGCAATTGCCAGCCCATGAACCCGTCCGCGTTCCACCTGACCAGGACTCCCCCTGGCCGGCAGCTTGCGGATCGGTGCGCCGCACACCTTGGTTATCTCGCCGGGGCGGTTGGTGACGGTACACGGGTCCCGCAGCCGGGTGGTGCTCAGGTAGACGATCGACGCCGTAAAACTCGACACGTCGTCTCTGAAGGTGCCGGACCGCCACGCCGCCGGATAACGGAAGGCCAGGCCCATGCCGCCGAAGCTCACGGTGGCCACGAGTGGTGCTGTAACGGGATGTGCGTGGCTGGCCGCGGGACGCGCGTGGCCGACCGAGGTGCAGCCACTGGCCAGCGCGGCCGACGTGGTGACCGCCGCGAGGATGATCGGGATTCGGCGTCTGGCCATCACGCCCATGAGACGTGCGCCGGCTCGCGCCGGTTGCATGGACGCCGCTCCTCGGCACCCTGGGATGCTGCGCGGTACGCGGCTGGTGTTGACTGTGGGCATGCCTGTTGACGGAGAATACGAGCCGAGCCCGTCGGGCTGGGTGCGCGATCAGGTTGAACTGTACGAGGGGTCCGGCGGGACGCAGGGCCTGACCTTGCGCGACACCGGCCTGCCGGTGGTGATCGTGACCAATCGCGGGGCCAGCAGCGGCAAGGTGCGCAAGACGCCGGTGATGCGGGTGGAACACGACGGGCGGTACGCCATGGTGGCGTCCAAGGGCGGCGCCCCGGACCACCCGCTGTGGTACTACAACGTCCGCGCCAATCCCCTGGTCGAGCTCCAGGACGGGCCGCACAAGCAGGATATGGTCGCCCGCGAGGTCAGCGGCGCCGAGCGCGCGCAGTGGTGGGAGCGCGCGGTCGCCGCGTACCCGCCGTACGCGGAGTACCAGACGAGGACCTCGCGGCAGATACCGGTGTTCGTCCTGGAGAGCGCGGGCGAATAACTGACGCCGCCCCGGGCTGCGGCCAGCGAGGCGGCGTCGGCTACGCGGCTGGCTCAGCCGTTGATCGTCCCCACGCCGGCCCGGATGGGTTCGATGATGCTCATGTAGATCGGCCCGGCGTGCGAGCACGCCTCCAGGGAGAACTCGGCGAACGTCGACTGGCGCTGGTCCGGCGGGTAGACGCGCAGCAGCGCCGTTGAGAACACCGGATCGCATCCTGGCTCCGTGGTCACCGCGGCGTCGTGGTAGGCCAGCAGGGTATGCGCGGTCGCGCCGGGCGCGAGATAGACCGTGCGCGCCCCGGCCCGGCTGCCCCAGTTTGCCGGGCTGCCCAGCTGATGGCCGTTACGGTCGAGCGCGGAGACCCCGGGGTAGCCGAACAGCGAGCAGGTGTGCCTGCTCACATTGGTGAACTGGAGCGGGTAGTAGATGGTGCCGGCCGCGCCGTTTCCCTCGCCAACCGCGACCCAGACGCCAAGGTCGAACGCGGTGCACTTGGGGATGGCAGTCGGCGCGGTGCTCGCCGTGCCTGACGAGGTTGCCGCATAGGCGGCCGTGGATATGGCCAGGCCGGCGACGGCCGCGGCGGCGACCGCGACGACCCGGCGGGCGGTGGTGGAAAAGTACTTCATGACAATCGTCCCTTAGTGTGAGCAATCTGAGGTTTGTGGAGCCCTTTGCCCCTTAAGACTGAGATGACCGGGTTTCGGTTAGGCCTGCTAAGGAAAATCTTTTATTTCCGAACGGTCCGGGGTGACAGTTATGGGCCACCGAGCTCGCCCGACCCGGGGGCCACCCTGCGCCTGCCCGGCGCGCTCGGCACACTGGTGCGATGACAGGACGGACAGAGCTCATCCGCCGGGCCGAGGCTCACGGCGTGGCGGTCTCGTACCGGAACTGGCTGGGTCACCACGTCGAGGTCCCCGACGAGACGCTGGCCGCGGTGTTGGACGCGCTGTATCCCCTCGGGGGGAACGATCCCCCCAGGCCCCCCCTGCTCTTTTTCCCGGGAGGACCTATCCCCCCGGACCCCCCTGGCCGCGCCGGCGGGCCTGGGGGTTCACCGTCCAGCTGTACTCGGTGCGGTCCCGGGCCTCCTGGGGGCACGGTGACCTGCGCGACCTGGCCGACCTCGCCGCCTGGAGCGGGCGCGAGCTGGGCGCGGACTTCGTGCTGGTCAACCCGCTGCACGCGGCCGAGCCGCGGTCGCCGATCAGCCCGTCACCGTACCTTTCGATGACCCGGCGGCATCTCAGCCCGCTCTACCTGCGCATCGAGGACATCCCCGAATACGCCAGGCTCGGCGCGGCTGACCGCGCCCGGGTCGACGCCCTCGGGGCGCCGCTGCGGGCCGCGAGCACGACGGCGGCCCTGATCGACCGGGACGCGGTGTGGGCCGCCAAGCGCGCGGCGCTCGAGATCATCGCCGCGGTGCCGCTCAGCCCGGACCGCCGCGCGGACCTCGACGGGTTCCGCGCGCGCGACGGCGACGAGCTCGACGACTGGGCGGCCTGGTGCGCGATCGCGGACGTCCACGGCCCGGACTGGCGGAGCTGGCCCGCCGCGCTGGCCGATCCGCGTTCGGCGGAGGGGGCGCGGTTCCGGCGGTCGCGGGCCGACCGGGTTGACTTCCACGCCTGGGTGCAGTGGCTGGCGGCGGGGCAGGCGGACGCGGCGCAGCGGGCGGCTCTCGGCGTGCGGCATGAGCATCGGGGTCATCAACGACCTGGCCGTGGGCGCGCATCCGGGCGGGGCCGACGCCTGGGCGCGCCAGGACGTGATCGTCTCGGGCATCAGCGTCGGCGCCCCGCCGGACGAGTTCAACCAGCGGGGCCAGGACTGGACGCTGCCGCCGTGGCACCCGGGCTGGCTCGTGGCCCAGCAGGGCAGGCCGCTGGCCGAGCTTGCGGCGGCGACCATCCGCCACGCGGGCGGCATGCGGGTCGATCACGTGATGGGGCTGGCCAGGCTGTGGTGGATACCGGCCGGGATGGCGCCCGGCCAGGGGACGTACGTGCGGTACGACCATGAGCTGCTCGGCGGCGTGCTGGCCGAGGAGATGGCGCGGGCCCGGGCGCTGGCCATCGGGGAGGACCTGGGGACGGTGGAGCCGTGGCTGCGCGAGTTCATGGCCGCCCGCCGGCTGCTCGGCACGTCCGTGCTGTGGTTCGAGCGCCGGGCGGACGGCACGCCGCGCCGCCCGCGCGGGTGGCGCCGCGGCTGCCTGGCCACCGTCGGCACGCACGACATGCCCCCGGCCGGCGCGTTCCTGACCGGCGAGCAGGTCACCATCCGGGCCGGCCTGGGCCTGCTGACCCGGCCCGAGGCGCAGGAGCGCGCCGCGGCCCGGGCGGAGACGGGCCGGTGGCTGGCCATGCTGGAGCGTGAGGGCCTGCTCCCCCGGGGTTACCTGCCCTCCCCGGAGCAGTACACGGTGGCGCTGTACGGCTTCCTGACGCGTACCCCGGCCCTGCTGGTCGGCGTGTCCCTGGCCGAGGCCGCGGGCGAGCGCCGCCCGCAGAACCTGCCGGGCACGGTCGACGAGTACCCCAACTGGCGTATCGCGCTGGCCGGCGCGGACGGGCAGCCGGTGCTGCTCGAGGACCTGCCCGGCCACCCGGGCGTCCGGGCCGTGGCCGAGGCCGTGTCCGGGGGCTTGCAGCGCCCGGGGCGCCCCGTCATCTGACGGGGCGCCCCGGTGCTGAACCTTCCTGGCTGCCAGCCGCTAGATGGCCTTGCAGAACGGTGAGAACTGCGGGTTGGGCATCGGCGCGCTGATGATCGTGCCGCCGTACCTGGCGACATCGGGCGTGCCGTACTCGGCTTCCTTCCCGAAGTTCACCACCGTGTTCGGCTGGGTGTTGCCGAAGTTCCACGCGCAGCCGGTGAACAGGCCGGAGAGACCCGGCGTGAAGACCGGCTTAAACCCGAGCGTCCAGAACGGGTAGAAGTTGGCACTGATCGGCGGGGCGGTGCAGTTTGCGCCGGTGGCAATGTTGCACAAGTTCTCCGAGCCCGCGATGTCGGTCTCGAACTGGGTTTGCGGGTACGGCCGCCCGTTGGCCTGGAACGGCCCCCAGTATTGGATCGTGCTCGGGTGATTCGGGCTCCCGTTCGGCCAGGTGTTCGACTGGTAGGGCACGCCGTCGAAGTCCAGGTCACCGTTCTGGAACCGGTTGGCCTCGCAGAAGTTGACCGGCGTGACCTCCGTCGTCGGCGTGCCGTTCACCACCGCTGTCCGCGATCCCTTCGGGATGCAGGTGCCGTCGGCGAACTCGCACAGCGCGCCGGTGGCCGCATTATTGGTCGGGCAGGCCACGGGGCCGGTCGGTCCCTGCGTGGTGGCGTTCTGGCAGATGGCGCCGCTGCACGGTCCCTCGCCGCTGGCGCTCGAGCCTTCCGACCCGCCCACGCAGGTGTCATAGGTCTGCGTGTCAACGAAGCTCTGGCCGTTCGCGAAGGCGCTGACGGTCGGGTGCTGGTTGGCCAGCGAGGCGCAGACCTCGGAGTGGCCGGTCTCCTGCTCCATCAGCACGCCGCCCTCGAGCGCGGCCCACGGGACCTGGTTCTGGATCTTCGCGCTGCTGTACTCGGCGTGGAAGGTGAACGGGGTGCCCGAGCAGTCGGCCATGCTGGTGTTCATGAAGCCGTTCGCCGCGCTGGCCGTCATGGTCCCGGTCTGGCCGGTGGTGAGATCTCGGACGGTGGTCGTGAACCCGGCCGGCGGGTCCGTGATGGAGACGGCGAGCGAGTCGCCCGGGTTAAAGAACAGCGTGTGGGCGTTCGGGGTGAAGGTGCTGACGTCGGTCAGCTGCGGGCTCGGCGGCCCGGCCGGGACGCCGTTGGTCTGCAGGAACGCGAAGTTGACCGGCTCGACGCAGTTGGGGTTGCAGGCGCCGGAGGCGTTGCACTCCAGGCTGTCGATGTTGAGCGCCGCGCACCACTTGGTCGCGCTGCAGCTCACGTTGTCGATGAACGGCGTGAAGCCCGGCGGGTAGAACTGCAGCTCCATGAACGCGGAGCCGGCGACGTTCGGGTCGTTGGTATCACTATCCGGGGTGCACGCGTTCTGCGGGAAGGAGTTCGGGTCGCATATCGGCAGGCCGAACCAGGGCGCGGGGGACAGCTGCGCGTAGTCGGTGACGCTGCCGGTCGACGTCGGGGCCGCGACCGGGTCCCGCGACAGCTTCATCAGGTACGACATCGTGTTGCCGGAGCCGGGCGCGCTGGAGATGAACTTGACGCTCGGCTCGTCGTGGCCGACGTACCAGTTGTTGTCGGTGAAGCGGGTGGCCTTCCCGTTGATGACCTTGATCGGGTCCGTGCAGAGCTCGCCGGCGAACTTCCGCACCGTCCCGTACGCGTGGCTCCAGCCGTTGCAGTCAAGCTCGTTGACCGGGTTGGGCGCGACGCCTCCCGAGGTCGCGGCTTTCGCGGTTGTGGTGATGGTGGAGGCCCCGGCTGCGCCGGTCAGGCTGAGCTGGCAGATGATCGCGACGCCCATCGCGGGCACCAGCAGCAGCCGGCCCCTGCACCAGCGGGCGGACCGCGGCCCCCCGGCCCGTGCGGTAGATCCTCGTGCTGACCATGGAACGCGCATGCGCGACCCCTCTCGCCGATGCATGCGGCCGGGCCCCGCTCTCGTCAGGCCGCCGACCACGCCGCTGTGACCGTCCCGGATCCGGGACGCTTCCGCACGGAATCTAACAATCAGCGCATACCGTCGTCAGGTATATGCAAAACCGTTACTCATTCCTTAACCGGCAAATCATGATCGAGCACGGATCGAGGAATTCGATACCGCCTAGATCCGGGATTCGCGGCGGTGCGGCGTCCATCTGGCGCGGGGCCGCGGGTCCCCGCTCGGCGGGGAAGGCGGGCCAGGGGGTAGAGTCCACGCGTGGGTACACCCGATGACCTTGACGCGCTGTCCTCCCGTGAGCTCCACGACCTCGCCGTGCGGCGGGCGCTGCACCACGCCGACGTGGAGTTCCTGTGGGAGCTGCTGCGCGCCATCCCGGCGGCCGAGGCCTCCGAGGGACACGACATCGAGGCCGGGCGGGACATCACGAAGGTCACCGCGCTGATCGCGGACGCGATCGACTCCGGGGAAGGCGACCTGGCCGACGCGCTGCGCCCGCTCTACATTGACTACCTGACCAAGCACGGCGCCCACCACTGAGGTCGCGGGCGGCGGGCGGTCGAACCGGGGAACGTTCGGCAGCGCCGGGCCGGGTGGCGGTGACGAGGGCACGCACCACCATCCGTTCGGGCCAAAATAATTTCGCCCGCACCCTGCCGGTAAGCAGAGTGCGGGCGGTCACCTGATGCGGGTTGTTACTCGCTGGCGTTGAGGACGGCCTCGATCTCCAGGTTGATCGTGGCCTTGTCGCTGAGGACCATGCCGGTGCCAGCGCCCGGGATCGGGCCGTTGTAGCTGACGTTCCACTCGTTCCGGTTGATCTCGGTCGTGGCCGAGAAACCGGCGCGCGTGCCGCCGTAGGGGTCGGGACCGAAGCCGTTCACCTCGAGCTTGAAGGTCACCGGGCGGGTGACGCCGCGGAGCGTGAGGTCGCCGTCGAGCAGGAAGTCGTCACCGTCAGCGCGGATGCCGGTGGACTGGAACGTCATCGTGGGGTGCTTCTCGGTGTGGAAGAAGTCCTCGCTGCGGATGTGGCCGTCCCTGGTGTCGTTCCCGGTGTTCACCGAGGCGAGGTCGACCGTGGCCGTGACGCTGGACTGCAGCGGGTCCGGCGCGGTCGTGATGGTGCCCTCGAACTTGTCGAAGCGGCCACGGACCTTGCTCACCATCATGTGCCTGACGACGAACGACACTTCCGAATGCACGGGGTCGACGGTCCAGGTCCCCGTGACATAGCCGGGAAGCGCCACGGCTGTCTCGGTCATCATACCCTCCAGGTAGTTGATACTCTCTTGTATGCAAGTTCCCTTGCAGTTCTTACTTCCTAATAGTAACTACCTTTGGTTGAACCGTCAAGTATTTCGTGTCGGGAGTGGCCCGAGGGGCGGGCGGCCGACGGGCGGGCGGGGTGCGGGCGGCTGGGGGCCGACGCTGGCACGGTGAAAGCGCAGTTTCACCTGGTTAGGGCAAGGTGAAAGCGCGGTTTCACCCCTCTGGTCGAGGGACGCAGGGTGCGGGAGTGGCGGCAGGTGCCGCGGGGAAACGCCGGGAGGTCAGGAGAGGCGGCAGATGGCCTGCGCGAAGTACCCTGGTGGTGATAGAGGAGAGATTTTCGTGGATTCGGGGTACGTCGATCCGGTTTGCAAGCCGCCGGACGCGGCCTGTGAACAGGCCGGGCCGGCCAGGGGGCCGTCGATGTGCCACGCCCGCGAGGTGCTGCAGCGGGTGGGCGACAAATGGTCGGTGTTCGTGATCGACCTGCTCGGCCAGGGCACGATGCGGTTCGGCGAACTGCACCGCTCGATCGACGGCATCACCGCCAGGATGCTGACCGTGACGCTGCGCGGCCTGGAACGGGACGGCATCGTGACCCGCACCATCCATCCCGTCATCCCGCCCCGGGTCGAGTACGCGCTGACCCCGATGGGCCGGACACTGCTTCGACACCATCGGCCAGCTCGTCAGCTGGTCGGTCAGCCACCTGCCCGAGATCGACGCCGCCCGAGCCGTCTACGACGCGAGGCACCCGGCCCCGTAGGGTTGCGGAGTGGATGACCTGACCAGTGCGGCGGAGAGCCAGGCAGAAACCGAGGAAAGGCTGCGGCACGGTTCGTCGTTCGGCGCCGTCGCGGCCGCTTACGCGGAGCACCGGCCGGGCTACGCCGAGGCCGCGGTCCGCTGGGCGCTGGAACCGCTCTCTGCCAGCCCGGTCCGGGTGCTCGACCTGGGCGCGGGAACCGGCAAGCTGACCACGACCCTCATCGGGCTCGGCACCGAGGTCACGGCGGTGGAGCCGCACCCGGACATGCTGGCCGAGCTGCGGCGAGAACTCCCCTCGGTGCGGTCGCTGCCCGGCAGCGCCGAAGACATCCCGCTGCCCGACGGCGGGGTCGATGCCGTCGTGGTCGGCCAGGCCCTGCACTGGTTCGACCTGAACCGGGCGTTGCCCGAGATCGCCAGGGTCCTGGTGCCCGGCGGCGTGCTCGCGGCGATGTGGAACGTGGATGACGACCGGGTGGGCTGGGTCGAGGCGCTGGCCCGGATCAGCAAGCGCAAGTCCAGCGTCACGCTGCTCACGTGGCGGGATGAGCTCGGCCGGTCCCGCCGGGAGCGTCTGGACGCCGCCGGATCCGGGCTGTTCGAGGCCGCCGAGGTCGGCGAGTTCGAGCACGGGCAGCGGCGGACGGCCGAGTCCTTGCTGGCCACCATCGCGACCCACTCACGCCTGCTGACCATGGAAGAGCCCGAACGGACCGCCCTGCTGGCCCAGGTCGGCGAGTTCCTTTACGCCTGCCCCGAGACGTCGGACGACGAGTTCATCCTGCCCCTGGCCACGGTCGTGCTGCGGGCCCTGCGGAAGTAACCCTGCGGAAGTAACAGGGAGGCGCCGCTGCTGGCCCGGACCACGATCTCGGGCGTGAAGACGATGCGGCGGTGCTCGTGCTCGGCCGGCCGGTCGGCCTCGTCGAGCAAGAGCTCGGCTGCCGCGCGTCCGAGCTGGTACTTGGGCTGGCGGACCGACGTGAGCGGGACGGCGGCGTCCGCGGCGAACTCGATGTCGTCGTAGCCGACGACCGCGAGATCTCCGGGTGCGCTCACGCCCGCCTGGCTCAGCCCGCGCAGCAGGCCGAGAGCCAGCATGTCGTTGGCGCAGAACACGCCGGTGGCCGCCGGGGCGTCCCGCAGCAGCTCCTCGGCGGCGGCGGCGCCGCCGCGCGGGTTCATGGCCGGGACGGTGATCTCGGTGAGGACCGCGGCCGGGTCGAGCCCGGCGTGCTCGACCGCGCGGAGGGCGCCCCAGCGGCGGTCGGCGCACTGCCGGATCGCGGTCGGGCCGTTGACCAGGGCGATCCTCCGGTGCCCGAGCCCGAGCAGGTGGCTGACGGCGATCTCGCCGCCGCGCCGGTCGTCGACGGCGACCGAGCACTGCCCGGCCGAGCCCGGCCGGTCGAGCAGGACCACCGGCGTGCCGCGGTCGCGGATCCGCCGCAGCTCCGGCGAGCGGCCGTGGACCGGGGTGATGAGGATGCCGCGGACCCGCTGCTCTTCGAGTACCCGCAGGTACCTGCGCTCCTTGTCGTGTGCTTCGTCGGAGTTGCACAAGATCACGGCGTAGCCCGCGGCCTGCGCGTAGTCCTCGACGCCGCGTGCCACCTCGGTGAAGAACGGGTTCGTCACGTCCAGCACGACCAGTCCCAGGCAGCGGCTCCGGCCTGCCCGCAGCTGGCGGGCGGAGCCGTTCGGGATGAACCCGAGCTCCTCCATCGCGGCCTCGACGCGGGCGCGGGTCAGCGGCCGGACCAGATCTGGATGATTCAGCACGTTGGACACGGTGCCGACCGCGACCCCGGCCAGGCTCGCCACGTCCTTCATGCCCGCAGCCATCAGCCCTCCGGACCCCTAAGCGCTCGCGCCCCGGCTCAACACGCCCTCGGCGTCCTATCGTAGACGCCTCGTCCTGATAACGATTCAGTGGCGAGCGGCGGCCGGGTCATTGACACGCCTGCCGCCCGCGTTCAGACTACAAGCTTAATTGAAACGTTCCATTATCCGGGAACGTACCATCAGAGTGATGCCCGGGACGCTAGAGGGAGTTGGGGCGGAGGGTGAACGAAGCATCTGCCGGGGCCGCGGCGGGGCACGCGCGGGAGGACGGGACCGCGGCGGGGCACGCGCGGGAGGACGGGACCGCGGCGGGCACGGAGCCGGTGCTTGCGCTGCGGCATGCGGCGAAGGCGTTCGGCGCGGTGCAGGCCCTGGCAGACGGATCGATCGAGCTGTACCCGGGAGAGGCCCACGGGCTGGTCGGGGAGAACGGCGCGGGGAAGTCGACGCTGGTGAAGATCCTCGCGGGCGTTTACCAGCCGGATGCGGGGCAGCTCATCATCGGCGGCGAGTCCGTGACCTTCGCCGGCCCGGCCTCGGCCCGCGCCGCCGGGGTCGCGGTTATCTACCAGGAGCCGACCCTGTTCCCCGACCTGAGCGTGGCGGAGAACATCTTCATGGGGCGCCAGCCGGTGCGGACGGCGCGCAGGATCGACCGCGGCGCGATGAGCCGTGAGGCAGCCGCCATCTTCACCCAGCTCGGCGTCGTACTCGACCCGGGGCGTCCGGCGCGCGGGCTGTCAGTGGCCGACCAGCAGATCGTGGAGATCGCCAAGGCGCTCTCGCTCGAGGCCCGGGTCCTGGTCATGGACGAGCCCACCGCGGCGCTGACCAACGTCGAGGTCGACCGGCTGTTCAAGGTCATGGCGGCGCTGCGGCGCCGCGGCACCGCGGTGCTGTTCATCTCGCACCGGCTGGAGGAGGTGTTCGCCAGCTGCCAGCGGGTGACGATCATGCGCGACGGCCGGTTCGTGCTGACCGCGGGCACGGACGAACTCGACATCGACACCATGATCCGCGCGATGATCGGGCGGGAACTCGGCGCGATGTTCCACAAGACGGGCGTGACGCCCGGAGAGGTCGTGCTGGACGTCGAGCACCTGGAGCGGGAGAACGTCTTCTACGACATGAGCTTCGCCGTCCGGCGCGGCGAGATCGTCGCGCTGGCCGGGCTGGTGGGCGCGGGGCGCACGGAGGTCGCGCGGGCCGTCTTCGGGATCGACCGGCGCACCTCGGGTGCGGTGCGGGTGCTCGGCAAGCCCCTGCCGGCCGGCGAGCCGTCCGCGGCGATGGCGGCGGGGATCGCGTTCGTGCCCGAGGATCGCCGTCAGCAGGGCCTGGTCATGGACATGGGGATCGACCACAACGTCGCCCTGGCCTCGCTGGGCCGGCTGAGCAAGGCCGGGCTCATCTTCCGGTCGGCCGAACGGAAGCTGGCCATGACCTGGGCCCAGCGTCTGCAGCTCAAGTACGGGCGGATGCGCGACCCGGCCTGGTCCCTGTCCGGCGGCAACCAGCAGAAGGTGGTCCTGGGCAAGTGGCTGGCCCGGCAGCCGTCGCTGCTGATCATCGACGAGCCGACCCGGGGTATCGACGTCGGTACCAAGGCCGAGGTCCATCGCATCCTGGACGAGCTGGCCGCGGGCGGGGTGGCGGTGCTGATGATCTCCTCCGAGCTGCCCGAGGTGCTCGGCGTAGCCGACCGGATCCTGGTCCTGCACGAAGGCCGCCTGGCCGCGGAGTTCGACCGCGCGGACGCCACCGCCGACAAGATCATGCGCGCCGCGACCGGGCAGGCCGCTAAGGAGGCGGCGTGACCGCCCGCGCGCAGGCGCCCGGCGCGCCCAGGCTGGCGTCGGTGCTGCGGGCCAGGGAGGCCGGGACCGCCGCACTGGTGCTGGTGGTGTTCGCCCTGGCCACGCTGCGGGATCACAGCTTCGCCGACGTGAACAGCGTGCAGCAGCTTCTGGTCGGGGCGTCGCTGGTCGCGCTGCTCGGCGTGGGCGAGACCCTGGTCATCGTCACCCGCAACATCGACCTGTCGGTCGGGTCGGTGCTGGGCCTGTGCGCCTTCGTGGTCGGAGACCTGTTCCGGCACCAGCACATCCCGGTCTGGTCCGGGTTCGTGATCGCGATCGCGCTGGGCGCGGCCATCGGGGCGATCAACGGGCTGATCACCACGGTCGCCCGGGTGCCGAGCCTGGTCGTGACCCTGGCCATGCTGTACATCGTCCGCGGCGTCGACGCCAAGCTGGTCAACGGGCACATCGTGCTACCGAGCCAGGTGCCGAGCGCCTTCGCCGCCGTCGGCTACCGCACGCTGTTCGGCATCCCGTGGCTGGCGATCATCGTCGCCGTCGTGGTCGCCGCGGTGGGCTACTCGATGCGGACGTTCCGGCCCTGCCGGGAGCTGTACGCGATCGGGTCCAACCCCGAGGCCGCCACGCTGGCCGGGATCGCCAGCGGCCGGCGGGTGTTCATGGCCTTCCTCACCAGCGGCGCGCTGGCGGGCCTGGGCGGCGCGCTGTTCCTGGCGCTGTTCGCGCAGGTCGACAATAGCGCAGGGCTCGGCTACGAGCTGAACGTGATCGCCGCGGTGGTCGTGGGCGGGGTCGCGATCTTCGGCGGGAGCGGCACGGTGGTAGGCGCGGCGCTGGGAGCGCTGCTGCTGAACACGATCCAGCAGGCGCTGGTCGCGGTGCGCAGTTCCTCCTACTGGAGCGAGGCCATCGCCGGCGCCCTGCTGCTGGCCGCGATCGCGTTCGACCGCTGGCTGTCGCTGCGGGTGGCCCGCGGCCTGAGATCGGCCGAGGGCGCCCATCGCGACCTGGCCACGGCCGACCGAGGGAGCGCGTCATGAGCTCGGACGTCGCACCGCCCGAGGCGGGCACGGGAGGGGGTGTCCCGCGGCCGTCCCCCGGCCGCGGAGGGATCCGGCAAGGTCGTCGCGGCGGGGAGCGCCGTGTCGCGGCCGCCGCTGTGGCACCTGGCGATCCGCTGGGAGACGGGCCTGGTGGTCACGCTGGCCGCGGCACTGGTATTCGGCAGCCTGGAATCGGCCACGTTCACCAGCCGGATCACGCTGTTCTACGCGGGCATCAACATCGGCTACATCGCGATCATGGCCCTGCCGATGACGCTGATCGTGGTGACCGGGGAGATCGACCTGTCCGTGGCCTCGATGCTCGGCCTGTCCGGCGCGGTCCTGGGCGACCTGTGGCATCACGGCTGGTCGATATGGCCGGCCGTGCTGGTGGCGCTGGCCGTCGGGGCGGTGGGCGGCTCGCTCAACGGCCTGCTGGTCACGAAGCTGGGGCTGCCCTCCATCGCGGTGACGATCGGCACCCTCACGCTCTTCCGTGGCGTAGCCGAGATCCTGCTCGGGTCGCAGACTATCCCGACCGCTTCGGACCGGCCGTTCCCGTCCTGGCTGACCAATATCGGGGTGGTCCCGGTCTCAGGCACCGAGTTGTCGTACACGACCGTGATCTTCATCGGGCTGGCCGTCGTGTGCGGCGTGGCGCTGCACGCCACGCCGCTGGGCCGCGCGATGTTCGCGGCCGGGCTGCAGTCCGAGGCGGCCCGGTTCGCCGGGATCCGGGTCGCGCGCATCAAGTTCTGGCTGTACGTCTTCTCCGGCGTGATCTGCGCCCTGGCCGGGATCCTGCTGGCGGCGCAGAACTCCTCGGTCAGCTACAACGCGGGCTTCGGGCTGGAGCTCAACGTCGTGGCGATCGTGCTGCTGGGCGGCGTGTCGATCTTCGGCGGCCGCGGCTCGATACTCGGGGTCGTCCTGTCGGTGGCCATCATCGGCTCGCTCCAGATGGCGCTGACGCAGATGAACATCGACCCCAACGTTCAGGAAATCGTGATCGGCGGCCTGCTGCTGATCAGCGTGGTCATCCCCAGCCTTAGCCGGGCGGCCCGCTGGCTGGGCGCCAGGCTGAGCCTCGGGCGATCCGGTCACACACCGTGGGCGCCGGATTAGCCCCGTCGCCTAAGTCGGAGTCCAATCCGCTTGGAACAGCGAGGTATCAGTATGAAAGGTTTCAATAAGATGAGAATCCGGACAGCGCGCAGACAGGCAGCCGTGGTCTTCGTGGCCCTCCTCGCCGGGTCGGGCCTCGCGGCATGCAGCTCCTCGTCCAGTGGCAGCAGCACTAGCAGCAGCACCGCCACGAGCAGCTCGTCCGCGTCGGCGTCCAGCACGGGCATCAAGCAGGGACTCGTGGTCTACTACATCCCGAAGGACACCCAGAACCCGTACGAGGTCCTCGCGGACCAGGGCGGCGAGAAGGCCCTGTCCGAGCTCGGCGGCAAGGTCGTGGTGAGCAGCGGGACGACGGACACGGCGGCCGCCCAGATTCCCTCCATCCAGGCCGCCATCCAGGCGCACGCCAACGCGATCGTGATCGCGGGGAACGACCCCAAGGCGCTGTGCCCGTCGCTGAACCAGGCGGCGGCGCAGGGCATCAAGATCCTCGCGTTCGACTCCGACGTCAACTGCGGCAGCAGCCCGAACCACCTGTTCATCAACCAGGCGGACACGCAGACCATCGGCACGTCCGAGGTGGACATCCTGGCCAAGGAGATCGGCAGCACGGGCCAGATCGCGATCTTGTCCGCGGCGGCGAGCGCGACCAACCAGAACTCCTGGATCGTGTACATGAAGCAGGAGCTCGCCAAGTACCCGAACATGCACCTGGTCAAGATCGTCTACGGGAACGACGACCCGGCGACCTCGCTGACCGTGCTGCTGGGCCTGCTGTCGGCCTACCCGAACCTGCGGGGCATCATCTCGCCGACCACGGTCGGCATCCAGGCCGCCGCGCAGTACCTGAACACCCACAAGAGCCTGCTCAGCAAGCTCGTGCTGACCGGCCTGGGGCTGCCGTCGCAGATGAAGCCCTACGTCCTGGACGGCACGGTCAAGGAGTTCGAGCTCTGGAACCCGTCCAACCTCGGCTACCTGGCCGGTTACGCCGCCGCGGCGCTCGCGTCCGGGACCACGAGCCTGACCCCCGGATCCACCTTCAAGGCGGGCTCGCTCGGCACCTACACGGTGCTGGCGTCGTCCGGCGTCACCGGCCCGTCCGTGGTGCTGGGCCCGCCGACGGTCTTCACCAAGGACAACGTCACCCAGTTCAACTTCTGACCATCGCTGCCGGTGCCCGGCTGGCGCTGCGCCGCAAGGCCGGCCGGGCACCCCCGGAGGGAGCTGCACGACCCATGGCGCGGTACTGCTTCCTGCTCCAGGTGCGGGCGGAGATGCTGGCCGAGTACCGGGAGCGGCACGCCGCCGTCTGGCCGGACATGCTGCGTGCGCTGCGCGAGACCGGCTGGCGCAACTACTCGCTGTTCGCGCGCCCGGACGGGCTGCTCGTCGGGTACGTGGAGGCCGACGACCTGGGAGCGGCCCAGCGGGCCATGGCCGCGACCGAGGTCAACGCGCGCTGGCAGGCGCAGATGAGCCAGTACTTCACCGGACTCGACGGCCGGGCCCCGGACGAGGGCTTCGTGCTGCTCGAGGAGGTGTTCAACCTCGAAGATCAGCTCGCACGCCTCGGCTAGCCAGCGACCATCACATCACCGGGACCCATGATGACCTCTACCTTCTCCGCCGCCGCGAGCGGCCTGACCCGGATCGGCGCCAGGCGCACCAAGGTCGGCCTCGTCGCCGGAGGGCTCGGCGCGTACTGGCCGCAGTTCCCCGGCCTCCTGCCGCAGCTCAAGCACTCCGCCGCGCGGGTATCCGAGCGGATGCGCGCCCTGGACTGCGACGTCACCGACGCCGGGTTCATCTCCGACGCGCAGGACGGGGCCCGGGCCGCGGAGCAGCTGCGCGCCGCGGGGTGCGACCTGATCGTCTGCTTCCTCACCACCTACATGACCGCCTCGATGGTCGTGCCGATCGCCCAGCGCAGCGGCGCGCCGGTGCTGCTGATCAACCTGCAGCCCACCGAGGCGATGGATCACGCCACCTTCGACACCGGGCAGTGGCTCGCCTACTGCGGCGCGTGCCCGTTGCCCGAGATGGCCAACGCGTTCACGCGCTGCGGGGTCCCGTTCCGCTCCGTGTCGGGCTACCTGGAGGACGAGCGCGCCTGGGCCAGGATCACCCGCTGGATCAAGGCGGCCGGGGTGCGCGGCGCGCTGCGGCACGGCCGCCACGGGCTGATGGGACACCTGTACCCCGGGATGCTCGACGTCTCGACCGATCTGACCCTGGTGACCGCCAACTTCGGCGGGCACGTCGAGGTCCTCGAGGTCGACGACCTGCGGGTCCGGGTCAGCGCGGTGACCGCGGCGCAGGAAAGCGAGCGGATGGCGCTGGCCCGAGACGTCTTCACCGTCGACCCGAGCGTCCAGGAGGAGGACTTCCGCTGGGCGGCCCGGGTCTCGGCCGGGCTGGACCGGCTGATCGAGGATTTCGCCCTGGACAGCCTGGCCTACTACCACCGCGGGCTCGAAGGAGAACAGCACGAGCGGCTCGCGGCGGGCATGATCCTCGGCGCCTCCCTGCTCACCGCGCGCGGCATCCCGGCCGCCGGCGAGTACGAGCTGCGCACCTCGCTCGCGATGCTGATCGTCGACCGGCTCGGGGGCGGCGGATCGTTCACCGAGCTGCAGGCCCTCAACTTCCGCGACGGCGTGGTCGAGATGGGCCACGACGGCCCGGCGCACCTGGCCATCAGCCAGCGCCAGCCGCTGCTGCGCGGCCTTGGCGTGTACCACGGCAAGCGCGGCTGGGGAGTCTCGGTCGAGTTCGACGTCAAGCACGGGCCGGTCACCGCGTTCGGCATCAGCCAGCAGCGCGACGGCACGTTCCGGTTCGTGGCCTCGGCCGGCCGGGTCGTGCCCGGCCCGCTGCTGAAGATCGGCAACACGACGTCCCGGGTCGACTTCGGCTGCGATCCCGGCCAGTGGGCCGATGACTGGAGCGCGACCGGCATCTCCCACCACTGGGCGCTCGGCACCGGCGACCTGCTGCCCGAGCTCCGTGCCGCCGCCGACCTGCTCGGCACCGACCTGACGGAGGTCGCACCATGACCGAGGTCGCCCATGACCGAGGCCACTGACCGAGGTCGCACCGTGACCGACGCGTACCGAATCCGCACCGGACCCAACCAGAAATCAGGTTCCGCGATGGCCGACCGAGCCGCAGTCAAGGACGCACTCCGCGCACAGCAGATCGAGCTGCCCTCGTGGGCGTTCGGGAATACCGGCACGCGGTTCAAGGTCTTCGGCCAGCCGGGGGTCCCGCGGACCCCGTGGGAGAAGGCCGAGGACGCGGCGCAGGTCCACCGGTTCACCGGCGTGGCGCCCAGCATGGCCGTGCACATCCCCTGGGACAAGGTCGATGACTACGCGGCGCTGGGCCGGTTCGCCGGGGAACACGGGATCAAGATCGGCACCGTCAACGCCAACGTCTTCCAGGACGACGACTACAAGCTCGGCAGCGTGTGCAATCCCGACCCTAAGATCCGCAAGAAGGCCCTGGCTCACCTGCTCGAGTGCGTCGACATCATGGACGCCACCGGGTCGCGTGACCTCAAGCTGTGGTTCGCCGACGGCACCAACTACCCCGGCCAGGACGACATCACCGCGCGGCAGGACCGGCTGGCCGAGGCGCTCGGGGCGGTCTACGAGCGGCTCGGCGACCACCAGCGGATGCTGCTTGAGTACAAGCTGTTCGAGCCGTCGTTCTACACCACCGACGTCCCGGACTGGGGCACTTCGCTGCTGCACTGTATGGCGCTGGGGCCGAAGGCGGCGGTCGTGGTGGACACCGGGCACCACGCCCCGGGCACGAACATCGAATTCATCGTGGCCCTGCTGCTGCGGGCCGGGCGGCTGGGCGGGTTCGACTTCAACAGCCGGTTCTACGCCGACGACGACCTCATGGTGGGTGCCGCCGACCCGTTCCAGCTCTTCCGCATCATGTACGAGGTGGTCCGGGCCGACGCGCTGAGGCCCGCGTCGGGCGTCGCGTTCATGCTCGATCAGTGCCACAACATCGAGCCCAAGATCCCGGCGCAGATCCGCTCGGTGATGAACGTCCAGGAGGCCACGGCCAAGGCCCTGATCATCGACGCGGCGGCCCTCGCCGAGGCCCAGCAGGCCGGGGACGTGCTGGCCGCGAACGCCGTCCTGATGGACGCCTACAGTACCGATGTGCGCCCGCTGCTGGCCGCCGTGCGCGAGGAGGCGGGACTCGAGCCCGACCCGGTGGCGGCCTACCAGCGGTCCGGGTACGCGGAGAAGATCGTGGCCGAACGGACGGGAGGAGCCCCTGCGGGGTGGGGAGCGTTAGGTGAGGAGCGCTAGGTGAGGAGCGTCAGGTGAGCGGAGCAGGCCAGGCGCCGGTCGGGGAGCTGATCGCGCGGAGCAACCGCCTGGGGTCTGACCCGCGCAACACGAACTACGCGGGCGGCAACACGTCGGCCAAGGGGACCGCGGTCGACCCGGTGACCGGCCGGGACGTGGAGCTGCTCTGGGTCAAGGGCTCGGGCGGTGACCTGGGCACGCTGACCGCGGCGGGCCTGGCGGTGCTGCGGCTGGACCGGCTGCGCGCGCTGGCCGGCGTCTACCCCGGCGTGGACCGGGAGGACGAGATGGTGGCCGCGTTCGACTTCTGCCTGCACGGCAACGGGGGTGCGGCGCCGTCGATCGATACGGCGATGCACGGGCTGGTGGAGTACCCGCACGTGGATCACCTGCACCCGGACTCGGGCATCGCGCTGGCGACCGCGGCGGACGGGGAGAAGCTGACCGCGCGAGTGCTTCGGCGGCCGGGTGGCGTGGGTGCCGTGGCGGCGGCCCGGGTTCCAGCTCGGCCTGGACATCGCGGCGATCGCGGCGGCCAACCCGCAGGTCATCGGCGTGGTGCTGGGCGGGCACGGCATCACGGCGTGGGGGCCGACGAGCGAGGAGTGCGAGGCGCGGTCGCTGGAGATCATCCGGACGGCGGCGGACTTCATCACGGCGCGGGGCCGCCCGGAGCCGTTCGGGTCGGTCATGACCGGCTACGAGGCGCTGCCGCCGCGGGAGCGGCACGCCCGGGCGGCGGCGCTGGCCCCGGTCATCCGCGGGCTGGCCTCGACCGACCGGCGGCAGGTCGGTCACTATACCGACTCCGACGTGGTACTCGATTTCGTGTCCCGTGCCGGGCATCCGCGGCTGGCCGCGCTCGGCACGTCGTGCCCGGATCATTTCCTGCGGACCAAGGTGCGGCCGATGGTGCTGGACCTGCCGCCAGCGGCCCCGCTGGCGGAGGTGGTGGCCCGGCTGCGGGAATTGCACGCGGCCTATCGCGCCGACTACGCCGCCTACTACCAGCGGCACGCCGGGCCGGACTCGCCGCCGATGCGGGGCGCGGACCCGGCGATCGTGCTGGTGCCCGGGATCGGCATGTTCAGCTACGGAGCCACCAAGCAGACCGCGCGGGTGGCGGGCGAGTTCTACGTCAACGCGATCAACGTGATGCGCGGCGCCGAGGCGGTGTCGACCTACTCCCCCATCGACGAGGCGGAGAAGTTCCGGATCGAGTACTGGGCGCTGGAGGAGGCCAAGCTGGCCCGGATGCCCAAGCCCAGGCCGCTGGCCGGCCGGATCGCCCTGGTCACCGGGGCGGGATCGGGCATCGGCCGGGCCATCGCCCGCCGGCTGGCCGCCGAGGGCGCGTGCGTGGTGGTGGCCGACCGGGACGCAGCTGGCGCTTCGGCTGTAGCGGCCGAGATCGGGAACGCCGACGCGGCGGTCGCGTGCGCGGCGGACGTGACCGATGAGGATCAGGTCGCGGCGTCCGTCGCGGCGGCGGCGCTGGCATTCGGCGGGGTGGACATGGTGGTGAACAACGCCGGGCTGTCGGTGTCCAAGCCGCTGACCGATACGACCGTGGCGGACTGGGACATCCAGCACGACGTGATGGCCCGGGGCTCGTTCCTGGTCTCGCGCGAGGCGGCGCGGGCCATGCGGGCCCAGGCCTTGGGCGGGGACATCGTCTACATCTGCAGCAAGAACAGCGTGGTCGCCGGGCCCGCCAACGTAGCCTACGGCGCGGCCAAGGCCGACCAGGCGCACCAGGTCCGGCTGCTCGCGGCCGAACTTGGCGGCGACGGGATCCGGGTCAACGGCATCAACCCGGACGGCGTGGTCCGCAGCTCTGGCATCTTCGCGGGCGGCTGGGGAGCCCAGCGCGCCGCGGTCTACGGGGTGGCCGAACAGGACCTGGGCGCCTACTACGCCCAGCGCACGCTGCTGAAGAAGGAGGTCCTGCCCGAGCACGTCGCCGCCGCGGTCGTCGCCCTGACCGGCGGGGACCTGTCCCTGACCACCGGGCTGCACATCCCGGTGGACTCCGGGGTGGCGGCCGGCTTCCTGCGGTGAGCCGCCGTGGCTGACCGTGCGGTCCGCGTCGCAGCCGTCGACCTGGGCGCCTCCAGCGGCCGAGTCGTGGTGGGGCACGGAACGGCCACAGGTTTCACGATCCGCGAAGTTCACCGGTTCCTTAACCAGCCGAGGACGGCCGACGGCGTGCTGCGCTGGGACGCCCGCGCACTGTTCGCCGGGATCCTCGACGGGCTGCGTATCGCCGGGCTTGGTGCCGTCGGGCTGGCCGCCGGGCCGCTCGACGCGGTGGCCGTCGACGGGTGGGGCGTCGACTACGGGCTGCTCGACGGCGACGGTGAGCTGATCGCCGACCCGGCGAACTACCGGGACCCGCGCACCGGGCCGCCGCACGCCGGGGTCACGGCAGCGGCGGGCGGCGTGGGCGGCGTCGACGGGACGCGGCTCTACCAGGCGACCGGGATCGCGGCGCACCCGTTCAACACGGTATTCCAGCTGATGGCCGAGCGCGGCTCGGCGGACCTGGAGCGGGCCAGGCACGCCCTGCTCGTCCCCGACCTGATGACCTACTGGCTGTCCGGGCAGCTGGGCACCGAGCTGACCAACGCCTCCACCACCGGCCTGCTCGACCCGCGCACCATGACCTGGGCGGCGCCGGTGGCGGACGCCCTCGGCGTGCCGACCGGGCTGTTCCCCCGCTTCCGGACGGCGGGCGAGCTGGCCGGGCCGCTGAGCCGCCGGGTCACCGCCGACCTGGGCCTGGCCCGGCCGCCGCACGTCGTCATCGGGCCGTCGCACGACACCGCGGCCGCGGTGGCCGGCGTCCCGGCTGCCCCGGACGACGCGTTCGCCTTCGTGTGCACCGGGACGTGGGCGCTGGCCGGCGTCGAGCTGACCGCGCCGGTCATCACCGGCGCGGGCCGGGACGCGGGATTCAGCAACGAGGTCGGCATCGACGGGACCATCCGCTTCCTGCGCAACGTGACCGGCTTCTGGCTGCTGCAGGAATGCATCAGCGAATGGCAGGCCAAGGGCCGGCGCGTCGACCTTGACCAGCTGACCCGCACGGCCGGGGAGGTGCCCGGCCGGCGCGCGCTCATCGACGTCCAGGATCCCGGTTTCGCCGCGCCGGGCGGGATGACGCAGCGGATCATCCGCGCCTGCCAGCGCACCAGCGGGGTCAGCCCGGACGGCGAGGCCGAGATCCTGCGGTGCATCCTGGACAGCATGGCGGTGGCGATCCGGCGCGCGGTGCGCGACGCGGCCCGGGTGACCGGCCGACCGGTGAGCACGGTTCACGTGGTCGGCGGCGGCGTGGCCAACCCGCTGTTCTGCCAGCTGGTCGCGGACGCGTGCGGGCGGCCGGTTGTGGCCGGACCGACCGAGGCAGCATCATGGGGCAACGTGCTGGTCCAAGCGCGCGCCCTCGGCGTGGCGGGCGCGTCACTGCCGGAGCTGCGGTCCCTCGTCCGGCGCGGCACGCGTCTGGA
>CAVPLC010000103.1:0-57834 GCA_963705835.1 uncultured Actinomycetes bacterium
GCTTGTAAGTGGTTACCGAAAACTCCGTCCGATCTGAAAACACAGAGGTTCCGATCATTCGTGAGATCATGGTGGCTACCACGATGAGCTCTCTTTTCGTCGCCCTTTTCACTTTGGTAGCCTCCAGTTTTCGAACCCGTGCTGCCCTGCAGGCGGAGATCCTCGCGCTTCGTCACCAACTTGCGGTTTTCCAAAAGAACGCGCCGCGTCGCTTGCGCCTCCACCGCTGCGACCGGCTCTTGTGGGTTGTGTTGTACCGATTCTGGTCCGGTTGGCGGCGATGTCTGCAGATGGTTCAGCCCGACACCGTCCTCCGTTGGCACCGCCGAGCTTTCGCCTGGCATTGGACCAGGAAATCGCGCCGCCTTCCCGGAAGGCCAGAAGTTGCGGCGAACATTCGTGATCTAATTCGGCGCATGAGCCAAGCCAACCCCTTGTGGGGTGCACCCCGCATTCACGGAGAACTGCTCAAGTTGGGGATTGCGGTGGCGCAATCCACGGTGGCCAGATATTTGCCTCGGCCCCGCAAACCGCCTTCCCAGACTTGGCGAACCTTCCTGACGAATCATCTGGCGCAGACCGCGGCCATCGATTTTTTCACCGTGCCGACGGCGACCTTCCGGGTCCTGTTCGTCTTCGTCGTGCTATCGCATGAGCGACGCCGGGTGGTGCACTTCGGGGTGACGGAACACCCCACGCAGGAGTGGACCATGCAGCAGATGCGGGAAGCGTTTCCCTGGGACCAGGCGCCGCGATATGTGCTGCGCGATCGAGATGCCATCTACGGAAGAGACTTCGCCGCCATGACCCGAGATATGGGAATGGAGGAAGTGCTTACTGCGCCGCGATCCCCCTGGCAAAATCCCTTTGCGGAACGGCTGGTGGGCTCCATCCGACGCGAGTGCCTGGATCACGTTATCGTGTGGAATGAGAGATCGTTGCGGCGAACGCTGCACAACTATTTTGCCTACTATCAGCGGTCACGTACGCATTTAGCCTTGGGCAAAGACGCCCCGGAGCCCAGGGCAGTGGAACCGCCGGAACAGGGGCGCGTGGTAGCGATTCCGCAGGTCGGGGGATTACACCACCGATACCAGCGACGCGCCGCTTAGCGGGAGCAAGCCCTTTGCGTCGACGTTTGCCTTCCTGAGCGGAAATGCCTCTTCTCCTTGATCTAGACGACCGAACTCTTGCTGATCAAAACCGGATTCTTTCGCGAACGATCTTCCTGCACCTGGATGCACTCGGAGACTGCCAGTCCTTAGACTCCGATCCGATGTGCTTGCCAACAAGGAAACCAGTGTGCATCGCCGAGATCTGCGATTAGCGTGCCACAAGGATGCTGGTTGATACGGACGGAATTCTCGGCAGGCAAGGGACAACCGGGCTCAAGCCAGGGACAACCGGGCAAGATGCGCTGCCACTCCATCGGAAGAATCGTAAAACACCTGTCTCTGGCGAATTGTTACTTCGCCCAGGGTTTCCCGTCCTGCTACGATTCTGCGTTGCACAATTTGGGCGGGCTAACCGGTGTGGTGCGCAAAAATTCCGTCGACGGTTTTCAACGCTTAATGTAACATTGTCCATTCTGATCGCCTGACTAACGATGCTTCCATTTCACTTTCTTGGATGTTGCTGATTTCAAAGGCATTCTCACCGGATAACATTTTGGTAGGCACAGTCAGTTGACTGCGAGGACGACCTGAAGTTGTTTCTCAAACCATGGATGCTTTGGGCGACAAGCTTGGGCCCCTGCTCTTTCAGTTTGGCTAATTCAATCAGAAGGCGTTCAAGACACAGGCGGATTTTCTGGCAGTTCTGAAACGGCGCGTATAGCGAATTCTATCGGCTTGGAATCTCGACTTCCGTATAGCCGCCCGGCCTTGCGGTGTTCACTGCGGCGGCGACCTGCGGCAGCATCGGCTTTACGAACGGCCACAGACCGTTGCCAAGCACGACAACCGCTATTCTGCGTCCGGCGAAGTTCTGCTGATAGCGCATATTTTTATCGGTGGTGAGCAGCACGTCAAACCCAGCTTCTTCCGCTGCACGCAAGAGATCACCGTTGGCCAAGGTACTCCATCCCGCCTCTCTTGCTGTCGTGACGGTATGTTCTTGTAGCGACCGGCGAATTTGTACAGGGGTTCCTTGATCGAATAGGACACGCATTACCGGGCCGGTGCCGGAGTCTCCAGACTGCGAGCGGCGAACTCGAGGACGGCCTCGACGTGTTCGCGTGTGAGTCCGTCGTACGTCTCCACCAGCTCCTTGATCGTCATGCCCTCTTCCAAACCCGCGAAGACCGTGGCGACGGGCATGCGCGTGCCCCGGAAAACCCATGCACCGCTGACCTTTCCGGGCACGCTTTCGACAGCGGGACACTGCGACCAGTCAAGTGCTGCCATCCCGAATCTCCTTTCGTCATTTTAGCACAAGGGCCGACCAGGAGGTCGGGGCAAGGGACAAGATAGATGATAGGCGGAGCAGGCGACCCTTCGAAGCTCAGGGCAGGCAGGTGACATCCTGTGCTCCGCAAGAATTCAATGGATGACATAGATCCCGCATTTGAATGTTCTGCCTTTGCAGTCTGCACCCTGGCGTTTCACTCGTCGGGACCGCGGCGTGACGTTGCCTCGTCATCCACCCAGTCTTCCTCTGTGTAACTCATTCCATGACGGTCGGGGACCTTGCGCGCCGGGCCGGATCGATAGAGAGGACAGGAACGAGGGCCGTAGCAGAATGTCTCGGTGCGGTAGCGGCGCTTGCTCGGATTCCACTAATCGATGATCATCTCCACCGCCATTTGGCATCCCCACAGGCAGGTGGTGCACTTCTCCTCGTAGGTTCGTGCCGCCAGTCGCCGGTGACCGCGTTCGCAGTAGACCGAAAGCGGCGGTGGAACACCACGCCACGGTGGTGGCGGTGTCTCTTCCGCAACCTTCCGTACAGCAACTTTCAAATTGCTGACCTTGTAGAACTCAACGATCTCGAGACGCGGATCGGCAACCGGCAGTGCTTCGCCGGAGACGGTAGCACCCACCTGGAACTGGTGTTTGGCGTGCGCGCTTTCCCCCACGCCAACGAGAAATTCTCGGGCCTCACTCCCCATGTTGCCGCGCACCCTGAGCGCGTAACCGAGATACGTGTGGCTGCGCTGATCGAACGAGCGGCCCAATCGAATCCGCGGCTGCACGGAAGTCAACACACCGTGCCAGGGTATTTTCTCAACGGCATTACTCCTCAGGGAGGTCAAGCAGCACGTCTTTCCAAACTGTATTCGTGATGGAGTCCACCCAGGATGGCCTTGGCCACAACTTGATGATCAATCGGAACGTGGTGTCCGCACAGTTTGGCCCGCTGCTGGCCAGCCCGTAAGTCGGGGATGCCTGGTCCGAGACTCGCATGTGGCCGGCCCCGATTGTAGTGTGTGACCCACTCCTTGAGAAGGCTCCGCAGGTGTCCGTCGTTGAGCGGGATCAGAAAATCGAGGCATTCGCGGCGAACCGTGCCGATCAATCGCTCACAGAACGCGTTCGCCTGGGGAGCTTGGAAGGGTGTCTTCAATATCTTCAGATCCATCGCCTGCAAAGCAGAATCAAGCTCGGATGAGTAGATACGGTCCCGGTCGTGGAGCACGAACCTATAGGATTGCTCATGCATCATGACTTCTCGAAACTGTTGCAGCGTCCAGGTTGCTGTGGGGTGGGCGGTGACGTTGAAGTGAGCGATCCGGCGGGTTCCGACTTCCAGAAGAACGAACACGTAGAGAACTCGAAAGGAAGCCGTCACCACGATGAAGAAGTCGCAAGCCACAATGGCCTGGGCATGATTTCGTACGAAGGTCATCCAACGTTGAGAAGGAACTCGTTTTCCAGGGCCAACGTCAGGGGGCATATAGCGCCTCACCGTTCGCGGGGATACTCGAATTCCTGGTTTGAGAAGCAACTCGGCAGCGATGCGCTCTTCTCCCCAAGTTTGGTTCTCGTGGGCCATATTGAAGATCAGTTCCCGAAGTCGCCTGGGCACGCGGGGCCTCCCTCGCGGTCTCGACTTCCATCGCCAGAGCAACTGAAAACCCTTGCGATGCCAGCCGAGGAAGGTCTCGGGCTTGACGTTGATCAAGGCATTCTGCCATGCAAAAAGCCGCGAGAGCAGAACCATAGATAGCCGAGTAGCGTCGGTCGCCCGTCGGGGCTTAGCCTCGCGCTCCAGGTAGAGGGCCAGCTGTTTACGGAGGAAAATATTTTCCGCTTTGAGGGCAGCGCTCGAACGCGTCCCCAACAGCAGGAACTGCAGAGCGTCCTGGGCCAGATCGAGAAGTACAGAAACCAAGCGAAGCAGGGAATGAGCTGTTCTCATGGAGCTGGGAGCATGCCACGAGTGTGCTGGGAGGAGCAACTGTGTGTTTCATGTGAATTTGTGACTATAAATTCGCGGTGTACGGATTTCTTGCGGAGCACACCTCATCTTTAGCGTAAAAAAATTCAGATCAAGCCGCTTTCGCGTGAGGAAGTGGCGCAGTCGAACACAAACGTGGTTTTCTAACTCCATTCGGGCAAAACGCACGCAGTGCGCCTCTAGCCGACATGTACTGCTCGGGCTCTCAGCTGTAAACGCAGATGCTATTGCACGCCAGGTGGTGGCGGGAGCTTATATACCTCGCTAGGAATTGGATCAGTCGCAACGAATGCCTGAGCCAAAACTTTCCACTGTCCAGATCGCTTTTGCCACGTATCGACAGCCACAAATTTCGCGTTCGGAACGTCATAACGCGCATCTTTATGGCCGGTCGCGTTGTATGTCCCTGAATATGTCACGATAGCAGTGTCGCCAGAAATTCTTACCTTAATGTCCTGAATTTCGACGGTTGCCTTAACGCCAGGGTCAGTCTTTCTAATCCCTAAACTCATTTTCTCGACATCTCCCGGCGTCTGGTCGCTAACGTGACCCAACGGGTCTACCGTTACCACGTGTTCCGCATTAATGCTCTTTCCGAACGCGATATCAGCATCGCTCGTACCAGCATGCTTGGTTCCCTCAATTTCCAGCTTTTTGAGGGTTTCTTCGTCGGATGTCGACTGGGACGAAGTTCGGGTCGTACAAATCATCAACACCAACAATGATAGAAACAACGCAGAGATTAGTCGGTTCATTGGGCCCTCCTTTGCGCTGCAGCCTAGCATACAGTCGCGCCCGGCGCGACCATTCATTGCAGAAAATGTGGCAACGTAAGTCCTGAAACGCTGTTACCGTACATGTCGATTTCAGCGAATCTAGCGTTGAGTGCCGGGCGAACTCTCTACACTGAGAACCGTCAGGGTAGGCGTAACCGACTCGCCGTTCTCGGAGTAGGCGGTTCCTGAGACACTTGCCATTTTAAATTCGCTCCTGTCCTACCCGAAAACTTCGTCTGGCCCATCGCAGCCCTGCAGGACTCATGTAACAATGCGTTACACACCCTTCCGCAGAGCTGCTTATCCGCTGTGCCGCCTAAACCTTTTTGCGAAGGAACAACGGGTAGTATTCTGAGATGTTGGGTTCGATCCCCACCGCCCCTACCGCGCCGTTCTTCGACAATTGGGGCGGACCTGACGATCATCCAGAAAATAGCTTTTCGAAAAGACCGGTGAAGAAGAGGCAGCGATTCTTGAGAAGATAGATCAGCGGTGGCCCCAGTGGCATACCGACTCGTGGAGAAAGAACTAAAGAGATTGCAAGTAGGCGTGATCATCTCAAGCCTGGAGTGAAGAGAGACGAGCTATTCGGTTACGCAATTAAGTCGTCTTCGTCACGTCGCGTGCTTACCAATCGCCTGGAGAATAAATCTCAATTCCGATCACAAAGCGGTTATCCGAATACGGTTGACAATGGGCAACCCGGCCAAGAGATTTGAGACTTCCACGGATCGATCGAATCGACAGCTCTTGATTGGGCTGCCAACTCCTCCTGGTCACAACTCGGGCACCGTGACAGCTGATCTCGATGGTGGGGGCAATTTCGAACGAGGGATCATCTGAACTACTGAGATTCACAAACATCTTCAGAGGGACACGAACTTCCTTCCGGTGCAGGAGGGGCATCTCTGCCATCGCTATCTCCTCAGGGCCGGGAGGTCCATCATCGTAAATCGTACCATCGGGGCTTATTAGAGCAATGGTACTTAGGGGCCGTCGACCTTGCCTTAACCACCGGCCGTTGGAGCCTCAAGCGGTGGGGAGCGCGAATCGGGCTAATTGCTGTGGCCCTTCTTCATCAACTTTGAGAGGCAGAGGCTGCCTTCGGTGCCGGTTCCTCCCAGAGCCACACAATCTTGGTGCTCTCAGATTCCCGCAAGTCCTTAGCAATATCGCGCCAGATTTCAGCTTGAGATTTTGCCCACGGGTGGCATCCTGTTCAGCGACGGCTCGATGTAAAGCTCGATGCGGTGCAGCTCGGGGATGGTCCAGGCGAAGCAGGTCAGCGCCGTCAGCGCGGCGGACGCGATGCCCCGTCCTCGCGCGCTCGGGGTGACGGAGTACCCGGCCGTGGCCCTGCCGTTGTCCAGGCCGGCCAGCCAAAGGCCGATGCCCCCGACGCCGCGGCCGGTGCCTGCCTCGGCAATGACGAACGAGAAGCCGATGCCTTCGGCCAGGCGGCCACGCTGGCGGTCGATGTAATCTTGCGCCTCCTGCCTGGTCGCGTTCGGTGGCAGGGTCCCGACCAGCGGCACGTACGGATCGGTGGAGAGTTCTTGGACCATGGGCAGGTCGGCGTCCGAGAATTCCCGGAGCACGACCGGGCCGTGAGCAACGGGCCTGGCCGGCCAGGGCGGCAATCGGGTTGTGGTCATGGTCCTCGCCTTCCCGGCCCGGGCCTGGAGATCGCGTTATTGCCGGAGCGGACCAGTTCGACCGGATCGGCGTCCACGAGGGGCAGGCTATCGGCTGCTCAGCGTGGCGCTGAAGCGATTTTCGAGGTAGGAGAGCCGACTCGGAACGACCACGATTACTGACTGGGAGCCGCGGTCGCGTTGTCGATAGCGGCCGCGAGGCTCGCACCGTGGCTTTCCGCGGCTCGGGTGAGTGCCGCCGGGAACTGGGTGGGCCGGGCCCGTGCGTGGTATCGGGCCTGGGCGATGTCCTGGCGCAGCTGGATGACCCTGCCGGGCGCTGCCCGGACGAGAGGCGCCAGGACTGGCTCGCCGCTGGTGGCTGCCGCCCAGGCGAGCACCGAGAAGAGGATCCGGCGGCGCTGGGAGGCGCGGCCGGCCTGCTTGAGCCCAGGTGTCGCCGCGATCTGGGCGGAGACCTGTGTCCAGTCTTCGGGCGGGATGATCCACTCGGCGAGCTGGGCGCGCCTGCGTGCGTAGTCGACGAGGCTGGCGGAGTGGTTGAGGTGGTCGGCGAATTCGCGGACGGCTGCGGTGAAGCGCTCGCTGTTGGCCGGGTCGCGGGTCCTCAAGGGTCAGGACAGCGTCCGCTTCCGGGTCGGCGCCGCGGTCAGCGACGTCGACGCCGGTGTAGCCGAGGAGATGCTCGAACAGCAGCGACCTGACTCCCCCGAACGCCCTCGCGACGGGCTGCTTGTCGGTCGGGCGCAGGACCCGCGCGGGCAGCACGTTAGCCCCGATGACCCGCTGGACGTCGACTAGGTGATGATTCTTGTAAACCGACCCGTGGTCGGTCGTGACCGTCTCAGGGGCGAAGAACGGAAGGCCGGCGACCCTGTGCCCGGCGAACTCCGCGACCACCGAGGCCGGGATGCCCGGGTAGGGCCACTCCAGGTCGCTGTCCCAGTCCTCGCGCATCGGCAGCGGCATCATCACGTCCCGCAGCAGCATCGCGACGTCGACCGACGCGTCGGAGACCAGCGTCAGCCGGAAAGCGACCAGCGAGTGCGTGTAGGTGTCCAGGGCCAGGGTCAGGTGCGCCGAGACGGGATCGCCGAACACCGTCTCCCGGACCTTCACCGGCATGACCGTGGTGTCGAGCGCGACGACCTGCCCGGGGCGGTGGATCACCACGTGCTGACCCGCCGCCCGCGGGAGCGGCCGAGCGCGCGTAGCGCTGCCGGGCGCCGCCGGGGCCGAACCAGTCCCCGCCAGGCCAGCCGCAGCGTCTCCGCCGACAGGACGGCGGCATCGGGGCCGCAGCGCTCGAGAACGTACTGGCGGATCAGCCTGTCCCGGGCGCGCATGCTGATCCGCGACCGGTGCAGGGTCTCGGCGCGGACCGCGAAGATCGCCTCCCGCACTTCCTCGCTGATGCTCGGGTGCCCGCCCGAGGCCCGCAGCCACCGGTCGTCCGCGCAGCCGAGCAGCCCGGCCGCCCGCCGCCGGGCATCCCACCGGATCAGGGTCCGGTAGCCCGCACGGTCCAGTCCGAGCAGCCGGGCCCGGTCACGATCCAGCGCCGAAAACTCCGCAGCCTTCGCCAGCCGCCGCTGCGTCAGCGTCGTGCGGGCCGGGTCGTACTCCGGCCTCGGCTCGCCCGGGGCAGCGCGGCCCGGATCCCCGCTGCGGTAGCCCGTCTCCACCTCCAGCAGATGACCCATCCGCAGCCCCGCTAGCTCCCGCTGGAACGCGGTCAGGTCTCCTTCGACCCGGGGCTGCCGCCCGCGGTCCGCGGCCAGGGCCGGGCGCGCGGGCGCCTCCCGGGCCGGATGGTGCAGCAGGAACCGCATGCTCACCCGCATCCGCTCGCCGCCGCGGGTCAAGGTCACCATGCCGTACTGCGGTTCCACCAGGTCCACCGTCACTCGGCGCCATCCAGCACCACGACGGCCCCGGCAGACACGTCCAGCGTCATCGCGGTCACGGCCGTGCCTTCCCGGCCGTGCCTTCCCGGCCAGGCTGACGACCGTCCGTCGGTGAGCGGCCGGGCGAGGTCAACGCTCAGCCGCCGGGACCACAGAAGGTGCAGCGCCTGCGCTCTGGCAACCGGATCGGCCAGCGTGCCCGCGGCGATCTCGCCGAAGCTCATCCCGCCCCGCGCGGCGCGGCCCAGAAGGAGCCCCCGCAGCCCCAGAGGATCACCCATCGGCCTCCTCTGCGACGAGAAAGCGTCCAGCGTGGCCATCGCGTGCCTTCGCCAGCCGGTCACCAGCAGGTAGCGCCACCCGCAGGCCAGCGCCAGCTCCGCGGAGGCCGCGAACTTCGCCCGGTCGTCGTCCCCGATCCGGTCCGCGGGCCGCACGTCAAACAGCCACGTGCCGTCATCAGTGACCGCCAGCACGTCCGGGACATGCTCGGCGGCCCCGCCTGACATCGTGAACCTCAGCCGGAACGGCTGGCTGACCACCTCACTCACCCGCTCGGCGAAGTCGAGCGCCAGCAGCAGCCTGGCCTCCTCCAGGCTCTCGAACCCGTGATGCCGCCCCGTGCTGACCATGAACTGCAGCCCGGACGGTGACGCTGTCTCCGCCGCCACGAGAACCGGCGCACCGGCTCGCAACCGCCCAGCGGAAACGACCCCAGGTCACGAGCCGGACAGGCCACCTCCGCCCCGCCCGTGCGCAACGAGACAATCCACCGCTTCGCCCACCCCGTGCCGAGATCCAGGCCAGTGCCCCAGTCCCCGGACGCCGGCGGAACCGCCGCTAGGTCCGCGATTCCGCACGAATGCGAGGGAATGACCGCCAGTCTGCGCGATGCCTCCACATCACAAGAGTCACGCTCATAGTGATCATTTAGGCGTAACCGGTAATAACATATGGTCAGACAGCGTTTCCCTACTTGCGGCACGTTAGTGACAACTGAGCCGACTCACGGTGGTTGGCACTAGCGAGGGGGCGTGACGTGGGCGGCTAAGCGGGTCGGCTCACGCTTGTTGGCACCGTTTTCTCGCGGTAGTTGGCACCAGGGGGAAGTTCTCAGGCTTTCTGTCACCGGTTCGTCTATATGCGCGTATATGCGCGCAGCGGCGCTGGCGGCGCGCTTTGCTTTGACGTGTGGGAGACGAGAGCCGTTACGGGGACGGCCGGGCCGGGCCGCTGCGGAAACCCAAACCCCTCCCCAGCCGCCAGCTCCCCTATCCAGCTATGTTGCCGGCAGTTGTCGGCTACTACCGGCTGTGCCGTCGGCGGAATATCCGGTTGAGCGCCCGTTGCCCGGGTGACAGGATGCGACCCGTGACGGATACGGCGGCCGTGCTGCGGCTCTTCGACGAACTGGCCGGCGAGTACGACCAGCACATCCCGTTCTTCGCGCCCTTCGGCCGCGACCTGGTCGCCTGGTGCGACCTGCGGCCGGGCCAGCGGGTGCTGGACATCGCCGCCGGGCGCGGCGCGGTCACCGGCCCCGCGGCCCAGGCGGTGGGCCCAGTCTACGAGCTGGACTCGCTGCTCCGCGTGGTGGCCGCCCTGGAGGCCGAGGACATCCCGCTGCTGCTCTCGGTCACCCCGCTGCGCAGTTTCGAGGAGGCGGACTACCTGGCCAACGAGGTCCCGGGCGTGCGGATCCCGCCGGACGCGCTGCGCGCCATGGAACGGGCCGGCCGCGGCGCGGCCCGCGCGGTCGGCATCGAGCTCGCCGCCGACCTGCTCACGCAGGCCCGCAAGCTGGTCGGCGGCGTGATCCTGACCGCCGCCGAGGAGGACCTGACCGTGCTAGCGCCGCTCCTCGCCGTAGTCGCCTGAATTCATTTTTTGACCGAACGGTCCCGGGTGCGCGCGTCCGGCACCCCGCTCACGCCACCCGCCGCTCAGTGCCAACCACGTCGTCAGGTGCACGTCGTTGTGACAACCACATGGTTAGGCCGGGCGTCAGCGGAACAGGCGGTCCACGTACTCCGCGCCGATCCCGACCTTCTCGTAGTGGTCGCGGCACAGCTTGATGTAATCGAACACGTCGAAGTGGCCGCTCGGCTCGCCGTTCTCGTCGAGCCAGATGAGCGGCCCGGTGACGTTGAACGTGACCCGCATCGGCTCGTCGCACTCGTAGGCGATCAGCGTGTGCGCCTCGCCGGGCGCCTCGTAGATCCAGTCGCCCGCGGTGGCCACCCAGTCGTGCTCCAGGTACCCCCACTTGCCGGAGATCGTGTAGGCGAACACCTGCTGCGGGTGGTAGTGCCGGTTGACCAGCCCGGCCCCGCGGCACATGAGCACGTCGCACCACCGGTTCTGGCTCGGCGAGATCCACAGCGGCCGGGTGCCGACCGTCTCGGACAGCGGAGCGTAGTAACGCTCGTCGTCGGTGGCCGCGTCGGCGATGTACGCCTCCGGCATCGCGCCCGGCCGGAACACCTGCGCCACCGGCTTGAACTCCCGCCAGAACTCCGCGCCCATAGTCCCTCCTCTACTCATCGCGACCAGCCTCCCCCGCCGCAAGGCCAGGCGCCACCCCTCATCCGGGATCCCGTGGCTGAGCACAACGCGTGAGCGCGGGGAATGTCGCCGGGGACAATCGCCCTCACCCTGGACCAGCAGCGCGCCAAGCTCGACCTCATCGTAGAAACCGCCGCCGCGCCTTCCCGGATCGTGGACATCTACCATCAAATAACCGCGGTAAATGTCCACGGTCATGAAGGCGCGTGGATGAGCAGGCCGCGGATGTTGCGGCCGTCCAGCATGTCCCGGTAGCCCTGGTTGACGTCCTCCAGCTGGTAGCGGTTCGTGACCAGCTCGTCGAGCTTGAGCTGCCCCGCCCGGTACAGCTCGAGCAGCTGCGGGATCGTGTCGAAGGGGTTACCGCTGCCGAACAGCGCGCCCTGGATCCGCTTCTCGAACAGCGTGAGCTCGAAGCTGGGTATCTGGATGGTCTTCTTGCCCGGCCCGGCCAGCCCGGTGATCACGACCGTGCCGCGCTTGCGGACCGCGGCGAACGCCGCCGCGATGACCTCCTCGGTCACCACGCCGACGGTGACCAGTGCCTGGTCCGCGCCGACGCCCCTGGTGAGCTCGCGTGACGAGCTCCTGGGCGGCCTCCGCGGAAGCCGCGGCGTGCGTGGCGCCGAACTCCATGGCGTTCTCCCGCTTGAACTCCAGCGGGTCGACCGCGATGACGTTACGCGCGCCGGCGAACGCCGCGCCCTGGACGGCGTTGATGCCCACGCCGCCGATCCCGTAGATCACGGTCGTGTCGCCGGGCCGCACGCCGCCCGCGTTCACCGCGGTGCCCCATCCGGTCGGCACCCCGCAGCCGACCAGCGCCACCGTCTCCAGCGGCAGGTCGTCGTCGATCTTCACGCAGGAGTGCTCGGACACCACCGAGTGCTGGGAGAACGTGCCGAGCAGGCACATCTGGCCGAAGTCCTCGCCGCCGGAGTGGAACCGGAACGTCCCGTCCGGCAGGCAGTTGTCGATGAACAGCGCGCCGAGGTCGCACAGGTTGGTCATGCCGCGGGCGCAGAACCGGCAGTGCCCGCAGGTCGGCAGGAACGAGCAGACCACGTGGTCGCCGGGCTTGAGCCGGCTCACGCCGCCCCCGACCTCCTCGACGACGCCGGCGCCCTCGTGCCCGCCGACGATCGGGTAGCGGACCGGGATGTCGCCGGTGCGCAGGTGATCGTCGGAGTGGCACAGGCCCGCCGCGGCGAACCGGATCAGCACCTCGCCGTCCTTGGGCGGGTCGAGGTCCAGGTCGATGATCTCCCAGTCCTTGCCCACATCCCTGAGCACCGCTGCCCTGGTCTTCATGTGACCTCCCGCGTCATCCGCCTGCCATCATCCGCCCCCCCGCGTCCCGTGGTCCATGTGTCCTGCCCCAAGACTGCGTCCGGCCCGTATGTTGCGCGCCGCGGAGGTCGTTCCGGTCGGCCCGCAGCTAGCTAACCGGATGGGCACTGCCGGCCGGCCTCGACGATTAGCTTTACCTGGCTCTGGAACTGGTAGACCTGCCCGGCCGCGCGATAGGCGATCAGGACCCCGGCCGCGCTGCCGGTGCTGGCCGTCGGCTTCACGATGAGCAGCAGGTTGGCGAGGTGGTCGGGGCCCGTATGCGGGACGGTCGCGCCCACCGCCGGCTGCCGGTCGGACCACAGCACTCCCGGATCGAGCGCCGGGGCGGGCGGGAAGCCGGCGTGCACGCCGTAGAGGAAGCCCCCGGTGATCGGGATGACGTAGGCGGTGAGCAGCACCAGGTGGTGCGGGTCCGCCAGCGACACGGCCTCGATCGTCACGGGGGCCCGGCCGGAATTCATCAGCGGGTCGAAACCGTCGGAGAGCACCTGCCCCTTGGCCACCGGGCTGCAGAGCGTGCCCTGGCTGCCTGCCCTCCCCGAGCGGTCCCGCCGCGGCCGCCGCGGCCGCGACCGACGCGGTCGCTCCGGCGGCGGCGGCGCGCTCGGGCCGACGCGGTAGCGCTCGGCGGACACGGTAGAGCCGGCCGTGCAACCCGCCAGCACGATGCAGCCGGCCGCGGTCAGCCAGCTCACCGTCCGGGCGCCGCGGCCCGGGTGCCCATGCCTGGACAAGGCGTCAGCCGTCCGCTGCCGAGGGATCGGGGGCGGCGCTGAGCTTGAGCTCCGAGCTGTGGTAGGCGGCGCGCCCCGCCAGCTCGGGACTGTACCGGGCAATGATCTGCCGCACCCGCAGTGCGGCCAGCGGCCCGAGCAGGTCGTAGCACCCGATGAACAGCTCGCGAGCGGCCGCCCGCGGCCACGCGGCAGGCAGCAGGTCCGCGGGCAGGTCCGGATCCAGGCCCGGGAAGGCGCGCCATTCGTCCATCACGCGGGTCCGGGCGATGAGCGCGTCCATCGGCGGCACCTGCCCGGCCGCCGTGGTGTCCCGCAGCCGGCCGGCGAACGCGATGAAGTGCTCGTACCGCCCGCGCAGCCCGTCCAGGTCCCAGGCCCGCGCCGGGATGTCGCCGCCGGCCGGCACCGACGTCGCCCGGAACGCGGTGGCGGTGGTGATGTCGAGGTCCTTCAGGTACCCGATCACCTCGGCGGCGTGGTCCCGCGGGGACAGCCACAGGCCGTCGTACAGCGGCGCGAAGCCGAGCCAGCGCAACTGCTTGCGCAGCGCGTCCCGCGCGGCCCGGTTGTCCTCGGGGATGGAGAACGCGACCAGCGACCACATGCCGTCCCACGGGTGGTTGACCGCGCCGAAGGAGAAGATGCGCCGCGCGCCGTCGTCCAGGATCGCCGCCGCCCGCGCGCTCAGCCGGGAAAACGTCCGGCGGCCCGCCTTGGACGTGACCAGCAGTCCGTTACGGGTCAGCCGGCTCAGCGCGGCCCGGGCCGCGGAGTCGCTGACGCCGAACTCGCCGAGCAGCGCCACGATGGCCGCCGAGGGCAGCGGCTCGGTGCGCTGCCACCAGTAGTCACCGAGCAGCGTGAGCAGCAGCCGCGGCGGGCGCTCGGCGGCCGCGCCCGGAGACGTCCACGGTTCCGCCAGGTCACCGAAGCCGGAGCTGCTCACGAGACGAGAATAACTTCGGTGCATGAATCCCCAGAAACCGGAAGCAGTTGTGCCACGTGATGTCCTCGAGCACGCGCTCTGGCAGGCCCATGGCGCGCAGCGTCCGCCCGGCCGGCTCCTCCCTGGGCATGGCCGGGAAGTCCGAGCCGACGAACAGCCGGTCCGACCCGATCAGGTCGATGAGGTACCGCAGCGCGCGGTGGTCGAACACCAGGGTGTCGTAGTAGAACCGGCGCGCCAGCTCCGTAGGCGAAGGCCCGGTAACCTCGGACAACGGCGGCTCCTCGTTCCACGTCCGCCCCCAGAACCACTGCGCCCGCGGCAGGATCAAGGGGAATCCGCCCGCCCCGTGGCTGAACGCCAGCCGCAGCTCCGGGTACCTCTCCGCCACGCCCCCGGAGATCAGGGCGGCCGCGGCCAGCGCGCCGTACCGCGCCAGCGCCAGCGCGATCCCGCTCCCGATGTTCGGCCCCGCCCCGGTGACCAGCGCCACCTTCCCCTCAAGCGACACGTCCATAGGGGCACACGATATATGACACTTTGAACGACGAGAAGCGCGTGATATGAAAACTGTTAGCCAGCCGAACCCAAGCCACGACACAACGAGCCACAACACAAGGAGCGACCATGAAGACCCGGGCGGCGGTGCTCCGCAAGGGCGGCGAGCCGTGGGAGATCACCGAGCTGGACCTGGACGAGCCCAAGGCCGGGGAGGTCCTCATCCGGCGGCTTCTCGAAACCCGACGTCCAGGCCTGGCTGATGGAACACTGCGGCCGCACCGGCGCCGACCTGCGCCGGGCCGGCAAGAACGGCCTGCGCGGCATCGCCCGCTTCGCCGACCCCGACGAAGCCGCCGACGCCACCTTCACCCGCATCCTGCCCTCGCCCCGGCACGTCCCGATCGTGGTGGCCGGCGCCCGCAACGCCGCGATCTCGATGGTGGTCCGGATCTTCGGCGAGTGGTCCGGCACCGCGACCCCCGTCGAACCGGTCCCCGCCGTCCTCGAACCTCCCGCCGCCGAGGTCCCGTCATGATTTTTTCCGAACGGACGGTGGCTCTCCGCTCCACCCTGGCCGCCGACGGCTATCTCATCGAGATCGCCGAGGAGGCCCCCCGCGTCCGGGTCACCATCCGCGCCACCCCCGAGGCCTGCGCCGACTGCCTGGTGCCCAAGGACCTGATGCGCGGTATCCTCGGCCAGGCGCTCGGCGTGCCGCAGGACTCGATCGACCTGACCTATCCCTCAGATCCGCAGCCAGAGAGGTAGCCCATGGCCCGTCGTACCAGCCCCCCGTTCCGCGCCGATCACGTCGGCAGCCTGCTGCGCCCGCCGCGGCTGCTGCAGGCTCGCGATGACTTCGCCGCGGGCGCGATCACGGCCGCTGACCTGGTGTCGGTGGAGGATCAGGAGATCCCGGGCGCGATCAAGATGCAAGAGGACGTGGGCCTGCAGTCCGCCACCGACGGGGAGTTCCGCCGCGCCTCCTGGCACATGGACTTCATCTACGCCCTGGGCGGGGTGTCCAAGGCCCCCGGGAACATGGCCGTGAAGTTCCGCAACGCCGACGGCGAGATCGAGTTCACCCCCGCCTCGATCCGCGTGGACGGCAAGCTCCGCATCGAGGACACGATCTTCGCCGACGCGTTCACCTTCCTGCAGTCGCACGTGACCACGGCCGTGCCCAAGCTGACCATCCCGTCGCCCAACATGGTCCACTACCGCGGCGGCCCCGCCTCCGTCGATCCCGCGGTCTACCCCGACATGGAAGCCTTCTGGGCCGACCTGGCCGCCGCCTACGCCGACGAAGTCCAGCGCCTGGCCGCGCTGGGCTGTACCTACCTGCAGTTCGACGACACCAGCCTGGCCTACCTCAACGACCCGGCCCAGCGGGCGGAGATCAGCGAGCGCGGCGAGGACGCCGAGCACCTGCACCTGCGCTACATCAGCCAGATCAACGCGGCGATCAAGGACCGGCCGGCCGGGATGGCCGTCACCACGCACATGTGCCGCGGCAACTTCCGCTCGTCCTGGGTCGCCTCCGGCGGGTATGACTTCGTGGCCGAGGCGCTGTTCTCCGAGCTGGACGTGGACGGGTTCTTCCTGGAGTACGACGACGAGCGCTCCGGCGGCTTCGAGCCGCTGCGGTTCGTCCCCGCGGGCAAGATGGTGGTCCTGGGCCTGGTCACCACCAAGCGCCCCGCCCTGGAATCCAAAGACGACCTCAAGCGCCGCATCGACGAGGCCGCCAAGTACGTGCCCCTGGACCAGATCTGCCTGTCCGGCCAGTGCGGCTTCTCCTCCACCGTCGAAGGCAACGCCCTGACCCAGGACGAGCAGCGCGCCAAGCTCAACCTCATCGTAGAAACCGCCCACGACATCTGGGGCGACTAGCCCCGCTCCCAGGTCGTATGCGACGCGGTGCAGCGCAGAGCCTGCACCGTGGCCGAGCTGGCCGAGGAATACCGCGCCGGGCCGTCAGCGGGCGCCACCCTGTTCCGGGACGCCCTGGCCGAGATCGGCGACGGCGTCCGGTCTGTCGCCGAGGGTGACTTCCGGGTGCTGATCCTGCGCTCCGACCTGCCCAGACCGGTATTCAACGCCCGTCTGTACGACGCCGACGGCGTGTTCATCGCCGTCGTCGACGGCTGGTGGCCCGAGGCCGGGGTCGCCGGGGAGGTTGACTCCCGGGCCTATCACTTCAACGCCGACGATCAGGATCGCACCACCGCGCGCCACGACAGGCTGGCCGCTCACGGGATCCTCCCGCTGCACTTTTCGCCCAGGCGCCTCAAGACCGATCCCGACGGCGTCATCAGCGACCTCCGGTCGGCGATCGAGAAGGGGCGCGCCCGGCCGCCGTTGCCGATCAAGGCTCTCCCGCCGGCTGACTAGAGAGCCGGGCCCCGGCCGTGGGCTAGCGCCCCAGGCATCCACCGTGGACGCGATGAGCGGCGGGCGGGCCGAGCTCGGCATCGGCGCGGCCTGGTACGAGCGCGAGCACCGGTTCTTCGGCATCCCGTTCCCGCCGCTGGGCGACCGGTTCGACCGCCTGGCCGAGCAGCTTGACATCATCACCGGGCTGTGGGCCACGACCCCTGGTCAGCGGTTCAGCTATCACGGCAAGCACTACCAGCTCGAGGAGTGCGCGAGCATCCCGAGGCCCGCGAGAACCCCGCCGATCATCATCGGCGGCGCCGGGCCGCGGCGCACGCCCGCGCTGGCGGCGCGGTTCGCCGGCGAGTTCAACAGCGGCATGTCGGACGGGCTGGCCGAGCGGTTCGCCAACTTCCGGGCCATCTGCGAGCGGTCTGGCCGCGACCCCGATAACGTCCGGCTGTCCACCACCTTGCCGGTGTGCTGCGGGGCGACCCGGGCGGAGGCGAAACGCCGCGCCGAGGCGCTCGGCGAGGCCGGGCTGCGGATGCTGCGCATGGGCGTCACCGGCGATCCGGGCGACGTGACCGCGCGGCTGGCCGAACTGGCCGAGGCCGGCGCGGACACCGTCTACTTCCACCTGTACGACGTGGCCGACACCGATCACGTCCGGCTGCTCGGCCGGGAGGTCCTGCCGCAGTTCAGCTGATCCGCAGCGGTAACGTTCCCGGAACGGTCCGGGCGTATCGTTCGCTTCATGGGTGGGATGCGGCTGGCGTCACCGCGGACGGCGGTGGTGTTCGGAGGCTTGGTGCTCGCGCTGATGATCGCGGAGCCTCCGCTGGCCGTCCTGGCCCGGCAGAGCATCAACGCCAGCGGCGGCTCGGTGCCGATCTGGTTCTCCGCGGCGTTCGGCGTGGTGGGGTTCGTGGTGGCCCGGCGCAAGCCGCGCAACCCGCTCGGCTGGCTCATGCTCGCGGTGGCCGGCTTCTTCGCGCTCAGCGAGGACGCCAGCTTCTACGCGGTGGCCGACTACCGGCTCCATCACGGCGGGCTGCCGCTCGGCTGGGTGGCGCTGGTCGCCCAGCCCGGCTGGGCGCCCGCGATCGTGCTGTTCGGGCTGATCATCTTCCTGTTCCCCGACGGCCGGCTGCCCTCCCCGAAGTGGCGGTGGGTCCTGTGGCTCTACCTGGGCGTGGCCGCCTCGTGGGCGGGGGGCACCGTGGTCGTCACGGTCGGCGCCATCATCGGCCACCGTACCGGCGTGGATTCCGGCGGGAACCTGCTGATCTTCGACCACCCCACCGGCTCCGCGGCCTGGTGGGAAGTGGTCAACGACGTGTTCTTCCTGCTGCTGGCCGCCGGCTGGCTGATATCGGTGGCCATCCAGGTGCTCAGCTACCGGCGCGCAGTGAAGGGGGGAGGGGAGGCGGGTGGGGAACGCCGCCAGCAGCTGAAGTGGCTGCTGGCCGGATCGGCGGTGGCCGGCGCCAGTTTCGCGATCATCTCATCGCAGTCGGGCCGCCATTCCCTGCTCGTGCAGATCCTGGCGGCCATCGCGTTCTTCGGAATGCTGGCCATCCCGGTGAGCATCGGCGGGGCCATCTTGAAGTACCGGCTGTACGACATCGACCGGGTCGTCAGCCGCACCCTGGCGTACGCGATCGTGACCGGCCTGCTGGTCGGGGTCTACGCCGGGCTGGTCCTGCTGGCCACCCAGGTGCTCCGGTTCCACAGCTCGGTGGCCGTCGCCGCCGCCACCCTGGCCGCGGCCGCGCTGTTCAGCCCCGTGCGGCGGCAGGTCCAGCGGGCCGTCGACCGGCGCTTCAACCGCGCCCGCTACGACGCGGACCAGGCCGTCGCCGCGTTCGCGGCCCGGCTGAAGGACTCGGTGGACACCGATTCCACCCGGCGGGAACTGGTCGAGGCCGTGCACCGGTCCCTGGAGCCCGCCCACGTCTCGGTCTGGATCAGGCCCGGCTAACGAGCCCGGCTAACAAGGTTGGCTAACGAGCCCGGCTAACGAGCCCTGTGCGCGCCCACAAATTACGGTCCGTTCATTTTGTGCGGCCCGGTCATTCGCGGTTGTGTGCCTGCACAACCGGCCGTTACGAACCTTGTGGCGGCTTCCGTTGATTTCTCAGGAGCCGTCTTCGACCATGGTAAGCATGGCGCGCGAAAAGGCTAGCCAAATTCTTTTTGCGGCCATTTCGTTAAATACCGGCAAATCGGAATAGGTCCCTCATGGCCGCCGCGTCACCCGTGCCCGTCCATCCGCGCCTGGGCGTCCGCATGGCCTACCGGCTGCAGCGGCTGCTGCGCCCGAACGCGGGTTACCGCTGGCTCAGCGAACGGATCGAGGCGTCCGGGCTGGCCCGCGCGCTGTTCACCGGCGCGGAGCGGCAGAGCAAGCAGGTCCTGTTCGGCTGCCGGATGTGCGGCCAGTGCGCGCTGCCCGTCACCGGGTACGTGTGCCCGATGGGCTGCCCCAAGGAGCTGCGCAACGGCCCGTGCGGGGGAGTGGGCGCGGACGGCTCGTGCGAGGTCTACCCGGAACGCCGGTGCGTCTGGGTCGAGGCCTACGAGCGCGCGGCCAGCCAGGGCCGCGCCGCCGACCTGCGGCTGCTGCACCGTCCCATCGACCAGCGGCGCTGGGGCCAGAGCTCGTGGCTCAACTACTGGCAGGGCCGCGACGAGGGGCTGTGGACCAGCGAACCCGGAGTAAACGCGTGAGCCTGCGCGAGCGCCTGGCCTCGGGCGGCTTCGCGGTGACCGCCGAGATCAGCCCGCCGCGCGGCGCGAGCACGGCCGCGATCACCGAGACCGCCGCGGCGCTGAAGGACTGGGTCAACGCGGTCAACGTCACCGACAACCAGGGCTCCAACGTGCGGCTGGCCAGCTGGGCCGGAAGCCTGGCCGTCATCGGCGCCGGGCTCGAGCCGGTCATGCAGATGACCTGCCGGGACCGCAACCGCATCGCGCTGCAGTCCGACCTGCTCGGCGCGTCGGCCCTGGGCATCCGCAACGTCCTGGTCATGACCGGGGACCACCCGAAGTTCGGCGACCACCCGGGCGCCCGGCCGGTGTTCGACCTGGACAGCGTCCAGCTGCTCTGGGCGCTGAGGACCATGCGCGACCAGGGCGTCCTGCTGTCCGGGCGCAGGCTCGCCCCGCCGCCGGACTGCTTCCTCGGCGCGGTGGAGAACCCGTTCGCCCCGCCGGTGGGCTTTCGCGCCGAGCGGCTCGGCAAGAAGGTCGCGGCCGGAGCGCAGTTCGTGCAGACCCAGTTCGTCTTCGACGTCAACGCCTTCAAAAGCTGGATGGCGCAGGTCCGCGACCTCGGGCTGCACGAGCAGTGCGCGATCCTGGCCGGCGTGGGCGCGGTGCGGTCCGTGCGGGCCCTGGACTACATGCGGGAACACGTACCGGGCGTGGTCGTGCCCGACGACGTGTACCGCAGGCTGCGGGCCGTGCCGCCGGATCGGCACGCGGCCGAGGGCGCCCGGCTCGCGGCCGAGACCGTCCGGCAGCTCGCCGGGATCGAGGGCGTGGCCGGGGTCCACCTGCTGGTGGCCGGGAACGAGCAGGCCGTCCCCGGCATCCTCGACGCCGCCGGGATCCGCGCCACCAGGGGACCCGATGGACGTTGACCTCCGCCCGGTCAAGAAGCTGCGCGAATCGGCCGCCGCGCGGGCCGCGCTCGGCCCGCTCATCGAGGCGGTCTGCGCCTCGCCCGCCGACCTGTCCCGGCTCAGGGTGGTCTGCGACTGGATCCAGTACCGCGGCAACTTCCGCGAGCCGGTGGTGAGCAGGCCGATCGCGGGCACCGACGTGGAGATCGCCGTCGACCTGCGCAGAGCCGGGGACATCGACCTCGAAGCCGGGGTCAAGCACGCGCTGGAAGACCCCGCGGGGCTGCCCCTCGAGCCGTGGGTGCCCGGGCGGGACAGCTGCATCTGGCGGTTCAACGCGCTGTACTGGCAGGCGCTGTCCGGCTGGGAGCAGGCCACCGGGCGGGAGTACGAGCAGTCGCTGCCCGGCGGCGAGAGCGACGCGCGCAACACCGAGGCGGCCCGGGAGCTCATCCTGGAGCTGTTCCGGATCTGGGACGACCTGGACGCCCGCCGGGCCCTGCCCGACGAGCTGTACATCCTTGAGCTCGGCGTCGGGAACGGCAACCAGGCCCGCACCTGGCTGGATGAGTTCGTCCAGCTGGACCGCAGGCACGGCCGCGACTACTACCGCAGGCTGCGCTACCTGATGGGCGACTATTCACCGCACGTGCTCGAGCGGGCCCGCCAGGCCGTGGCGGACCACGGCGAGCGGGTCAGCGCGCTGGTCGTCGAGGCGACCCGGCCCGCCATCACCCTCGGCTTCCTGGCCGGCAAGACCTTCCTGGTCTACATCTCCAACGTGTACGACAACCTGCCCACCGACGAACTGGCCTGCATCCACGGGCGCACCTACCGCGTCGAGACCCGCGCCTTCCTGGCCGACGACGACGCCGACCAGATCGCAGGCCGGTTCGGCACCGGCCGCCCCACCCTGGTGCCGCTCATCGACCGGCTGCTGCGCATCGGCCCGGAACTGCTCAGCGAGTCCGCGCCGGACACGTTCGCCGACCCCGGCCAGGCGGTCGCGTTCTGGCGGGCGGTCTGGGAGGCGGTCCGGCTGCGCGAGCGGTACGTCCCGCTGGAGGGCCTGGACAGCTATCAGGTCACCGGCGAGCTGACCGGCGAGATCCTGCGGCCGCTGATCGAGGGGGAGGGGGACGTCCGGATGCACGTGAGCAACGGCGCGCTGGCCAGCTTCACCGGGACGCTGCCGCTGCTGCACCCGTTCGGCCGGGTGCAGTGCCACGACCTGTTCCTGACCGGCCGCCCGCAGTACCGGACCGGGTTCTACGGCCCGGGCAAGTACGACGGGTCCGTGGTCAACTGGGTGAACGGGCCGCTGCTTCAGCTCGTGGCCAGCCGGCGCGGGTTCGGCGTGGGGTTCGCGCCGTTCCGCCAGCGGCCGGGCTCGAACATCACCACGATGACCGCCCAGGCGCGGGACTGATCATGCTGCTCCCGACGACTGTGGTGGGCTCGTACTCGGTGCCGGAATGGCTGGAGCGGCTGAAGACCGAGTACTACCAGCGCCGGATCAGCGCGCAGCACCTGGCCGAGATCCACGAGGTGGCCATCAAGGCGGCGGTCAAGGACCAGGAACTGGCCGGGATCGACATCGTGTCCGACGGCGAGCTGCGCCGGGACAACGACGTCGACTACTTCCTGGCCCGGATCCCCGGCGTGCACATCCCGCAGCGGGCCAAGACCGACTACTTCGACTACTACGACGCCGAGGTCACCCGCCCGCTGCCCGAGCTGCCCGACGGCGCCGGAGGCCGGAGCCGTCCTCGGCCTGGCCGACGACTTCCGGTTCACCCGCGCGCTCACCGAACGCCCGGTCAAGTTCTCCTTCACCGGCCCGTTCTCGCTGTCCCGCCGGATCCGCGACGCGGCGTACGAGCAGCCCGGCGACCTGGTCCGCGCGCTGGCCCGCAGGCTCAACGCCGAGGCCCGCGAGCTGGCCGAGGCCGGCGCCGACTTCCTGCAGATCGACGAGCCGTTCCTGGCCGGGTACCCGGACCAGGTCGAGCTCGCGGTCGAGGCGGTCAACATGGTCACCGACGGCGTGCCGGTGACCTGGGCGCTGCACGTCTGCTACGGCAACCGGTACGCGCGGCCGTCCTGGGAGGGGCACTACGACTTCCTGTTCCCGGCGGTCAAGGCGGCCCGGGTCGATCAGATCGTGCTCGAATTCGCCCGCAAGGGCCTGGACGACCTGCGGCTCATCCGGCAGCACGGATGGGACAAGTGGCTCGGGTTCGGCGTGATCGACGTCAAGACGGCCGAGGTCGAGCCCGCCGACCTGGTAGCGTCCAGGATCCGGCGCGCGCTGGAGTACGTGCCGGCCGACCGCCTGATGATCAACCCCGACTGCGGGCTGCGGCACCTGGCGCCCGAGGTGGCCAGGCAGAAGCTGCGCGCCATGGTGGCCGGCGTGGCCGCGGTCAGGACCGAACTGCATCCAGGCGGCACGGCATGAGCGACGGGTTCCTGTTCACCTCGGAATCGGTGACCGAAGGCCATCCGGACAAGGTGGCCGACCAGATCTCCGACGCGATCGTGGACGCCGCGCTGAGCCAGGACCCGCAGTCACGGGTAGCGGTCGAGACGCTGCTGACCACCGGGCTGGTGGTGCTGGCCGGCGAGATCACCACGACCGCGGTCCTGGACTTCGCGGCCATCGCCCGCCAGGTGATCTGCGAGATCGGCTACGACACCGGCGAGTTCGGCTTCGACGGCAACGCGGTCGGCGTGATCACGGCCCTGGACCGGCAGTCGCCCGACATCGCCCGCGGCGTGACCTCCTCGCACGACGCGCGGACCCTGGGCAGCACCGACCCGTTCGACGCCGCGGGCGCCGGCGACCAGGGCATGATGTTCGGCTACGCCACCAGCGAAACGCCGGAGTTCATGCCGGCCCCGATCGTGCTCGCGCACAAGCTGGCCCGCCGGCTCGCGCAGGTCCGGCGCAACGGCCTACTGCCCTACCTGCGGCCCGACGGCAAGACCCAGGTGACGGTGCGCTACGACGAGGCCGGCCGGCCGGTCGCGGTCGAGAAGGTGCTCATCTCCACCCAGCACGAGGACGGCGTGGAGGCCAAGCTCGCCGACGCGCTGTGGGAGCAGGTGGTGACGCCCGTCGTGCCGGCCGGCATGTACGAACCCGGCGCGCTGCGCAGCGAGTTCTACGTGAACCCGACCGGGCGGTTCGTCATCGGCGGCCCGGTCGGCGACACCGGCCTGACCGGCCGCAAGATCATCGTCGACACCTACGGCGGCTTCGCCAGGCACGGCGGCGGCGCCTTCTCCGGCAAGGACCCCACCAAGGTGGACCGGTCCGCCTCCTACGCCGCGCGCCACGTGGCCAAGAACATCGTCGCCGCGGGCCTCGCCAACCGGGTCGAAGTCCAGGTCGCCTACGCGATCGGCGTCGCCCGCCCGCTGTCCCTGCTCATCGAGACCTTCGGCACCGAGAAGGTCCCCCGGCCGGTCATCGCCGGCCTGATCCGCGACCACTTCGACCTGCGCCCCGCCGCCCTGGTGCAGAACCTGAACCTGCGCCGGCCGATCTACCGCCCGACCGCCGCCTACGGCCACTTCGGCCGCGACGAGCCCGGCTTCACCTGGGAGCGCACCGACCGGGCCGCCGCCCTGCGCCGTGCGGCCGGCCTCGCCTAGGGTCGGCTGGCCCGCCGAAAATCAAAATCATTATTCCGAACGGGCAGTGCTGCGTGCCCTCGGGACCGGCTCTTCCGAACTCGGCCTTACCCCTCACAACCACCGGGCCGCCGGCATCGTCTCAAGGAGAAAGACCGGATCGCGGAGCACACTGGAAGCCGGTGGACACGATCAGCTTCGGACCCGGCCGGACGCCCAGGCACTGGCGGCCCGGCTGGCTCGCTCGCGGTCGGCCGCCGCGGCGCGGCGGCCCCGGCAGGCGGACCTGGCTGGTCGTGGCGATCGCCGTCACGGCCGGGGCCGCAACCGCGATCGCGCTGGTCACGACCGCCGGAGGCGGCCCGCGTCCGGTGACCGCCCGCTCGCCATCCACGACCCGCTCGCCATCCACCGTCCGGCCGCCGTCCGCGCCGCCGCTGTCCCTGCTCAGCGGCGTCCCGGCTGATGGCGTAAGCACCGACCTGTTCCTCGCCGGCGAGAACTTCTGGCGCGTCAGCCGCCTGCCGCAGACGGTGGCCGCCGGGTTCCTGGTCAACGGGCTCAGCCCGCTGCTGCCGGCCGACCACGGCGCCGAGGCCGACCAGCTCTTCCAGGTTCCCGGCGGCGTCGTCGCACATATCAGCGACACGTCCACCGGCATCAGCTACGGCGCGCTCGGCCGCGTGGTCTTCATTCCCGTCCGCGCAACGCCCCGGCCCAGATCATCGCCCGCGCCACCATGATGGCGGTCAGTCCCGACGGCCAGCAGGTATGGGTCCAGACCGCCATACAGTCCGGGCAGAACGAGGAGGGCGTCCCGGCCAGTTTCAGGAGCCCGACCTGGGCCGTGAACCTGGCCGGCCGCCGGGTCAGCCCGGTCTTGCAGCTGCCGTTCGGACTGGTCGCCGCCACCGCATCCGGGCCGCTGACGCAGAATCTCGCCACCGGGCAGCTGCAGTGGTGGAACGGCGCGACCGGCCGGCCGATCCCGCTCCCGCCGGGCCTGCCCGCGAACGTGGATTTCGTCGCGGCCTCGGGCGACCGGGTGATCTGGTCGTCGTGCGTCTACTCCTGCTACCTGCATGTCATCGACCTGGACACCGGCGCCAACGCCGACGTGACGCTGCCCGCGAACTGGGGCCCCGCATCCGAGACCTACCCGCCGCCGGCGGCCAGTTTCGACCCGTCGGGCCGGCGGTTCGTGCTGCCCCTTGACCGCGCCGACTCCTCGGGCAACGTCATCGCCGAGGACCTGTTCGTCGCCGACACCGTCACCGGGACGCTGCGCATGATCCCCGGCCAGCCACCGCCCCAGCCCTCGGTTGTCCTCGCGACCCAGCCCATCCAGCTGGCCGCCGCGTGGGATCGGCAGGGGCTGTTGTGGATCCTGGCGATGAACCCCGACACCGGCTACTACCAGCTCGGCTCCTGGGCCGGCAGCGGCCCGCTCCGCACCCTCGCCCCCGCGCGCGGCCTCCCGATCACCCTGTCGCCTCCCGGATCAGCCCCCCGCTGAGCACGCTTCCGTGATCATGAAGGGTTTACAGTCTGCCGAGACTCAAAAGCCTTCGTGATCATGCTCCGCGTCTCGCTCCCCGCCGTCTCGCCCCCGCCGCGCCGCATCGCCCTGCCCGCCCCGCCTCCGGCTTCCCCAGCCGCGCCGCCGCGACGCGCCGCCTCCCGCCGCCCCGGGCGACGCGCCGCCTCCCGGCCGCCCGCGGCGCCGCGCCCCGGCCGCCCTTGTGGTCTGGCTCAGGAACGAGCGGGCCTTATTTGGGGACCGCGTCATTGTTCCGCCGTCCCTTTCATGGAAATCTCCGCCTAAGCGCGAATTATTAGCTGGACTTTCGGTCGCCTCGTTAGGGACGCCCGTTCCTGTCGGCTGCCGAATGAGAGGGGCGGCGTGTGCTGGCCGCAGTGACGAGATCACCGGGCGAGATGGTGATCGAGAAGGTTTCCAGCCCGGGACCAGCCCGTGCCGGAAACGTTATCGTCCAGCCCGAGGCGGTCGGTATCTGCGGTTCGGACTTCCATCTGTTTTCCGGTGACGTCGGCGCGCTTTCCGGCGTGCGTGACTTCTATCCGCGGGTTCAGGGTCACGAGGTGTCCGCGATCGTCGTCGATCCCAGTAACGCCGAGACGGTACGCGAAGGCGAGCGGGTCGCGATCTGGCCGCTGCTGCCGTGCGGAACGTGCTATCCCTGCCGGGCCGGAAAACCCAACGCGTGCACCAGGTTCCGCCTGGTCGGCGTGCACCTCGACGGCGGCCTGCAGGAACGCCTCGAGGTTCCCGCGTCGACGGTGTTCGGCGTCGGCGACCTTGATCCCGACAGCACCGCCTTCGTCGAGCCCGCCTCGATCGCCGTGCACGCGCTGACCCGCGCCAGCCTCATAGCAGGTGAGCAGGTCGTCGTGTTCGGCGCCGGGCCCATCGGCCTGGCCACGGCCCTTGCGGCGGCGGCCGCGGGCGCCAGGGCACTGTCCGTCGACCCGATCCCCGCCCGCCGCGACCTCGCCAAGTACCTCGGCGCCGAACGCGTCCTCGACCCGGCCGGCGAACAAAACCTGCAAAAAGACATCCGGGACTGGACAAACGCCGAGGGACCGCCGCTCGTGATCGAGACCAGCGGCGAACCCGGCGTGCTGCCGCAGGCCGTCGAGATGGTGTCGGCGGCCGGCCGGGTCGTGGTGGTCGGCATGTCTTCGGGCACCGCGGCGATCCGGCCGGGCGCCTTCCCGGAGAAGGAAATAGACGTCATCGGCTCCAGCTGCGCGACGGCTGAAGATTTCCTCCACGCCATAAGCCTGGTATCGGCAAACCGTGCTTCGCTAGCCGAGATCTTCTCGCACCATTTCCCGCTCGATCGCACGGCCGATGCATTCAAATTCGCTATGAGCCGGCCGCCGGACGCGCTCAAGATTGTGATCAACGTGAATTAAGACAGCTGAAAAACTCACCGCCCTGAGGGGGATAGATGAGAACACACCTGAAAATGCTGTCGGCGCGAAGAACGCTCGTGCTCGCCGCCGCCGCGGCGATGGCCATGGCCGCCGCCGGCTGCAGCAGCAGTACCAGCACCGGCGGCTCGACAGCGAGCAGCACGACGGCGAGCAGCACGGCAACGAACAGCGCGAGCGCCAGCGCAAGCGCCAGCACGGCGACCGTCAACACCTCGCAGTGCGGCACCAAGCCCGGCCAGGCCGCGACCGGCACGCCGATCGCCCTGGGCGCCATCGCCACGAACCAGCCGGGGACCTCGTTCACCGACATCCCGAACATGGCCAACGCGTACTTCGCCTGCGTGAACGCCAACGGCGGCATCAACGGCCACCCGATCAAGCTCTACATCGAGACCGAGCAGACCCAACCGGCCCAGATCGCGGCCGACGCCAAGCAGCTGGTGCAGACCGATCACGTGGTCGGCATCATCGGCAATACGTCCATCATCGAGTGCTCGGTCGACAGCAGTTACTGGCAGAAGCTCGGCTACTACATCATCGACTCCGGGATCGCGCCGGAGTGCTATTCGACGTCCAACAGCGCCGCGGTCAACATGGGCCCGCGGTACAGCTCGGACGGCGCGGTGCAGTACGCACTCAGCCAGCACGTGTCCAAAGTCGTCTTCGACCAGTCCAACGTCCCCGGCACCGGTTACATCGCCGCCGGCCCCGCCGCGCTGGCCAAGGCGGCCAATACCCCGATCGTCCAGCTCACCGAGAACGTGCCGATCTCCGACGCCGACTCGGTGGCCATCAAGGAGGTCGACGACGCCGGCCCGAACGGCGCCGTGATCCTCAACTTCACCCCGCCCGAGGCGCTGGTCATCCTGCAGGCCGCGCAGAAGCTCGGCCTGGAGGACCGGGTCAAGCTGTGGGGCTGCTCGACGCCGTGCAACACCGACTTCCTGGCCCAGTCGCTGGGAGCGAAGTGGAACAACAAGCTGTTCGTCAACGCGGAGCTGACCCCGCCCGACGGCACGGACACCACGACCATGAACCTGTACAAGGCGATCCTCAGCCAGTACGGCAAATCGGTACAGGGCGGCATCGGCAGCTTCAGCCAGATGGGCTTCACCGAGGCCGAGATCGCGGTGCACGCGCTGGAGTCGATCACCGGCGCTTACACCGTGGCCAGCGTCAACGCCGCGTTCAAGGCGGTAAGCGATTTCAACACCGGGATGCTGTGCCAGCTCTGGAGCTACGGCAGCTACCCCATGCACATCCCGAACAACGAGGACTACACGGTCACCCCGGACAACGGCAAGATGGTCACCGCGCAGGGCTGCACGCAGATCTCGTCGGTCGACCCGCAGATCGCGCAGTACCGGAGCGTGGCCGGAACCGCGGCGACCGCGCCGGCCTCGTAACGCATGCCGCCCTGGTCCGATTTCGAGCCGTTCATCGTCAGCGGCCTGGCCCTGGGCGGGGTGTACGCCCTGTCCGGGGTCGGGCTGGTGGTGCTGTACCGGGCCACCGGCGTGCTGTACCTGGCCTTCGGCGCGGTCGGCGCGATGGGCGCGCTGATCGCGTGGTCGCTGGGCCGAACCGGCGCGCCGGGCTGGCTGACCTGGCTGGCGTGCATAGCAGCAGCCGCGGCCATCACGCTCGGCTACGGCCTGATCTTCGGCCCCGCCCTGGCCAAACGCGACCCGCTGGTCAAGGCGGTGGCCACCATCGGGCTGACCCTGGTCCTGTACGGCCTGATGGACCTGCTGTGGACGACCAGCGGCGGCCAGGCCCGCTCGCTCACGCTGCCCACCGACAACGGCGGCTTCGCGATAGCGCAGGTCCAGGTGAACTGGACCCAGGTCATCGCGCTGGGCGCGGGCGTGGTGATCACCGTGGCCACAGGGGCGTTCCTGCGCTACACCAAGCTCGGCACGGCCATGCGCGCGATGGCCAACGACCGCGAGATCACCGCCACCCTGGGCGTCCCGGTCCGCAAGGTCGAGGCCGCCGCCTGGCTCGGCTGCGGGGTCCTCTCGGGCATCGCCGGCTGCTGCTCGCCGACCTGGTGGCGCTGGACGCCACCACCCTCACCTTCCTGGTCATCTCGTCGCTGGCCGCGGTGCTGATCGCCCGGCTGCGCTCGATCTCGCTCACCTTCGCCGCCGCGATCGTCATCGGCGTGCTGCACGACCTGCTGACCCCGATCACCTCGCTCACCAACTACCGCGACATGACCCCGTTCGTGATCGCCGCCGCGGCGCTGCTGGTCATGCCGCGGCGTCAGGTCATGTCCCAGTCCCGCGAGGAGGCCTAGTGCCGCCTGGCCAGACCCTCCGCCGCGAGCAGCAAGGCCGTCCCGCCGCAGGCCGCCGCCGCCCCGCCCCGACCCGCCCGCAGCTAATCAAAACCGCCGTCATCACCATCCTGCTGCTGTTCACCCTGTTCGCCCTGCCGCAGATCCTCAGCCTGTACTACATCGACACGATGACCCAGGTCGCCGTGTACTCGATGGTCACGCTCGCGCTCGGGGTCCTGGTCGGCCGGGTCGGCCTGGTCTCCCTGGGCCAGGTCGCGGTGCTCGCGATCGGCGCCTGGGCGGCCGCCCGGCTGCTGTTCGCCACCACCCAGCCCTACCCGGTGATCCTGCTCGAGGCGGGCCTGATCACGATGGCGGCGGGCGTGCTGATCGGGCTGCCCGCGCTCCGCCTGCGCGGCCTGTACCTGGCCCTGATCACGCTCATGCTGGCCGGCGCGATCACGGTCGTCCTCGCCACGCTGAACTTCCCCAACGGCGGCCACGGCTTCACCGGCTACAACGGCAGCCTGGTGCACATCCCGCCGATCCGCCGCCCGGCAATAGGAGCAAGCGACACGGCCTACTTCCGCTACTCGGTCGTCGTCGCGATCGTGATGTTCGCGCTGGTCTACGCACACACCAAGACCAGACCCGGCCGGGCCTGGGCGGCGATCAGGCAGAGCGAGCCTGCCGCGCTCGCCGCGGGCATCAACACCACGCTGTACAAGCTGTGGGCGTTCGCGCTGGCCTCGTTCATCACCGGCGTGGCCGGCGGCGTGCTGGCCGGCGCCGTGCACTACCTGTACTCCATCGACTTCCCGACCCAGGACTCGATCACGCTGCTGGCCGTGACCCTGATGGGCGGCGCCTACAGCATGTGGGGCGCCGTGGTGGCCGCGCTGCTGTACCAGTTCCTGCCCGCCCTGCTCAACAACTGGGGTGTCTCGGCCGACTGGCTCATCATCCTGTTCGGCCTGGGCGTGCTCCAGGTCCTGACGACGGCGCCGAAAGGGCTCGCCGACCAGGTGCCCAGGGACCTTACCCGCCTCGGCCGCCGGCTGCGCAGCCAATGGAAAACGAAATGATCGAGGTGCAAGGCCTGACCGTCCGCTACGGCGGCGTGACCTCCCTGGACGACATGAGCCTGACCTTCACCCAGGGCACCTGCGGCCTCATCGGCCCGAACGGCGCGGGCAAGACCACGTTCTTCAACGTGCTCAGCGGCTTCGTCCGCCCCGCCGCGGGCACGGTCAAGGCGTTCGGGGTAGACCTGCTGTCGATGGCCCACTTCCGCCGCGCCCGCTGGGGAGTGCGCCGCACGTTCCAGACCGAGCAGGCGATCGAGGAACTATCGGTGTTCGACAACATCGCGATGGTGCACGAGCACTCCAGGCTCGGCGCCGCCACGCGCCGACGCGACGTCCTCGACGCCATCGACTTCACCGGCCTGGACGCCGCCCCGGACGCCAAAGTAAGCACCCTCGGCGCGGGCCAGCGCCGCCTGGTCGAGGTCGCCCGCGCGGTCGTCGGCCGGCCCCGGCTGGTCCTGCTCGACGAGCCCGCCGCCGGGCTGCCCGACGAGGAGACCGGCCACCTCGGCGAGGTGATCCGCGCCATTCCCGAGCACACCGGGGCGCTGACGATCCTGGTCGACCACGACATGAGCCTGGTCTCGGCCTGCTGCGAGACCACCGCGGTCCTCGACTTCGGCGCTCTGATCGCGTCCGGCCCCACCGCCGCCGTGCTCAGAGACGACGCCGTGATCCGCGCCTACCTGGGACTCGACCAGTGAGCGCGCTCCAGCTGACCGATCTCACCGTCGAGCGCGGCGGCCGCCCCGTCGTCAGGCAAGTCTCCATCGAGATCCCGGCCGGCCAGGTCACCGCCCTCCTCGGCCCGAACGGCGCCGGCAAATCCACCCTCGTCCTGGCCGTCGGCGGCGTCCTGAAGCCCAAGGCCGGCTCCGTGCTCCTCGACGCTCCAGACTCTTCTGCCGGGGAAATCACCGGCCGCCGCCCCGAGCGCATCCGCCAGGCCGGCGTCGCGATCGTCCCCGAGGGCCGCCGCCTGCTCCCGGACCTGACCGTCGAGGACAACCTGCGGGTGGCCAGCTACGCCCTGACCCGCGAGCAGGCCCAGGCCGGCCGCGAGAAGGTCCTGGAACTGTTCCCGCAGCTGACCCAGCGCCTGGCCGCCCTGGCCCGCACCCTGTCCGGCGGCGAGCAGCAGATGGTCGTGCTGGCCCAGGCCCTGATCGGCCAGCCGCGCTACCTGCTCATCGACGAGCTGTCCCTCGGCCTGGCCCCGGTCGTGGTCAGCCGGCTGATCCCGGTCATCGCCGCCGTCGCCGAGTCCGGCACCGGCGTGCTGCTGATCGAGCAGTTCGCCACCGTCGCCCTGGGCCTGGCCAACCACGCCCACATCATGGAGGGCGGCCGGATCCGCTTCTCCGGCCCGTCCAGCGAGCTCCGGGACAACCCCGCCCTGCTCAGGTCCGCGTACCTGCTGCGGGGCAGCACCGACCAGCCTCCCGCCGTAGCCCAGCCGCCCGCCGTGATCCCCGATTTATTTTGGGCCGAACGGTACGGCCTGCGTGCCCCCGGCCGCGTGCTACACCACCATGGCGTGAGCCCCGTTGACGACCAGGGCCTGCCCGTCGCGCAGCGTCCGGTACGCGACGCCCTCGGCCCGGTACCGCGCCACGACCAGGTCCATCGCCTCGGTCTCGGGGTGCCCCGGCGACCGGTAGTGCGGCACGAACGCCTCGTCAAGCAGTCCGAGCCCGTCCCAGACCGGTTCCGCGCCGTAGGCCCGCGTGACCGCGCCGGCGTCGTCCACCAGCTCAAGCCCTCGCAGGCTCGGCGCCAGCACGCACGCCCCGGCGCTGTACCCGGCGTAGACCAGCGCGTCCGCCGCGAGCAGATCGGTGAACACCGCGTCGCCGCCGCTGCGCCGCAGCGCGTGGCGCAGCACGAACGTGTTGCCGCCGCGCAGCCAGGCCACGCCGGCCCTGCCCAGATCCTCACGAAGGCGCTGCCGGTGGCCGAAGTAGTCGCGCAGGTCCAGCTCGACCGCGTCAAAGCCCAGGCCGGCGAGCTCGGCCAGCTCATACTCCACGGCGTCGCGGCGCACCCCGGCCGGCGCCGGATCCATCGCGTTCGCGATGACCACCGCGCGGCGCCCCGCCTCACCGGCCAGCGCCACCAGATGCTCCGGATGATCGCCCATCCGGTACGACGACAAGTACAGCCGCATTCGAGCCTCCCCAGATCGCCGGACGACAACCTACGCGCCCGCCGCCCGCCACGCACCTCGACGTTTCCGCGGAAACCATCGTAAGGGGAAGGTTGTCAAGCCGGCGGCCGCGAGTTTTGCGGTGTTGCTGGTCAGGGGGGCTGGGGATGGTCTGGCCAGGAGTTACGGATGGTGATCGCGGGCGGCGCGGGGGGTTGTGCGGGCATGGCGGGATGGCCGGGCGGGTCCTGCCCGCCCGGCTGGGGTTCTGGGCGTTCTGCTTTGTTCCGTCCCGGTGTGCGGTGTCCTGCCGCGCCGTGCGTCTCTACGTAGCCTCAACCGGGTTCTCCCTGGAGCCGCGGGGTGCGCGGCCCGGGTCCCGACAGCGCGCAATCGAGCTCGGTGCACGGGGCGGCGGGACTGCCCATGGTTTCCGGCGAGCTGCATGGCTCTACGTCCGAGCGGGCTCGTCCCGCCGCCGGGAGGAAAGCTTACGGGCAGCGCGGGCTGCCGCGGGGCGGCTATCTCATGCGGCCGCCGGGACGGCGACGGCGCCACGCCGGGGCGTGACCTGCCCGGCGGCGATTCGGGCATCCCACATCGTGCCGGTGGTGATCACGGCCCACAGCCAGCGCAGCACGGTAGCCGCGCACGCGGTGCGAGCCTGCCCGTCGGCGAGCCGGTTCTGGTCCCGGCTGGTCCAGCGGGCGTGCTTGGCGGCCAGGACCTTGTTGTGGCGCAGCGCGCCCCAGACCGCGCGCCAGGCCGCCGACCGCAGGCCGGGCCGGCCGCGGCGGGAGATCCGGGTCTGCCCGCTGATGGTGGCCGAGGTGTGCTCGGAGGGGTTCAGCCCGGCGTGCTTGACCACGGCCCGGCCCGAGGTGAACCGGCGCGGGTCCCCGGTCTCGGCCAGCATCACCGCGCCCGACAGGGCCGACACGCCGTCGATGCTGGTCACCAGCGCGGTCAGGCCCAGCTCGTCCAGCACCGCCGTCATCCGCGCCTCGGTATCGGCCAGCCGGGCCCGCAGCGCCCCCCAGTCGCCCAGCAGCAGGTGCACCCGCTCCAGCGCGCCGCGCCGCTGCGCCGCCACCCCGCCGGTATCAGCCAGCGCCTCCCACAGGCCCTCCACGATCGAGTGCCGGATCAGCTTGCCGCCCCACCGGGGCAGCTCCCGGCGGACCGCGGCCAGGAACCGGTCATAGCCCATCTTCCGCACCCGGCCCGGCTGCCCGCAGCACCGGCCGGTGATCACCGCCATCCCCGCCAGCCACGTCACCGACTCCAGCGGCCGCGCCGCCGCGCCCAGCGGCGCCGGCCACGCGCACCCCAGCAGGTCACCGGCCTGCTGCATGCAGCAGGTCACGTCCGCCACCAGCGCGAACCGCCGCGCGCCCAGGTGCCGCAGCCGCGCCCACTGCTCATCGGCCCGCTCCGGCAAGTAGCAGTCCAGCCGGATGACCAGCTTCCCGATCAGGTACGCATCCCGGTGATCGGTCTTGTCCCGCGTGTAGTCATCGCCTTCCCGCGCCCGCGCCACCGCCAGCGACTGCACGCAGCAGAACCCGTGCCCCGCCACATCCGCCAGCCCCATCAGCGCCTTCCACCGGTGCCCCGTCGGCTCGCACGCCACCGTCAGCCCCGCAAACCCCGCCCCGGCCGCCTTCCCCGCTGCCCACCCCAGCAGGCTCCCCAGCTGGTGCGCCTTGGCCATGACCGCCTTACGGGCCAGCACCCGGCCCTCATGATCCATCACCACCGCGACCTGCTTATCCTCACCCAGGTCCACCGCCAGCACCGCCCGGTCCCGCCGCACCACCGCCCGCAGCGCCTCCACCCGCCGGTTCCGGTTCCGGTCTCCCCGCGTCAACCCGCTACCCTGAGCCACGAACGTCCTCCTGCTGTCTTGGGATCTGAAGCCCGTCATCACACCAGGAGGACGTTCCTTCAGCAACCCGAACAAGGCCAACAGGTAGTTACTACGCTCTCGCGCAATTGCGTGGGACGTCTCCGCGCGCACTGTCATGCCGCTGTCATGCGACTCCGCCCGGCAGCATCGGCCGGAGTCTAGCCAGCGGGCCGAATCCGAGGGTTCTGGCGCGCCTGAGAAAAGGGGTTCGTCTGTGAAGCGGAGGCTGGTGCGCCCGACCGGGCCGGCTCTACGATCTTTAAACCGCAGTGGCCTCCAGCCCTTTGCCTTGCCCACGTCGGCAGAAGCCGCCGGGCTTCACAAGGACTGGCGGGTGATCTCTCCGCCTGTTCCCACCCGAGGGGAATCTCGATGGCGCTCTACATGTACCAAGCCTCCTATACCGCACGGTCGATGGCGGCTCAGCTCAAGGAGCCGAAAGACCCCGTGGAAGCGATCAGGTCGGCACTGGAGGACCTGGGAGCCAAGATCATGGTGGCTGGCTTTCCGTTTGGCGAGTATGACGTGCTCGTGGTGTATGAGGCACCTGATGATATGACCGCTGCCAGCGTCGCGATGGCCGTTGCCGCCGCGGGCGAGGTCAAGTCGGGCAAGACCACGCGGCTGCTCAGCGGCCAGGAATGGCTCGAGTCTTTGCGCAAACGCAGGATTGTCAACGTCCGGAGAGCGCACTAGCCGCACGACCCGGGATCGCGCGCTTGCGCGACTTGGGGTTCGAGCTCATGCGCTGCAAGAACGTCTACTACGACTGGATCCGCACCCTGCCTGCTGCGCGAGCATTCGAGGAGCACAATCCTGAGCTTGCTAATCCGCCGGGGTTCTCATTGTGAAAGGTTCCAGAACCGACGATCACGATGCCCGGCGTGACACCCTTGCCAGCGGGTCAGGCCTGCCCGTCACCGCCGGCGCCATGTCTCGCGGCGGATAGGGACGTCCTATTGTTGGAGTGTGCTGAGCGGACCGCGCTTGCGCCAGGTGGCCCTGGTGGCGCGGGACTGCGGCCAGGTGGCCGGCGAACTGCGCCAGGCCTTCGGCTGGCCGCCGCCGTTTCACGATCCGGGGGTGGGACAGTTCGGCCTGACCAACGCGGTGTTCGCGGTGGGCGATACGTTCGTGGAGGTGGTGGCTCCCGCGCAGCCGGACACGACCGCAGGCCGGTACCTCAAGCGGCGGGGCGGTGACGGCGGGTACATGGCGATCTTCCAGGTACCGGACCTGGCGGCGGCCCGCCGCAGGGTCGCCAGGCTGGGGGTACGGGTGGTCTGGGCTGCCGACCTGCCCGATATCGCCGCGACGCACCTTCATCCCGGCGACGTCCCCGGCGCTATCGTGTCGCTGGACTGGGCGGCTCCGGAGCGATCGTGGAGGTGGGCCGGCCCGTCCTGGACGGGAGGAGTGCCCGGACACGGGCCGGGCGGCGTGACCGGGCTGACGATAGAGGTCAACGACCCGGCCGCCGCGGCCCGGCGCTGGGCGGAGGTGCTCGGGATTTCCGGTGCCGACAGCGGGCACGCCACGGTGGTCGAGCTGCCGGAGCCGGGCCAGCGGCTGCGATTCGTGCCTGCCCTGGGCGGTCGGGGCGAGGGAATCATAGAGGTGACCATCGCCGGACTGCCCGGCGGCGGGCCACGGGTGATTGGCGGAGTCCGCTTCGGCGGCGAGGAAGGCTGACATGACCGCGCTGGATACGGGGACCGAGGATCTGCGTGCCGAGATCGATGGCGGCGTTGCGGTGATCACCATGAACCGGCCGGATCGGCGGAACGCGTTCTCCCAGGCCATGGTGTCCGCGCTGGGGCGGTCCTGGCCCGGGTGGAGACCGACGAAGCGGTTGGCTGCGTCGTGCTCACCGGGGCGGGCGGCGCATTCTGCGCCGGCGGCGACGTCAAGAGCATGGCCGCCGCCCCGCCGGCCGATCGCGGGGACGGCGGGTCCCCCGACGCCCTCATCCACCGCCAGCGGCTGAACCAGCGGGCTACCAGCGCCCGGCTGTGGAGCATGCCCAAACCGACGATCGCCGCCATCGGGGGGCCTGCGGCCGGGGCCGGCCTGTCACTGGCGCTGGCCTGCGATCTGCGCTACGCGGTACCGGGGGCGGTACTGACCACCGCCTTCGCCAGGGTCGGGTTCGCCGGAGACTACGGCGGGACATGGTTTCTCACCCGGCTGGTAGGCAGCAGCAAAGCCAAAGAGCTCTACTACTTCTCCGAGCGGCTGAGCGCCGAGGACGCCCGCAGGCTGGGGATCATCAACGCCATCTTCCCGCCAGCCGACTTCGAGCGGGAGGTAATGGAACGCGCCCGCCGGCTCGCGCAAGGGCCGTCGATTGCTTACCGCTACATGAAGGAGAACCTGAACCGGGCCGTATCCGGCGAGCTGGGCGACTGCATGGACCTGGAAGTGACCCACCATGTGCACACCGGGCTCACGCAGGATCATCGTGAAGCCGCTCAAGCCTTCATGGACAAACGCGAGCCGCGTTTCCAGGGCCGGTAATCCGCCCCTGCTGGCCGGCATCGACCCGAACTCCATCGGCGTTAGTGCCACGCCGCGGCGGCCGGAGGTCATGACGCTCGTTCAGCGGCCGGAGCCGGAACCGGGCGCGGCACACGGTGAGCCACACGGTGCTGGCCATGGCGAGCACCTCGCCGCCGGGCGAACTACCGAGCCGCTCAGGGCGCAGCGCGATCGTGGCCTGAAAGCCCGCCACGCCGTTGCCGATGCCGAGGTACGACAAGCGAGCTCACTGGCCATACGATCGCGTTGATGAGGGCTTGACGAAAACCGCCGGGCAGTGCCCGGAGAGGCGGGAGGACCTGGTGGAGGCAGAGTCGGAGCGTCAGTTGGCTGACCCGCCGCCCACCTGGCAGGAGCACTGGTTCGACCACCGCCAGTTGCTCCGGCTATACCACAGCGACGAGCACTGCGCGATCTACGTGGACCCCGACGTGCGCCGGGCCGAGATCCGCTGGCTGCCCCGGTTCATCAATATGACCTGGCAGTACTCCAAGGCAACCTACGGCGACGCGTTCGGGTTCGACCCGCGCATCTACTCCGTCCACCACGCCGGGCGGCACGGCGGCGGCCACGCGGGCTACTACGTCAGCCCGGTCCACGACTACCACAACGTCAGCGACTGCGGGCTGGACACCTGGCGGGAGGGCAACACCCTCGCTCGCGAGCTGCCCGCTCATGAGATCGGGCATTCCGTGGAGAGCGCCAACAACGGCGTCCATGGCTCACCGGCGTATGAGGTCTGGGGCGACAGCAAGTGGGCCGAGTTCTACATCTATGACCTCTACACGGCGCTGGGCATGGATCGCGAGGCCAAGGGCGTCTACCGCCGGTTCACCGGCAACACCGACGATTTCCCTCGTCGGGGGACCCGCTGGTTCCGCGACTGGTTCTACCCGCTGTGGCGCGACTGCGGGCGGGCAGAGGTCATGAACAGGTTCTTCCGGGAGCTGGCCCGGCATTTCCCGCGCGACTCCGGCGGCACCTACACGCGGCGGATGAACTGGGGCGAGTACGTCCACTTCACCAGCGGTGCTGCGGCCGCCGACATGAGCGGCCAGGCCGCCCGCGCTTTCGGCTGGCCCCGCGAGTGGGCCGACCAACTGGAGCACGCCCGCGAGCAGTTCCCCGGCATCACGTACTGAACTACCGGACCGTGCTACCCGGCCGTGGCCAATCGAGAGAGTCGGCCGGGTGCCGGGATTCGTCCGGACGGCATACGTACTATCGCTGGGAGCGGCGCGGGCGGAACTTGATCCAGGCCACGATGGCGACGGCCACCAGCAGCCAGGGCGAGAATAGGAAGTGCACGGCGAAGCTGACGACGATAAGGGCCACGATGGCGATGAGGACAAAGGCGATGATCCAGGGCATGGTGATCGGTCTCCGTTCACGTTGAGTCGGCCGCGGTTGCCGCGCCCGTGCCTCAAGACTGCCGCCGACGGTGGCCGCCGTCGATCGGGATCGACCCCGATTTACACCCTGATGCGCCCCTGATGGCATCGGTGCCAACCCTGACCGCAGTCCCTTGGCGTGGGTCTGAAAGCCGAAGGCCGGCGATGACCGGGGCTGGGGGCTGGGGAACAGCTCAGTGCCATGGCCTGGCCGCCCGCTCCGCCCAGTAGGCGTCGGGGGCTTCGGCGAGGCTGAGCGCCGGAAGCTGGCCGACGGTGAGCGCGGCCAGGTTCTCATCCAGCTGCGCGCGGGTGACGGCACCGGACAGCACAACCGATGCCCACGGCTGGGCCAGCGCGGCGGCCAGCGCGATCGCGTCTTCGGTGACACCGCGCGCCGCGGCCAGCGCGGTCAACGGCGCCGGCGGCCCGCCCGCCGGGGTCAGCCTGCCGTTGGCGACCGCCTCCTTGACCAGGACCGCCCACCCGGCCGCCGCGGCCTCGGCCGCGGCGGAGCCCACGGATGGCTCCAGGAGGTTCCACGTCACCTCCGTCGCCGTGAACAGCTGCTGCCCGTCGACGGTCAGGGACAGCGCCCGGCGGATCGTGTCCGCCTGATGCGGGCCGCTCGCGCTCAGCCCGATGATCACACCCTCGGCGCGCAGCCGGGACAGCGCGGCCAGCAGCGCAGCGTCGGTAAACAATCCGGAATCAAGGGTCAGCGAGTGCACCTGATACAGGGTGAGCCGGTCACCGAGCAGGGCCCGGCTTTGCGCCAGCTGGGTGGTGAACATGGCCAGCGAATGTTCCTTGACCTCCTGCTGAGGAGCGTCGAGCCGCCAGCCGCCGGTATAGCGGTATCCCCACTTCGAACCGACGATCACGTCCGCATGGTCGCGCTCGGCCAGCCAGCCGGCCAGGAATTCCTCCGCCCGGCCGTAGGAACGGGCCGCGTCGACGTACCTGACCCCGGACGCGTAGGCAGCGTCCAGCATCGAGAAGGTCCGGGTCCGCAGGCCGGCCACGCTGCGGTCGGGCAGGTCCTCCTCACGGCCGCTGGTGATGTACGCCGGCCGGCCGAAAGCGGCCAGCCCCAGCCCGATCCGGGAGACCACCGGTCCCCCGGCCCCGAGTGCCGCCGTGGGCATGCGAATCCGGCTCCGGTGGTCGCTGACCATGGCCACTACCGTACCGACGGCCCGGCCAGCGGCCTATCCCCGGGTTAAGGCAGCTTGCGGGCGAGGATGTCGAAGGTGTGCCAGTGCTTGGGGCCGCTGAAGGCGTGCCCGTCTCGTTCGGTCTCCTCGAGGCGGAGGATGTCCAGGCCGTCGAGCAGCGCCTCGACCTGGTGCCGGGCGTGGAAGGTCAGGTCAGGGTCGTCGGCCCACGTGTCATGGGTACCGAACAGCTGGCCGGCGAACACCCCGCCAGGGGCAAGCGCCCGGCGGATCCGCCCCCACAGGGCCGGGAACCCCCGCGGAGGACAGAACGGCAGGCTGAAGCCCGCGTGGATCAGGTGAGCGCGCGGCAGGTTCACCTCGGCGAACGACGCGCACACAACCCGGACCCGTTCGGCGGCCGGGGGCGGGATGCGGGCCCGGAGCAACGCAAGCCCGGCTGGCTCAGCGTCGACGGCCAGGACCGACCAGCCGCGGGCCAGCAACTCCAGCGTATCGGTGCCCTCGCCGCAGCCCAGGTCGATCGCCAGGCGGTCCCGGCCGGCGCCGAGCTCCTCGCACGCGGCCAGCAGCAGCGGCCGCGGCTCACGGCCCGCTGACCATGCGTAGTATCCAGCCCAGTCCGCGCCGCCATCATCGGTCACTCCGCCATCATGCCTGCCCGGACGTCGGTAGCTGAAGGGCCGCGGCGGCACCGCGAGCGGGGTCACCCTTGGCCTTGCCGTGAGCGTCGGCGGCCTGGCCGCCACCGGTGCCCGCACGCGCGAGGCGCGGATCACCACGCTCCGTTCGGAAAAAATTATTCCGCATCCGGGTTCACCTGCACGACACACCGGCCGGGTTCCGGGTCGACCTGACCGACCTCACCACGGGCCGGCACGGCTCGATGACCGCCTCGATCGCCAACGGGTTCGGCCACATCCTGTACACCCCCACGTCCAGCACCTGCCAGGAAGCGCCCTACGCGTTCCACCCCGAGTACTCGACCGCGAACCCGCGGGGAACCAGCTGGGCGTTCCACACGTACAACGTGGCCATGTCCGATGAGGTCGGCCACTTCGAGAACTGCCTCGCGATCGACGTGAACTTCAACTGCACCTCCCCTGGCGCCCAGGACCCGAGCCTGGACGGGGACGACAACGGCTGCGTCCCCGGCACCGACTCCACGGTGGTGAAATCGACGGCTGCTTTACCGCGGACCAGGATTATGACGGGCAGACGTACCGCAACGACTGGCCAGGCACGAACCCGAACCCGTCCGCGGACCAGGCCCTGCACCCCTCACCGGTGCTGTTCACCAGCCGGCTGACCCGCGGAAGGAACTACTCAACCATCGCCTTCGAGACCGACCTGCCGGGAATCGAAGTCAACGGCGCGCAGCTCAACCCGCCGTTCTGCGACCCGGTCAGCGGCGCCAACTGCGTCAACCCGCCGCCCGGCGCGCAGTTCTACCCGTTCTTCTCCACCACGTTCCGGCAAGGGGAATGCACCTGGCAGGAGGGCGGCAAGTTCATCCCGGGCACCGTGAATGATTTCGGCGGCAGTTCCACGACCGAGTTCGGGTCGCTGGAGAAGACCCTGTTCCCGGAGGCCGGATTCACCACGGCGACGCTGATCCGCAACTTCAGCAGCGGGGACATGAGGAACCCCTGCCGGGCCGGGCAGGACTGAGCCGCTCGTCCCGGGCATCCGGTCAGCCAACGCCACGACGTCCGCCTCGTCGGCCTGGACCAGCTCTACGCAAACTAGGCAAAGATCGTGGCCACAGGGACCTCACGTCCGCGTCCGGCCCAGCGTCTTCGGGGTAAGGGTGCGCGAAGACCAGAGCACCCGGACGCATCGAGAGAGGACCAAGCATGTCTGCTGAGGACAACAAGGCGATCGTCGGCCGCTGGTTCAGCGAGTTCTGGGGCAAGCAGTTCAACGCCGCCGTCATCGACGAGCTGGCCGCACCCGACATCCGGTTCGAGTACTCGCTGCACGCCCCGCTGCGCGGGCGCGACGCCGTGCGAGAGTTCGCGGCCAAGTTCCGCGCCGCGTTCCCCGACCTCGGCTTCGACGGCACCGCGGACCTGATCGCGGAAGGCGATTACGTCGTGGGCCAGTGGGTCGGCGGCGGCACCCAGACGGGCGGCGCCTTCGAGGACATGCCGATGGGCGGCCTGCCGGCCGGCACCGGCAAGACGATGCGCTTCACCGGCATCACCATCCTCAAGGTCGAGAACGGGCTGATCGCCGAGGAGATCGGCCTCGATGATGGCGTCACCGCCCTGACCCAGCTCGGCTTGATCAGCGCCAGCTGAACAGCTACCGCACTCGGCCGTACGCCGAGTGATGGCGGCCCTCGCCGATCATGGAGACCAGACCGACGCCAACCTCACGGACCCGGCCAGGACAGCGTCTACCTAACATGACCAGGAAGCAGCCGTTCGAGCAGATCGTCGCGGCACACGGAACAACCGTGCTGCGCGTGTGCCGCGCGCTGCTCGGACCAGGCGACGCCGACGACGCCTGGTCCGAGACATTCCTGTCCGCGATGACCGCATATCCGGGCCTGCCCGCCGACGCCAACGTCCAGGCGTGGCTGGTCACCATCGCGCACCGCAAGGCCATCGACGTCGGCCGCGCCATCGCCCGGCGTGCCATCCCGGTCCCCGAGGTGCCGGATGCTGCCACCGCAGGCGCGGCCGATGGCCACGGCCTGGACCTCGACACCGAACTGCTCGCCGCGCTCGCCCGCCTCACGGACAAGCAGAGGCGGGCGGTCGCCTACCACTACCTGGCCGGACTGCCGTACGCCGATGTCGCCGTCATCCTCGGCAGCAGTACCGATGCGGCCCGGCGGGCGGCCGCCGACGGCATCGCTACCCTCCGGCGTACCTGCCCCAGTGTCAGCTCACGGAAAGGAGAGCCCGGCCATGACCGACAACGTGGTCCGTGACCTGACTGGCGTCGTGGCGGAACCCCTTCACGACCCCTCCGGCCACCTACAGACCCTGCATGCCCGGCTGGCCGCCCAGGCCGCGCAGGCGGGGATACTCGACATCGCCTACCGCACCCTGGATACCCCGGTCGGGTCGCTTCTGCTGGCCGCGACCGAGCGGGGCCTGGTCCGGGTCGCCTACGCTTCGGAAGGCCACGACGCCGTGCTGCAGGCGCTGGCCGACCGGATCACCCCGCGCATACTCCGCGCCCCAGCCCGGCTCGACCCGGCCGCCGCGGAACTCGAGGAGTACTTTGCCGGCCGCCGCCGCCGGTTCGGCCTGCCGCTCGACTGGCAGCTGTCGGCCGGGTTCCGCCGCACCGTGCTGCAGCACCTGGCCCGCGACGTCAGCTACGGGCATACCGCGAGCTATGCCGGCCTCGCCCGGCTGGCGGGCAGCCCCCGGGCGGTCCGCGCGGTCGGCACCGCCTGCGCGACCAACCCGCTGCCGGTCGTCGTGCCATGTCACCGGGTCGTGCGCAGCGACGGCCGGATCGGCGGTTACCTCGGCGGTCCCGAGGCCAAACGCCTCCTGCTCACCCTCGAGACAGCCGCGTGAACCGCGGCTAGGCGGCGGGGTCGTGGTGGGTGGGCCGTGCGGGCATGAGGAAGGTGGCGGCGAGGGCGACGGCAAACGCGGCCAGCACAACCAGCGAGCCGGACCCACCTGCGGCTGTTCGACGGCCGGCCTGGATCACGCAGCTTCGGCGGCGTCACTCCGGACCAGGCCCGCGACGCGATAGCAGCAGACACGGGTTTCCGGTGGGGATGCTCCCTTGATCCGGGGCAGACCGCCCGGATCTGGATCAACGGGCCTGGCGGCCTGACCAGCTACGGGAACCGCCACTACCTGCAATGGCCAGAAAACGGCACGGGCCGGTTCACCTGGGTACCTGGCACCGGACGCCCGGTACCCAGCATCATCACGATCACGCCACGGCGTGCCCGTACTCGGCCATGAACGGCGTGAGGTCGGGCTCGCCGAACCGCTCGCGCAGCGAGCCGAACGCGGCCGCCTTATCCTCGCCGAACCGCCGTATGCTCGCGGCGTACGACCCGGCCGTCAGGAAGACGGGCGGGTCGGTCTTGCTGTGGAACTTATCCGCGTACATCACGAGCTGTTCTTCGGCCGAGACTGCCAGGTAGTCAGCGGCCGGGAGCGGAAGACCCTGACGGCGCACGTCGTCACTGCTGAGGCCCACCCCTGTGTGGCACGACGCGAACCGGCAGAACGCCTCGGGAAACCCCTCCTCAGCAAGCAGCTCGTGGCCGAGCAGCCCGTGACGTACGTACTCCGAATCGTCCAGATTGCCGTCAGCGTCGTACAGCCGGTACACCCCGACATCGTGCAGCAGGCTGCCCGCCCGCACCAGTTCCGCGTCCAGGCCGAGACCCGAACGGCACAGAAGCTGCTCAGCGATCCCGCACACGATCACGCAGTGCGTGTAAACAAGGTCGAATGCATCCCGCGAAGGCGCGTGCTTCTCGTGCAGGGCGAGGATTTCCTTATCACCCGGGACCAGCATGCGCAGCAGTGTAGCCAGACCTCAACCTGCTGCTACGCCAGGAACCGGAAGACACCTTCGCGCCCTGCCGGGGGGCGGTTCGCGTCGCGGCGCGTCCGAACCGGTGCCGTAATCTCATGGATTTGACCAGCACCGATCTGTCCCGCTCCGACGTGGACGAGCTGAGGAGATTCCTCCTTGCAGCGTGGAGCCGGACGAGGGGAACCCCGTTGCGCGCGCCGCGCACTACTGCTCGTAGGTTGCCGGGAAGCCTTGTCGCCAGCTGGGGTAGCGCAGCGTCCACCCGAGCTCCTGTTTGGCCTTGGCGTTCGAGGCACCGCGGGACCCGACGGCCATCATGACCATGCCCTTGCCCGCGACCAGCCGGGCGAGCCACAACGGGACGTGACGGGGCGGCTTGGCGCCGAGCGCGGCGGCCAGCGCCGGCAGCCACTCGCTCATCGGGGCAGGCTCGTCGTCGACGATGTTGTACAGGCCGGCTCCGTCGTGTCCGAGCGCGAGCACGGTGGCGGCGGCGGCGTCATGCAGGTGAATGAACGAGGAGATGCCGCCGCCGTCGGCGATGATCGGGAACTGCCGCTTGCGCACGGGGCCGACCAGCCCGTCGTTGGAGGCGCCGTAGAAGCCGCCGTACCGGAGCGCGATGCCTCCGGCGTTCGTGACCGCCTCGTCTAGATGACGCATCGCGGCGTTGGTTTCGCGTGCCATGGCCGGCGGGTCGGGCTCGAGCCGGTCCTCCTCGGTCTTGACCGGCCCGCCTTCCCGCGCGTACCGGTAACTGGCGAAACTCTGGGCGACAAACCGGCGTACGCCTGCCTCGCGCGCCGCGGCCAGCAGCGCGTCGGTGCCCTCGGTCCTGAGCCGGTTGGTCGCCGCGAAGCTGCGGTCCAGGCTCCTGCCGAAGCGCACGTTGGCCAGGGCGGTCGCCTGGTGGATGATCGCCTCGGGTTGGGCCTTGAGGACGGCTTCGCGTACCGCGGTCGCGTCGAGCAGGTCGAGCGCGAGCGGCTCGGCGCCGAGCGCGCGGACCCGCTCGGCGTTTCCCGGCGACCTGAAGGTGCCGATCACCTCGTGACCGTGCTCGATGAGCTGGGGAACGAGCCAGGTGCCGATCGCACCGCTCGCCCCCGCGACGAAGACTCGCATTATGTCCCCTCATGTTGCCGGTTAACGTGCGTCTACTGCTATGTCGGCTCCGGGAGGGCGGATGTGACAGGGCCGGAGGGACAGACTGCGGTCAGCGGCCGATGTGGGTGTTGGTGATCGAGGTGAACTGGCAGATCAGGGCGGCGCTGAGGAAGACCAGGCCGAGCGCGATCTCGTTGAACCGGCGTAGCTCGCGGCCGCTGGCGGCGAACACGAACATGATCATCGCCGCCACGGTCAGGACGAGGGCGAGTGCATCCATGCTGGCTCCCGAGGTCAGCCCCACAGGTCGGGGCGGTAATGTGCGGTCGTTTCCAGGTCGTGCAGGTAGGCCTCTGCGTGCTCGATCGGCATGATCCCATGCTCGGCGATGACGTCGGCGAAGGCGGCGTGGGCGGCGTCGCGCATCGGCTGCGAGCCGCAGACGTAGACGTAGCCGCCGGCCTCCAGCAGGCGCCAGAGGAGCACGCCCTGCTCGCGGAGCTGGTCCTGGACGTAATGGCGGCAGCCGGGCCGCTCGCGCGAGGTCGCGATGTGCACGTGATCGAGGATCCCGTCGGCGGCGAACTGCTCGATCTCGTCCCGGTAGATGAAGTCGAGGGCGCTCGAGCGGATGCCGTTGAAGAGCGCGGCCTCGGCCAGCGGGGCGCCCGCGCGCTTGAAGGCCAGCCGCTCCCAGAGGAACGCCCGCATCGGGGCGAAGCCGGTGCCGGCCGAGACGAAGATCATCGGCTTGGACACGTCCTCCTGCAGGCGGAAACGCGCGGCGCTGTCGAGGAAGACGTTCAGGCGGTCACCCTCGCGAAGCGTGTGCATGTAATGCGAGCTCATCCCGCGGAAGTCACGGCCGGGCAGGCCCGGCACGGGCGTGGCCTCCAGGCCGACGGTCACGTGCGCGACGCCGTCGCCGTGGATCCGCGGGCTCGAGCTCGTCGAGTAGTAGCGCGGCCGGAGCGGCTGCGCGACCCGCAGGAACTCGAAGAGGTTCAGAGTGGCGGACGGGAACTCATCCAGCAGCCGGAGCACGTCGTAGCCGCCCGCGTCGATGGCCGCGCGCAGCGGCGAATCGGCGCCGTCCGGCGTCTGCAGGACGTCCCTGATCTCCATGAGCCTCGACCACTCGTCGGCGTCGGCCGCCTTCTCGATCAGCAGGTCCAGCAGCGGCACGGTCGGCCTGCCGGTGATGTCGACGAGGTTGGTGAGCACGTTACGGACCTGGAGCACAACGTCCTTCGGCACCGCGTGGACGTCCGCCGTCTTGGGCGCCATGAACAGCCCGTCGAGCGCGGCGCCGAGGTGCCGGGCGAGCCGCTCGACCCGCTCCTCGTCGTTCTTCGGGCAGACGCCGAGGTGATCGCCGACCTGATAGGCGGCGCCGGGCGGCAGGCTGACCTCGAGGTGCCTGGTCCGCTTCGGCGATTCCGCCGCCTGAAGCTCTCGGCATACCACGGCGCGCGCCTCGACCGTGTCGATCCCGACGGCGTTCGTGAGGATGGTCGGGGCGAGCAGCACCCGCGGGTGGGAGCCGGTGCCCTCGGCCGGTCCGCGCAGCGAGGTGGACCGCCTGCGCGATCCCGACGACATCAGGCGCATGATCGACGTGATGCTCGTCGCCCGCCCGGCCTGCTGCGGCTCGACGCCCTCGCCGTAAAGGGACCGCTGCATCGCGGTGCCGGAATCGGTGCCGGTGAGAGCGCCTGTGGCGGCCTTCTCGGCGGCCTCGCGGGCGGCCGCGGCCTGGGTCGGCCGTGCCCCGGACAGCTCGAGGAGGACGGGCCAGACCACGCTGTTCCAGTCCGAGTGCAGCCGCTCCCACACCGGCGAGCCGACGTCGCCGTAGGCAAACTCGGCGAGCGGGGCGGCGCCGAGCTCGGACAGCTTGGCGTGCACGTAGCGCGGGAAGGCCAGGAACGCGTTCCACTGGGTGTTGCCGAGGCCCCAGACCAGGTACCGGCAGTTCCGCCAGGTCGCCTCGCCGGGTCCGGTGCGCTCGAGCAGCGCCTTGAACGCGGCCGCGTTCGTAGGGCGGGTTCGAGGTGTAGGTGGAGGTCATGACCACCAGCAGCCAGGGCTGCGTGCGCGGCGGCGACTGCGCGAGCTCGTTGAGCGTGATCACGTCGCTGGTGTAGCCGTAGTATTCGCTCCGCCGGGCGAAGCGCTCGGCCAGCTCCTTGTTCGCGCCGAAGTTGCTGCCGTAGGCGATCACGAGATGGCGGTAGGCGCTCGACTCGGGGATCTCGGTCGGCTCTCCCCACTCGGGCGCGGCGAAGGCGGATTGGGGCGCCAAGGGCGCCGGCGCTTCGGGGCGCTCGCGCACCTCGGCCGGCGTCCGGCGGTACTCCTTCAGCTCGCGTCGCCGCAGGATGACCGGAACCGCGGCCGGCTTGGTCGACACGACCGTGTTCTTGGTCACCGTCGCGCCGGGCGCCAGCCGCAGCCGGTAGTGCCTGCAGATCTCGAACAGGACCACGCGGAGCATCATGAACGTGACCTCTTGCGCCATGCACTGCCGTTTCCCGATCGAGAACGGGATGAAGGCGTGCCGCGGCCGGTCCACGACCTTCTCCATGGCGAACTGCTCGGGATCGAACCGGTCCGGGTACGGGCCCCAGTAGCGCGGGTCGCGCTGCGCGGCGAGCGTCCCGACCAGGATGATGTCGCCCTTGCGGATGCGGTAGCGGCCCAGCGTCCCGTCCTTGAGGCTGCGCCGGATCGTCACCGGCAGCGGGGGGTAGATCCGCATCGTCTCCTTGATCACCTGCGTGACGTACGTCATGGCCGCCAGGTCGTCGTACTGCAGGTCGTAGTCCGGGTCGCCGCCGGTGATCGCGTCGATCTCGGCCATCACCTTGGCCGTGACGTCCGGGCGGGTGGCCAGGATGTAGGCGAGCCACGCTCCGGTGATCGAGGGCCCGTTGAACCCGTTCGACAGGTGCATCAGGATCTGGTCGCGCACGGTCTCGGTGTCGAGGAACTGGCCCGTCTCGGGGTCCGGCGTGCTCAGCAGGCGGCTGAGCAGGTCGGTCTGCTGCCCGAGCGGAGCCGTGTGCGTGCGGCCCCGGACCAGCGCGTCGGCCGTGCGGAACAGCTCGGTGTTGTGAGCGCGGTAGGCCTTCTTGCGCTGGCGCCGCGCGCGCCCGGCGAACATCGTGAAGTCGGGGCGGGGCTCGGCCACCCGCAGGATGCTCTCCTTCGTGCTCGCCGGGACGGCCGCCGCGAACGGGTGCGGGTCGCCGCCGCCCCCGTGACCGTCCAGCAGGCCGAAGTCGTAGGCGCACGCACCGCGCCCGGAGACCTCCAGGGTGTACCGCTCCATCCAGGTGCGGGCATCGAGCGACTCGCCTTCGGGGAGCGCGGACCACGCGGCGACCAGCTTGCGGGCCTGGTCTTTCATCCGCTCGAGCTGCGTGCGCTGGTGCTGCGGGGAGTACCAGGGCAGCATCACGCGGCGGACCCGGTTGTAGTGCTCGCCGTCGCCGATCACCGATATGCCGCCGCCCCGGGAGTTGCTCAGCTGGTCGAAGAAGTTGATCTCCTCGACGCGCTTGCCGAACTGCTCCTCATCGGCCGCCACCTCGTCGAGCAGCCCGGGATCCGAGACCATCACCAGCCGCCACTTCTTGGTCGGGATGCCGACCGCGTACACGTGCCCGAACCGGCGGTAGTAATCCAGCTGCGTGTCGTTGTCGTTCAAGATGTCGAAGTTCGCGAACCGTTCGCCCCTGGGCACCAGCCAGCGCACCGCGTACGGGATCTCGAGCAAGCCCTCGCCGTCGGCGGTCGCGGCGGTAGGGCCGAGCTCGTTGTCCGGTGCCCGGCCGACCCGCAGCGTGTGATCGAGCGACGCCAGATCGGTCGGGGGGGCAGGAGCGCTGACCCTGCAGCTCAGGGCCGGTCCTTCGGCGGGATGGCAGAGCCGGACCAGGCATTCCCCTTCGAGCTCGATCCGGTCTATTCGCTGATCCCGGACGTAGGTGCCGTTGGTGCTTCCGTTGTCCGCCAGCACCCAGCGGCCGTCCTCGACGCGGAGCACGGCGTGCTGCCAGGACACGCTGGCGTCGTCGATCACGATGGCGCATTCCGGATCGCGGCCGATCAGGTACGAAGGGCCCGGCGGCAGGCTCTGGTCAGATCCCCCGGCCCGCACCACGAGCGGCGGCACGGCAACCTCAGGAAGGGACATCTCGGCGTCCATCGGCGATCACATCTTCATCGGAGGCGTGCCGCCGAATCCGATGTTGTGGTGGACGGCGTACCACCAGTTCCATACGTCCTCGCGCACCCGGCCTGCCCGCAGCCGGAAACCCGCGAATTCATCGCCAACCATGGGAAGCTCGATCGCCTCCGCACTGACCGAGCCCTGCGGGGGGGGCGCCCCCCGGGCTAGGCGGGAAGGGGAACGGGAACGGGTTCGTGCTCACGTACGGACAGAGGAGAAGGGGGCGGCGGTGATACATCCGGCGCGGGCGGCGCCTGGCGCGCTTCGGCGGGGGCGGCCTGGGCGCGCCTTCGGCGGGGCGGCCTACAGGAAGTTGTTCGGCCAGATCATCGTGCGCCACATGTGCGCGACCGGCGATCCGTCGAACCCGAGTCCTTCGGCGGGCTGGCGGAAGTTCCTGCCGATCACGTCCTCGAACTCTTCTCGGGGACGTCCCGGTCCCCGGTCGGCTACGACGAGGCCGTCCTGGCCTGATCCGCAGTTGCCCGGGCTGCGGGCGTTAGTACGGGTTGGCGGCCGGGGTGAAGATGAGCACTACCGAGGCCAGGCGGCCCGGCCCCGGGCACCATGACGGTCATGGGCTCGGGGCCGGGCCCGTGGTCATTCTGAGTCGGCGGGCTCGGCGGGCTCGGCGGGAGCCGGTTCGGCGGGCCGGGACTCGGTTCGGCTCGAGCCGAAGATGCGCTCGGCCTGGCGGATCAGCTGGTCGGCCCGGTCTCGCATCAGGTCGAACCGCTGCAGCATCTGCTCGAAGCGGTCACCGAGCCGGTCGGCCGGATTCCGGTCCTGGCGCGGCGGCCGCGGGGGCCGGGGCGGTCGCGGTGGCCTGGGGGGCCGGTGGGTCCCGTGGTGCACATGGGTACGGTGACGGTAGGGGCCGTCGTCGGGTTCGTCGGCGAATTCGCCGGCCAGTTCCTCGGCCTCGTCGGCTGCTTCCTCCGCCCGGTCCGCGGCCTCCTCGGCCTCGTCGGCTTGACGCTCGGCACGTTCGGCACGGTGGCGGGCCTGCTCCGCGGCGGCGCGGGCCTCGTCGGCGCGGTGCTCGGCCCGCGCGATGTCCTCGGCGTCGGCCCATTCCCTGGTCAGTTCGGCCGCTTCCTGGGTCAGGTCCGCCGCTTCCTCGGCCGCGGTGGCGGCCTCCTCGGCGCGTTCGGCGCGCTCCCGCGCCTGCTCGGCCAGGTCGCGGGCGCGGTCGGCCAGGCGGCGGGCCTGGTCGGCCTGCTCCTGGGCGCGGAACTCGTCCACGCCGATGCCCGCCTCGTCGGCCATGCTCTCGTACCAGTCGTCGCCGCGGGGGGTGGCGACGGCGTCTTCGGGGGTTTCGTGCTCGTCTTGCACCGCGTGCCTGGCCACGCTGTACGGCTCGCCGGTGGCGGCCATGCGCTGGCGGGTGTCGGCCTTGCGGGCCTTGTCCTGGGTCATGATCAGTTCTTCCCGGCGAGTCGGCCCGCGTCTGCTCGCCACGGTGAAAAGGCCATGACGGTGAGAAGCCCGCGAGTCGTGGACCCTTGTCCTCGTTGCCGCCGGCGGCGCGGGCCGCTGGGTGGCTCGGAAGCGGGCAGGCGGTGCGCTGCCACTGAGGATCAAGGTACATCACGATATAACGTGTATCAAGGGGGCTAGCCTGAGGATTTACGGTGGGGCTGGCGCTACTGGCTGGAGTTGATGAAGGCCAGGATTTGGGCGAGTCCGGGGCGGTAGCCGTCGGTGGTGTCGACGGTCAGCGACGGGGCGTCCAGGTTCAGGCGGCGGAACGCGTGGTGCCTGCGGCGCTGCTCGGCCTCGGCGTGCGGCTCGTCGTCGTCGACTTCATGCTGCCGGCCGGACTGCGAGACGCCGCCGGCGACATATACGCCGAGCTGATCGGCCAGGCGTCCGCCGAGCACGGCGAGCCGTGGCTCTCGGTACTCGCGCCGGACGCGATGGCCGCCTTGCTGACCCGGTACGGCTTCGGGACGGTCCGGGACGTCAGCCAGCGGGACATGATCCCGGTGCAGGCTTGGGAGCGGTCCGATTCGCTGCGCCCGGCCGAGCTGTCCCGCATCGCGCACGCCACAATGTCCGGTAATCCAGGCCCGCGGACGCCGTCCCGGCCGGGTGAGACCATCGGGTACACGCGGTCCGCAACGAGGTGAAACCCGGGTTTCACCTCGTCAGGGCGAGGTGGAAGTCCGGTTTCACCGCCTCGGATTGGGGCGCGAGAGGGCAGTGGGAACCCGGCTGGGACGGCGGACGGCGGCATGAGCGCAACTCGTCGCTTACCAGGGCGGGCGCTTGGCGTCGCTCTCGCCTACGCTTAGAAACGGCATCGGCGGCACGGATGCCATCCGGCGGATGGTCCCGTGACCCGATATCTTCTGCCGACATGTCTTCTGCCGACGGCGTCACGAGGTGATGGGTATGACCGAGATCGAATATCCGGTTCCGCCGGTCGTGGTGGGGCGCGGCGCGGTGTTCGTGGAGCATCGGCTCAAGATCCCGCAGGTATCGGAGTCGGCGTACATCGCGCCGACGGCCGTGCTGGCCGGCGACGTCACGGTCGGCCCGCACAGCCGGGTCCTGTTCGGCGCGGTGATCACCGCCGAGGGCGGCCCGGTGGAGATCGGCCGGAACTGCGTGATCATGGAGAACGCGGTCATCCGCGGCGTGCCGGGCCAGCAGACCCGCGTCGGGGACAACGTGGTCATCGGCCCGCACACGCACCTCACCGGCTGCGTGATCGAGGGCGGTTCGCGGATCGCGACCGGGGCCATCGTGTTCAACGGCGCGCGCATCGAAACGGGCGCGGAGGTCGAGTTCAACGCGGTCGTCTACGTCAATACCGTCGTCCCGGCGGGCACGGCGGTACCGATGGGCTGGTTCGCCGGCGGGCAGCCGGCGGAATTGGTGGCACCGGGCGACTGGGACCGCATCCGCGCCACCATGGGCCCGCTGGACTATGCGGGCACGGTCTTCGGAGTCGGCGCCAACGGGGCGGACCCGGTCATGTCCGACGTGGCCCGGCGCTACGCGCGAGGGCTGGCCCTTCACCACCAAGATCACATCGTGCCCGACGTGCGCCACCAGCCCGTGAGCGAGGATTAGCGCGCGCCCAGCGACCCGGGGGCCTGGCGGGCCGGGGAGGGGTGCGTCGTTCAGCTGCTGGTCGATGTCGACCCAGATGGCGTCGTCTTCGATCTTGCACGCGTAAACCGGGATAGGGCCGCAGGCAAACGGGCCGACGGCCTCGCCGGTGATCAGGTCGTAGCGTGATGCGTGGGCGGCGCAGACCAGCGTGTCGTCGTCCTGGAGGGTGCCCTCGTGCAGGGGTTGCTGCTGGTGGGTGCACGTGTTGTGGATCGCCCTTACGTCGTCGTCGTCGAGGCGGATCAGGCAGATCGGCTCGCGGAGGTCCTGGACGAGCATGGTGTCGCCGACCTCCATGTCGTCGAGGTTGGCGACGGCTACGAACGCCATGGCTATGTCCTTCCTGGTGCGGGCCGCCGAGGTGCCGGCTGGCTGCCTCGCACCTCGATCCAGCCGTTGCGTATCCGGGTGCGTAGCACGGGTTGCGGCTGGCTGGCGGGGCCGCGGGTCACGGCGCCGTCGGTGAGGCAGAAGCGGGACCCGTGCAGCGGGCAGGTCACGGTCAGGTCCTCGACGGGGCCGCGGCTGAGCAGGCCGCCGGCGTGGCTGCAGACGTTGTCCAGGGCGTAGAGGCTGCCGTCGTGGCGGTACAGCAGGACCGGCCGGCCCTCGACCTCGGCGACGGCGGGCGAGTCGTCGGGCACGTCGGCCTCGGGAAGCGCGCGGGTCCAGCGCCGCGGCCCGGGTGCCCACGCCACCCGGCTGACCATCACGCCCTTGGTGAACACGAGATGACCGCCGAGGTAGCCGGCCCCGACCGTGACCGTGAGGCCCGCCGCGCCCAGGGCGCGGGCCGTGCCGCGGTGGCCGGCCATCCGGGTCCCCAGGGCGGCGGCTTGCAGCCCGAGGGCCGCCGTGTTGAGGAGTCCGTGGAAGAGGCCGACCCGTCGGTCCTGGTCGTTGCTCACGGCCCAGTCGCTGAGCCCGGTCAGGGCGGTGGCGCAGGCGGCGACCAGGCCCGCCGCGCTGAGCACGCCCGCGGCGTCGAGCCCGCGCCTCCGGCGGCGGGCTGCGGTCCACGGCGTCCAGGACCGTCGCGCCCGTCCACAGGCCGATCGGCAGGTCGCTGAGGGCCGGGTGCAGCGGGTGGCCCACCCACCGGCCGCCATGCATCAGTTCGAGGGCGAGGTTGTCCTGGTGGCGCTCGCGGAACGGCCCGAGCACGCCGGTCAGCCAGTCGTTCAGGGACCGCAGCCAGCCGAGCTCGTCCAGCCACGCCGCGAGGTCGCCGTGCCAGGTGACCAGCCAGGGGCCGGCCGGCGGCTCACCCTTGGCGGGGGCGGCCTCTTTCGGGGCGGGCGGATCGCGGCCTGGGTCCATGGCGTTCCTCCGGGCGGGCGAGGGGGCGGGCGAAGGCACGGGCTAGGGGCGGGCGAAGGCACGGGCGGCTGGGGGCTGGGCGAGGGCACGCACCACTGCCCGTTCGGCACAGAGGTCTTTGACCGGGCACAGGGCGGTTATGGTACGCGCGTCCTGTGCCCGGTCGGGGGCCCGGGGGTCAGTGCTGGAGGGGCTTGCCGAGCGCGAGGGCCTTGCCGCCAGTGCCGACCGAGGCGGCGCTGAAGAACAGGTAGACGCCGATCGCGGCGAACGCCAGCACCACGTAGCCGGCGGTCTTGAGCAGGCCGCTGGAGGGCACGCCCAAGGCCGAGTCCTCGGCGTACGCGAGGTACAGCAGCAGCAGCGCCACGTCGATGAGCGTGAAGACCGCGGTGAAGGCCGACGGCAGCCGCAGCGTGGCCAGGGTCAGCATCACGATGATGATGAGCCAGGTGAGCAGGAACAGCTTCACGGTGGGGATCACCGCGGTGAGGACTATGGCGAACCAGTTGTGTTCCAGCCCGAGCACGAGTACCGCGTAGCTGAGCCAGAAGGTGCCGAAGATGCCGAACACGGCCGCCACCGCGCTCTGGCCGAGCGCCGCGCACCAGATCGCGGACAGGAGCAGGCCCAGGGCCGTGGCCGCCAAGATGATGGCCAGGGGCGCGCCGAGCACGCCGAACGGCACCACGCCGACCAGTCCCAGGCCGAGCGCGACGGAACCGGCGATGAAGCTCGCCAGGCCCCAGATGGACGGGTCACCGGCCAGCGGTCCGATCACGGCCTCGGCGGCGGCCGCGGGCGCTTGCTCGGTAGCGGCAGCCGGCCGACCGGACTCGCCAGCGGTTGCGTCAACAGTGGTCATCGCTTCGCTCCTTGAGGGAGAGCGCCCCGCGTTCGCGGGCTTACCTGCATCCGTACGCCCGCAGCCGGACACATGTGTTCTCACTTTGAACCAGCGTTACGCGGAGCTGCGGTTTCAGCTGCCGAAGGCGACGATCCCGTACTCGTGGATCTTGCGGTAGATCGTGGCGCGCGACATGCCCAGCGCTTCGGCGGCCCGGACCTTGTTGCCGTCGTGATCCTGCAGGCTCTTCACGATCGCGTCCCGCTCGATGGACTCCAGCGGGGACAGCAGCCGGCGGCTCACCGTCCAGCACTCCGGAGGCAGGTCCTTGGGCATGATCGCGCCGGCCCGGCGGCGCTGGACGACCTGCTTGAGCACCTGCCAGAGCTGCTCGGTGTTGCCCGGCCAGGAGTGCCGCAGCAGCAGCTGCATGGCCTCGGGCGAGCAGGTCAGCCGGCCCTGCTGGCTGAGCCGGGCCAGGAAGAACGGCACCAGCTCGTGCAGGTCCTCGATGTGATGGCGCAGCGGCGGCAGCTCCACCGTGCCCTGGAAGAACCGCAGCAGCCTGGAAATGGGGTTCAGGTCCACCGTGGCCTGCTTGCGGTTGAGGGTGACGGCGACGCGCAGGTCGTTCTGGCGCTGGGCGGAGCGGGCCTCCTGCAGTGCGCTGGCCAGGGCGTGCATCTGCTTGGCGTTCAGCGCGTCGACGTGCCGGATGACCAGCATGCCCTTGCCCTCGAGCAGCTCGCGGCGGGCCTTGGTCATCCAGTCAGGCGCGCCGGGCCCGGCCGATTCGGCGTCCAGCACGTGGAACGACGCGGCCGGGTTGCGGCGCTGGTGCACGGCCCGGGCCAGGGCCAGCTTGCCGACGCCGCTCTCGCCCTCCAGGGTCAGCCAGTCGTTCGTGTCGTACAGCGCCTCGGCCTCGCGGCAGGCGCGCAGCCACAGCACGCCGCTGCCGACCAGGCCCGGCAGGTACATGGCGCTTCGCGGGGCGGGCACGTCGGCCACGCTCAGGGCCTGCGTGACCAGCTTGACGTGGACCACGCCGTCGGCGAACGGGCTGTCGCCGCTGAGCCGGCGGCAGGACATCCGGGCCAGCACGCCGCTGGGCAGGTCCACCGTGACCGGGCTGTTGGTGTGGCTGGCCAGCGCCTCCATGGCGTGGCCGATCAGCGCGGCCTGATCGCCCGGGTCGAGCAGGCGGCGGGCGTGGTCGTTCAGCATGACCACGTCGTTGCCCAGGGCCAGCACGATGCCGCCGGTGCGGCGGCAGGCCCGCACGTACTCCTGGAGCAGGTCGATGTCCCGGCTGCTGCTGGCCGTGACCAGCGCCTGGGTGATCTGGTCGGCGGTGGCCTTGACCAGGGAGATCATCAGCGGGTCGGCGTCCTTGCGCCAGCAGGTCAGGTCGATGACGCCGACGGTCTTGCCCGAGACCGGGTCGTGGATCGGCACGCCGGCGCAGCCGAACTGCTCAAGGTGCTCGGCGTAGTGCTCGTGCCCGAACACGTGCGCGGGCCCGCCGGCCTCCAGCGCGGTGCCGATGCCGTTGGTGCCGACTCGTTCCTCGGCGTAGCTGAAGCCCGGGGCCAGCATCACGCTGTCCAGGGCGCGCTCCAGGTCGTGGTCCGCGGTCAGCCGGGCCAGGACCACGCCTTCGGCGTCGGTCAGGATGATGCTGATCGGCTGGCCGCTCAGCTGCTCGTGCAGCCTGCGCAGCACCGGATCGGCGGCCCGGGCCAGCCGGGTCTCCAGGTCGGGTTCGTGCAGGTAGTTCAAGTCGATGTGGTCGGCGGCCACGTTCCACTGCCGCGAGCGCCACCACGAGGCGAGGATCGGCCTGCGGACCGCGTTCTGGTCCACCGCGTCAGCGGTAAGGAACCGGACTCTAGCCTCGGCTAGCCGGTCCCTGGACGTCTGCGGTGGTGGTGATGATGCGTGTGCCATATCGCCTCCCCCTACCGAGATTTCTCCTGATGGAGGCTCAGCCTGCGCGGACCAGATGGGTGTTCACCTGTCCCTAACAAAGTAAACCCCTTGTTGCGGGGCACTGTCTCAAGTTGAGACCGCCGGGTTGCCGAACGCGACGTTACGACGGCGTCATGGACGCCCACGGCGAGACCAACCCTGTCGCTGGCCCTTCGAGTAGTTCATCAGACAATCCGGAGACCTACAACCCGTGGAGCATCGTCAACCTGGTGTTTCATCACCTGGCCGCCGAGGGGCTGCACCCCGTTCTCGGCGAGGCCGGCGATCCGGGCGGGCCCGCGGCCGATCTGCTGCGCGCCCTCGGCATCACCCCGGCGGCCGAAGGGAACCGGCAGGCCTCCGAGCAGACCAAACGAGACCTCGCGGCGATCCGCGCCGCGTTCGAGATGTCTCATGTTGAGAGCCCATGACCTCGGCTTTCGCGATGTGATCAAGGACATAAGGACTTTCGGGGTCCCGCGGGTCCCACGGCCCCCCCGGAGCCGCGCTGCTGCGCGCCCCTGGGGCCGAGGACGCCGAGACCACCGAGGGGCCCGACCAGGTCGGGCCCCCGACCCGGAACCCGCCTAGAAAGGGGTGACGATGAGTCGCCAGAGTGTGGCTAGGGCGCACCAGAAGATCCAGGAACTGGCCTGGGAGCCCATGTACCACGAGCCAGTCGCGCAGTACGGGACTGACTACACCTTCCAGAAGGC
>CAVPLC010000104.1:0-53343 GCA_963705835.1 uncultured Actinomycetes bacterium
CGGCCCGACTAGCGCCAGGACCACCGCGACCTGCGGGGATACCGGACCCTCGCCGGCCGCCGGTGCCCGGATCTGATCCAAGACCGCCTGGCGGGCCGCCGTGTCGAGGACCGGATGACGGGTCGGCCGCAGGAGCGACGGCCTGTCCCGGCCCAGCACGCCGGCGTCGATAAGCCGGTCGACGACACGATCCCAGCTTCCGCCGATGTGATGGCTCAGACCCCCGATGACCTGCCTCACGTTCCTGCCCTGCAGATGCTCCCGCACCGCGTCATAGACATCAGCAAGCAGTTCGTCGCCGGGCCTGGTATCTCCGGCCCGTACTGTCCCGTCTTCCGCGACCGCCAGCCGGCCGTCAATGGCCAGCTCGGCCAAGAGCGCGCCGGTCAAGCCGACTTGGATGAGGGCGCCGCTCCCGACGGGAACGTGCCCCTTGTCGTTCAGCGCGGTGAGCAGCAGCATCTCTGCAATCAGCACAACTGCACGCTAATACCCGCCGCAGCTGCGAGTCAGCCGCCATGAGCACGTAGCGCCACCGATGTCGAACACGGCTAGGACCGTACCTTCGCGCCTCCCTGCGAGCGGGCACTACTGCTGCATCGAGTACAGATCAGCCCGTCCGGGGCGGCCCTCAGCGCCGCCGCCGCGCGGAGCCATACGGCAACTCACCGGCAGCTGGTCCCGGCCTGGGGCTCGCTCTCGATCACGAGCGCTCCGCTAGTCACCGGTGTGCCCAGGCGGTCACGGTCATGGCCGCTCAGCCCTCCCGGTAGACGATCGCTGAGCGGGCGCCCATAGACCCCGCCAAGGCCCGCGACCCTGTGGATGCTCCGCGCGATCGGGACGCTCGCCAGTGGGCAAGCCCTATCGCCCGTGGCGGTGCAGGGTGTAGCCGAGCGCGGAGATGATGGGGATCAGCGTGGCTGGCACAAGGTTCGCGGGCACCCCGGCGACACGGGCGAGATGTCCCGGCTCGTCCTCAACCGCGGTACCGGGCGTCGCGAGAGCGAGGAAGAACGGCATCCAGGCGATGGCGGGAAGCAGCGCGGCGATCTTGGTTGCCACTTCATCGTCGTCTGCGTGCTGGCCGGGCCGCCACAGCAGCCACAGGGCGAGCAGCTGCGAGCCGGCAATGCTGCCCCACCCCGCTACGCTGTGGAATCGGGCGTGGGGTGGCCAGTCGGGGTTGAACACGTGGCTGCGGTTGAGGTCGGCGCGCGCGGTGCCGGCGATCGTGCCGATGGCCGCCCCGCTGAGCACCAGACGGCTGATCCTCATGTCGGTGTCTCCCTCTCCGATATCCCCGGCTGCGCTGAGCGAGGCCCCGTCGCTGCGGGCGGTGCCTGGCTGCGAAGGCGTGCGGCGGAGGAGGCCGCTTGGCGGCGTCGCAGCGAGCGGGGTACCAGCGGAAGCGCTCGCATGACGATCCGGTAGGCCCGTCCCGGAAAGACCAGAGGCTGGCCGGCATCGAAGCCGGCCAGCGCTTCGCGGGCGCAGCGCGCCGCGCTGATGCGCAGGAACTGGGGCGGAGCGCCGGTCATGCCCCCGACCGAGCCGGCGACGGTGTCGAATTCACTGTCTACGGGACCCGGGCAAACCTGGGTGACGACCACTCCGGTGCCGGCCAGGTCGGCACGCAGGGCCTCGCTGAAGCCGTCGACGAAATGCTTGCTGGCCGAGTACGCAGCGGCCGCGGGCATCACCGTCAGCCCTGCTCCCGAGCCCATATTGAGCACGCCGCCCTGGCCCCGTTCCACCATCGACGGCACCAGGAGTGCGGTCAGCTGGACGACGCCGACCACGTTGGTGCGCAGTATCTGGCGGGTGCGGGTCCAGTCCGTGGCGTCGAACAACGCCTGGTCGCCGAGGCCAGCGTTGTTGATCAGGACGTCCACGGCGCCGGCCTGCTCACGCAGCGCGGCCACGCACCGATCCACGTCGCGCTCGTCGGACAGGTCAACGGGGAGGGCCACCACCTGCAGCCGCGGGTGCGCTGCCATCAGCTCGGCCCGCAGTGCTTCGAGCAGCCCGGCCCGGCGGGCCGCCACGACCAGGGTCCCCGCCCGGGCCGCAAGCTGAGCGGCGAACTCACGGCCGATGCCCGAAGAAGCGCCGGTTATCAGCACGGTGCCGCCATCTACTGGAGGACGTACTGGCACGATCGCGGTCCTTCCCCGGGTAGCTGAACGCGAACGAGAATCTGGCCCCGGGCGATCTCGGCAGCCACATCCCCCGGATCGGGGGTCCCGCCGGCACCAACGCGGATGTGCGCCCAACGGCCGCAGGGGCGGTGATCGCGCACGATCGCCGTGAGCGCTTCGGTGATCAACTGGCTGATCGCGAACGCTTCTGCGGCGGCCTGCACCTGCCGCCCCCGCATGCGTACTTCGACGGGGACGCCGCCCTCGAGCGTCCTAAGTCCTCCCATATCGGCCAAGTCTGCTGTCAACTGGGACTGGTGGCAAGTGGGCAAAAACTTGACACTGCTCAAATATGTCGGCACGCTGCTCGCGTGGCCAGCCGATCTTCACCCCAGGTCCCTCCGAGCCGACGCGACCGACGCCGGCAAGAGACCATCACCGACATCAAGACAGCCGCCCGGGCGCAGCTTGCCGAGGGCGGCCCAACCGGGATCTCCCTGCGGGCCATCGCCCGCCAGCTGGGCATGACGCCCTCCGCCGTGCACTACTACTTCCCCGGCCGGGAGGCACTACTCGACGCCCTCATCGTCGACGGGTGGGACACGCTGGCCGTGGCGTTGCGAGCCCGCTACGAGCAGACCCGGCCACTGCCGGCACACGAGCGGTGGATTGCCGTGACCCGCGCCCACCGGGCCTGGGCCCTCGAGCACCCTTCGGAATACCTGCTGCTCTACGGTCACACCGGACTCCGCGTCACCCCAGGCGGAGACCGCAGTATCCACAAGGCCATGTCGAAGGTCGTTGCCGTGCTGTTCACGATGATGCGCGACGCCCTCGCCGCCGGGGAGATCGACACCGAAAGGCTCCAAACAGCGACGCCAGCACCCCTTCGCCAGCAGCTCGCCGACTGGCGCCAAACCACCGAGGAGATGGCCGGCCTTCCCGATGGCGCCCTAGTCGCCTGCCTGATCGGATACGCCCAGCTCCACGGCGCCATCACCCTGGAGCTAGTCGGACGGATCCCCCCTCAGCTCCAGCCCACCGCCCTGTTTGACCTGCAGATGGCCCACGTCTCGGGTTCCCTGAACGCGCCACCACCTCCGTGGTGACCCAGCAGGCCACCTCGCCGGCACGCCTCGTTGTCACAGCACAGGTCGCTGCCACGACCGAATGGCTCTGGACTGCACGGTCCTGCACTGACCGACATGGATTTCAGCACAAGGGCCAGTTCTAACTTTCGGTCTAACATCGTGTCAGAAATCGGGAGCACAGACTTCGTAGAGGGCCTGGTCAGGCCTACAATCCGAGGTTGCGGGCGATGATTTCCTTCTGGATCTCGGTGGTGCCGCCGAAGATCGACTGGACGCGGCTGTCGGCCCAGAAGCGGCCGACCCGGTACTCGCGCATGTAGCCGTACCCGCCGTGCAGCTGGACGCAGCGGTCGGTGACGCGGTTGCACAGCTCGGTGTTCCACCACTTGACCATGGAGGCCTCGTCGGTGCTGAGCCGGTCGGCGCAGTGCTCCGTGATGGCGCGGTCGGTGAACTCGCGGGCCACCGCGATCTCGGTCGCCATCTCGGCCAGGGCGAACTTGCTGTGCTGGAACTTGCCGATCGGCTGGCCGAAGGCCTGGCGCTGCTTGCAGTAGGCCAGCGTGTCGGCGAAGGCCTGTTCGGCGATGGCCAGCGCGGTGACGCCGATCGTGACGCGCTCGCGGGGCAGGTTCTGCATCAAGGCGACGAAGCCGCCGCCTTCCTCGCCGAGCAGGTTAGCCACGGGCACCCGGACATCGGTGAAGAACAGCTCCGAGGTGTCCTGGGCGTGCATGCCGAGCTTGTCCAGGTTCCGGCCGCGGGCGAAGCCCGCCATGCCGCGCTCGACCACGAGCAGGCTGATGCCGCGGTGCCCGGCGGTTCTGGGGTCCGGGTCGGTGCGGGCCACCACGATCACGATGTCGCCGAGCTGGCCGTTCGAGATGAACGTCTTCTGGCCGTTCAGCACGTAGTGATCGCCGTCGCGGACCGCGGTGCTCCGGATCCCCTGCAGGTCGCTGCCGGCCCCCGGCTCGGTCATGGCGATCGCCGCGACGAGCTCCCCCGAACAGTAGCCCGGGAGCCACCGCTCCCGCTGCTCCGGTGTGCACAGCCGGTCCAGATACGGACCGATCATGTCGTTGTGCAGCTGGAACATGGGCCCGCTGGCGCCGGCCCTGGCTAGCTCCTCGTTCAGGATGACGTAGTACCGGTAGTCCGGGTCTCCCCCGCCGCCGTACTTCTCGTCGATGTGGATGCCGAGCAGGCCGGCCCGCCCGGCTGCCAGCCACACGTCACGGGACACGACCCCGTCCCGTTCCCACTGCTCGTGATACGGCGTGATCTCCTTCGCGATGAAGGCCCGCACCATGTCACGGAACGCGTCGTGGTCTGGGGTGAAAATCTCGCGCTGCATCGCATCGGCCTCCACCAGAATCGTACCGCGGACTATTGCGAAGCATTTCTTTCGAAAGTACTGTTTCACGTATGGAGGCGGACCCGGGGATGCGGAGGGCAGGCATGGACGGCGAGACGGGGAAGGGCGCCGAATCCGGGAATGAACGCCGAAGCGGGGATGCCAGGGAATCCGGTCAGGCTCACTGATCCGAAGATGATGCGGGCGCTCGCGCATCCGGCGCGGATCGCGATCTGGATGCACATCGGGCTGCGGGGCTCGGCCACGGCGACCGAGTGCGCGGAGGTGGCGGGGCTCTCCCCCTCGGCGTGCAGCTATCACCTGCGGACGCTGGCCCGGTATGGGTTCGTCGAGGAGGACCGGGCCAGCGCCGCGAACGGGCGGGAGCGGCCGTGGCGGGCCAAGCTGCTCGCCTTCACGATGGAGGACCGGCCGGACGAGCCGGCCGCAGGGCGAGTGGCCAGCCGGCTCCTGGTGGAGAACCTGCGGGAATCGGTGGAGGAGATACGCGTACGGTACCTGGATCGCAAGTCCGAGTATTCGGCTGACTGGCAGGCCGCGGCGGGTGAGCTGTTCAGCGTGGCGCACGTGACCCCGGATGAGCTGAACGAACTGCGTGCGAAGGTGCTGGACATCATGGCGCAGTACGTGCGGCTGGACCCGGCCGAACGGTCGCCGGGGGCGCTGCCGGTCCGGATCATGCTCGACATGTTCCCGTGGTTCCGGCCGGAGGAGCAGCAGTGAGAGGGCGGATGGCGGCGGCGTTCCGGTCTGGGCCGCTCGGGGTGCGGAGCTTCCGGCTGCTGGCGGGCGGGCAGTTCACGTCCACGATCGGCGACTACTGCTACGCGGTGGCCCTGCCGTGGCTCGTGCTGTCGAACCGCGGCGGCGTTATCCTGCTCGGCACCGTGCTGGCCTGCTACGGAGTGCCGCGCACCGTGCTGATCCCGGTCGGCGGGATGCTGGCCGACAAGATCGGGTCGCGCACGGTCATGCTCGCGGCCGATGCCGCGCGCTGCGTGCTGGTCGTGGCGCTGGCGGTGCTCGCGGCCCGGCACACGGCCTCGCTGGCGGCGCTCGGGCCCATCGCCGCGCTCATCGGCGCGGGCGAGGGCCTGTTCATCCCGGCGTCGTTCGCGATCATGCCCTCGCTGCTCGACGGCGACCGGCTCGCGGCGGGCAACGCGATATCCACCGCGGCCGTGCAGGCCGGGTCGCTGCTCGGCCCGGCCCTCGGCGGCGCCCTGGTCGCCACCACCGGCGCGTCTACGTGGCCGTTCGCGATCGACGCGGTGTCGTTCGCGGTATCGGCGCTGACGTTGCTGCTGATCCCAGAGGGGAGCAAGGGGGGCCAGGGGGACGAGGGGGACGAGACCGCGGGGGTGCCTGCCGGGGGCGAGGCTCCGGGGGTGCTCGCGTTGCTGCGCAGGTCACGGGCGCTGCAGGTGATCCTGGTCGTGGTCATTGCGGCGAACCTGGCGGGGGGCGGGATGGACGGCGTGGCCCTGCCCTCGCTGGCGCACGCCCGGTTCGGGGCGGCAGGCTACGGCGCGCTGCTCGCCTGTTTCGCGGCCGGAAGCGTGCTCGGCACGCTGGCCGCGGCGCGCACCGGCGGGCTACGCAGGCCGATGATCTTCGCTTCGCTGGTGTTCCTGATCGACGCGACGGCGCTCGCGCTGACTCCGTACCTGGGCGGAGAGGCGGGGGCGGCGGCGGCCCTGTTCACCGCGGGCGCCGCCAATGGCCTGGGCAACGTCACCGCCTTCACCGTCCTGCAGAAGTGGACGCCGCCGGCGGTGCTGGGGCGGGTGATGGGCGTGCTGATGCTGTGCGCGTTCGGCACCTTCCCGCTGTCGGTGGCGGTGACCGGGGTGCTGGTCCGGCACATCGGGCCGTCGCTGTTCTTCCCGATCGCGGGCGGGCTGGTGGCGGCGGCCATCTTGGGCGGGCTGAGCCAGCGGGAGTTCCGGGAGTTCGGGGCGGTTGAGGGGACACCCAGCGCCGGCGACGCCGGCGCGCCCGCCGCCGCGGCAGAAACGAGAACGATGGGCTGATAGGCAGGACCGTTCGGACAAAAAAATAGACGCCAGGGGGTGGCGTCGGGGACGGGCGGTACGGCGAGACTGGGGTCAGGCGGCTGTCGCGGCCAGGAGGCAGCTGGTCTTAGGAGGCGGCGGCTGGGTTTAAGGCAGCGGCTGGGTTTAAGGCAGCGGCTGGGTTTAAGGCAGCACTGGGCTCACGCAAATAAGCGGCCCACTGGGGGTCGCCGTCGTGCTGTGCGCCCACCAGTCTCCAGTGGGCGCCACGTGGTACTGCTGGTGGCTCCGCCAGCGTCCAGCCGAGTTCGGTGAGCAGCCTGTCGGCCTTGCGGTGGTTGCAGATCGTGCAGGACGCGACGCAGTTCTCCCAGATGTGCTGGCCGCCGCGGCTTCTGGGCACCACGTGGTCGATGGTCTCGGCACGGCGGCCGCAGTAGGCACAGCGGTAGTTGTCGCGGCGCATCAGGGCGGCCCTGGTCAGCGGCACGCGGTTGCGGTACGGCACCCGGACGTAGCGGCTGAGCCTGATCACGGACGGCGTCGCCAGCGCCACCGACGCCGCGTGCAGCACCGCCCCGTCGACGTCGTCGTGGACAACCTCGGCCTTGCCGCACAACACCAGGCACACCGCGCGGCGCAGACCAACAGTGGTCAGCGGTTCATACGTCACGTTGAGCAGCAGCACTCGCCGCACTGCACCTCCCGCTGGCGCCGGCGTCTAACAGAACCACATGCTCCCATAGTGTCGCCTGGTGCACGCATCTGCCATGGGATAAGCGTACAAGGCCGGCAGGATCGTAAGGTGCGAACCATGAGCGAGTTGCGTTACCCCTTGGCCCGGAGACTGGACCTTACCGAGGACGTTCTGGGATACCAGGTCGCCGATCCCTACCGCTGGATGGAGGACGCGGGCGGCGCCGAGCGGGCGGAGTGGCTGGCCGGGCAGTCGGGGCTGTTCGCGGAGCAGCGGGTGACGTGGCCGGGCCGGGATGCCCTGGCCGAGCGGGTCCGCGCGCTGCTCGGCGTCGGGCACGTGGGGACGCCGACCTGGCGCGGGGAGCGGTCCTTCTTCACCCGGCGCGACCCGGGGCAGGAACTCGCCGTGCTGTGCACCCGGCTGGCGGACGGTTCTGGGGTTCCCGTCGAGGTCCTCATCGATCCGATGGCCATCGACCCGTCCGGCCTGACCACCCTGGACGCCTGGCAGCCGGACAAGGAGGGACGGCTGCTGGCCTACCAGCTGTCCGAGGGGGGCGACGAGGAGGCGCTGCTGCGGGTGCTCGACGTCGAGACCGGATCCGGAGTGGACGGGCCGATCGACCGCTGCCGGTACTCGAACGTGGCGTGGCTGCCGGGCGGCAAGGCCTTCTACTACACCCGCAGGCTGCCGCCGTCGGCCGTTCCCGAGGGCGAGAGCCAGTATCACCGGCGGGTGTACCTGCACCAGGTCGGCACGCCTGCCGACGAGGACGTGCTGATTTTCGGCGAGGGCCGGGACAAGACCGACTACTACGCGGTGTCGGTCAGCCTGGACGGGCGCTGGCTGGTCGTCTCGGCGTCGCGTGGCACCGCGCCGCGCAACGACCTGTGGCTGGCCGACCTGTCGTTGTCCGACCCCGCCTCCCCCGACCTGCGCGTGGTGCAGGAGGGGGTCGACGCGCAGACCTGGGTACGCGTGGGGCGGGACGGGCGGCTGTACGTGTTCACCGACGCGGACGCGCCGCGGGGGCGGATCGCGGTGGCCGATCCGGTGGCCGGCGATCTGGCTGACCGTGCGAACTGGGTCGACCTGATCTCGCAGGACCCCGAGGCGGTGCTGCGCGGGTTCGCGATCCTGGACGGGGCGTCGCTGGAGCGGCCGGTGCTGCTGGCCGACTGGACCAGGCACGCGCTGAGCGAGATCACGGTGCACGACCTGGCGACCGGTACCCGGCTGGGCTCCGTGGAGCTGCCGGGGCTGGGCACCGTGGGCGGGCTGAACGAGCGGCCCGAGGGCGGGCACGAGGCGTGGTTCGGGTACACGGACTACACGACGGCGGCCCTGGTGCTGCGGTTCGACGCGCGGACGTCGCAGGTGAGCACCTGGGCTACCGCTCCGGGGACCGTGCCGGTGCCTCCGGTTTCCGCGCGGCAGGTGACCTATGAGTCGGCGGACGGGACGGCGGTGCGGATGCTGGTGCTCAGCTCTTCGGCGGTTGCCGAGGTGCCACGGCCGGCGATTCTCTACGGGTACGGCGGGTTCGACATCAGCCTCACGCCCGCGTTCTCGCCGAACGTCCTGGCCTGGGTGGCCGCGGGCGGCGTGTACGCGGTGGCCAACCTGCGCGGCGGCAGCGAGGAGGGCGAGGAATGGCACCGGGCCGGGATGCTGGATCGCAAGCAGAACGTGTTCGACGACTTCCGTTGTGCGGCGTCGGCGCTGATCGACGGCGGTTGGACGACGGCCGGGCAGCTGACCGCCTGGGGCGGGTCGAACGGCGGGCTATTGGTCGGCGCGGCCCTGACCCAGCGGCCGTCGCTTTACGCCGCGGTGGTCTGCTCGGCGCCGTTGCTGGACATGGTGCGGTACGAGAGGTTCGGGCTCGGGCAGACGTGGAACACCGAATTCGGCACGGCGGCCGACCCCGAGCAGCTCGGGTGGCTGCTGGCGTACTCGCCGTACCACCACGTCGAGCCGGGGACGGCCTATCCGGCCGTGCTGTTCACCGTGTTCACCAGCGACACGCGGGTCGATCCGGTGCACGCGTACAAGATGTGCGCGGCGCTGCAGTACGCCTCCGTGTCGGGTAAGCCGGTACTGCTGCGAGCGGAGGGGCAGGTGGGGCACGGGGCGCGCGCGGTGAGCCGGACGGCGGAGCTGGCCGGGGACGCGCTGGCGTTCGCGGCGGCGCAGACGGGGCTGTCGAGGGTCGTTAAAGTAGGACGCCGGGGTCTGGCCGGTCTCGCGGCGGAAGGCGGCGACGAACGCGCTCGGGGTCTCGTAGCCCACCCGGCCGGCCACCCGGCTGACCGGCTGACCCGCGGCCAGCAGGGGCAGCGCGGCCTGCAGCCGCAGCAGCGTCCGCCACCGGCCGAACGGCACGCCCGCCTCGGCCGCGAACGCGCGCGCGAGCGTCCGGCCGCTGGCGCCGACCTGGTGGCCCCACTCGTCCAGGGTCCGCTTGTCGTGGGGAGTTTCTTGCAGCGCCTGGGCGACCCGTCGTGCGGTTTGCGTGGTCGGCAGCCTGAGCTGGATCGTGGTGCGGGGCATCGGGGTCAGCAGGTCGGTACCCGGGGGCATGGGGAAGTCCGCGACGACCACCGCTTGGGGTTCGGTTTCGTGTCCGGCTCGCGACACAGCATGTCAGCTTACGCTCTGGGCCTTTGCCTGTTCGGGCGCCTAGCGTCGGTTGACATGAACGAGAACCACGCCAAGCTGATGCCGAGCCCGGAATGGGCCGCGTACATCCAGGACGAGGTGCTGCCGCGGGCCGCTCTCGGGGTTTCGCTCGGGCCTGACCTGCTGGAGCTCGGGCCGGGGCCGGGCGCGGCCACCGACTGGCTGCGGCACCGGGTACGGCGGCTGGTCGCGGTGGAGGCCTCGGCGTCGGCCGCGGCCGAGCTCGCCTCGCGGTTTGCCGGCACGAACGTCGAGGCCGTGAACGGGGACGCGGCGGCGCTGGAGTTTGTGGACGGGTCTTTCGACACGGTGGCGACGTTTACCATGCTGCACCACGTGCCCACTCGGGCCCTGCAGGACAAGGTGCTGGCCGAGGCGTTCCGGGTGCTGCGGCCTGGGGGCGTGTTCCTCGGCTCGGACAGCCTGGCCAGCGACGGCCTGCATGGCTTCCACGAGGGTGACACGTACAACCCGGTCGAGCCCGCGGCGTTCCTCGTCCGGCTGCAGACCATCGGGTTCGGCGAGATCACGCTGATGGTGGGGGACAACCTGATCTGGACGGCGGTGAAGTCATGACGCTCAGCCTGCGCGGGGCGGTGACGGGACTGCTGAGTTTCGCCTGCGCGGAGGAGCAGGCCTTGGTTCTCGGCTGCGGTTTTGGTTGCGGTTTTGGTGCGGGCTCCGACGGGGGCAGCCCGGACCGGTGGGCCGCCGTACCCCTGGTGGCCCACAACAACGAATTCAAAAATCAACAGGCCGAACGGATCATGGCTCTGCGGTCCGGGCAGGTACCACCGGCGTTCGGCGAGATCGACCACGGGTCGGCGGCGCTCTACCTTCGTTATAGCGCCCAGCAGGCGGGCGAGGTGCTGGCGGGCTGCCGCCGGGTCACCGCTACGCTCATGGACGGCACCTGGGCCTTGTCGGACGAGGACCTGCTCGACCCGTCGCGGCACCCGTGGCTGAACGGCCGGCTGCTCTGGCTGCAGATCATCGTGCGCGGCTTCTGGCACCCCACCGGGCATCTCGGCGACTACTACCTGGGTCACGGCCAGCCGGACCGTGCGGTCGCGCTGCAGGCGCACGGCCTGGCCACGGCGCGCTACCTGGGCGCGCCGCCCGCCGCGGTGGGCATGGCCGGGTACAGCCTGGCCTGCGCCCAGGCGGGGTCCGGACGGCTCGGCGAGGCGGCCCGGACGCTGGCCGAGGCCGTCTCGGCCAACCCGGACCTGCGCGACCGGGTTGACGACGACCCCGACCTGGCCGCCGTCCGGGAGGCGGGGCTGGTGGCTGAGCCTTTCCGCTGAGCTCTTTCCGCTGAGGGTGGGCCGCCGGGCGCAGTAGCCTCGCGTGGAATGGCACCGCGCGGAAGGAGGCTCTGTGTTTCACGCCGCCAGCCTGGTCCCGGTTTCTTCCGAGCCGGGCACGCTGATCGGAAGCTGCGGGGACAACCCGGGGATCGCCTGCCGCCTGACCTGGGACGTCACCCACAGCACGCACGCGGCGCAGATAGTCCGGGTCTACCTGGCCGGCCCGGTCACGCAGGCGCTGCGGATCTTGTTCATCATCGTGATCGCCCTGTTGGTACGGTTCGTCGCGCACCGGCTGATCAACAAGATCACCGAGCGCGCGGCGCTGGCGGTCGCCCCCAACGGCCGCGTCCACCGGGCCGCGGCGGTCGTGCACGCGGCCGGCACCGAACGCCGTGAGCAGCGCGCCCGGGCCCTCGGCTCGATCCTGCGCAGCGGGGTGTCGATCGTGGTGTTCGGCATCGCGGCGCTCACCATCCTCGGTGACCTCGGCGTCAACCTCACGCCGCTGCTGCTGTCGACGACCGTGCTCGGCGTCGCGCTGGGGATCGGCGCGCAGAACCTGGTGCGCGACTACCTGGCGGGCATCTTGATGCTGGTCGAGGACCACTACGGGGTCGGGGACACGATCAACGTCAAGGACGCGACCGGAAAGGTGGAGGCGATGACGCTGCTCACCACCCGGCTGCGGGACGTCAACGGTGTCGTCTGGCACATCAGGAACGGCACCATCGAGAGCGTCGGCAACGAGTCGCAGGGCTGGTCCCGGGCCGTCATCGACTACCCGGTCCCCTACGAGGAGGACCTGGCCCGCATCCGGGCGCTGATGGAGCAGGCCGCGAGTTCGCTGTACCGCGAGCGCGGCTGGCGCAAGCTCATGCTGGAAAAGCCCGAGGTGTGGGGCGCTCAGGAGCTGTCCAGCCGCGAGGTGACCATGCGCATCGTGGCCAAGACCGCGCCCATGCGCCAGTGGGAGGTGGCCCGGGAGCTGCGGGCCAGGGTCAAGGCGGCGCTGGACGCGGCGGGCGTCGCCCCGGCCGGGCCGGACACCATCGTGATCACCGCGCCGCCGGACGGCGGATCTGGTACTCCCCCGGGTGTTACTGGGCCTCCGGGCCTTCTGGGCTCTCCGGGCTCTCCGGGTCGGAGCTTGCGGCGGAGGCGTTGCCGGATACGGCGACCGAGGATCCGCTATCGGAGACCGAGCCGCCGGACGGGAAGCCCTCGGCGGGCACGCGGGAGGACGAGGCGGCCGGGCCGCCCCCGTAAGCTTTTGGACATGAGCCAGCCGGTCAGCTTCTACGAGGCGGTGGGCGGGGAAGAGACCTTCCGCCGCCTGGTCCACCGGTTCTACCAGGGCGTGGCGGAGCGATCCCGTGCTGCGGCCGGTCTACCCGGCCAAGGACCTCGGCCCGGCCGAGGAACACCTGCGGCTGTTCCTCATGCAGTACTGGGGCGGCCCGCGCACGTACGACGAGCTGCGCGGACACCCCCGGCTGCGGATGCGCCACGCCAGGTTCGCCATCGGCGAGGCCGAACGGGACGCCTGGCTGCGCAACATGCGGGTGGCGCTGGACGAACTCGGCCTGGACGAGGCGCTGGAGGCTCAGCTCTGGGACTACCTGGTCATGGCCGCGCAGACCCTGGTCAACGTCGAGCCGGCGCACGGCCGCGGCGACCTCGGCCTGACTCCGGCGTAGATTAATGTGCCCGGGGGATTCCCGGTGTGGCCTAAGGGATCTCGGCAGCGAGGGATTCGCCGGGGAGGATGACCGCCATGGTGTCGCGCTCGCCGGGTTCGAGCAGCATGAACGAGGTCTCCTGGTCCAGGCGCTGCTTGAGCTCCAGCAAGGCCGCGGCGTCGCCGGCCGGCCACACGGATCCGGGCTCGGGTGCTCACCGGCCCATTCTCGCGGGGACTTAGGGTGCCGCGCCGAAGTCGAGGGCTTGGGGTTCGTCGGGGAGCTGGCGGGCCTTGAACGGCCCGGCCGTGACCGGGATGTCCTCGCCGACCTCCTCGAAACGCGGCCGGGCGAGGTCGACGGCCCCGGCGCCGCTGAGCAGGACGCCAAAGTGCAGTTCGGTGGACTCCTCGGGCACGTCGACCACGATGTCCGCGTCGGCCCACTCGGTGCTCTGGCGGAACGGCCGGTCCTGCATGTTGTCGAGCAGGAGCGGGCCGCCGGGACCGTCGACGCGAAGCCACAGCCCGGCCCAGTCGGTGACCTCCTCGGCCTGGACCACGGCGCTGAAGCGCACCCTGCGGCGCAGGTAGCGGGTGGCCGTGATGCTCTGCATGAGCGCGCCGAACCCGGCCGGCTCGGCGACGGCCGTGCGGAGCCTGAGCTGCACGACGCGGTGCCCGTCGTAGGTGTCGGTACCGGGCAGCAGCCCCACCTCGTAATCGGCAGCCCGGCTCCCCGTCAGGTGCCAGGGCTCGGGGAGTGCTTCGAGCCTGGTCTGGCCCAGCACGTGGGTCAGGGCCTGGGTGTAGCGCTCCCCGGTTTCGGCCATGCGGGCCCGGACCAGCCGCTTGAGGTCCTTGTTTCGTGGCACGGTGAACAGCCTCCGTCTCGACGGCCGCCCCAGCGCTCCGCTCATGGAGCCGAGCTGGCCCGACGACAGACGGACGTTCGGCATGCCCGAAGAATGGCCCGGGAGTGTGCCTCCCTTCGCGCCTGACATGGCCCCGCTGGGGACGGGCCGCCGGCCTCGGCGTCGGACCGCGCCGTTGGTCCCATGGTGGACCTGCGTCCAGCCGTGTGCAACCGGCGCGCAAGCAACCGGGTTTCCGTGTCCCACGCAATTGCGCGGGACGTTTCCGCGGAAACGCGGCGGGCCTGCCCTGGCGGCGGGCTGCTAGCCGCGGGTGAGCTTGCGGTAGGTGACGCGGTGCGGACGGGCCGCCTCGGCGCCCAGGCGCTCGATCTTGTTCTTCTCGTAGGACTCGAAGTTGCCCTCGAACCAGAACCAGTTCGCGCCGCCCTCCCAGGCCAGGATGTGCGTGGCCACCCGGTCAAGGAACCAGCGGTCGTGGCTGGTGATGACCGCGCAGCCGGGGAACTCCAGCAGCGCGTTCTCCAGGGAGGCCAGCGTCTCCACGTCCAGGTCGTTGGTCGGCTCGTCGAGCAGCAGCAGGTTGCCGCCCTGCTTGAGGGTCAGGGCGAGGTTCATCCGGTTCCGCTCGCCGCCGGACATGATCCCGGCCGGCTTCTGCTGGTCCGCGCCCTTGAACCCGAACGCGGCCACGTACGCGCGGCTGGGGATCTCGACGTTGCCGACGCGGATGTGCGCCTCGCCGTCCGAGATGACCTCCCAGACGTTCTTGTTCGGGTCGATCCGGGCGCGGGCCTGGTCGACGTAGGAGATGCGCACCGTCTCGCCGATCCGGATCGTGCCCTCGTCCGGCTGCTCCTCGCCCACGATCATCTTGAACAGGGTGGTCTTGCCGACGCCGTTCGGGCCGAGGACGCCGACGATGCCGTTTCGGGGCAGGCTGAAGGAGAGGTTCTCGAACAGGCACCGGTCGCCGAAGCCCTTGACCAGGTTGCCGACCTCGACCACCACGCTGCCCAGGCGCGGGCCCGGCGGGATCTGGATCTCCTCGAAGTCCAGCTTGCGGTTCTTGTCGGCCTCGGCGGCCATCTCCTCATAGCGCTCCAGCCGGGCTCTGCTTTTCGCCTGACGCGCCCTCGGACTCGACCGCACCCACTCGAGCTCATCTTCCAGGCGCTTGCGCTTCTTGGCGTCCTTGGCGCCTTCAACCTTGAGCCGGGCGGCCTTGGTCTCCAGGTAGGTGGAGTAGTTGCCCTCGTACGGGTAGGCGTGGCCGCGGTCGAGCTCGAGGATCCACTGGGCCACGTCGTCCAGGAAGTACCGGTCGTGGGTGACCGCGACGACGGTGCCGGGGTACTTCTCCAGGTGCTGCTCCAGCCACTGCACGCTCTCCGCGTCCAGGTGGTTGGTCGGCTCGTCGAGCAGCAGCAGGTCCGGCTGGGCGAGCAGCAGTCGGCACAGCGCGACCCTGCGCTTCTCCCCGCCCGACAGGCTGGCGACCTCGGCGTCCGGCGGCGGGCAGCGCAAGGCGTCCATGGCCTGCTCGACCTGGCTGTCCAGGTCCCAGGCGTCCTTGTGGTCGAGCTGCTCCTGCAGGCGGCCCATCTCCTCGAGCAGGTCGTCGGAGTAGTCGGTCGCCAGCTTCTCGGCGATCTCGTTGTACTGCTCAAGGAGGCGCTTGGTCTCGGCCACGCCGTCCTCGACGTTGCCCAGGACCGTCTTGGTCTCGTCCAGCTGGGGCTCCTGGTCCAGCAGGCCCACGGTGTAGCCCGGCATCAGGCGCGCCTCGCCGTTGGACGGCTGCTCCACGCCCGCCATCATCCTGAGCAGCGTGGATTTGCCGGTGCCGTTCGGCCCGACGACGCCGATCTTCGCACCGGGCAAGAAGGCGAGCGTGACGTCGTCGAGGATGACCTTGTCGCCGTGCGCCTTGCGCACGGCTCGCATCACGTAAATGAACTCCGGCATGTCATCAAGCCTACGGGCACGCGTCCGTTGCCTCGCCACCCTCCTTGCCCGCCTGGGGCGCCTGCGGTTCCTGGGCCGAGGCGTACAGGCGTACCTGGTTCCGGCCGGCGTCCTTGGCCCGGTACAGGGCCAGGTCGGCCGCTGCCAGCAACTCGAATAGGTCGCTGCCGTGCTGGCCGAGCACCGCCACCCCGATCGAGACCGTGACGCGGATGCTCGCGTCCGTCTTCGGGTCGGCGGAGACGCTCAGCAGGCCCGCGCTGCTGCGCAGGCGTTCGGCGATCCGGCACGCGCCGTCGGCGTCGGTGCGGGGCAGCAGGACGGTGAACTCTTCCCCGCCGAACCGGCCCACCACGTCGGACTCGCGGACCTGCTGCCTGAGCTCGGTGGCCAGGGCGCGCAGCACGTCGTCGCCGATCAGGTGGCCGTGGCTGTCGTTGACCCGCTTGAAGTGATCGACGTCCACCAGCAGCAGGGCCAGCGGTGAATTGGTGCGCTGGGCCCGGACGACTTCTGCGTCAGCCTCGCGCTGCCAGGCGGCGGCGTTCAGCAGCCCGGTCTTGGGGTCGGTGCGGGCCGCGGCCGCCAGCTGCTGGTGCATGAGGCTGCGCTGCAGCAAGATGACCGGCGGCAGCGCCACCAGGAGCAGCACGGGGCTGAGCGCGCAGGTCACGGCGACCAGGATGCCGACGCACGTCTCGGTCAGGTCGAGCAGCAGGCTTTCCCGGTCCCAGAGCACCTTGGCCAGCGGCGCCTCGGGGTCGGCCAGGTGCGCGGCGACCGCGACGATGCCCGCGTTGAGCACGGCGAACAGGACCGCACAGGCGATCGCGGTCCCGATCACGGCCGGCCGGGTGAGCCAGTCGTACGAGCCGCTCAGGCCGATCCGGAACGCCTCCGGGACGGCCAGGTGGAACATGGCTGACGCGGCGGCGCCCGCCAGCCCGAGCGCGGCCGAGCTGAACACGCGGCGGTACATGGGGATCTGGCGGGCCCGCAGGTACAGCACCGGGCCGATGCCGAACGGCGCGAGCAGTGCGTACAGCGGCGGCAGCAGCAGGGCGATCGGCAGCCACCAGGCGGAAAGGAGATCCCGGGACACGCCGGACGGATGGCCGAGCCGCCGCATCGCCTCGATGCAGACCACGGCGGCGGCCAGCAGCGCGGCGAACAGCCCCAGGTCGCCCGCTCGCAGCGGCGTGCCAGCGGCTTCCCAGCCGATCAGGGCCAGATCGCAGGCCAGGACGGCCAGCACGTACACGATGAGTGACGTCGGCATCGTGAGCAGCGGCCAGCACCGTACCAGCCTCGGGGGACGACCTCGCCAGAGTCTCCGGCGAGGAGACCACCGGATCAACCGCCGCAGCCCCCGCTCGCGTTGGTCGATCGCCTCTTGAACTGCTGACATGCCTCCGCCCCATCGTGAGCCAGGCCAACTCAAACCCAAGCCCGAGGTCCGGTCATCACGTTAGGTAACATTATAGATGCGAACAGTGCCAGCGTGCTGGCAAACCGGTATGTTGACTGGCGCGGTTGAACGTGCGGATTGGCACCTCCGCGCCGGGCGGCTTTCGTGGCCGCGCGGTGCCGGCGGATTGCGTAGGCAGCCGCTTGTGCGGCGTGGGAAGCCTGCGTGACTTTGAGGAGACACGTCTGTACCGTTACGGGTGGTACCGTTGGTGCCGCCGGAGCGGCTACGCTACGATGCCAAACGTATCCGCTCCGCGCAGCACCCCGACCTGAGGAGAGTGGACCTGGTGCGAGGCGTTATCTGGACCTAGGTCTCAGAAGGGCATGGGCGACACCGGCGACACCACGGCGCCGGCCGCCTCGCCCTCCTCGAGAGCTCGCGCGGCGAGGCCGGCTTCGTTGAGGTCCTCGTCGAGTTCCCGTCCGAACTGCTCGATCGCCTCCTCGTCGGCCATCTCCTGATCGTCGGCCGTGTCCCGGGATCCGCTGGCCGCCGGATCGCCCTCGGTGTTGACCGGCGGCTGATGGGGGCGCATGTAGTTGGCGATGCCCCGGTTCAGGTCGTGTCCGACGGTATCGGCCACGATGTCGATCACGGTCCTGGGCTGTCCGGTCGTCTTGTCCTCGAAGGTGCGGGACCTGAACCGTCCCTTGATCACGATCGGGTCGCCCTTGCGCAGGCTGGCCCGCACGTGATCGCCAAGCCGGCGCCAGCAGCTGACGTTGTAGTACGACGTGTCACCGTCGCGCCACTGCAGGGTCACCCTGTCCTGCACGCGGGTCGTCGCGCCCACGCGCAGGTCGGTGACCCTCGAGCCGGTCTTGGTCTCGCGCTGCCGCGGGTCCTGGGCCACGAAGCCGACGAGGGTCACGTATCCGCCCTGGCTCATAACGATCCTCCTTGGGAATCCCGGCCGCCCTACGCCGCCGGGTCCCTTCCACGGTGGCGGCGTTCGGTCTCGTTTGGCGGTCCGGGCCGCGCGGCTGTGGATAATGTGGCCCGACCCGGGAACCTGTGGACAACCAGTTGCCATCCGCAACGCGTTGCGGGACAATGCCGCTCCTCGCTGCTCCTCGTCGACGCGGCGGGTCCCATCAGCACCAAAGCTGTCTCCAGCACCAGAGAGCTGCCTCGGCGGATGCGCCGCCGTGGGGTGAAACCGCGGTTCCACCTTGCTCTAGGAAGGTGGATGTCCAGTTTCACCGCGTATCCGGGATGCGCCGGTCGGGCTGAGTGCGTCAGTCGCTGGTGGAGACGAGGCTCGCGGTACGCGTGGGGCGACAGGGCTCTGGGTACGGGTGGATCGCGGGTTTCCGGTGCGACTGGGGGTGGCGGGCTCCCGGTACGGGTGGGGCGGCGGGGCTTCCGGTGCGGGCCGGGGCGGGGCGGGGGATGTTAGAGGCGGTTGAGGCGGGCTACTTCTTCGGGGGTGAGGGAGAAGCCGAACAGGTCCAGGTTGGACCTGATGCGTTCGGGGCGGGCGGACTTGGGGATCACGGTGATGCCGAGCTCGAGGTGCCAGCGCAGGACGACCTGGGCGGGGGTGACCTGGTGACGGGCGGCGATCTCGGTCAGCGTGCGGTCGCGCAGGCGGGTGCCCTTGAGAGGACTGTAGCCCTCGACCGCCACGCCGCGGTCGCGGTGACCGGACAGCAGCGCCGCGTCGTAGCGGGACGGGCTCCACGGGATCTGGTTGACGGCGGGCGGCTGCTTCGTCGCGGCGATCAGCTCGTCGATCTGGGCGAGGCTGTAGTTGCTCACCCCGGCCGCGCGGCACAGGCCCTCGTCCCTGATCGCGAGGAACTGCTGCCACAGCGGCACCGAGTCCCGGCCGCGCGGCGCCCAGTGCACCAGCCACAGGTCGACGTAGCCGGTGCCCAGCGCGCGCAGGCTCTCGGCGATGGTCTCGCGGGGCCGGCCCGCGTTGCCGGGCGGCAGCTTGGTGGTGACGAACAGGCCGGCGCGGTCCAGGCCGCTGTCCCGGATGGCCCGGCCGATCTCGGCCTCGTTGCGGTACATGGTGGCGGTGTCGATATGCCGGTAGCCGACCTCTAGCGCGTACCGGACGGCGTCGTAGGCCTGCCGGCCGTGCAGCTGCCAGGTGCCGAAACCGACCATCGGCATGGCCACGCCGGGGCTCAGGTCCACCACCGGAATGTCTGTCATAAGGCCCATTGTGGCAGTGGCGGTCAGTCGAGGACGGCGCGGATCGAACGGGACAGCTCGCCCGGCACGTCGGGCACCAGCAGGTGCACGCCGTCGCGGACCACGTCGCGGCCGCTGATCACGACGTCGCGGATGTCGGCGGCGGTGGCGGCGAACACCGCCGCTTCCAGCGCCACGTCGTCGGGGGCGCCGGCGGTGCGCACGCTGTCCAGGGACACGGTGACCAGGTCGGCCCGGGCCCCGGGGGCGATCTCCCCCGCGTCGGGCCAGCCCAGGCTGGTGTGCCCGGCCGAGGTGGCGGCGCACATCAGGGCCTCGGCGGTGAGGTGGCCGCGTGAGCGCTGGGCGAGCCGTTCGGCGTACTCGACGCCGCGCGCTTCGGAGAGAATGTCGACCACCGCGTGGCTGTCGCTGCCCAGGGTGAGCGGGCAGCCCGCCGCGGCCAGGGCCTGGGCGGGCGCCAGGCCGTCGCCGAGGTCGCGCTCGGTCGTGGGGCACAGGCACGCGAACGTCTGGCATCCGCCGAGCAGTTCGGTGTCGTCGGCGTCGACATGGGTCGCGTGCACGACCGAGGTCCGCGGGCCGAGCACGTCCTCGTCGTACAGCAGCCGGGCCGGCGACACGCCGTACACGGCCTGGCAGGCCTCGTTCTCCGCCAGCTGCTCGGACATGTGCACGTGCAGCGGGGCGCCGTACCGGTGCGCCCAGGCCACGACCGGGTGCATCTGCCCCTTGGGCACCGCTCGGACGGAATGGATCGCCGCGCCGAGCTGGGCGTGCGGGGAGATCATGCCGTGCTCGTCGCAGCCGAAGTCGGTGACCCGCTCCGCCCAGCGCACCGCGTCGCCGTCGCCGAAACGGAGCTGCGGTCCGGCCAGCGGCAACAGGCCCTCGGGGACTAGGCCGCCGGACAGGTAGCAAGCATCGAGCAGCGTGATGCGCAGGCCAGCCTCGGCCGCGGCCTGGACCAGGGCGCGGCCCATGGCGTTGGGGTCGGCGTAGGGCCGTTCGTCGCTCTGGTGATGAACGTAGTGGAATTCGCCGACGCAGCTGATCCCGGCCAGCGCCATCTCGGCGTAGACGGCCCGGGCCAGGCGCAGGTAGCTGCCGGGGTCGAGCCGGGCGGCGACGGCGTACATGCGCTCGCGCCAGGTCCAGAACGTGCCGCGGTCCGCCTGGGTGGTGGCTCGCAGCGCGCGGTGGAAGGCGTGCGAGTGGGCGTTGGCGAAGCCGGGCAGGGTGAGGCCGTGGAGGCGCTCGGCGTCGGGGGTGGCGGGTGCTGAGGGAGTGACGGACGTGAAGCGTTCGCCGTTGGCTTCGATGAGGACGTCGCGACGAACTCCTCGGCCGGGGAGCCAGGCCAGGTTGGCTAGCCAGCGCCGGGTGGTCATCCCGCTAGGGCCTCGAGGACGGCGGCCAGGGCGCGGACGCCGGCTTCGCAGTCGGGCAGGTCGGCGTGCTCGGCGGGGGAATGGGAGACGCCGGCGGGGTTGCGGACGAAGAGCATGGCGGTGGGGATCCGGGCGGCGAGGACGCCGGCGTCGTGGCCGGCGCCGGTGGGCAGGACCGGCGCCTTCACCCCGGCCGCGGCGAGCACGGCGGCGATCCGGTCCCGCAGCGCCGGGTCGAACCGGACGAGCGGCGTGTAGGACTCCTGGCGCACGGTCAGGGTCACGCCATGTTTATCCGAACAACGTTCGGCGGCGATGAGGATCTCGGCGACGGCGGTCCGCAACGTGGCCTCGTCCGGGGCGCGGGCGTCCAGCCAGGCCCTGACCGCCGAGCACACCGCGTTGGAGCCGCCGGGCTCGGCGATGACCTTGCCGAACGTGGCCAGGCATCCGTGTTCGGCGGCGGTGTGGCGGGCGGCGAGCACGGCGTGCGCGTAGGCCAGCATCGGGTCCTTACGGTCGGCGAACCTGGCCGTGCCCGCGTGGTCGGCGCGGCCGCCGAAGTCGAGCCGCCAGCGGCCGTGCGGCCAGATGCCTTCGGCCAGGCCGACCGCGGCGCCCATCGGAGCCAGGGCCCGGCCCTGTTCGACGTGCAGTTCCACGAAGGCCGACAGGCCGGACAGCCGCTCTTGGTCGGGACCGATCTGGGCGGGGTCGTGGCCGGCGGCGCGCATCGCCTCGGCCAGCGTGACGCCCGCGTCGTCGGTCAGCGCCCTCGCCGCGCCCGGGTCGACGGCACCGGTCATCAGGCGGCTGCCCAGGCAGGGGACGCCGAACCTCGCGCCTTCTTCCTCGGTGAAGGCGGCAAGCACCACGCTTCGTTCGGGATAAAAGTTCTTGTCTTTTAGGAGGTCCACGGCGGCCAGGGCGGAGACGACGCCCAGCGGGCCGTCGAAGGCGCCGCCGTCGGGCACGGAGTCCAGGTGGCTGCCGGTCGCGACGGCGTCCGGGCTCTTCGGGCCCCACCAGGCCCACAGGTTGCCGTTGCGGTCGGGCTCGACGGTCAGGCCGCGCTGGGTGGCCTGGCTGGTGAACCAGGCCCGGCAGGACGCGTCGGCGGGGGTCCATGAGTAGCGCCGGTAGCCGCCGGTCTGCTCGTCGCGGCCGAGCGGTTCGAGTTCTCGCCACAGGTCGGAGAAGCTCGGGGGGACAGGGGGGGTCGTCCCCCCGGGTTGGCACTGGTCATCAGGGGGCCATGGGGATCCGGACGCCGCGCTGGACGGCGACGGTCGCGGCCTTCTCGTAGCCGGCGTCCGTGTGCCGCAGGACGCCCATCGCGGGGTCGTTGGTCAGGACCCGCTCCAGCTTGGCGCCGGCCAGGTCGCTGCCGTCGGCCACGCAGACCTGGCCGGCGTGGATGGAGCGGCCGATGCCGACGCCGCCGCCGTGGTGGATGGACACCCAGGACGCGCCGGAGGCCGTGTTGACCAGCGCGTTCAGCAGCGGCCAGTCGGCGATCGCGTCGGAGCCGTCGGCCATGGCCTCGGTCTCCCGGTACGGGGAGGCGACCGAGCCGCAGTCCAGGTGGTCGCGGCCGAGCACGATCGGGGCCTTGAGCTCGCCCTTGGCCACCATCTCGTTGAAGCGCAGGCCGGCCAGGTTGCGTTCGCCGTAACCGAGCCAGCAGATCCGCGCGGGCAGGCCCTGGAAGTGCACCTTCTCCTCGGCCAGCCTGATCCACCGGGCCAGCGCCTCGTTCTGCGGGAATAGCTCGAGGATGGCCTGGTCGGTGGCGGTGATGTCGGCCGGGTCGCCGGACAGCGCGGCCCAGCGGAACGGGCCCTTGCCCTCGCAGAACAGCGGCCTGATGTAGGCGGGGACGAAGCCGGGGAAGTCGAAGGCGCGGGTGTAGCCGGCCAGTTCGGCCTCGCCGCGCAGGGAGTTGCCGTAGTCGAAGACCTCGGCTCCGGCGTCGAGGAAGCCGACCATGGCGGCGACGTGCGCGGCCATGGACTCGCGGGCTCTTTGCGTGAACCCGGCCGGGTCCTCGGCGCGCAGCACGGCCATGTCCTCGAACTTGATGCCCTGAGGCAGGTAGGTGAGCGGGTCGTGGGCCGAGGTCTGGTCGGTGACGATGTCGATGGGGGCGTTCATCTTCAGCAGGCTGCCGAACACGTCGGCGGCGTTGCCGAGCACGCCGATGGACAGCGCCCGTCCCGCGTTGCTGGCGGCCACGGCACGGCGGATGGCGTCGTCGACGTCGTCGGCCTGCTCGTCCAGGTAGCCGTGCTCGATCCGGCGGGTGATCCGGGACTGGTCGCACTCGACGCAGATGACCACGCCGCCGTTCATGGTCACGGCCAGCGGCTGGGCGCCGCCCATGCCGCCCAGGCCCGCGGTCAGCGTGATCGTGCCCTTGAGCGTGCCGCCGAAGCGTTTGGCCGCGATGGCGGCGAACGTCTCGTAGGTGCCCTGCAAGATGCCCTGGGTGCCGATGTAGATCCACGAGCCCGCGGTCATCTGGCCGTACATGGTCAGGCCGAGCTGCTCGAGCCTGCGGAACTCCTCCCAGGTGGCCCACTGCGGGACCAGGTTGGAGTTGGCGATGAGCACGCGCGGGGCCCATTCGTGGGTTCTTAGCACCCCGACGGGCTTGCCGGACTGGACCAGCAGCGTCTCGTCGTTCTCGAGGTCCTGCAGTGTCTCGACGATCGCGGCGTAGGCGTCCCAGCTGCGGGCGGCGCGGCCGGAACCGCCGTAGACGATGAGCTGGTCGGGGTGTTCGGCCACCTCGGGGTCGAGGTTGTTCATCAGCATGCGCATGGCGGCTTCCTGGGCCCAGCCCTTACAGGTCAGCTGGGCACCACGGGGCGCGCGTACCGGCTCGTGGGTCATGTCCCCCATCATGGCGGGGCGGAAATGAGGGTGACAAGGAGGCGGGAGCGTTGCTACGTTCGGCGCCTGTGAGCGTAACGCGAACTTTTGGATGAGACACCGTGCAGCGGGTCTCGGTGATCGGCACGTCCGGGTCGGGCAAGTCGACGCTGGCCCGGGCGCTGGCGGGCATCCTGGACGCGTCCTGGCTGGAACTCGACTCGGTGTACCACCAGGCCGGCTGGACGCCGCTGGATGTTTCGGAGTTCAGGGCGCGGGTGGTGGCGGCCGCGGCGGGCGAGCGGTGGGTGATCGACGGCGGCTACAGCGTGGTGCGGGACCTGGTGTGGGCGCGTGCGGACACCGTGGTCTGGCTCGACCTGCCCAGGCGCACCGTGATGCGGCGGATCATCTGGCGGACGCTGCGCCGGGTGGCCGGACGCGTCGAGCTGTGGAACGGAAACCGAGAGCGCTGGCGGAACCTGTTCACCTGGGACAAAGACGAATCGGTGATCGCCTGGGCGTGGCAGACGTACGGCTCGCGCCGGGAACGTTACGCGGCTATCGTCACCGACCCGGCTTACGCCCACCTGCGGTTCGTCCGGCTCACCAGCCCGGGCGCGGTGCGGCGGTTCCTGCGATCCGTCGAGGGTCTTACGGTCTCAGGCGTTGACTAGCTCGGTGGGCTCGGCGATGACGTCGACCAGGGCGCCGTTGCGCATCACGGTGATCGGGAGCGGCTGGCCGATCGCGTCGGAGAACATGAGCCGCTGCAGGTCCTGTGACACCGCGACCGGCTTGCCCGCCACGGTGAGCAGGAGGTCCCCGCGGCGCAGGCCCGCCCGTGTCGGCGGGGCCGCCCGCCACCACCTGGGCGACGAGCAGGCCGGTCGTGCGGCCGAGGCGCTCGCGCCACGCGGCGGGGACCGGACCCGGGGACATGGCCAGGCCCAGATAGGCGCGGCGGACGCGGCCGTCGGCCATCAGCGCGGAGATGATCCGCCGGGTGGTGTCGTTCACCGGCACCGCCAGGCCGAGACCGACGCCGGCCACGGCGGTGTTGATGCCGACCACGCGGGCGTCCGCGTCGGCCAGCGCCCCGCCGGAGTTGCCGGGGTTGAGCGCGGCGTCGGTCTGGATGACGTCCTCGATGATCCGGCCGCGGGCCGGCAGGGACCGGCCGAGCGCGCTGACCACGCCGGCCGTGACCGACCCGGCCAGGCCGAGCGGATTGCCGACCGCCACCACGAGCTGGCCGACGACGAGCCGGTCGGCCTCGCCGAGCTCGGCCGGCTCCGGGGTCGCGCCGTTCGCGCGCAGCACGGCCAGGTCGGACAGCGGGTCGGCGCCCACCACTCGGAACGGGACCGACGTGCCGTCGGAAAACGCCGCGGTGCCGCCGCTCGCCTGGCCTACCACGTGAGCGTTGGTGAGCAGGAACCCGTCGCCGGTGAAGACGACACCTGAGCCGAGGCTCTCCCCCATCCCTCCCCGGCTTCCCTGGCGCGGCACGCGCAGGCTAGCGACCTTCGGCGTGAGCCGCTCGGCCACGCCGGAGACGATCCGCGAGTAGGCGTCCAGTGGGTGACTTTCCTCCATCACATCTCCCGGGCATCCACGATCTTGATTACAGGATTACAGTGCAAACCAGGAAGTGGGAAGCGTACATACCCGGGGCCGTTCTGCCTGGAGCTTAATCGTCCTTCGGCGGGGCGACCGCGTGGCTGGCCAGGCCGATGGGATTGCCCTCCGGGTCGAGGATCGTGGCCAGAGTGCGGGTGGGGCCGTCGGGGGACGGCGACTCGAGGATCTGGCCGCCGTGGGCGGTGACGCGCTCGAGCGTTCGGTCCATGTCGGCGACGTGGATCCAGATCATCGGCCCGGCGCCGGCGGCGGGCGGGCGGCCCTGGACCCACTGGCCGATCAGGCCCGGGGACTCGAAGTCCTGGTAGGGCGTTTCGGTCTGCCAGCCGAACACGGCCTCGTAGAACGCGGCCGACCGGGTGGCGTCGGCGGCCGGCATCTGCAGGTAGCAGACCTGCCCGTGGACGAGGCTGGCGGCGCGGGCGGCCTCGGGGTCTTCCGGGTCTTCGGGGTCTTCGGGGTCTTCGGGTCTTCGGGAGTCACGCGTTCTCCTTTGTCGGCTGGCATTCGACGACGAAGCGGCCGGATGCCTGCGGTCCCGCGGCGGCGATGTCGAGCCCGGCCCGCCGGGCCAGCACGGCGAACTGGGTGAGCGTGCTGGTCTTCCCGCCCGCCACCAGCATGTCGATGGCCAGGTAGCGCGGGGCCTCGTCGGGCGCGACGCCGCCGAGGATGACCACCCGCCCGCCAGGGCGGGCGGCCTCGGCGCACCGGCTGAGGATGGCCACGGTCGGCTCGTCGGGCCAGTCGTTGAGCACGCTCTTCAGCAGGTACACGTCGGCCCCGGCGGGCAGCGGGTCGAAGAAGCTCTGACCCTGCAGGGTCATCCGGCTGGCGACGGTGTCGTTCTCGATGATCTCGCGGGCGCGGGCGACGGTGCCGGGCAGGTCGACCAGGGTGCCGCGGACCTGCGGGTGGCGGCGGAGCAGCGAGACCAGCATCGCCCCGGTGCCGCCGCCGACGTCCACGACGGTGCGGATCGCGTCCCACCCGCCGGCGAGCTCGATGTCGTAGTCGGGGACCCCGTGCCCGGCCGGTCCCATGAGCTCGTCGAAATCGGCCGCGACCGCCGGGTGCGCGGCCAGGTCCTCCCAGAACGGCAGGCCGAACACCTTGTCGTAGGCCGGCTGGCCGGTCCGCACGTAGTCGAGCACCGTCCCCCAGGCGTAGGCCATCCGGCCGCCGATGCCGTCCAGGTCGAGGAACCACGCCTCGGCCAGCTGCTCGGCCGCCCGGTTGCATTCGAACCGCCCGGGCCCTTGCTCGCGGAAGACGCCCTTGGACACCAGGTAGCCGAGGAGGGCGTGCAGGGCGTCCCGGTCGGCATTGGTGAGCGCGGCCAGCTCGGCGACGTCGTGGTGCCCGGCCTTCATGTGGTCGGCGAGGCGCAGGGTGGCCGCGGCGCGCAGGCACCACGGGGTGGCCAGGTCGAGCATCTGGTCCAGGTCGACGTCGTCCTCAGCCATGCTGGGAGCGCCAATTCGGCTGATCTTCTACCATCGTGACGTGTCCTTCCTGCTCGCGGGCCTGCGCCGACCTTTGATCCTGCCACGGGGAGGCGGCAGGGGTCTTGGCGAAAAGGGACAGCGGCTGCCGGTCGGCGCGGCCACACTACAGGCCGGCCTGCCGTGACCGTTATCGTCCGCCGGCCCGGTCCGCCGCTGGACCGGCTCGTCCCTGCGATCACGTACCAGGCCGGCGAGCAGCCGCAGACCGCGGTGGAGAAGCTCCTGCCGAGTCCGGGGACCAGCGTGTGGGTGAACCTGAACACCGATGAGTTCCGGTCGTTCGGTTGGACGGGCCGCGTGGACCGGGTACCCGGCGCGATGCTGGCCGGGCCGGCCAGCCGGGCCCGGGTGCTCGAATTCGAGCAGGGGCGAGTGCACGTCTGGGTGGCCTTCGCGCTGGGCGCGGCGGGCTGCTTCTTCGGGCCGCCGCTGGGGGTGGCCGCGGACGAGTTCGTGCCGCTGGATCAGGTCTGGGGCCCGGCCGGCGGGTGCCTGCGGGAGCGGCTGCTCGAGGCGGCCACGCCGGAGGATGCGCTGCTGGTGATGGAGAAGGTGCTGCTGGGGCAGCTGTCGGACGCGGCCTGCGCGGATCCGGTGGTGGTCGACCGCGGCGGGGGCGCTGTCCCGGGGCGTCGCGGTCGGCGAGGTGGCCGAGGCGCTCGGGCTGCTGCCGCGGACGCTGCGGCGCAGGTTCACGGCTGCGGTCGGGCTTACGCCCAAGCGCTTCGCGCGGGTACAGCGGCTGCAGCGAGTGGTGCGCGACCTGGACGGCCGGACCCAGGCCGACTGGGCGGCGCTGGCCGCCGCGCACGGGTACGCTGACCAGCCGCATCTGGCCGATGAGTTCCGCGAGCTGGTGGGCGTCACGCCGACCGGGTATTTGCGGTCGCGGGTCAACGGGCCCAACCACCTCCGGTTCCCGGCCTGAGTTTGTTACGGCCGGGAACCGCGGAGGGGCCAGCTACAACGAGGAGCAGAGCGAGTCGACGGCTGTGCCATCGCCCTGCAGCTTGCTGGCGGCGGTGTCCAGCTGGCTGATCTGGCTCGTGTTACCGCGCAGGACGGCCTGCAGACCGGACGTCACGGCGGCCAGGTCGCTGTTCATGGTGCCGATCTTGGCCGCGACCGACTGGTGCTGCGCCTCGGCCTGCGCCGTGCTCAGCTCCGAATGAAGCGTCTGGGTGTTGGTGATGAAGTGCCTGATGTCGGCGCGTTCGGCGGTCGTGTTGCTCGCGTCCCGGCTCATCGCGTTGTCGTCGGCGTTGAACGTGCTCAACATCGAGCTGAAGTCGCTCTCGGCTGAGATGCACGCGGGGTCGGCCGCGGTCGAGTTGGCCGCGACGACGACGAGGCCGATGACGGCCGCGCCGACCACCAGCGAGACCACGATGCCGACGATGGACAGGACCTTGCCTGCCCCGTAGCGCGCCTTGGACTTGACCAGGCCGATGATCGAGAAGATCAGGCCCAGCGGCCAGACCAGCGTCTGCGCGGGCGGGCGTCGCGGGGTCCGATGGCACGAACCACGCTCCGTTCGGCACAAAAATAAAGGTGAGAGGCGGTTCCCGGGTCCGTGCGGCGGGGTCAGGCCACGGGGGTGGCCCGGCGGGCGGCGGCCAGCTCGGTGCGGAAGCGCTCGTACTCGGCGAGTTCGCGGCCGGCCGGGGCGAGCACGAGCTCGCTGGTGACGGCGGCGATCCGGGCCATGATGGCCCGGCTGGCCTGCTCGCGCTCGCGGTCGGCCGCGAGGACCACCATGTTCTGGCACCACGACGCGATCAGCCAGCCCAGCAGCAACAGCGCGACCACCATGACCCCGAGCCAGGGCGCCAGGGACACGTCGCTGATCAGGGACGACTTGTGCTTGCCGTTCGTGGCCAGGATCAGCACGATCCAGACCACGCCGGCCGCGGCCAGCGTCATCAGCAGCCATTGAGCCAGCGCGACCAGCCGCCACCACCCTGTCACCTTGTCGCGCGGCGGCATGCCCTGCGTGACGGCCGCGCCCAGGGCGGCCTGGGCCTCGTTCGCCCGCGACCGGGCCGCCGCGCGCACGGTCCGCGACCAGGGCTCGGGCAGCGAACCGCCGATCTCGTCGGCGAACGCCGTGATCGCGTTGTCGATGTCGGAGCGCTGCGCCTGCACCGTGTCGACGCCGTCGCCGGCCAGCAGCTTGCGCGCCGACGTCCGGCCGGAGCCGCGCAGGCGGTCGGCCAGCCGTGCGGGCGGCCAGCCGATGTACCCGGCGGCGCGGCGCTCGCGGACGCCGTTCAGGGTCTCGGTGGCGGCGGTCACTCCGGCGGCCTTGGCGAAGGCGGCGGTCAGCGTGCCCGCGGGGCCCTGGGGGATGTACATCACGGGATCGGGGGCGGGCGTGGCCCTGCTCGTCCCGCGTGGCGTCTTCCCACGGCGGACGCGCGGTGGAGGCCGGCGCGGTGGGCGCGGCCGTGGTCTGCCACGGCTGCCAGTCCCCCGGGTCGGCCGCCCGCCCGTTCCCCGGGGTGCCCGTCTCCTCCCACGGCGGGGCGGACGCATGGTCCGCGGGCCGGTCGTCCCGGCTCCAGCTGTCCTGCTCCCACGGCGGCCGGGACGGGTCCGAGCCGGCCTCGGCGGTCGCGGCGGCTTCGGGAGTGGGCGCGGCGGAAGGCTGCGGTGCGGGCGACCGGATCGGTTCGGTCGGCTCGGGCCGCAGCCAGCCGGGGACCGAGTCGCCGGAGTAGACCGAGAACCGCTCCAACAGGGCGTCGATGTCCGCGGTGATCCGGTCGGTCGCGGCCCGCCGGACGGCCACCGCTTCGGCCAGGACGCGGCGCAGGTCATCCAGGCCGGCTCCGGTGAGCGCCGAGGTCACCAGGACCGGGGTCTCGGTCAGCCCTTCCGAGTCCAGCAGCCTGCGCAGGTCGGCCTCGCAGTCCTTGACCTGCTCGGCGCTCAGGGTGTCGGCCTGGTTGAGCACCACCGAGGTCACCGAGGCGTGCCCGGCCAGCGGCACCAGGTACCGCCGGTGCACGGAGGCGTCCGCGTACTTCAGCGGGTCGAGCACCCAGACCAGCATGTCGGCCAGCTTGACCAGGCGGTCGACGAGCGCGGCCGAGCCGGTGACCACCGAATCGTGGTCGGGCAGGTCGAGCAGGAGCAGCCCGGTCAGCGACGCCTCGCCCTCGTCGAGCGCGCTCGCCCGGGCGTAGCGGTGCCGCCGCTGCACGCCGAGCCAGTCCAGCAGCGGGGCGGCGCCCTCCATGCCCCACACGCACGCGTGACTGTGCTTGGTGGTCGGCCGCATCACCCCGGCGGGCGAGAAGCTCGCCCCGGCCAGCGCGTTGAACAGCGAGGACTTGCCGCTCCCTGTGCCGCCCGCCAGCGCCACCACGGTGTGCGAGGCGGACATCCGCAGCCGCTCACCCGATCGCCGCAGCAGCGTCTCGGAGTCGGTGAGCAGATCCTGGCTGAACCCCTCCGACCCGGCCCTTCCGGTCCCGATCCGGGTCAGCTCGGTGAGCGAGGTCAGCCTGGCCGGCAGGTGAGAATGGGCGAGACCGGTCATCCCGATCGTGTTCGCTGTCACCTGACCGCCTCGAGCGAGTATTCCGCCTGGTACAGCCGGATCGCCGCGACGTCGTCGCAGGGCCCGGCCGATTCGAGCACCTCGACGAACCTGACCGACTCCTCGTCGAGCAGCAGCCGGACCCGGTGCAGCAGGTCCGCGCGAGCCTTGGCGATGGTGCTGGCCACCATGGCCGTGCCGAACACCGAGGCCAGCAGCCGCCGCGGCTCGGCGTAGATGCTGGTGCCATCGGCTTCGGGCGTGTCCGCGCCCGGGGCGTCCTCGCCGAGCATGGCGGCCAGCACGACCAGGCTGAGCGCCTCGTCATCGAAGGCCATCCGCTTGGCCTCGGGACGGAGTTCCGCCATCCGGGTCAGGTGGTCCTGCCAGGCGCCGACCGCGCGCGCGGCACGCAGCGACAGGTCCGGTGCGGCCCGGCTGAACCCGGCGTCCGCGGTCGGGCTGGCGCCGCTGGCGCTGGCGCTGGTCCCTGGGGCGCTGCCGGGGCCGAAGGCGGATTCGAAGACCTGCTTGGCGTACTCGCCGCGGGCCCGTTCGGCCACGGCGTCGGCCAGCAGGACGGCACCCGCGGGATTCGCGCGCCAGTTGCTGTCCACGTGTTCGGCCGCGCGGTCCGCGATGGAGACGATGAACGACTCGATCGCCGAGCGCAGCGCCGTGTTGAGCGCGGCCGGGCGCGACGGGCCCTTCCGGGCGCGCTTGCCGCCGCGTTTGGGAGCCTTCCCGCCACGGCGCGGCCGCAGCTCGCCGGCGACCATGCAGTCCTGCCAGCGCGCGGTGACCTCGCCGGTGAGCAGGGTGCCGTTGCGCATGCCCGCGTTCGCCTCGGCGAAGGCGCGCTCGTAGGCGGCCTCGGCGGCGCGGCGCAGCTCACCGCGCAGCACGACCTGGGCCTCGACGTGCGCGGCCATGGCCGGGACGCGCGACTTGAACGTGTCGAGCACGCCGGACATGGTCTGCGAGAGCACCGCGACCCGCCGGTCGGTCCGCACCGCGGTGTCGGCGAGCCAGTCACGCACCGGCTGGTAGGCGTCGTGCGGCAGCATGCCGTTGATGAGCGGGGTCTCCAGGATGACGAAGCGGTTCTCGGCGGCGATCCCGTTCGCGTCGAGCATGGCGTTGAAGTGCTCGACGAGTTCGGTGCGGTAGGCCTGCGGGATGCGGGACAGGACGACGCCGAGGGCCGCCTTCCGGTCGCGGGCGTGCTGAAGGATCTCCCACACCGGGCCGTCGGCGTAGCGGCTGGCGCTGGTCATGAACAGCCACAGGTCCGAGGCGTCAAGGAACTGGTAGGCGAACTCGTGGTGGGCCTGGACCACCGAGTCGATGTCCGGCGTGTCCAGCAGCGCGATGCCCCTCGGCATGCCCTCGCTCGCCGCGAGCACGAGCAGGCCGTCCCGGCCCGGCCGGGCCAGGCCCTCCTGGCGGACGCGGGGCAGCGTGGGCAGGAAGTTGTTCTCGGCGAACCAGTCGATGTCGTCGGGATGGCAGGCGAGCACCGGGCTGTTGGTCGTCGGGCGGCGCACGCCGGTAGCGCTCACGTGGGCGCCGACGATGCTGTTCACAAGGGTGGACTTCCCGGCGCCCGTCGAGCCGACGAGGGCGACGAGGATCGGCGCCGCGGAGCGGCGCACTCTGGGCAGCAGGTAGTCGTCGATCTGGCTGAGAAGCTTGGTGCGTTCGGCCTTGACCTGGGCGGAACCGGAGATCTCGAACACGAGCGGGATGGCCGCGATCCGCTTGCGCAGGTTGAGCAGGGCGGCTTCGAGCAGGCGGGCGTCCACGCGGGCGTGGGACTGGACTTGTGCCGGGGGTGGCAGGGGTGCGGCGGGTGCCGGAGTTGCGGGGGTGGCGGAGGTGGCGGAGGTGGCGGCTTTCGGGGGGAGCGGAGGGACGATGACGTCTTGACCGGCGGGGGGGTTGGGAGGCTGAGGGGTCTGGGGGACCTGGGAGGCTTCGGGCGTCTCCTGGGGGTGCTCGGGTTGCTCCGATGGCCCGGCCGCCTGAACCTGGTCGGCCGGGGCCGCAACGCCGGGCATGGTCTGGTTGCGAACCGTATCCTCATCCCTGGTGGCAGTGGTGTCCGTGGTGTCCGTGGTGTCCGTGTGACCCAGATCAATCATGTTATCCGGTTTGTCCGGTTCGGTCTGCTGATTCGGCTCAGACGGCGCAGGCGGCTGCGTGGGCACGGCGGCGCCTGGTGCGGCGGCGCCTGGTGCGGCGGCTTGCATGGCGGGGCCCGGTGCGGCGGCGGCTTGCATGGCGGGGCCCGGTGCGGCGGCGGCTTGCACGGCGGGGCCCGGTGCGGCGGCACCTGGTGCGGGGGCCTCTGGCTGGCCTAGGGCAGGAATCACCACAGTGTCATCCCCGTTACGGCGCTGGCCCTCACCATCGTCCGCAACGTCACCGGCCACACTGCTGACGCCAGGGTCATCAAATTCAGCAGCCACAACCGCACTCCGACCGGACTCACCATTCCGACCGGCGGCAGACGCTGCGGACGCTGTTACGCCCTGACCTTCCATTGTTCCAACGGCCTCCTCAAACCCCGCGAATCCCCGCGATCCTCGGGGGACCAGGGGTCTATCGGGGTCTCCGGCTCAGTCGCCTAGCACGCGGAGTTTATCCCCTCCGTCAGGCGGTTACATGGCCCATCAGTTCTGTTATCTCCGCGGCGACGCCCACCACATCGCCGACCACGATGATCGCGGGTGGCCGGATGCCCTCCTGTCGTACCGCACCTTCCACTTGTTCCAGTGTTGAGTTAATTGTGCGCTGCGTTGGCAGAGTCCCGTTTGCGATTACAGAAACGGGCGTGTTCGGACTGCGTCCGTTCCGCAACAGTTCGGCGGCCACGGGGCCAATCTGCTCCACCGCCATCAGCAGCACCAGGGTCCCCGAACCGCCGCCGAGCACCTCCCAGTCGACGGTGGATCGCGCGTCACCAGGCGGAACGTGAACCGACACGACGTGAAAGTCCTGTGCGACCCCCCGGTGGGTGACCGGCACCCAGGCGCTGGTGGGCACGCCGACCGCGCTGGTCACCCCCGGCACCACGGTGACCGGGATCCCGGCCCGCAGGCAGGCCAGGACCTCCTCGGCGCCCCGGCCGAACACGAACGGGTCACCGCCCTTGAGCCGGGCCACGAACCGACCCGCCTTGGCGTGCTCGATCAGCGTGGCGTTGATCTGCTCTTGGGCCATGGCGCGCCCGTAGGGGATCTTGCTTACGTCGATGACCTCGACGTCGGCGGACAGCTCGTCCAGGAGCGAGCGGGGCGCGAGCCGGTCCGTCAGCACCACGTCGGCCTCGGCGAGCAGTTGCCGCCCGCGCACCGTGATCAGCCCGGGGTCACCCGGGCCGCCGCCGATGATCGCCACCCCGCTGCGGTGCCCTCGGCCGTGCCGGGCGGTCAGCTGGCCGGAGCGGAGCCCGGTAAGGATCGCGTCCCTGATCGCCGCGCTGTGCCTGGGGTCGCCGCTGAGCACGCCGACGCGGACGTCACCGGCCCGGCCCGAGGCCGGCGTCCACGCGGCCGAGGCCTCGGCGTCGTCAGCGCGAACGCACCAGATCCGCTGCTCCTCGGCCGCCGCCGCGACCGCCGCGTTCACCTCGGGGCGATCCGTGCACGCGCAGACCAGCCAGGCGCCCGCGCAGTCGCCGTCCTGATACGGGCGCTCCTCCCAGCGGATCCGGCCGGCCGCGGCCAGGTCCTCCAGGGAGGCCGTGACCCCGGGAGAGACCAGGAGTACGTCGGCTCCGGCGTCGAGCAGCGCGGGGATCCGGCGGGTCGCGACCGCTCCCCCGCCGACGACGACGACGCGGCGGCCCCGCAGGCGGAGCCCCAGCAGGTACGGGTCCATCGCTCCTTTTGTCCGCTTCCAGTCGGTAAGTGCTTGATCAATGCGCCGGGTGGGCCAATCATCGCGCTCTCATTCTCCACGCGCGCCGGGGGCGGGCGGCGCGGCCGGCCCGGGGGCAGCTTGGCTGGGTGCGGAGCGGCGGACGGCGTCACAGCTTGTCGGAGACGCCGGCGGAGTCGAAGGTGGCGACGTCGCGCAGGGCGCGGGCGGCGCTTTGGATCAGGGGCAGGGCGAGCAGGGCGCCGGTGCCTTCGCCGAGGCGCAGGCCCAGGTCGACGAGCGGGGTCAGGCCGAGGTGGGAGAGGGCGATCGCGTGGCCGGGCTCGGTGCTGCGGTGGCCCGCGAAGCAGGCGGCCACCGCGTCGGGGGCCAGCGCGGCGGCGGCGAGGGCGGCAGCGCCGGCGATGACGCCGTCCAGGATCACAGGGACGCGCAGCGCGGCGGCGCCCAGGATGAAGCCGGCCAGGGCGGCGTGCTCGAAGCCGCCGAACGCGGCCAGCACGGCGACCGGATCGGCGGGATCAGGCCGGTGCAGGTCCAGGCCGCGGCAGATGACCTCGACCTTCCGCGCGTAGGTGGCGGCGTCGATGCCGGTGCCGCGGCCGGTCGCCTCGGCCGGGTCGGCGCCGGTGAAGGCGCAGATCAGCGCCGCCGAGGCGGTGGTGTTGGCGATGCCCATGTCGCCGGTGACCAGGCAGCGGTTACCCGCGGCGACCAGGTCGCGGGCGATCTCGAGGCCCGCGGTCAGCGCCGCCACGGCCTGCTCGCGCGTCATCGCCGGTCCCGCGGTGAAGTCGGCGGTGCCGGGCGCGATCTTGCGCGGGAGCAGGCCGGGGACCGGATCCAGCGAGGCCGCCACGCCGATGTCCACCACCGTGACCTCGGCGCCGGCCTGGGCCGCGAACGCGTTGACCACCGCGCCTCCGGCCAGGAAGTTGGCCACCATCTGGGCGGTCACCTCCTGCGGCCACGGGCTGACGCCCTGGGCGTGCACCCCGTGGTCCGCGGCGAAGACCGCCACGCAGGCCGGCTCGGGCAGCGGCGGCGGGCACGCGCCGGCCAGGCCCGCGAGCCGGACCGACACGTCCTCGAGCGCGCCGAGCGAGCCACGCGGCTTGGTCATCCGGTCCTGGCGTTCGCGCGCGGCGGTCATCGCCGCCGCGTCCGGCGGGGCGATCGCGGCGATCACGTCGGCGAGCGGGTCCACTGGTTCCTCCCCTGGCAGTCCGCGGCGGCCGAACTCCTCGGCGTGCACCGCCCAGGACACCGGGCGGCGGCGCGCCCAGCCGGCCGTCGCGAGTTCTGGTTCTGGCGCGAATTCGGTCACGTAGCCTACGCACAGATAGGCGATGACCTGCAGGTGCGCGGGCAGCCCGAGTTCGGCGGCCAGTTCGCGCTCGTCGAAGAAGCTCACCCAGCCGACGCCGAGGCCTTCGGCCCGGGCGGCGAGCCACAGGTTGGCCACCGCGAGCACGCTGGAGAAGTCGGCGGTCTGCGGCTGGACGTGCCGGCCGAGCGTGTGCCGTCCGCCCCGGGTGCGGTCGCAGCTGACCACGATGTTGACCGGGGTGTCCAGGATCGACTCGATCTTCAGCCGGTCGAACGCGCGGGCCCGCGCGCCGGGCAGGTCCGCCGCGAACTCGTCGCGGTGCCTGCGGGCCAGGGCGGCGATCCGCTCCCGGCGGGCCCGGTCGGTGATCACGATGAAGTCCCACGGCTGCGACAAGCCCACCGACGGCGCCTGGTGCGCCGCCGCGAGCACCCGCCCGAGCACGTCGGCGGGCACCGGATCGGGCCGGAAGCCCTGCCGGACGTCGCGGCGCTCGGCGATCACCCGGTACACGGCGTCGCGCTGCTCCTCCGGATAAGGCTGTGCTGGATAAGACACGGGCTTCCTCCTCCAGGTCCTGAGCAAACCCGAGCAGCGCCTCGAAGGCGGCGACGGCCACCGCCGGGCCGCCCTTCTCCGACACGTTGGTCAGGGCGGGCAGGCCGCTGCGGCGCAGCGCGTCCTTGGCGTCCGCCGCGCCGACGAACCCGGCCGGGACGCCGATGACCAGGGCGGGCTCGACCTCGCGGGCCATGATCTCGGCCAGCGCCCCGGGCGCGCAGCCGACCAGCCAGACCGCGCCGGGCCCGGACGCGCTGAACGCCAGCCGGACCGCGGCCGCGCTGACGGTGATGTTCGCGGTGCGCGCCAGCCGGGTGGCCAGGGAGTCGGCGGCCTTGCAGATCACCGGGTACTCCCCGATCCCGGACGCGACCGTGACCGCGTCGGTCACCGCGGGCGCGCCGCGCCGCAGCGCGGCCACGCCCGCCGCCAGCGCGGCCTCGTCGCAGACCAGGTCGGTGACGTAGTCGAAGTCGGCGGTGGCGTAGATGACGCGCTCGGTCACGGCCCGGGAGAGCGGCGGCAGCGCGCTCAGGTCGAGCCGGGACCGCAGGATGCGGTACGACTCGGCCTCGACCGGATCGGCGTGGTTCACGTCACCATCTCTATCGTGTTGACCGGGCTCGCGGCCAGGGCTGGGGGGAGACGGTGATCGGCGCTGACCGGGCTCGCGGCCGGGGGCCGGGCGCACGGGTGGAGGCGGGTACACTGGCCCGGGTCGCCTCGGGATCGCACGTTGCCAGCCATTCACCAGCGAACTCTCAGCGGGCCCAGGTAGCGTGAGCCAACGGAAACCGGTAGAACCGGATGGCGAATCAAGCCGTCGGCGGGCAGCCGGGCATGACGTGCCGGGTGACGCGCATCACGCGGCGCAGCCCGGGCAGGCCCGCGTCGGCCGACCGGCTGGCTCGCAGCGGCCGGCAACGGCTGGCTGGCAACGGCCGGCAGCGGCTGGCTGGCAACGGCCGACAAGGGCTGGTAACGGCCGACAACATGACATATCGCTACACGCTGAACGGAGCACGCATGGCCAATCGTTCCCGGGTCCTGGTGACCGGCGGGGCCGGCTTCATCGGCCGCAGGGTGGTCCGCGCCCTGCTGACCGAGGGACACGAGGTGACCGTGGCCGACCTGCGGGCGTTCCCCGACCCGCAGGTGCGGTCGGTGACCGGCGACCTGTGCGATCCCGACGGGCCGGGGCGCGCCGTCCGGCCGGGAACCGACGTGATCATCCACCTGGCCGCCTTCACCTACGTGCTGGCCTCGGTGCAAGATCCGGTCAGCACCTACCGGATCAACGTGGACGCCACCGCCCGGCTCCTCGAGCGGGCCCGCGAGAACGACGTGCAGGCCTTCCTGCTCGCGTCCACCAACGCGGTGACCGGCAACGTCGGCAGCGCGGTGATCACCGAACAGACCGTGCTGCGCCCGCTCACCCCGTACGGCGCGACCAAGGCGGCGGCCGAGATGCTGCTGAGCAGCTACGCCAACTGCTACGGCATCACCGGCGCGGCGCTGCGGTTCTCCAACGTCTACGGCCCGGGCATGGCCGAGAAGGACAGCTTCGTGCCCCGGCTGATGCGCGCGGCGCGGGACGGCGAAGGGGTCCAGGTCCGCGGCGACGGCAGCATGCGCCGCGACCTGGTGCACGTGGACGACGTGGTCCAGGGCGTGCTGGCGGCCTGGCGGGCCAGGCACACCGGCCCGCTGATCCTCGCCGGCGGCACGTCGGTGTCGGTGAACGAGATGGTGGAAACCGCCCGCCGGGTGACCGGCGCGCCCATCCCCGTCGAGCACGTGCCGGTGCCCAACGGCGAGATGCCCGCCGTGGTGGTGGACATCTCCGCGGCCCGGGCCATCGGCTACCAGCCGACGACCGGCCTGGAGGCCGGCATGGCCACGGTCTGGCCGGAGTTCCGCCCCGGCGGGGCGCCAGGCCCGGACGGGGAGGCGAGATGATCTACCGCGACCCCCACGACCAGGCGATCGACGACGCGGCGGTGGCCGCGTTCGCCGACGCCTACGGCGAGCGCGCGACCAGCCTGCCCCCGGTGGCGATCGTGATCGCCGCCTACAACGAGGAAGGCGCCATCGGCCCGGTCGTCGAGGCGCTGCCGGACCAGGTGTGCGGGCTGGCCACGGCGACCGTCGTGGTCGCCGACGGCTGCGCCGACGGCACCGTGAAGGAGGCCATGACGGCCGGCGCCATGGTCTGCGACGTGCCGGTCAACCGCGGCCAGGGCGCGGCGCTGCGGCTCGGCTACCGGCTGGCCGCCGGCGGCGGCGCGACGTACATCGTGACCACCGACGCCGACGGCCAGTACAACCCGGCGGAGATCGCGACCGTGCTGGGCCCGGTCGTGGCCGGCGAGGCGGATTTCGTCACCGGGTCCCGCCGGCTGGGCAGCCAGGAGACCAAGGACCTGATCCGGCGCGCCGGGGTCCGCTTCTTCGCCGGCACGCTCAGCCTGCTGACCGGGCAGCGGATCAGCGACACGACGTTCGGGCTGCGGGCCATGCGCGCCGAGGTCACCGGGGCCGTCCGGCTCGAACAGCCGCAGTACCAGGCGTCCGAGCTGCTCATCGGGGTCATCACCCACGGCTACAAGGTGGCCGAGGTGCCCGCCACCATTCACCGGCGGCGGGTCGGCGAGAGCAAGAAGGGCCAGAACCCCTTCTACAAGCTGCACCTGCCGGGCGTGAACAACCTGTTCTACGGGCTGCGCTTCGCCCGGGTCATCTACGGCACCTGGTGGCGCGAGCGTCAGCGCTCGAGATCGGGGTCCTCGGCGTCGGGCACGGCGCGCATCGGCCCGGTGGATTCCGCGGCGACGACGAAGGGCTCGGGCCCGGAGTCGGTCGAGGCAACCGCCTCTTCGGCCGCGGCGGGCGGCTGCGGCGACCGCGCGAAGAGGACGTAGTGGAAGAACAGGAACCGCACCAGGAACGTGAACAGGTTGGCCACGCCGTACACCGCGGCGAGGTACAGCGCGCGCTCCGCCCCGTGCAGGTGCCACCAGGTGGCCGGGTGGTAGCCGAGGTACTTGTCCGCCACTTCGAGGACGACGATGACGATCGCCGAGACCACGCAGAACGGCACGGTCTCCTTGAGCAGGCTAGGGCGGCCCTTCCGCTCCCACGCCCACCTGCTGAGCAGGTAGCTGACCACGACACCAGAGAACCAGCCCACCAGGGTGGCCTCGGTGGAGGACAGCGCGAGCGGCGCGGCGCAGATCACGTAGACGATCTCGCTGGTCGAGAACGCCGCGATGGCCGCGACGGCGAAGCGGCCGAAGCGGATGCCGAGCGTGCTGTGAGCCGTGCGGGTCAACGTGTCACTGAGCCGATTGGTTACCAGAGCCATGGATGTCCTAGGTTAGCTAGCCGACCAAAACTCAAGGAGCAGGTATACAGTACGGAAACCGCAGGCCGGTCAAGCTACCCTGGCAGAGCCGCCCGAAGCGACCTTCAAGGAGCGTGTTTCAGCATCCGCACTCAGAGCACGTTACCGCCCCCGTGCGGCCTCCCGCACAAGGGCGGAACAAACTCACAGCAATCTCAGCGACGTACATGGTAGGAGCCGGAGCATGAAAATTCTGGTGTTGGGCGGGGACGGGTATCTGGGCTGGCCGACGGCGCTGCACCTGTCGGAGGCCGGTCACGAGGTGGCGGTGGCCGATAACTTCGTCCGCAGGCACTACGACGATGAGCTCGGCGTGGAGTCCCTGGTCCCGATCGAGCCGCTGCGGACCCGGATCGCGGTGTGGCGGGAGCTGACCGGCAGGCAGATCGGCATGTACGTCGGCGACCTGACCGACGCGATCTTCACGTACCACATCATCGCCGATTTCGAGCCCGAGGCGGTGGTGCACTTCGCCGAGCAGCGGGCCGCGCCGTACTCGATGATCGACCGGGCGCACGCGGTGTACACCCAGCAGAACAACGTGGTGGGGAACCTGAACCTGCTGTTCGCGATCGCCGAGACCAACCCGGACATCCACCTGGTCAAGCTGGGCACGATGGGCGAGTACGGCACGCCGAACATCGACATCGAGGAGGGCTGGCTGGACCTGGAGCACAACGGCCGGACCGACCGGGTGCTGTTCCCCAAGCGGCCCGGGTCGTTCTACCACCTGTCCAAGGTCCACGACAGCCACAACATCGAGTTCGCCTGCCGGATCTGGGACCTGCGCGCCACCGACCTGAACCAGGGCGTGGTGTACGGGCAGCGGACCGCGGAGACGGCGCTGGATGAGCGGCTGGCCACCCGGTTCGACTACGACGCGGTGTTCGGCACCGTGCTGAACCGGTTCGCCATCCAGGCGGTCATCGGGCACCCGCTGACCGTGTACGGCTCCGGCGGCCAGACCCGCGGCATGATCGACATCCGGGACACCGTCCGGTGCATCCAGCTGGCCTGCGAGAACCCGGCCAACCGCGGTGAGTTCCGGGTGTTCAACCAGATCACCGAGTGGATGTCGGTCAAGGACATCGCCGAGACCGTGGCCCGGGCCTACCCCGGCGACGTCACCATCGAGAACGTGGACAACCCGCGGGTCGAGGCGCCGGAACACTACTACAACGTCAAGCACACCGCGCTGGTCGAGCTCGGCCTGGAGCCGCACCTGCTGTCCGACACGCTGATCGAGTCGCTGTTCGACGTCACCAAGCGGTACGCGCACCGGGTCCGCCTCGAAGCGCTGCGCCCGACGGTGAAGTGGCGCGAACCCACCGCCGGGTGAGGCTGGGCGGGAAGGTGCCACCACTGCCCGTTCGGTAAAAATGATTTTTAATATCCCGAACGGGCAGCGGTGCGTGCCTGAGCGGAGGTGAGGCCGGTGACCTGGGTGTGCGCCACCTGCGGCAACCACTTCCCCGAGCCGCGGCCGCAGGTCTGCGCGGTGTGCGCGGACGAGCGGCAGTGGCTGCCGCCGGGCGGGCAGCGGTGGACCACGCTGGCCGAACTGGCCGCGGCCGGGCACCGGTCCGACGTCAGGGCCGTGGAGGCGGGGCTGACCGGGATCGGCGCGGCGCCGCCGTTCGCGATCGGGCAGCGGTCGCTGCTGGTGGCCAACCCTGCGGGGAACCTGCTGTGGGACCCGTCCGGGTTCATCGACGACGCGGCGGTGGCCGCGGTCCGCTCGGCGGGCGGGTTGAACTTCGTGACCGCCAGCCACCCGCACTTCTACGGGGCGATCGCGGAATGGGCCCGCCAGTTCGGGGCGGAGATCCTGGTTCCGGCCGATGACGTGGCCTGGCTGCGCGCGGGCTCGGAACTGCCGGTGCGGCTGTGGTCGGGGACGCTTCCCGTGCTGCCTGGGGTGACGCTCGTGCAGTGCGGCGGGCACTTCCCCGGCAGCGCGGTGCTGCACTGGGCTTCCGGGGCCGACGGCCGCGGGGTGCTGCTGTCCGGGGACACGATCTTCGTGACGCCGGGCGAGGACCGGGTGACGTTCGTCTGGTCGGCGCCGAACCGGCTGCCGCTGGCCGCGGCGGCGGTGGCGGGCGTGGCCGAGGCGGTGCGGCCGTACGCCTTCGACCGGATCTACGGCGGCTGGTGGACCCCGGTGCTGCGGTCCGGCGCGTGGGAGACGGTCCGGCGGTCCGCGCTGCGCTACATCGAGCACCTGAACGGCACCGTGTAGCTGGCACCGTGTAGCTGGCACCGTGTAGCTGGCACCGTGTAGCTCTAAGCCGGAGCCGAAGCGGAGGGTCCAGGCGCCGGTGGCGATCTCGCGGCGGAGTTCGTAGACGCCGGCGGTCATGCCCGGGCCCGGTGACGCCTCGACCCGCCAGAACTCAAGTTCGGGCTGGCCGGGCTCGGCGGCGGGATCGGCCCACCACTCCCGGTTGATGACCCAGTGCTCGAGGATGGCGTGGACGGTGTACAGCCGGCCTCGCCACACGAACCGGGCGGGCCGGCCGTCGTCCCTGGCCTGAACGTTGACCGGCTCGCCGTAGGCCCGGCTCATAGGGTGGTTGCGATCGCCTCGGTCCAGACGGTGCCGCGCTGCTTGCCTGGCCGCCTGTGGCGGCGGGGCTCTGGCTCGCTCATCCGCTTCCCCTGTCCGCTGTGCTCTCGGGGTCACCTGGTTGTCGCTGCCGCGCGGGGAAGACAGCAGTGCTATCCGTGATCGGGACCGAGTCGGCCCGGAGTCACGATCGAATATAAGTTCACTCGAACAAAAAAGCAAATAATCTTTTTCATCTCATGTTAAGATTGAGCGAAAAGCCAATGCCCATAGGCATTCCCGGCTGGGATGTCACGCAGCGGGGCCGGAAGGTGACCTTGCGGGCAAACCGGGCGTGAGCGTAGTGTGAACGATTGCTTCCTGCGACGGCGGTTCCGCCGGATGGCAGTGGGGGATCAGGTACGCCCGCGGCATCGCGGGCCAGGCTTGCTAAGGGGAAACATGACATCCAAGCGACGCAGGAGGATGACGGGCTGGCTGCTGACGCCGCTGCTCGCGGTGCTGCTGGCTGTGTTGCTAGCTGGGGGCGCGATGGTCGCGCAAGCCGGCGTGGCTTCGGCCGGTACCGCGGGTGATCACGGCCGGGTCCTGTTCGTCTCGGCGTCCGCCAAGCACTACGGGGCCAACCGGTCCTGCGCCAAGCCCGGGTTCAAGAAGATCCAGTCCGCCGTCGACGCCGCGTCGCCGGGGGCGACCGTGGTGATCTGCCGGGGCACCTACCACGAGCAGGTCGTGGTGTTCAAGCCGCTCACGCTGGACGGCCAGCTGGCCACGATCGACGAGAGCGGCGTGAACCCGTGGCTGAAGGTGACCGTGCCGCACCTCGGCACGGTGAAGATCTTCGCCGCCGTGGTGATCGTCAGCTCCGACGTCCGGTTCACCGGCCTGCGGGTCCAGCACGCCCAGGGCGAGGGCATCCTGGCCGCCGGGCTGGGCCGCGACATCAGCGGCATCACGATCAGCCACAGCGCCGTGGTGTTCAACGACCTGGGCTTCGGCTTCCCCAAGCCGAAGTCCTCCTACTTCGAATGCGCGGCGGCCGGGCAGGTCCCCGGTGACTGCGGCGAGGGCATTCACTTCACCGCCGTGGCCGACTCCGCGATCACCCACGACGTCGTGGCCAACAACTCGGGCGGGGTGCTGCTGAGCGACGACACCGGCCCGACGCACGGCAACCTGGTGGCCGACAACTACGTGACCCAGAACTTCACCGACTGCGGGATCACCGTTCCCGGGCACAACCCCGGCGCGCTCAACGCCAAGGGCAAGCCGGCGCCGCAGGTGGCGGGCGTCTACGACAACGTCATCAGGGACAACGTGGTGACGTTCAACGGGCTGAAGGGCGAGGGCGCCGGGGTCCTGTTCGCGAACGCGACGGCCGGCACCGCCTCGTACGACAACCTGGTCGAGGGCAACTACATCGCCGGGAACGAGCTGGCCGGGGTGACCATGCACGCCCACACCATCGGGAAGGGCCAGCACGAGGACCTGAGCGGCAACAACGTGATCGGCAACGTCATCGGCAGGAACAACATCGGCGGCGACCCGCTGGACTTCCCGGCCTCGCCCAAGGACGACAAGACCACCGGGATCCTGGTCTTCTCCGGCGGCACGCACATCACGGTCAGGATCGCGTTCAATCACATCTCCGCCGACACGATCGGGATCTGGCTCAGCAAGGCGGTGTCGGCGTCCGGGCTCAAGACCAACAGGTTCACGCACGTGAGCATTCACATCCTGGCCGGGCAGTGAGCGCCGCTGGTCTCATCGAACAGGGATCCAAATCAGGTTCGCTAGCTGAGCTCGGATAACGTAAAATGTCAGACCCCCTCGGCATAGTGGTGTTCGTCCCACCATGCCGAGGGAGGCAAACGTGTGCTGGATCTGCGATCACCCCGGCGCCACCGAACGCGACTACACCGAGCACATGAGGCAGCTGATCGCCGCGTTCGGCTGGGCTGTGCAGGGGGTAGAACGCGACGGCGTGCACCCGCCGTGGGCCTACACCGTCGGGCTCACCGCGTACCGGCGGCCCGAGCTCGTCATCACCGGCATGGGCCTGACCCGGGCCACCGGGGTGCTCAACGGCGTGGCCGAGCACGTGCTGCACGCGGACGCGCCCGAGCCCGGCACCCAGGCGGCGCTGCTCGACGGCCCGCTCGTCGAGGTGGTCCAGATCGCCGCGCCCTGGGCGCACCTGAACGTGGCGGTCCAGTTCTACGGCCACCGGATCCGCGGCCTGCAGCTGGTACACGCGGACAAGCGCGGGCGCTGGCCGTGGGACCGGCAGTACCAGGGCGGCCGCGGCGGACAGCCGGTGCTGGGCACCCGGGAACCACCGGAACGCCGCATCCGGGTGGGCTAGCCTGCGTTTTGCTGACCTTCGGGGTTTCTAGGGTTCCCAGCCGGGGGCGGGGAAGGACGCCAGCAGGTCGCGGACCTCGGCGGCGATGCGCTCCAGGGACGCCTCGTCGTCCTTGGTGGCGGCGGTGATCGCCTCGTCCATCCAGGCCGCGATCAAGACCATGTGCTCCTCGCGCAGGCCGCGGGTGGTGATCGCGGGCGTGCCGATCCGCAGGCCGGACGGGTCGAACGGCTTGCGCTGGTCGAACGGCACCGTGTTGTAGTTCGTCTCGATGCCCGCGCGGTCCAGCGCCTTGGCGGCCGGCTTGCCGCCGATGCCCTTGGAGGTGAGGTCGATCAGGATCAGGTGGTTGTCGGTGCCGCCGGACACCAGGTCATAGCCGCGGGACAGCAGCGCGTCGGCCAGCGCCTTGGCGTTCTCGACGATCTGGTGGGCGTAGGTCCGGAACTCGGGCCGGGCGGCCTCGTGCAGCGCCACCGCGATCGCGGCGGTGGTGTGGTTGTGCGGGCCGCCCTGCAGACCGGGGAACACCGCCCGGTCCACGGCCTGGGCGTACTCGCCCTTGGACATGATCATGGCGCCGCGCGGGCCCCGCAGAGTCTTGTGCGTGGTGGTGGTGATCACGTCGGCGTGGCCCACGGGGCTCGGGTGCGCGCCGCCGGCGATCAGCCCGGCGATGTGCGCGATGTCGGCGATGAGCAGCGCGCCGGCCTCGGCCGCGATGCCGGCGAAGGCCGGGAAGTCGATGGTCCGCGGGATCGCGGTGCCGCCGCAGAAGATGATCTTGGGCTGCTCCTTGAGGGCCAGGTCGCGCACCTCGTCCAGGTCGACGCGGCCGGTGTCGTGGCGCACCCCGTACCGGACGGGCCGGAACCACTTGCCGGTCACCGAGACCGACCAGCCGTGCGTGAGGTGGCCGCCCATGGGCAGCGCCATGCCCATGATCGCGTCGCCCGGCTGGGCGAACGCCAGGTAGACCGCGAGGTTCGCGGGCGAGCCCGAGTACGGCTGGACGTTGGCGTGGTCCACGCCGAACAGCGCCTTGGCCCGGTCCCTGGCGATCGTCTCGATCGGGTCGATGAACTGCTGGCCCTCGTAGTACCGGCGGCCGGGGTAGCCCTCGGAGTACTTGTTGGTCAGCACGCTGCCCGACGCCTCGAGCACGGCCACCGACACGTAGTTCTCCGACGGGATCAGCCGGGCCTTGTCGTGCTGCCTGCGGGCCTCGCCCTCGATGAGGCTGGCGATCTCGGGGTCGGCGCTCTCGACGGCCGGGATGGGCGGGTTGTGCATGACGGACCTCCTCGCATGCAGGCTACACACCACGCCGCACGCAGGTCACGGGGGCGGGCCCTAAGGACGTTCGGTACCGTCATCAGGGGCACCACAAGACACCCGTATGGGGAGACATGGCCACACCGATCATCCTCGACTGCGACCCAGGCATCGACGACGCGCTCGCGATCACGTTCGCGCACGGGCATCCCGGCATCGACCTGCTCGGCATCACCACGGTGGCCGGCAACGTGGGGCTGGCCCAGACCACGGCCAACGCGCTCGCGGTATGCGAGTTCATCGGCGCCGGGGGCACGCCGGTGACCGCGGGCTGCGCCGGGCCGCTGCTGCGGCCCGCGCTGGACGCACGGCAGGTGCACGGCGAATCGGGGCTCGGCGGGGCGGTCCTGCCGCCGCCGGCCGCCGGCCCGGCGCCCGGGCACGCCATCGACTACATCATCGACACCATAGGCGCCGCTCGCGGCGAGATCACGCTGGTCGCGACCGGGCCGCTGACCAACATCGCGCTGGCGGTGCGGCGCGAGCCGCGGCTGGCGGACTGGGTGCGGGATTTCGTGATCATGGGGGGTTCGGCGGGGCGCGGCAATACGACGCCGGCCGCCGAGTACAACATGTGGGCCGACCCGGAGGCCGCGGCGCTGGTGTTCCGGGCGGGCTGGACCGTGGTCATGCTGGGGCTCGACGTGACCCTGCGGACCGGCGCGAGCGCCTCCGTCCTGGAGCGGATGGGAGCGCTGGGAGCGCTGGGCACCGAACTGCTGCTGCCCGCCCTGGCGCAGTACCGGTCGACGTCCCCCGGGAGACGGGGCCGCCGGTGCACGACGTGTGCGCGGTGGCGTGGGTCGCCGCGGCCGGGGTGTTCGGCCTGGTGCCGGCGCGGGTCCAGGTGGAGACCTGCGGACAGCTGACCTCCGGGATGACGGTGACCGAGTTCGAGGCGGCCGGCGGCGTCGGCGGCAGCAACGCGCGGGTGGCGACGGACATCGACGTCGACGGCTTCTGGGAGCTGACGCTCGGCGCCTACGGCCGGGTGGCCGAGGGCATGCGTCGCTGACATTCGTTGTTTGCGCGTGTTGTTTGCGTGTGTTGTTTGCGTGCCCGGCGCGGTTACTGGGCCTGGACGAGCTCGGTGTCGAGGCCGAGCTCCTCATACCGGCGGACGGTCTGCTCGGCGGCTTCCACCAGATCGGCGTAGTGCCAGCGCTGGCAGGATCCCCACGGGGTGGTCAGCGACACCATGCCGGACCAGCACCGGACGGTCAGGCCGCCGTCGACGGACAGGACCGACGTGTCGCGGGTCGGCTGGTCATCGCGCGCCAGCTGGCCGCCGAACCCGCGGCCGTCCAGCATCGCCTCCAGCTCCCTGGCGGCCTGGCGGGCGCTGAGGCGGTCGTTGAACCGGGTCGCGGTGACGTCGGCCGACAGCGTGTACGCGCGCAGGCCGGTCACGTCGGCCAGCCGGGCGTGCGCGAGCGGAGCGGGCACCGCGAACCAGACCGCCTTGCCGCGCGGCCTGGCCAGGCCGTGGCCGCCGAGCCTGGCCCGGGTCAGGTGGTGTCCCCACCGGCCGCCGGAAAGCTCGTGCACGATCTGCAGCCCGCGCCCCGCCACGGCCTGGACGGACGCCCTGGATACCGACGGCGCGGCGCCGTGCCGCCAGCCGCGGTAGCTGTCGAAGACCTTGCAGACCAGCTCGCGCCGGGCGCCCAGACCGCGCAGGTACAGCCATACTTCAGGCTGCGAATCCGGCTGCGGGTCGTGGGCTTGGGACTGAGGGGCCGGGACGGCGGACACATTCGGCTCGCCCTCCACGCCCGTCAAAACGGACGCGAGCCGATTCCCCCCTCCGCCGGCCCCGGCCACCGCCTGCGCGTGCAACGTGTTGGCCGCGAGCTCGCTGGCCATCAGGATGCAGTCGTCGAGGAGACCGGATCCGAGCCCGACCTCCGACACCGCGTCCCGGAACACCTGCCGCGCGACTGCTGCGCACGTGGCGTCGGCTGGAAGCAGCCACGCGTGGCATGAACCCGCGTGGACGCCTCGCCAACTGGTGATGCTCTGCTGCCTCATTCCTGGCGCCTCCGGCAATCTCCTGTCACAACCCGCCGGCAGGAGGGGTTTGCCGTCGGCAGCGAATCCATGAACCACGATACTTGGATTCCGACCTCATAATCTGTGAAACACAGGTTACGACTCGGCTGACCCGCTTCGCAATATTGATGGCATTACTATCTTTATCGCAGTTCTGTACACGCGTACCGTAATGGACATATCGGCCGTCCCGGACATAAGCCATTTAGCCGTGTAATCACCACGTTTCTGGTCGCGACTGTTGGGGCAGTTGTTGTCGGATGGTGTCTGCGATGTCCATGTGAGTCTTGATCGTGAAATACCGCAGTTTGCCGGGTTTGCAGGCAATGTAACCTGTCCGCGCCTAGCCATTGAGTGAAGCCGGCGTGTACAGTCTGCGATGGTGAGGGAAACCCTGACGGTTACCCGCCAGGCCATGAGACAGGCCGACGTAGCAGAAAGCCCCGGTGGCGGCATCCATCCGGGGCTTTCTGTTTCCCTCCCGCAGCTATTCCACGTCGTAACGTCCCTCTTTCGCGTCCGCCAGGAACTCGGCAAATGCGTCCCGGCCGACGATATGGGCGCCGCCCTCTGGTCGCTTGCTGTCCCTGATGGCGGTCACGCCGGGAAGGTTGGCCGCGATCTCCACGCAGCCTCCGTTGTGCGCACTTCGGCGGGCCTTGCGCCAGATGGCCTGAGACAGGTCGGTCATGCCCTACTCCATTCGCTTAGCGAGATGCTCGAGGTAGCCCGTGGTATCCGCAGGCTCAAGCGCGGCATCACAGGCACGCTCGAACGATTCGATGTACCCCTGGACTGACTCCGGCTTGCTTACCTCCTCGATCGAGTAATCGGTCTCGACGAAGACAAGGTTGGGTTCGTCCTCGCGGAAACCGAAGATGTTCACCATGGACACGATGCCGGTCGGCGGGCCGTCCTCGAATCGCTGGATGTGCAGCTGCACGTTGCGGCGGGTGCCGAGCGCGACCAGGTGCTCGATCTGGTCCCGCCGATCTTCCCGCAGTCCCCACCGGTACAGCAGGGACGCCTCGGTGACGACGGCGCTGACCATGGGCGCGGAGCCGTCCTTGCGGTCCAGGATCTCCTGCCGGCGCAGCCGGGAATCGACCGCCTTGCGCCGGTAGGCGGGAGGACGCGGGCCCGATCGCATCACCGCCTCGGTATAGGCGGCGGTCTGCAGCAGTCCCGGCAGTACCAGCGGCATGAAGACCCGGATCGTGGTGGCGTCGTTCTCGTAGCCGGGAAACTCGCTGTCGAAGATCTCGGGATACTCCCGCCACCAGGGCCGGGCGCGGGCCCGGATGGCCAGGTCCTCGATTTCCTCGCGTTCGGCGCCCTCGATGCCGTAGATCCTGATGAGGTCCCTGATGTCGCTCATCTCGGGGCGTTTCCACTGGTTGGCCTCGAAACGGCCGACCTTGCCGCGGCCCCAGTTCAAGATGTCGCAGGCGTGGTTGGCGGTGTAGCCGGCCCTGACTCGCGCCGCGGTCAGCTGCCGGGCAAGCCGACGCTTGGCGATGGTCGCACCATAGGTGTCATCGCTCATTTCGGCTCCCCTTCTTGACAGGAACCCCTGTCATGCCTTATACGGTACCCAAATTGTGATTCGCAAACCAGGATTTAGCTGGATGAGGGGTCAGGGGCCGCCGCGTCGTCCGCGCCGTCCGCGTCGTCGAACTCCCCGCTGCGAGCGCCGTCGAGGAAGCACTCCCACTCATGCCGGTCGAACACGAGCACCCGCTGCTCCGGATCGCCCGCCACCCGCATCAGGACCCAGAGGCTGGTGTCGTGCGTCGCGTGGGCGAAGGCGATTTCGATCGCGCCGCCGCCCTGGCCGGAACGCCGCCATACCTGCGCGGCGAGGTCGATGCCGAGCTCGGGGATCGTGGGCTTGGCCGTCACGGCTTCCTGGCGACGGCACAGTACAGCCACCGCGCGCCCTCGCTGTCGGCCAGCACGGGATCCTCGGCGCCCCAGACCCCGGTGTAGCAGATGGCCGGCTCGGCGCCCTCGTAGGGCGGGACGATCTCCAGGCCGTCGAAGAAGGCGGCGATCCCGGCCTTCGAGCGGAAGTAGAGGCGCTCGGTAGCCGTGTCGAAGACGGCGCGGAACCGCTCCGCCGTCACCGGCGGCTTGTAGTCGTCGGTCAGGTGCGACAGCGCCAGGTAACTCCCGGGGGCCAGGGCGTCCACGTACTGCGCGACCAGGTCCCATGGATCGGAGTTGTCGGACACGAACATCATGACCGCGGTCAGCAGCAGCCCGGTCGGCTCACGGAAGTCGATGAGCTTGCGTAGTTCGGGATTTTCCAGGATCGTCGCTGGTTCGCGCAGGTCGGCGCAGATCACGCGGGTCGACTGGTCATTGGCGAGGAGCCGGCCGCCCTGCTCGGCCACCATGGGGTCATTGTCGATGTAGACGACCCGGGCGCCCGGGATCACCTTCTTTCGTCCGGATCGAGGGCGCAATTGAAGATGCAGAATTCGTCCACATCGCCCGTGAAATACGTTTCGGCACCGCGCCGGCCTTGCGATTCCCAGAAACCTTCGCGCCCAACGCACAGGTCGGTGGTTATCGGGCTGTTCACTTCGTTGCCCGATCCTGCCGCGGCGTGCCGGCCGTCAACGAATAGCTCCACAACTTGACCGCGGCGCAGCGGCGCCCAGTGGTGCCAGCGATTGTCGTTGATCCGGGACTGACTTGCGATTTGCAAGTGAGAAAGAATCCCTTATCCTGACGAACTTGAGCTTGAACTTGGCCGCCAGCGAGCAGCACGTCGATGACGGCCCCGCCCTCCCGACTGTTTCGCTGCGAGAGGAGCATGCCGTTCGCCGAAGCGGTCTTGACCCAGCAAGCGAGGGTGAAGTCGACTCACGGCTGGGAAGTTCAGCCGGTGATCGGCGGTGTAGTCGAAGCAATACGGATTCGACAGGTGCAGGGCCTTACCGCGGATCCCTTCCACACTGCTGCCCCCAACGGCACGACCGTTGATGCGGTTGGGCGAGAGGTCCGCGACACTCTCTCCCGGTTTGCCATCCTCAAACGGCCAGTAGGCGAGCAATCCCTCGAAATCGGTTGCCGGCGGCGGGACCTTGGGGGGAAGGAGATCGGCCGGCGAATCGTCTGGGCCCTTGCCGGCCAACGGTCCATCCTGCTTCGGGGCCGGACTCGGCTGAGCGGGCGAAGCGCTGGCAGTGTTCCTCCAGGCAGCGATGCCGACTAGCAGAAGCAAGCTGCCCAGCAGGGCCAACGTCGCCCCCGTCACACCCAGCCAGGCCCAGCGTGGGATTTCCTGCCGCCACGAGCGTGCGGACGGAGCCAAGCGTTTTTCCAACGCGTTGCGGATGGGGCCAATCGTGTTCAGGCTCATCATCAGCAACTTGCCCGCGAAGTAAAAGAACGCCAAGAGGGCGACAAGCAGAAAGGCGGTCCCCAGCAGCGGCGCGTTGGTTCCGAGCTTGAAGAGGAAGCGCACCAGGATGTCGCCGACGATGGTGCCGCCGATGAGGGCCGCGGCGTAGGCGATGGGGTCGGTCGCCTGATCGCCCATGATGTTTTCGTCTAAATAATAGGCCAATTGTTTGAGGAACAGCAAGAACAGGATCAGGCCGAACACGCTCACGATGGTCGAGAGAAACTCGCAGCCCTGCTCGACATAAGACAGGTTCCGTCCACCGAGTCCCAGCGCGTCCCCCAAGGCGGCAACGATGGCCACGAAAAAGAACAGGGCACCCAGGGCATCAGCGACGAGCGAGACCAGGATCAAGGTCCGTGCCCGCGACCCCCGCGGCACCTGGCAACAGAAGGCCGACCCGGTGATCCCCAGCAGAAGCGCAATCGCCGTGACGAACAGATACAAACCGCCAGCCAGATGCGACACGATGCCGTCATCAATGGCCGCCAACATGGTGTGCGCGAGCCAGAGCAGAAGACCCAGTAGGGAGACAATGACCTTGACGTAATGGAAGCCAAGGCCGAGGTGGGTCAAGTGCAGTTGCATCGCCTCGGGGCCTTTGGGGGTCTGCTCTCCCAGCTCGCCGCCCTTGGGGCCGGCGCGAGGATGCTGGGGACGCGGCTGAGTTGCCTTGCCGTTGGCCCCTCCCGGCTTCTCGGCCGAGTTGTTAGCGGCCGCGGCGGGAGGAGCCGGCTTCGTCACGGCATAGGTCTTCTTGACGGGCGGCGGCTTGTTGGGGTCAACCGGTGTCGGAGCGACGACCGACAGACACGCCGGGCAGAGGCTCCCCCGCGGTCCCGGAATACGCGGCACCGCGAACCGTGACTCGCATTTCGGACACCGGACAGGAATGGGCATGGAAGGATTCCCCTCAGTACGACTCCACAGTGAGTCACGGATTGTAACCCGTGATGGGAGAGGTGGAAAGCCCACGGATTGCAATCCGTGGGCTTGCGGTAGAATATAATCAGGTCCCTCATGATTCAAGGAACGACCGCCATGCCACGCGACCTGATCCTCGGCACCGCCGGCCACATCGACCACGGCAAGACCTCGCTCGTCAAGGCCCTGACCGGCATCGACTGCGACCGCCTGCCGGAAGAGAAGGCCCGCGGCATCACCATCGACATCGGCTTCGCCACCCTCGACCTGGGCGACTTACCGCCTCGGCATCGTCGACGTGCCCGGCCACGAGCGCTTCATCAAGAACATGCTCGCCGGCGCCACCGGCATCGACCTGGCCGTGCTGGTCGTCGCCGCCGACGATTCGGTCATGCCGCAGACGCGCGAGCACCTGGAAATCCTCCGCCTGCTCGGCCTGCGCCACGGCGTCATCGCCCTGACCAAGTGCGACCTGGTCGACGAAACGACGCGCGAGGTCGTCGAGCTGGAAATCCGCGAGCTGGTCCAGGGCACCTTCCTGGAGAACGCGCCGATCGTCGCGCACCTCGGCCCACACCGGCGCAGGGCATCGCCGGAACTGAAGGCGGCCATCGCCGACGCCTGCCGGCAGGTCGAGGAACGCACGCGGCAGCGAGTGGTTCCGCCTGGCCATCGACCGCTCCTTCATCGTGCAGGGCCACGGCACCGTCGTCACCGGCTCGGTGACGTCCGGGCAGCCTGCGCGTCGGCGACGAGGTGGAATGGCAGCCGCGCGGCGAGCGCGTCCGCGTGCGCTCGCTGCAGAACCACGACCAGCCGGTCGAGGAGGTCCATCGCGGCAGCGGGCGGCCATCAACCTGGCCGGCGTCCACCACGAGGACGTGGTCCGCGGCCAGGAGCTGGCCACGCCCGGCTACCTGGTGCCGTCGCGGGTGCTGACGGTCCGGCTGCACTGCCTGGCCGACGTCGAAACGGCCGATCAAGCACCGCGCTGCCGGTGCGCTTCCACCTCGGCACGGCGGAGATCATGGGCACCGTCTCGCTGCTCGACGCCGACGCTGTGCCTTT
>CAVPLC010000105.1:0-21364 GCA_963705835.1 uncultured Actinomycetes bacterium
TGCGCCAGATTCTGCGACCATTCCTTCTACTGGTCCGCCGAGATGAAGGAAGCACCAGATGACCGGCGCAACGGACAAGCACACCGGAAGCGGGGGCCGCCGGGGAACCTCAGGTCGCCGGAGACCGCGCCATGACGGCCCCGGTGCCCGTGCTGGTGATCACCGGACCGGTCGGGGTCGGGAAGTCGACCATCGCCAACGAGGCGGCATGGCTGCTGCGCGAGGCGGATGTCCCCCACGCGCTGGTCGATCTTGACCGGATCGAGCAGTGCTGGCCCGTCCCCGCCGACGACCCGTGGAACGAGCGCGTGAGCCACCGCAACCTCGCATGCATGTGGACCAACTTCCGCCAGGCCGGAGCTGACCGGCTCATCTTTGCGCGCGTGCTGGAGACCCGGAGCCTGCTGCGGCGGGTGACCGAGGCGGTGCCGGGCGCCCAGATCACTGTGGTCCGGCTTCGGGCACCCCTTGCGGTGCTGCATGAGCGCATCCGCTCCCGGGAAGCCAGCGACCCGAGACTGGTTCCTGGGCGCGGCCACCCACACCGCGAAGGTGCTGGAGCAGGCACAGGTCGAAGACCACCTGGTGGACAACGAGAACCGCCCCGCGACAGTGGTCGCCGAGGAAGTGCTGCACCGGGTCGGATGGCTGCACAGTGCCGGAGGACAGTGAACCTGTGACTCCCGTCTCCGGCACATACCGCACCCGGGAAAACAACCATGTATGGCTCTTGACCTGCGGAAATGACTGAACCAGGATCGTTACCCCGCCAGGGCGCGCGGGCGGCTCCGCGATCACGCATGGCTCTGGCTGAGGGCGATGGTGTGGCCGCGCTGGTGCTGGTCAGGCTGGGCGCCGAGCTGAGCCGGGTACGCCAGCAGGTCATACAGCTCATCAGCGGCCAGCAGCCGCAGCCGGATCGCTGACCGCCAGACAAGCCAGCCTGATCTGAGGCTTCAGGTTCAGGCTCGGTCTGCGGCGTTTCGGGCTCGGGTGTGCTGATCATCTCGGGCGCAGGTTCGAATCCTGATGGGGGCGCTTGTGACCTGCTCTCCGGTGCGTTCGGCCATGGTTATCCGGAATGCACGGAGCGCGTAGTAGACCCGCGACTTGACGGCAGTGACGGGAATCTCCAGCGCTGCCGCCGCCTGGTTCACCGTGCAGCCGCCCAGGACGGTCTCGTTGAGGATTTCCAGGTGCGCCGCGGACAGCGCGCGTAGCGCCTCGCGGACGACGGCGGTGTCATCCGGGCCGGGCCGGAGCTCATCTGGGTCAACCACGGCTGGGCCCTACGCAGTTCTGCGTATGGCTCGGGCGGCGATCCCGGCGTAGCGTGAGCCGCGGGATGCCATGACGGCTCAGATGACACCTAGCGAACGACAGCTGTGCACGCTGGCGCGGATCGTTGGCGAGCACCGCGCCGACCTGCCCGCGCGCGGCCTTCCCTTTTCCCTGCTCAGTGACTTGAAGGACCTGATCCACTGCAACGCGGTCTCGTTCGAGGGCTTCGACAGCGGACGGCGGGAGACTTGGTTCTGCGGTGCGGTCCCCGCCCTGGACGAGTCGGCGTGCGCGGAGTTCGAGGCCGCGTACGGCGCGGTGCACTGGCAGCACTACTGGGACTGCAGGCCGTGCTGCTACCCCGACCGCACCGGCGACCTGCGTACCGTCATCAAGATCGCGGACTTCTACTCGCAGCGGCAATGGCACGGCACTGGCATGTATGCAGACCTGTACCGCCCGCAGGGCATGGAGCACGAGCTGATGCTCACGCTGCCGACCGACCCGGGCGGGGCGTCGGGTCCCGGCCGGACCCTGCGGCTGTTCCTGTTCCGCGGTCCCGGATCTGACTTCTCCGAAGCAGACCGCGCGCTGCTCACCCTGCTGCGCCCGCACCTGCACCAGGCCTACCTCGACGCCGAACGCCGACGCCATCCGCTGCCTGAGCTGACCCAACGGCACCGGCAGCTGCTGGATCTGCTCGCCGACGGACTCACGAACGCGCAGATCGCCCGGCGGCTCGGCCTGTCGGAGGGCACGGTCCGCACCCACCTGCAACACCTCTACCGCCGCATGGGCGTGTCCAGCCGCACGGCCGCCGTCACCCGCGCCCTCCCCGGCCGCTGCCTGTGATCCTGCCCGCGCCGGGTTCATCTGGCGTTCTCCGCCGGCTCGCCGAGCAGGTCCCGTAGATAGCCGGTCACCGTGGCCATGTCGCCCGGCCTCCCGCGCGCGGCGACGTATCCGTCCGGCCGGACCAGCACGACCAGGCCGGCGCCGGTCCTGGTGACGAGGTCGAAGTGCTGCCGGTAACACCGCAGGCCTGCTCCAGCAGCATGGCCGGCCCGGTTGCCGGGATCACCAGGACGTGCATGCCGGCGCGCAGCACCTTGTGCAGCGTGGTGGGGCGGCCGCCCATGCGGACGGCGGTGTCGGGCATCCGGTCCCCGGGTCGTGGCCCGCCCCGGGCGCGGTCCTGGCGGGCCAGCGGGCTGGAGGGGTAGGCGACGTACACATGGCTCAGCCTGCGTACCGCCTACCGCTGGACGACCGCAGTGCGGCCCAGGGCGGGAACCACGACGTCACGTATCCGCTGCGGCAGGGCATCGCTGACCGTGCCGAGGCGGACCATCGTCTGGGTGAGCCTGAGGACGTCTTCCGCGACCGGACGCCGTTCCGCGCCGTAGCTGTCCAGCAGCGAGTCGGGCGCCGCGCCGGACGCGACCATGGCGAGCTTCCAGCCCAGGTTGTGCGCCTCCATGATCCCGGTGTTCATGCCCTGGCCGGCAACCGGGCTGTGGATGTGCACCGCGTCCCCGGCGAGCAGTACCCGGCCCCGCCGGTAGGCGGCTGCCGAACGCCGGTGCGTCCGGAACGCCGCCAGCCAGCTCGGATCGGACACTTTAATCGGTTCCGGCGCGTGCTGATCGGTCAGTTCCTGGATCTCCTCCAGGCGCTTGCCGCTGGCGTAGAACCGGAGCTCGCGCACTTTGTGCCCCTGCTCGGCGTACCGCTCCGCCAGGCCCATCATGTCCAGGACCTCGAGCGTGCGCGGTTGGAGGCCGATCGCCCTGCTCTCCGGCGTGACGCCGTCGCACCTGTCGATGACGCGGACCGAGGTGCCCCGGTACAGCAACTCGATGGCGAGGACGAGCCCGGTCGGCCCGGCCCCGACGACAAGCACCTGGCAGTCTGGGCTCCCGCTCACGCCATCAACTGTGGCCGGCGGCCCCCGGCGCGGGTATCCGCAGTTCCTCGTAACCCAGCGGCCGCCCGACAGATCTGGGCTGGCCCTTCACGGGGTGCGGCGCGGAACCGTAGATTCTCCTCTATGCGGTCATCTCGGCCGGCGGCGGTCGCCGTAAAGTCTCGCAGGCGATACGGGTGGATTGCGAAGTCACGGGCGCGGTGATCTGGTGGAGTTCAGGATCCTCGGACCTCTCGAGGTGGCGGCGGGCCCGGAGCGGCTCGAGCTGACCGGTGTCCGCCAGCAGATCGTGCTGGCCACGCTGCTGCTGAACGCGAACCACGTGGTCAGCGTGGACCGGCTGCTGGAGGCGGTCTACGGCGAAGACCTCCCGCCGACCTCGCGGTCTCAGACGCAGATCAGCATTTCCTCGCTCCGGCGGCTGTTTGCCTCGCACGGACATGCCGCGATCATCTCCACGCAGGCCCACGGCTACGCCATCGAGGTCGGCGAGGGGCGGCTCGACTCGCTGCGGTTCGAGGAACTGGTGGCCGCGGCCCGCGATGCCCCGCACAGCGCGCAAGCGGTCGCGCACTACCGCGACGCGCTCCGGCTCTGGCGCGGGCCCGCGCTGGCCGGCCTGGACAGCGAGCTGCTGCGGGCGGCGGCCGGCCGGCTGGACGAGCAGCGGATCGCCGTCAACGAGGACCGGCTCGCCCTCGAACTCGACCTGGGCCGGCACCACGAGCTGACCGGCGAGCTCATCGAGCTCGCCGGTCAGTATCCCCTGCGAGAACAGCTGCGCGGCCTGCTGATGCTCGCCTTGTACCGCTGCGGGCGCACGGCCGAGGCGCTGGCGGTGTATCGGCAGGCCCGACGGACCATGATCGATGAGCTGGGCATCGAGCCCGGTGAGCGGCTGCGGCAGCTCGAACGAGCCATCCTGACCGGCGACCCTTCCCTTGACCTGCCGACCCCGCCCGTCGCGATCCAGGTCGGCAGGCAGCAGGTTCCGGGCCTGCTGCCTGCCGACATCGCGGACTTCACCGACCGGGCGGAGCAGGTCCGGCAGATCGGGCGGCGCCTGACCGGCACCGCCGGGAGCGAGCCCCGGCTGGCGGTGCCCATCGTGGTAGTCACGGGCCAGGGCGGGGTAGGCAAGACCAGCCTCGCCGTCCACGCGGCGCACGGCCTGGCGGGGCATTTCCCGCACGGGCAGCTGTTCGCCGACCTGCACGCGGGGACCGCCAATCCGGTCGGGCCCGCGCATGTGCTCGACCGGTTCCTACGTGCGCTCGGGGTGACGGGAGCGCAGATACCGGACGGCCTGGACGAGCGCGCGGAGATGTACCGCAACCTGCTCGCGGGCCGCAAGGTCCTGGTCGTGCTCGACGACGCGGCGGGTGAGAACCAGGTATCGCCGCTGCTGCCCGGCAGCGCGGCGGCCGGGGTCATCATCACCAGCCGACGACGGCTCGCCGGGCTGGCCGGCAGCGAGCACGTCGAGACGGCCGTCTTCGACGCCGGCACCGCCGCCGACCTGCTGGCTCGCATCGCCGGCCCGGCCCGCGTCCAGGCGAGGCCGGAGACGGCGGCCGTCGCCGGGCACTGCGGTCACCTCCCGCTGGCGTTGCGCATCGCCGGCGCGCGGCTGGCCGCCCGGCCGCACTGGGGCATCCAGCAGCTGGCCGAGCGCCTCGCGGACGAGACACGCCGCCTGGACGAGCTCAGCCACGGCGACATGCACGTCCGCGCGAGCTTCTCGCTCACCTACGACAGCACCAGCGAGCAGGCCCGGCGGCTGTTCCGGCGGCTGGCGCTGCTGGACATGCCGGCCTTCCCCGGCTGGCTGAGCGCCGCGCTGCTGGACCAGCCGCTCACCGACGCCGAGGACCTGCTCGACGAGCTGGTCAGTGCCCAGCTGGTCCAGGCGGCCGACAGCGGCTCCGGCGTGCACAGCCAGTACCGCTTCCACGACCTGATCCGGGTCTTCGCACGGGAACGGCTGGCCGCGGAGGAGCCGGCCGCCGAGCGGACGGCGGCGCTCGAGCGCGCGCTCGGTGCCCTGCTCTACCTGGCCCAGGAGGCTTACCGGCGGTTCACCGGCAAGGAGTACCCCTGGCCGCGCGGCAGCGGTGCTGTATGGCCGCTGCCCTCGCGCGTGGTGGAGCAGCTGGCCGACGATCCCGTGTCCTGGTTCGAGCGCGAGCGGGGCACGCTGGTCTGCGGCGTACGGCAGGCGGCCCAGGCGGGACTCGCGGGCCTGTGCTGGATGCTGATGCTCACCGCGGAGGCGTTCTTCGAGTTCCGGGGGTACTTCGACGACTGGCGGGAGACCGCGGACACCGCCTTGGCGGCCACCAGGAAGGCGCAGGACATCTACGGTCAGGCGGCCATGCTGCACACCCGGGGAACGCTGCACCTGGAGCAGTACCGGCTCGACCAGGCCCGGCGCGACCTCACTGCGGCAGCTGAGCTGCACGGGGAAATCGGCAACGACTGGGGCTTCGCCAAGACCGTCTGCAATATCGCGTTCGTGGACTGGACGCGCGGGCGGCTCGACGACGCCACCCGGTGCTATGAGCAGGCTCTGGCGATATTCCGCAGGACGGGAGACCACGAGTCCGCGGCCCAGGCCCTGCGCGGCATGACCGCCATGCAACTGGATCGCGGCCAGCTCGACCAGGCGATGGAACTGCTGGCCGAGCTGCGCTCGACCAAGGTCGCGCTCAACAAGAGAGTCGGGGCGCAGTTGCTCTACCTGAGCGGCCGGGCCTGCCTGCTGGCCGGCGATCCGGCCCGCGCCGTGGAGGATTTCGATCAGGCCCTGGCCATGGTTCTCGGCGATCCCGTCGGCGAGGCCCATGTGCTGCGGGTCCTGGGCGTCGCTCGGGTGCGGCAAGGCGAGTTCGGCCAGGCCCGCAGCGCGCTGCTGAGGGCCCTGGAGCTCGCGGGCAGCCTCGGCGACCGGCTGGCCGAGGCGCGGACCCTGGTCGGGCTGAGCGAACTCGCCCTGGCCAGCGGCGACCACGGGCAGGCCGTCACCTTCGGGCAGCAGGCGGCGGGTGTCTGCCGGACCGTGGGGGCCCCGCTGTTCGAGGCCCAGGCGCTGATGCAGGTCAGCCAGGCGCATGCCGGCGGCGGCGACGCCAGTGCCGCCGAAGCGGCCGCGGCAGATGCAGCCGCCTTGCGGGCGCGGAGCAGCGGGGACGTTCGGGCTCCGTAGCGGCGTGGCGGGCCGCGCCTCTCGTTCTGGCTGCTGGCCGCCATCGGCGCGCTATCGCGCCGCGAAGGCTCCGGGATACCAGGCTCGGCGAGCCTGGGGTAGTCCCGTCTCGGACGGAAGGAGCAAGGAGTCATGCTCACATTCCTGCCCCTCAAGTACCGGATCTTCGTCGCGATTGCCCGGCTCGCGGTCGGCCTGGTGCTGCACATGTTCCTGATCGAGCTGGCCGGGGCCGCGTGGGAGGTCATCTGTGCCGGTCAGTGGCTGTACTGCTGGCACGCCGACGCGGCCCAGCGGCGAGCCGGCGCAGCCCCGCAGCGCACGACTGGAGTGGCACGCAGCGGCCCGGCCGGGGGATCGGCTGACGTTGGGTCGGGTGCGGGGTGGCACGAACAGGGCAGGACCGCAGGCTCCGCAGGCTGCTCGAAGAGGCGGGCCGGACCTGATCGACATCCGATGCTGACGGGCCCGCGAGGCGCTGGGGGGGTGGGCGCCCCGCGGGCCGAGTCTGCCCGGTAGCCGCGCTGACGCGCGAACCGGGGCAGACACCGGCCGGAAGCCAAGGGCACCGGTCTGGGTGGTATCGCGGAAAACGCCGGCACGCAAAGGCCGCCGGCTGTGCCGTCAACCGTGGCAAAGCCTAGCTGTGCGGTGATCCTTTCGTCCAGGCTCCGGGCGACGCTATGACAGGAGCCATCTGGCGGCGAGGTCCAGGGCGTCGGCGTGGCTGCGTGCGCCGTGGTCGGCGGCCATGAAGTGGTGGCCGATCACCAGGGAGAACGCCAGGATGCTGCGGGCCTCGGCCTCAGCCTCGTCTCGGCAGATGGCGCCGAACAGCATCCGTAGGTAGTCCATGCGGCGGTTGTCCACCCGACGCAGGCGCGTCGCGACCGCGGGGTCGCGCCGGGCCCAGTCGCGGACGGCCAGGTCGACCGGCAGCAGTTCGCGGGAGAAGGTGAGCGCGCCGGCCAGCCGGACCTTGGCGCGGACGTCGCCACCTTGACGCTCGACCCGCTCGAGCACGTCGTCGGTGCTCATGCGCTCCCAGGAGTCCAGCATCTCGGCCAGGAGCGCGTTCCTGTCGGCGAAGTGGCCGTAGAAGCCGCCCTTGGTCACGCCGAGCGCCTGCGCCAGCGCCTCGACCCGCACCGCGTCCGGGCCGCCTTCGGCCAGCGCCCGCAGGCCCTCCTCGATCCACCGGTGCCGGGGCGTCCGGGTGATGGCAGGCATGGCCTAGGTGTACCCCCTGCTGCTGGCCGTCGCGCGGGCGGTGCTAGCGTTCATTTATACGGTAGCGTATAGATGAAGGATCGCGGATGAGACTTCCCGACACCGCGCACACCTCCCGGCCTTGGCGCATCCACGAGCTAACCCGGGACTTCCGGCTCGAGGACGTGTGGGCGTGGCAGACGACCGGCGGCCCGGACGACTTCCCCCGCCTGGTGCGCTGGCTGGCCTCGCGCGATGACCCGTCGCACGGCTCGGCGTCGCGGGCCGTCCGCGTGTTGTGGGCGGTCCGGTGGAAGGCCGGGCAGTTGCTCGGCTGGGACCGCGACGACGCCGGGCTCGGCGCCCGGGTGCCCGCGCTGCGCGACCGGCTGCCCGAGGACCTGCGCGCCGCTCCCTCTGGCCCGGTGTTGCGGGGCCTCCCGTTTGCCCCGCTCTACCTGCTGGAGGACGAGTGGGCCGCGGAGATCGCCAACCGGACCGTGCACGGTGTGATGCACCTGGGCTGGGTGCCCGACGGGAGCGGCGGCTACCGCGCCCAGATGGCGGTCCTGGTAAAGCCGAACGGGCTGCTCGGGACGCTCTACCTGGCTGCCATCAGGCCGTTCCGGCGGCTGATCGTGTACCCGCAGGCCGCGCGGCAGATCGAGCAGGCCTGGCGGGCGGCGCAGGAAGCAGGGCGTGTCAGCTTAGGCAGGCTGGCTGATCCATACCGATGGTTCCTGCGACAATGGGCGGTACCTGCATTCGCGTCGGCCGAAGGGGGCGAAGGCCATGTCATCGAGCGTTCCCGTGATCGACCTCGCGCCGTGGTTCGGCGGAACGGCCGCGGGCCGGGCGGCGGTGGCCGCCGAGGTCGACGGCGCGCTGCGCAGCGTGGGCTTCTTCTTGATCAGCGGGCACGGCGTGCCGGACGAGCTGCGCGCGCGGGTGCGGGCGCGGGCGCGGGAGTTCTTCGCGCTGCCGGCCGAGGTCAAGCAGCGGTACGCGGTCACCGTGGGCGGGCGGGGCTGGCTGCCGCCCGGCGTGGAGGGGAACGCCTACGCCGAGGGCACGGCGACCCCGCCGGACATGAAGGAGTCGTTCGCGGTCGGCGCGGACCAGCAGACCGGCGATCCCGAGGTCGACGGGTTCTGGTTCCAGGCCAACGTCTACCCGGCCGAGGTGCCGGGGCTCGAGCCCGCGATCGTGGCCTACCTGGCCCGGATGCGCGCGCTCGCGGACGAGCTGCTGGTGGTGTGCGCGGCCGCGCTGGGCCTGGAGCGCGACTTCTTCACCCGGCACACCGGGCACGCCACGCACACGATGAACATCAACTGGTACCCGCCGGTGGCGGTGGCGGGCGAGCCGGAACCCGGGCAGTTCCGCATCGGGCCGCACACCGACTTCGGCACCGTGACCATCCTGGACCGCGAGCCGGGCCGCGGCGGCCTGCAGGTGTGGACCGAGCAGGACGGCTGGGAGGACGCGCCGTACGAGCCCGGCGCGTTCACCATCAACACCGGCGACCTGCTGGCCCGGTGGAGCGGCGCGCGGTGGAAGTCCAACCGGCACCGCGTGCTGCCGCCGCAGGCCGAGGCGCCGGATGAGGACCTGGTCTCGCTGGTGTACTTCTACGAGGCCGACCACGACGCGGTGATCGAGTCGCTCAAGCCGCCGGTCGGCCGGCGATCCGACTACGCCCCGGTCGTGTCCGCCGAGTTCATCAAGACGCGGCTGGACGCGATCACGCTCGGTTAACTGGTGATCCGGTACTCGTCGAGGAGGCGGCGGCCGATGATCATCTTCTGGATCTCGGCGGTGCCCTCGCCGATCAGCAGCATCGGCACCTCCCGGTACAGGCGCTCGATCTCAAATTCCTGGGAGAAGCCGTAGCCGCCGTGGATGCGGAAGCTGTCCTCCACGACCTGCTTGGCGTACTCCGAGGCCAGGTACTTGGCCATGCCGGCCTCCAGGTCGTTGCGCTGGCCGGAGTCCTTGGTGCGGGCCGCCATGATCATCATCTGGTGGGCGGCCTCGACCTTGGTGCCCATCTCGGCCAGCTTGAACGCGATGGCCTGGTGCTCGACGATCGGCTTGCCGAAGGCGTGCCGCTGCTGGGCGTAGGCGATGCCGAGCTCGAAGGCGCGCAGCGCGACCCCGCAGCCGCGGGCGGCCACGTTGACCCGGCCGACCTCCACGCCGTCCATCATCTGGTAGAAACCCCGGCCGGGAGCGCCGCCGAGGACCCGGGCGGCCGGGACGCGGACGTCGTGCAGGATCAGCTCGGTGGTGTCGACGCCCTTGTAGCCCATCTTGGCGATCTTGCCGGGCACGGTCAGGCCGGGCACCGACGCGTTCGGGCCGAAGCCGGGCTCCTTCTCGATCAGGAACGTGGTCAGGTTCCGGTGCGGCGCGGCGTGCCCCTCGTCGGTGCGGGCCAGCAGCGCCACCAGGTTGGCGGTGCCGCCGTTGGTCAGCCACATCTTCTGGCCGTTGATCACGTAGTCCTCGCCGTCGCGGACCGCACTGGTCGAGATGGCCGCGACGTCGGAGCCCAGGCCGGGCTCGGACATGGAGAACGCGCCGCGCACCTCGCCGGCGGCCATCCTGGGCAGGAAGTAGTCCTTCTGCTCGGGGGTGCCGTGCTGGGCGATCATGTAGGCGACGATGAAGTGGGTGTTCACGATGCCGGACACCGACATCCAGCCGCGGGCGATCTGCTCCACGACCAGCGCGTAGGTGAGCAGCGACTCGCCCAGGCCGCCGTACTGCTCGGGAATCGTCAGCCCGAACAGGCCGAGCTTGCGCATCCCCTCCACGATCTGGGCCGGGTACTCGTCGCGGTGTTCGAGGTCGGTGGCGACGGGCAGGATCTCCTTTTCCACGAAGTCCCGCACGGTGGCCAGGATGTCCCGCTGGATGTCGGTCAGGCCGTCGGTGTGCGCGAGGCGTCCCATGACCCTCCTTGGGTCGATCGCTGGCGGCTCCCGCGGAGTGAAACCCCGGTTTCACCGCCCTCTAACGAGGTGAATCCCCGATTTCACCTCCCCGATTGGGAGCTTGGGGGGGCTCGGGGGGCTCGAGGGGCTCGGGGCTGTCAATCTCGGGGCGGGGCGGGGAAGGGGCGGCAGGCTCAGGACGGGCGGGGTGCTCGCCGCCGTGCTCCTTGACGTAGGCCTGGGTGGGCACCATGACCTTGCGGCGGAACACGCAGACTACGGTGCCGTCCTGGTTGTAGCCGCGGGTCTCGACCTCGACGATGCCGCGGTCGGACTTGGACGCCGACAGCCGCTTGCCCAGCACGGTGGTCTCGCCGTAGATGGTGTCGCCGTGGAAGGTCGGGGCCACGTGCCGCAGCGAGGTGACCTCCAGGTTCGCGATGGCCTGGCCGGAGACGTCAGGCACCGACATGCCGAGCAGCAGCGAGTAGATGTAGTTGCCCACGACCACGTTGCGGCCGAAGTCGGTGGCGCGGGCGGCGTAGTTCGCGTCCAGGTGCAGCGGGTGGTGGTTCATGGTGAGCAGGCAGAACAGGTGATCGTCGTACTCGGTGACGGTCTTGCCCGGCCAGTGCTTGTAGACCGCGCCGACCTCGAACTCCTCGTAGGTCCGTCCGAACGGCATGGGGGTCACTCCGCCGGGGGCTCGAACTTGGACGTGCGCGACAGCCCCGCGGCCCGGCCCTTGGCCGCGATGACCAGGGCCATCTTGCGGGAGGCCTCGTCGATCATCTCGTCACCGAGCATGGCCGACCCCCTCGCCCCCCCGGCCGCCGACGTCGACCAGTCATAGGCGTCCAGGATCAGCTCGGCGTGGTCGTAGTCGTCCTGGGAAGGGGAGAAGATCTCGTTGGCCGCGGCGATCTGGTCCGGGTGCAGCACCCACTTGCCGTCATAGCCCAGGGCGGCGGCCCGCCTGGCCACCTCGCGGAACCCGTCGGCGTTGCGGATCTGCAGGTAGGGGCCGTCGATGGCCTGCAGGTCGCGGGCGCGCGCGGCGATCAGGATGCGCATCAGGATGTAGTGGTAGGCGTCGGCCGGGTAGCCCGGCGGCTGCTCGCCGACGACCAGCGACTTCATGTTGATCGAGGCCATGAAGTCGGCGGGGCCGAACACGATCGTCTCCAGGCGCGGCGAGGCGGCGGCGATCGCGTCCACGTTGACCAGGCCCGCGGCGTTCTCGATCTGGGCCTCGATGCCGATCCGGCCGGCCGGCAGGCCCACCGTCTTCTCGACCTGGGTGAGCAGCAGGTCCAGCGCCCGGACCTGCGCGGCGTCGGCCACCTTCGGCAGCATGAGGCAGTCCAGGTTGGCGCCGGCGCCCTCGACCACCGTGATCACGTCTTGGTAGGTCCACTGCGTGGTCCAGTCGTTGACCCGGACCACGCGGATCTTGCCGCCCCAGTCGCCCTCGTTGAGCGCGTCCACGATCAGGTGCCTGGCGCGCTCCTTGACCAGCGGCGCGACCGCGTCCTCCAGGTCCAGGAACACCTCGTCGGCGGGCAGGCCCTGGGCCTTGTCCAGGAACCTGGGGTTGCTGCCCGGCACGGCCAGGCAGGACCGGCGCGGCCGAAGCCGGCCGGCCGCGATGGCAGAGGTCGTCATGTCACCCCTTGTTTCCGAGCGCACCGTATAACATCCACGATCTCACCCACGATCGCGGTGAGGCCGAAGTCCCTGGGCGTGAACACCGCGGCCACGCCCAGGGCCCGCAGGGCCTGCGCGTCGGCGGGCGGGATGATCCCGCCGACCACCACCGGTATGTCCCCGGCGCCGGCCTGGCGCAGCCTGCGCAGCACGTCGGGCACCAGTTCGGCGTGCCCGCCGGACAGGACGGACAGCCCCACGCAGTGCACGTCCTCGGCCACCGCGGCCGCCGCGATCTGCGCCGGGGTGAGCCGGATGCCGGCGTAGATCACCTCGAGCCCGGCGTCGCGGGCCCGCACCGCGATCTGCTCGACGCCGTTGGAGTGCCCGTCCAGCCCTGGCTTGCCCAGCAGCAGCCGTAGCCGCCGCGCCCCGATCTCGGCCGCCGTGGCCTGCGCCGCGGCCCGGACCGCGGCCAGGTCCGCGCCGGCGGCCGCCGCCGCCGGGGCGCCCGCCACACCGGTCGGCGCCCGGTACTCGCCGAACACCTCCCGCAGCGCGAACGCCCACTCGCCGGTGGTCACGCCGGCCCGGGCGCACTCCAGGGTGGCCTCCATCAGGTTGACGTCCCCTCGCGCCGCATCAGCTTTCAGTCGAACAACAGCTGCCACCACCGCGGCCTGGTCGCGCCGGCGCCGCCACCGGTCCAGGTCGGCCACCACGGCCCGCTCGAAGGCCGGGTCCACGCGGTGGACCGTCGCGTCGGCGTCGGCGGTGAGCGGGCTCGGCTCGGTTTCGGTGAAGCAGTTGACGCCGACGACTTTAAGGTCCCCGGATTCGATGCGGGCGCGCCGCGCCGCGTGCGAGGCGACCAGCTGGGCCTTGACGTAGCCGGACTCGACCGCCGGGATCATGCCGCCCATGTCCTCGATGACGGCCATCTCCGCCAAAGCCGCAGCGGCCAGCTCCGCGGTCTTGGCCTCCACCACGGGCGAGCCTTCGAAGAGGTCGCCGTACTCCAGCAGGTCCGACTCACAGGCGAGCACCTGCTGGATGCGCAGGCTCCACTGCTGGTCCCAGGGCCGGGGCAGGCCGAGCGCCTCGTTCCAGGCGGGCAGCTGGATGGCCCGGGCCCTGACGTCACGGGACAGCGTGACGGCCAGCATCTCCAGCACGATGCGCTGGACGTTGTTCTCCGGCTGCTCCTCGGTCAGGCCCAGCGAGTTGACCTGGACGCCGTACCTGAACCGCCGCCGGGCGGGGTCGATGATCCCGTAGCGGTCCCGGGTCACCTGGTCCCAGAGCCGGGCGAAGGCCCGCAGCTTGCACATCTCCTCGACGAAGCGGACGCCCGCGTTGACGAAGAACGAGATCCGCTCCGGGGCGACCTGGACGGCGTCCAGCACCGCGGTGGCGGTGCCCAGGGCGTACGCGATCTCCTGGACCGGGGTGGCCCCGGCTTCGGCCAGGTGGTAGCTGCACACGTTGATCGGGTTCCACCGGGGCATCCGGGTCACGGTCCAGGCGATCAGGTCGGTGGCCAGCCGCACCGAGGGGCCCGGCGGGAACACGTAGGTGCCGCGGGACAGGTACTCCTTGATGATGTCGTTCTGCGTGGTGCCGGTGAGCCGGCCGAGGTCGGCGCCCTGCTCCTCGGCCACGACCAGGTACAGCGCGAGCAGCCACATGGCCGTGGCGTTGATCGTCATCGAGGTGTTCATCTGCTCCAGCGGGAGGCCGTCGAACAGGGCCCGCATGTCGCCCAGGTGCCCGACGGGCACGCCGACCCGGCCCACCTCGCCGCGGGCCAGCACGTGGTCCGCGTCGTACCCGGTCTGGGTGGGCAGGTCGAACGCGACCGACAGGCCGGTCTGTCCCTTGGCCAGGTTCCGGCGGTACAGCGCGTTGGACTCCGCCGCGCTGGAGTGCCCCGCGTAGGTCCGCATCACCCAGGGACGGTCGTTACTCATTCCGGAACCGGTTGATCTCGGTCAGGTGCCGGGCGCGCCGCTCGGGATCGCGCACGCCCAGGCCTTCGTACGGGGCCAGGCACAGCACCGCGACCTTGCCGTGGTGCAGGTTCCGGTGCACGTCCAGGGCGGCCTGGCCGGTCCGGTCCAGCGGGTAGACCGCGGACATGGTCGGGTGGATCATGCCCTTGGCGATCAGCCGGTTGGCCTGCCAGGCCTCGCGGTAGTTCGCGAAGTGCGACCCGATGATGCGCTTGAGGCTCATCCACAGGTAGCGGTTGTCGTAGGTGTGCATGTACCCGGAGGTGGAGGCGCAGGTCACGATCGTTCCGCCCTTGCGGGTCACGTACACCGAGGCGCCGAACGTCTCACGGCCCGGGTGCTCGAAGACGATGTCGACGTCCTCGCCGCCGGTGAGCTCGCGGATCTGCGCGCCGAAGCGCTTCCATTCCTTGGGGTCCTGGGTGTGCTCGTCCTTCCAGAACTGGTAGCCCTCGGCGGCGCGGTTGATGATCAGCTCGGCGCCCATCGACCGGCACAGCGCCGCCTTGCGCTCGCTGGACACCACGCAGACCGGGATCGCCCCGCCGGCGAGCGCGTACTGGGTGGCGTAGGCGCCCAGGCCGCCGCTGGCCCCCCAGACCAGCACGTTGTGGCCCTGCTTCATCGAGGCGCCGTTGTCCGAGACCAGCTGCCGGAACGCGGTCGAGTTGACCAGGCCGGGGGTCGCGGCCTCCTCCCAGGTCAGGTGCTTCGGCTTGGGCATCAGCTGGTTGGTCTTGACCAGGGCCAGCTCGGCCAGGCCGCCGAAGTTGGTCTCGTACCCCCAGATCCGCTGCTCGGGGTCGAGCATGGTGTCGTTGTGGCCTTCGGCGCTTTCCAGCTCGACGGACAGGCAGTGCGCCACCACCTCCTGGCCGGGCTTCCAGGCCGTCACCCCCGGGCCGGTGCGCAGCACCACGCCGGCCAGGTCCGAGCCGACCACGTGGTAGGGCAGGTCGTGCCGCGCGGTGAGCGGGGAGAGCCGGCCGTAGCGGCGCAGGAAGGCGAAGCTGGAGACCGGCGAGAAGATCGAGCTCCACACGGTGTTGTAGTTGACCGCGCTGGCCATGACCGCGACCAGCGCCTCGCCGAGGCCGAGCTCGGGGACCGGCACGTCGTCGACGTGCAGGGACTCACGGGGGTCGCGCTTGGCGACGTCGACACCGTCGAACATGTGCTCGTCGTCCCGGTGCAGGGTGACGGCCCGGTAGGAATCCGGCAGCGGCAGCGCGGCGAAGTCCGCGGGCTGGCGGCCGGGATCGAGAATTGTGTCAAGAATTTCTTTCACGGCCGCCTCCGCCACGCTGGGAATCCCAGCATGCAGGGTAGTCGGCGCACGCACCACCGCCCGTTCGGCATAAATTCTTTTGATTTTTATTTTTTCCGAACGGGCGGTGGTTTTTGCGGTCCTAAGGGTTGTAGCGGGCGAGCGCGATGAAGACGTGGCCCGTGGCGTTGTTCTCGGAGAAACCGACGGCCACGATCTTGCCGTCGGGCTGGATCAGGACGGCCCCGGCGCCGTCGTCGCTGGTCGGCGGCCGGTTCAGGACTCTGGAGTGATGACCGTCACGGCGTTAGCCTTGATCAGGAGCGATGTGGGGGGCATGGATGACCGACGTCGGACGTATGCAGGCCGAGGTGCTGGCGCAGAGCCCGCCCCGGCCGCGGGTGCAGGTGGTCCCGGTCAAGGGGCTGCCGATCGTGGCCGTGGTCGTGGCGTTCGTCATCGCCGCGATCGCCGGCAACTGGCTGTGGGCGCTGGTGTTCTGCCACGTGGTGGGCGGCGCCCTGTGGACGGCGATCGACCTGTTCGTCGGGCTGATCGTGGGGCCGATCCTGGGCCGCCTCTCGGTCCCGGCCCGCGCCGAGTTCACGGCCCGGTTCATGCCGAAGATGGTGCTGCTCATGCCCACGCTGGTGCTGATGACGCTCGCGGCCGGGTTCCAGCTCGCGCTGCGGGAGGGCAACCTCGCGGTGAGCAGTCCCAATCACGTATGGCTGATCGTGTCGTTCTGCGTGGTCGGGGTGATGGCGGTGATCGCGCTCGGCGTGCTCGAGCCGGCCAACATCGCGGTGCTGGTCGAGATGCGCAAGCAGGTGCCGGACGGCGAGGTCATCGGGCTGCTGATGAAGCGGTTCGTTTACACCGCGGGGATCACCGGGCTGATGCAGGTCGCGACGCTCATCATCATGACCCGGGTGGCGACGCAATGAGCGCCGCGGTGACCGGGGCTCCGGCGGCGGCCGGGCGGCGGTTGCCGCCGGTGGCCGGGCTGGGCATCGGGTCGCTGGCGCTGGTGGTCATCGGCGGGATCTTGCTGGCCTCGTACGTGCCGCGGCGGCCGCCGCTGGCGGTGCCCGGGGTGCTGGCCGCGGTGAGCGGGGCGCTGCTGCTGGCTTGTGTGTTCCTGCTGTCGCGGCTGGAACAGTTCGCCTGGCCGCGGTTCTTCGTGGTGTTCCGGTGGGCGCTGCTGGCCTACGTCATCTCGGCTGGGATGATCGGCTTCGCGTTCGTCCGCGACCATACCCGGGGCGCGCCGCTGGCCCTGGTGCTGGTGATGCTGGTGGTCTTCGCGCTGGACGTGCCGCTGATCATCGCGTTCACGGTGGCGCGGTACTCCTCGCCGCCCTATTCGGCGGATTAATCCTGGGCGGCGAGGTTGCGGAGCAGTAGGGCCTCGGCGAGGCAGGCGCGTTCGAACGTGGGCAGGTGCAGGCTCTCGTTGGCGCCGTGGGCGCGGGTGTCGGGGTCCTCGACGCCGGTGATGAGGATCTCGGCGTCCGGCTCCAGGTTCGCGTAGGCGGTGACGAAGGGGATGCCGCCGCCCGCGCCGATGTCGAGGGGCGGGATCCCCCACGCCTCGGCCAGGGCCGCGCGGGCCGATTGGTAGGCGCGGCCGCCGGTCCGCGCCCTGTACGGAGCGGCCGCGGCGCCGGGGTGGATGGTCACGTGCACGCCCCAGGGCGCGTGCGCGCGCAGGTGCGCGGCCAGCGAGTCGCGGGCCCGGACCGGGTCGTCGCCGGGCGCGACCCGCAGGCTCACCTTGGCCCGGGCGGCCGGGATCAGCGTGTTGGAGGCCTCGTCGACCGAGGGGGCGTCCAGGCCGATGACGTCGACCGCGGGGCCGGCCCACAGCCGGTCGGTGATGCCGCCGGTGCCGGTCAGCTCGACCCCAGCCAGCAGCCCGGCCTCTTCGCGCAGCCTTGTCTCGGTCAGGTCGAGCGGGTCGGCGGTGCCGCGGACCAGGCCGGGGACGGCCACGTCGCCGCGCTCGTCGTGCAGGCTGGCCAGCATCCGGCACAGCGCGGTCAGCGCGTCGGGCACCGGGCCGCCGTACAGGCCGCTGTGCACGCCGTGGTCCAGGGTCCTGGCCTCCACGGTGACGCTGGTGCCGCCGCGCAGCGTGGTGGTCAGCGACGGGACGTCCGTGGTCCAGTTCGTGGCGTCGGCGAACACCACGACGTCGGCGTGCAGCCGGTCCTGATAGGCGTCAAGGAAGTCGGCCAGCGTGGGCGAGCCGATCTCCTCCTCGCCCTCGACCAGCACGGTGACCCCGACCGGGAGCCGGCCGCGGTGGGCGCGCAGCGCGGCCAGGTGCACCGCGACGCCGGCCTTGTCGTCGGCGGCACCGCGGCCGTACAGCCTCCCGTGGCGTTCGGCGGGCTGGAACGGGTCGCTGTGCCAGGCCTTGCGGTCGCCGGTGGGCTGGACGTCGTGGTGCGCGTAGAGCAGGACGGTGGGGGCGCCGGGCGGCGCGGGCACCGATCCCAGCACGGCGGGCTGGCCGCCGGGGACGGCCAGGATGTCGACCTCGGGCAGGCCGGCTTCGGCCAGCAGTTCGGCGGCCAGGTCGGCGCTGGCCGTCATGTGCGGCTTGGCGGCCGGGTCGGCCGACACCGAGGGGATGCGGATGAGCCGCTCCAGGTCGGCGCGGACATCGTCCAGGATGTAGTGAACGGCGGTGGCGAGTTCGTCCGGCTGGTCCATGGTCTGGACCATACCCCAGCTCGCTCGGCTCGCTCAGCTCGCTCAGCTCGCGTACAGGCGGAGGTCGGCGGCGAAGCGCTCGGCGATTCTCGTCGCCGCGGGCAGGTCGGGGTGGCGGATGATGACCATGCCGTCGGCGATCAGGGTGGCCCGCCAGTCCCGGCGCGGCGCGCCGACCGGGAGCAGCTCGATCGCGGCCACGTGCTCCCCGTACTCGGCCAGCAGGGCGTCCAGGCCCTCGTAGTGGGTGATCCGGCCCGCGCCGCTGGCCCGCTTGAAGATGCTCGCCGCGTTGTACTTCCTGTCCACCGGCTGTGAGAGGCGGCCGTGGGTGACGGCCTCGGCCCAGCCGGTGAACAGGTCGGAGTCGGTCGCGTAGTTCATCACGTCGACCGTGCGGGCGCCGGGCGGCCGGGCGCCGATCTCGCCGAACACGACCTCGCCGTCGGCCTTGCGGTACCACTCCATGTGGGTGAACCCGTCACGGAACCCGAGGGCCTGGAGGACGTTCCGGCCAAGCTCGCGGCCGTTGCGCAGGCCGGGGTCATCGAGGTCGCGCAGGGCCATGGTGACCGGGCTGACCCACTCGTGGATCTTGGTCAGCAGCGGGCGCGGATGGTACTGGCAGATGTTCTCGAACAGCACCTGCCCGCCCGCGCAGATCGTGTCGTAGGTGAACTCCTCGGCCTCGACGAACTCCTCGACGCTGACCCGCGGCACGTGCCGGACCATGGGCAGGATCGCGTCCAGCTCGGCGGCCGAGTCGGCCCGGTAGGTGTCGGCCGAGCCCGCCCCGTCGATGGGCTTGACGATGAGGGGATAGCCGACGCGTTCGGCGGCGGCCCACACCTCGGCGACGGTGGTGGCCGCGACGTGCCACGGGGTGCGCAGGCCCGCCGCGTCGAGCAGCTGCTTCATCCGCTCCTTGTCGCGGAACGGCACGGTCTGGGCCACGGTCAGCCCGGGCAGCCCGAGCTCCTCGCGGAGCCGCGCGGCCAGCACCATGTAGGGCTCCCACAGGCACTCGACCTGGTCGATTCTCACGTGCCGGGCCAGGTCGCGGACGGTCGCGGCGACGTGGTCGTCGTTGGCCAGGGAGCCGACGTGGACGTAGTGGGTGATCGCGTCTCTGGCGGGCGGGGGCAGGGCGTCGGTGGACTGGTCGCCGAGGCCGATGACGGTGGCGCCGGCCTGGGCGAGCCCGCGGGTGAAGAAGGCCATCTCGGCGGGGTAGCCGGGCGAGATCATCAGCACGTTCATCTGGTCAGTTTCATGTTGGGTCAGCCATCTTTGGTCAGGCCAGCTCGACGCGGACGGTGGCGAGCAGCTCCTTGAGCGCGGCGGTGACCACGGCGGTGTCCGGGTGCCGGACGGTGATGTAGCCGTCGCCCTCGTAGCTGCCCGAGGAGGGCTGGCCGGGGCGGGGCAGCCGGGAATCGACCACGAGGTCTTTCAGCTGTGGCGACAGCGCGTCGATGCCGTGCACGGCCCTGACGTGGCCGGCGCCCTGGCCGCGCAGGTAGACGGTGCCGGCGGCCCACGTGCGTTCGGGCGGGTCGAAGCTCCCGTCGATCATGAGCCGCGCCCAGTCCCGGTACAGGTCGAAGTCGTGCACGTAGCACAGCATCGAGGTGATCTGGGCCCCGGGCGGCCGCGCCCCGACCTCGGACACGGCCACGCTGCCGTCGGGCCGGCGGAACCACTCCATGTGGGTCAGCCCGGTGTGCAGCCCGAGCGCTTTCAGCGCCTCTGGCGCGATGCGTTTTATCGGGTCGTACTCGGGGCCGCTGATGTCGCGGGGCAGCAGCACCACCCACTGCATCCACGGGTTGCGCAGCACCTCCAGCGGCGTGGGCAGGTAGTTCGAGATCGAGTCCCAGACGATCTGCCCGTCGACCATCACGCTGTCGTAGGAGCCCTCGTCCCCGGTCAGGAACTCCTCGATCATCGCGGGCTGGTCCGGGGTGGGCGGGATGGTGCCGAGCCATGCTGTGAGGTCGTTCGGATTGTCGAGGCGGAAGGTGCTCTTGGCCCCGGCGCCGGCGGGCGGCTTGACCACCAGCGGGAAGCCGACGCGCTGGGCGAAGGTTTCTGCGTCGCCGGGGTTCCTGGCCAGCGTGTGCCGGGCGCAGGGCACGCCCGCGGCCTCAAGCACCGTCTTCATCTGGTCCTTGTCGCGGAAGTTGCGGGCCGTCTGCGGGCCCATGCCGGCGATGCCCAGGTGCTCGCGGACCTGGGCCAGCGGCACCTGGAGCTGTTCCAGCACGGCCAGCAGCCGCTGCACCGGGCCGAGGTAGCGCTCCAGGCCGCGGACCGCGCCCGCGATCTGCGCCGGGTCCAGCGCGTCCTCGACCATCCAGTGCCCGGCCAGCCGGCGGCGCAGCTCGGCGGGCAGCCGGTCCTCGGGCTCGTTGGTGATCAGGGCCAGCTGGGTACCGGGCAGGCTCGCGGCGGCCTCGGCGAAGCGTGTCGTGGTATCGAGCAGGTAGGGCGCGACAAACCCGGCGACGACCATGGGAAGACGGTACCGCGACCGAGCCCGTCGTTACCTCGAACCTGGCCCTGGTACGCCCGGGGCGGGAGGCCAACCTGGGGGTTTCGGCCCGCGTCGCGGGGGTGGGCGAGTGGCGGGCGTTGCGGCACCCGGGGTGGCGGGGGTGACGGGGATTGCGGCACCCGGGGTGGCGGAGGTGGCGGGGGTTGCGGGGGTTGCGGCGCCGTGGATGCCGGGTTTGGTCTAGGTGGCCGGTCGGGGCTCGGCGGGGCTGGGACCAGCGCCGCGCTGCTCTCGGACGCCCGATCGACGGTGGGCAGCTCCGGAGCTTCCGCAGGTCCGGCCAGCCCCTTGACCACCTGGCCAGCAGCTTCCCTGATGCCCCGCGCTACCACGGCATGGAACTCATCATGGGCGAGCATTTTCGCCGCGCTCAGCGCGAGCGGATGGAGACCTGTGGCCAACCCGACGATGACGCAGGTGATCTCGAGCAACTTAGCCATTTGGGCTAGGGGCTGGGTCACTGGCTGCAGGATGAGGTCAGAGCCGATCCCGGCCGCCGTGCTGGCCTCGAGCCCTGGCAGTCGTATCACGGTTCCGAATTTCTCGAGCGGCTTCTCTACGATGGCATTCAGTCCGTTGGCAATGCGCAGATCAACCGC
>CAVPLC010000106.1:0-39786 GCA_963705835.1 uncultured Actinomycetes bacterium
CGCCGGAGAACTCGGTGTCGTACACCTCGACCGGCGCGTAGGTGCCGGCCTGGTACCGGGTCAGGGTGGGTTCGCGGGCCGCGGCGCGAGCCTCGTCCAGCCGCCGCCGCCACCAGGCGTCCAGCTCCGGCGGTTCCGCGGTGTCCGTGCGGTAGTCCCGCAGTTGGTCCAGGGGCAGGTCGAACCAGGGCATGCCATCCTCCACTCCGGCGAATGCGCACGTATCACGCGGTTTAGCCAAGGCGCCCGGATCTAGCCATACCATTTCCTTGTGACGGCGGACTCGGAGACGCTCGAGGTTCCACCGCGCCGCAGGGTCAGGGGCCGCCGCGCCGCCGCGGTGATCGCCCTCGTGCTGGGGCTGGCCGGGTTCGGCGCCTCCATGACCGCGGTGGCCATCCAGCTGATGCCCCGGCACTTCACCGCCGGCCAGCAGCAGCAGATCGAGAACTGGGAGATCTCCAGCCGGTGGCAGACGATGACCGCGGGGCAGATCTTCCCGGCCACGGTCAGCTACCAGCTTTCCGCTCCGCTGCTCGAGGACACCTCGCCGCTGAACCTGAACGCGACGCGGGTCGGCATCGCCAAGCAGTCCGGCTGCGGGACCGGCGCGATCACCGCCGCCGCCGCTGCGGTGCTGCGCCGCGAGGGGTGCGAGGCCGTGCTGCGGGCGACCTACGTCGACGCGACCCGGAGCTACGTCCTGACCGTCGGGGTGGCCGTGCTGCCGACCGGCGCCGCGGCCGCCGCCGCCAACGCGGGACTGAGCCCGGCCCGCCTCGCCACCGCGCACGACGCGAACGCGGCGAGCCAACTCGCGGCCGGCGTCCAGGTGGTCAGGTTGGGCGGCATGTACAACTACAACCGGCAGATCTCGGTGAGCTTCGCGGACGGCCCGTACCTGATCATGTACGCGGCCGGCTGACGCCGACAGCCGGCCGCGCGTACAGGTGTCCCAGGACACCTACTCCTACGGGGCGATGAACAGCCTGGCCCAGGGCGTCGCCCAGTCGGTCGCGGCCCGGCTCGCGGCGCCGCCCGCGCCGCCGCACTGCCCGGGGTCACCCGGATGCTGAGCGCCAGGAGAATCGTGGTGGCGGTCGCGCTGTGCGCCACGGCCTCGCTGGCCCTGGCGCCGGGCGCCCGCGCCGACAGCATCGATCAGCAGGCGGTGCTGGACATGATGAACGTGCCGGCGGCCTGGCAGCAGACCCAGGGGGACAGGGTGACCGTCGCGGTCATCGACAGCGGGGTGGACCCGGACGTCAGCGACCTGATGGGATCGGTCATCACCGGCCCCGACCTAAGCGGCGTCAGCACCCGGCCGTCCGACCCGAACTGGGGCAAGCACGGCACCTGGATGGCGTCGCTGATCGCGGGTCACGGCCACGACGGCGGCGGCAGCGGGGTCATCGGCATCGCGCCACAGTCCAAGATCTTGTCCATCCGGGTGATCCCGGACCAGACCGACCCGCACTACCGCGCGTACGAGCACGAGCAGGAGAGCACAATCCAGCAGTCGCTGGCCGAGGGCATCGATTACGCGGTGCAGCACGGCGCCAAGGTGATCAGCATGTCGATCGGCTACGGCGCCCCGAGCGCCGCGGTGAACCAGGCGCTGCTGAACGCCTTCGCCCACGGCGTGGTGGTGATCGCCTCGGCCGGGAACTCCGGCGCGCCGTCCGACACCAGCGCCGTTCCGTTCTCTTTCCCGGCCAACTACTCGGGCGTGATCAGCGTGGCCGCCGTCGACCAACACGGGAAGGTGGCCAACTTCTCCAGCGAGAACCTGTCCGTCCAGCTGGCGGCGCCGGGCGTGGGCGTGCCCACACAGGGCCGGTACGACCAGTACTGGCTGGTCAGCGGCACCAGCCCGGCGTGCGCGCTGGTCGCAGGCGTCGCCGCGCTGATCAAGTCGAAGTACCCCGGCCTGCCCCCCGACCTGGTGGTCAGGGCGCTGATCACGACGACCGCCCCCCGCCCCCCCAAAGGCTGGGACAGCCAAGAGGGCTTCGGGATCGTGGACGCGGCCGCGGCCCTGGCCAAGGCCGGCCAGCTCGCCGCTGGCCAGCCGACCGTGACCACCATCCCGCTCGCCTTCCGTTTCGGCGGCGGCCCGTCCGCCGTTCCCCCGCCCCCCGTCCGCCCGCGCGGCTCCAGCCAGCTGATCCTGTTCTCCCTCCTCGCCCTCACCTCCCTGGTCCTGATCGCCGCGGCCGCCACCCGCCTCGCCATCCTCCGCCGGACCCCCACGTGAGCGAGGCGCCGCCGGTGGACGACTTCGCCAGCCATGTGCTGGAACGTGGTCGACTCGATCCCGCCGGGGCGGGTCATGTCGTACGGGGACATCGCCGAGTACCTCGCGGAGGGCGCGGGCCCGCGGCAGGTCGGCCGGGTGATGGCCGTCTACGGCGGCGCGGTGCCGTGGTGGCGGGTGATCCACGCCGACGGCACCCCCGCTCCCGGCCACGACAGCGCGGCGCTCCAGCACTACCTGGCCGAAGGCACCCCCCTCCGCTCCGCCCGCCCCCCGGTCCGCGTCGACATGCGCCGCGCCCGCTGGTCCAGCCGAGAGGCGCGCGAGTTAACCCCTACCCGGCCCCGGCATCCGCGCGACACGCCGGGGGCGGACCAGGCCGCGAAATGTCAGTGGCGTCTGCTGGAATCGGTAGTGATGGAACAGCCCCCCGCACCCGCGTACCGCCTGGTTCGCCGGCCTTTGCCGGCGGCCTCGGCGCCGCGCCTGGACCAGGCGCAGCAGGCCGTGGTGGACCACGCGGGCGGCCCGCTGCTGGTCCTGGCCGGACCGGGACCGGCAAGACGACCACGATCGTGGCCGCGGTGGCGGACCGGATCGAGCGGCGCGGCATCGACCCGGAGCGGGTGCTCGTGCTCACCTTCAGCCGCAAGGCCGCGGCCGAGCTCCGCGAGCGCATCACGGCCCGGCTGCGCCGCACCACCCGCGAGCCGCTGGCCATGACCTTCCACAGCTACGCCTACGCGCTGGCCCGCCGGGAGTTCGTGCTGGCCGGCGACGAGCCGCCCCGGCTGCTTTCCGCGCCCGAGCAGCTCCTGGAGGTGCGCCGCATGCTGCACGGCGAGGCCCAGGACGGCGGGGCCGGATGGCCGGCCGCGCTGCGGCCCGGCCTGGCCGCCCGGGGCTTCGCCGAGGAAGTGCGCGACCTGCTGCTCCGCGCGGCCGAGCGCGGCCTGGACGGCCGCGGCCTGCGCCAGCTCGGCCGGCTGCGGGGCCGCGAGGACTGGACGGCGGCCGCCGCGTTCCTTGACCGGTACGCGGCCCGCTTCGACCTGGCACCGGTCCCCGCCTACGACTACGCGGAGATCGTCCGCATCGCCGCTGCCCTGCTCGGCCGCGAGGAGACCCGGCAGCGGGAGCGCTCGGCCTACGACGTGGTGCTGGTCGACGAGTACCAGGACAGCGACCCGGCGCAGGAGTCGCTGCTGCTCGCGCTGGCCGGCGACGGCCGGGAGCTGATCGCGGTCGGTGACCCGGATCAGTCCATCTACGCGTTCCGCGGCGCCGACGTGCGCGCGCTGACCGAGTTTCCCGAGCGGTTCCGCACCGCGGACGGCCAGCTCGCGCCGGTCATCCCGCTGCGTACCTGCCGCCGCAGCGGCCCGGTCCTGCTCGCCGCGTCCCGCCGGGTGGCGCGCAGGCTGCCCCGAGGCCCAGCCCACCGGGGGGCCGCCCCCCGGCCAGCCAGCCACCGCGACCTGGTGCCCGGTCCAGGAACCGCGCCGGGCGAGGTCCGCATCCTGGTCGCGGACAGCTCCACGCAGGAGGCGGCCCTGATCGCGGACACGCTGCGGCGCGCTCACCTGGCCGACGGCGTGCCCTGGTCGTCGATGGCGGTGCTGGTGCGCTCGGCGGCCCGCCAGGTGCCGCTGCTGCGGCGGGCGCTGACCGCGGCGAGCGTCCCGGTCACGGTGGCCGGCGATGAACTGCCGCTGGCCGACGAGCCGGGCACCCGGCCGCTGCTCATGCTGCTGCGCTGCGCGCTGCGGCCGGCCGAGCTCGACGACCAGACCGCCGCCGAGCTGCTCTGCGGCCCGCTCGGCGGCACCGACGCCCTCGGCCTGCGGCGCCTGCGCCGGTCCCTGGGCATCCTCGCCGATGCCGCCAGGAGCCGCACGGCTCCCAGGGGCGCGCAGGCCCCGAGGAACCTGCGCGCCGCCCAGGACCCGGAGGCCGGCGACCGGAGCGGCGACCTGCTCGCCCAAGCCCTGCTCGACCCGCGCGACCTGCACGTGGTCCCGGACAGCGTGGCCGGCCCGGCCCGGCGGGTCGCCGGGCTGCTGGCCACGGCCGTTGCCGCCATCGCGGCCGGCGGCGACGCCGAGGAGGTGCTGTGGGCCATCTGGGATGCCTCCGGGCTCGCGCGGGACTGGCAGCAGGCTTCCGCGGCGGGCGGCCCGGCCGGCGCGGCCGCGGACCGCGACCTGGACGCGGTGCTGGCCCTGTTCGACAAGGCCGCGCACTTCGCCGACACCATGCCGCCGGGTGCGCCGGCCCTGTTCGCGGACAGCCTGGCCGGGCAGGAGATCGTCGGCGACACGCTGGCCGAGCGCGCCGTGCGCGAGGACTGCGTCCGGGTCCTGACCGCGCACCGGTCTAAGGGCCTGGAGTGGGACGTCGTGGTGGTCGCGGGCGTCCAGGAGGAGACCTGGCCGGACCTGCGGATGCGCGGCTCCCTGCTCGGCTCCGACGAGCTGGCCGAGGTCGCCCGGCCGGGAGAGTGGCCGGGCGCCGACCCCGGCGCAGGCCCGGGAACGGGCCCCGGGACGGGCCAGGGCGCCGACGTGGACGCCGCGATGCTGGCCGCCAAGCTGCTGGCCGAGGAACGCCGGCTGTTCTACGTGGCGGTCACCCGGGCCCGGCGGCGGCTGGTCGTCACCGCCGCTGGAGGCGAGGACACCGACCAGCGCCCGTCCAGGTTCTTGACCGAGCTCGCGGGCGACGACATCCCGATCGAGAGGGTCAGCGGCACCGGTACCCATCGCTGGCTGTCCATGCCGGCCCTGGTCGCCGACCTGCGCCGGGCCGCCGCCGACACCGCCCGGCCGGCCGCGGTCCGGCAGGCCGCCGCGGCCCGGCTGGCCCGGCTCGCCGCCGCCGGGGTCCGCGCCGCGCACCCGCGCGACTGGTACGCGCTGACCGAGCTGTCCGACGCCGGCCCGATCGTGGCCGGCGGCGAGGCCGTCCGGCTGTCGCCGTCCCAGGTCGAGTCGTTCACCCGGTGCGGCCTGCGCTGGCTGCTCGAGGCGGCGGTCGGCGCCGGGCGATCCGATGTCCTGCGCCACCTGGGCACCGTCATTCACGCCGCCGCCGTGCTGGCCGCCGCGGGCGCGACCGAGCAGGACGTGGCGGACCGGATCGACGAGATCTGGCACCACCTGGATTTCGGCAGCGCCTGGTACAGCGCCAAGCAGCGGGCGCTGGCCGAGCGCATGGTCCGCAAGTTCCTCGACTGGCACGCGGCCAACCCGCGCGACCTGGTCGCGGTCGAGCAGGCCCTGAAGGTCCGGATCGGCCAGGTGGAGATCACCGGCCGCGTCGACCGGCTGGAATCCGACGATCAGGGCCGCGCGGTGGTCGTCGACCTGAAGACCGGGTTCAGCGCGCCGCGCGAGGACGAGCTCGACCGGCACCCCCAGCTGGGCGTCTACCAGCTGGCCGTGCTGCTTGGCGCGTTCGAGCGGTTCGGCCTGGCCGAGCCGGGCGGTGCCGAGCTCGTCCAGGTCGGCAAGGCCGGCCTGGCCGCGCGGGCCCGGGTGCAGCGGCAGGACGCGCTGGCCGAGGACCCGGAGCCGAGCTGGGCCAAGGACCTGGTGGAGACGGTCGCGGCCGGCATGGCCGGCCCCTCTTCCAGGCCCGGGTCAACCCCGGCTGCCGCACCTGCCCCGTGGCCTCCTGCTGCCCGGTCAACCCCGAAGGCGAGCAGGTCACGCCCTGAGCCGGTGCCTCTCGGTGGGATCGGTTCGTGGTGGTGCGCCGCGTGATTACGCCTTATCGTGCATCAAGGCCGAGGAGGCACTGCCCGTCGGCTACGGTCGGACTGCCGGCCACTGCCCGTGCCGCCTTCGAGCTGGTGAGATGGTGCCATAGTGCGCAGCTTTCCCGAGGACGATCAGCGGCCGACGTCATCGACGCTGCTGACCGACCCATGGACGGCCGGGGTCACGGGATGGATCGTGGTCTTTGTCGCCCTGATCGCCGAACTGGCCGGGGGTGCCGCCGTCGCCAACCAGATGTCGGCGACCCTCGCCCTGCTGGTCCTGATTATCCCGGTCGCGGTGGCGTTCGGCTTCGCCGTCGTGCAGTGGTGGCAGGTGCGCTCGTCGGGAACCGAGCCAGCGGGCTGGTGGCACCTGGGGGGCATAGCAGCCGCCTTGCTCATCTGGGGGCTATGGCCGACCGTTCCCGGGGCGCTGGCGGGCAGCGGGGTGCCCGGCGGGGCAAGCGGAGGCCATTCGTTTTGCGATGTCCTGCCCGCCACCGAGGTATCGCAGTGCCTGCACCGTGCCGCCCAGGCCGCTGACAACCACTACATCGCCTGGTGGTCCACGTTGGTCGTGATCCTCCTCGCGGCGCTGCTCGCGCGCAGGTCACGGATTGCGGCGTGGGCCGCGATCCCCGCCGCGTTCGCCGGCGTCCAGCTCGCCACCTTCTTCCTCAACCAGTTCGCGCTGTACTACCACCTCAACGGATAGGCCGCGCCGGGGCCGCGAGTCAGGCCGTGACCTCGGTACGCAGCAGGCCAAGCCGGTCGAACACCAGGCGGCTCGCCTCAAACGGGCGGCAGTCCTTCGAGGGCGTCGCGGGCCTCGTCGGCGATGGGCGGGGGCACGTCGTCCTGCGCCAGCACGTGCCGCAGCGCCCTGGCGTAGGCCACGTCGTAGGCCTGCGCTTCCGGTACCGCGACGTCCGGGACCACGCCGGTGCCCTGCCAGTTCGTGCCGGTGATCGGGTTGACCGAGCGCGCGAACGGGATGCCGATGGCCACCGCGCGGCTGATCGGGAACCCGCGCGTCGGGTGGGCGCCGCCGCCGGTGGTCTCGCCGACCAGCTCCGCGCGGCCCAGGGCCTGCAGGTTGTAGCACAGTTCCTCGCCGCCGGAGAAGGTACGGCCGCCGGTGAGGACGTACACAGGCCGGTCGACGTAACGGGTGCCCGGCACGTACGGCAGCGCCCAGAACTGGTGGGTCTCACCGGTATCGGCGTGGAAGATGTCGTTGAGGTGGGTCGGCCGCTCCCCGACCAGGTAGCTGCACCAGAAGGCCACGCCCTCCGGCGAGCCGCCGCCGTTGTGCCGCATGTCGATGATGAGCGCGTACGTCCCGGCGACCAGCTCCATGGCCGCGGCGATGGCCGGGCCCGCGTTGGCCGGCACGGGCATCCGGCGCAGGTCCAGGTAGCCGACGTTGCCGTCGAGCCGCTCGACCCGGCGGATGCCGAAGTTGTCCAGCCGTCCCCGCTGGCGCATGGCCAGCCGCTTGGTCTCGTGGTCCGTGGGTTCGGCGGGCTCCGCGGGCCGCTCGCGGCCGGGTGGCGGCCCGCCGCCGAGCCGCAGTCTCAGGTGCTTGTCCCCGGTGACGTCCTGCAGGTGGCTGGTGACCAGCTCGGTCAGCGTGACCTCGTCCAGGTTGTCGTACTCGCCCGCGGCCAGCCGCGCCTCGACGGCGGTCGCGGCCTGCTCGGCCAGCTCGGGGAACACGTAGTTGGCTCGCAGCAGCGCCATGGCGCTCGTCACGATCTCGCGCCCGGACATCTGCTCGGCGGCCAGCGAGCCGTCGTCGGCCATCGTGATCCGCGGGCCACCATCTTCGAAGGTGAACTCCAGCAGCCGCGCCGACGGCAGCCGCAGCGACAGCTCGCGCCTGATCTCGTCCATCCCCGCCCGGTGCGCCTCGGCCCAGGCGGCCAGGGCCTGCTCGTGGTCCTCCGGCGTGTCCGGCGCCGGGACGAACACCCGCACCAGCAGCTGCCCCGGCTCGATGGCCGGGTCGTCGCCGTGCCGCAGCAGTACGGCCCGCCGCACCGCTCCCTCGCCGAAGCGCTCCGTCAGCTCGTGATTGATGGCCCGTTCGACCTGATCCTGTTCCGCCCGTTCCACGGCGCCTCCCATCCGTGTCACTGTCTCAACGCGACCGGCGGCGCACGGGTTCCGGACCGCAGCCCGGCCAGAAGGTCCGGCCAAATGTCAGTGGTCTCTGCTGGAATGGACGTCATGTACAGCCCCGCGCAGCTGGCCCGGCTGCTGCGGCTGCCCGAGCCGACCCCGGAGCAGGCGGCGGTGATCGCGGCGCCGCTCGGGCCGCTGGCCGTCATCGCGGGCGCGGGTTCGGGCAAGAGCGAGACGATGGCGGCCCGGCTGGTCTGGCTGGTCGCCAACGGGATGGTCCGCCCGGATCGCGTGCTCGGCCTGACCTTCACCAGGAAGGCGGCGGCCGAGTTCGCCGACCGGGTCCGGTCCCGGCTGGAGCGGCTGCGCCGCGCGGGCCTTGACGAGACGCAAACCGCCCGCGTCACCGACACCGAGGATCCCTTCGGCGGCGACCCGGTGATCGGCACCTACCACGCCTACGCCGGGCGGCTGGTCGGCGACCACGCCCTGCGCGAGGGGCTCGAGCCGTCCATGCGGCTGATCACGCCCGCCCTGTCCTGGCAGCTCGCGGCGCAGATCGTGGCCGCCTACGACGGGCCCATGGACGAGATAATCTGGACGCCGCAGACGGTGACCGCGGCCGTCCTCGAACTGGCCGGCGACCTGGCCGAGCACCTGCGCGATACCGGCGACGTCACCGCCGTGGGACGCTGGCTCACCGCCGAGCTCGAGGCGTTGCCGGGGCGAGCACCGGGGACCGTTCGGAAAATAATGGAAACCCAGCGGGCCCGCGAGCAGTTGCTGCCGCTGGTCGAACGCTACGTGGCGGCCAAGGCGGCGCGCGAGGTGCTCGATCACGGGGACCAGGTGGCGCTCGCGGCGCGGATCGCCAGCCGGCACCCGGAGGTGGGGGCGGCCGAGCGGGCGCGCTTCCACGTGGTCCTGCTCGATGAGTACCAGGACACCTCTCACGGGCAGCTGGTGCTGCTGCAGTCGCTGTTCGGCGGCGGCCATCCGGTCACCGCGGTCGGCGACCCGTGCCAGTCCATCTACGGCTGGCGCGGCGCCAGCGCGGGCAACCTGCGGCGGTTCACCGCGGACTTCCCCGAGGTGGCCAGGGTCCGGCCGTTCGGGGCCTCGGCGCCCTCGGGCCCGGCTCCGGTGCTGGTGCTGTCGACCAGCTTCCGCAACGCAGAGCGGGTCCTTGACGCGGCCGCGGTCATCCAGGAGGAGCTGCGCTACGAGGCTCCCGACGTGCCCCGGCTGGTGTCCGCGCCGGACCGGGCCGAGCGCGGCGCGGTCGCGTGCGCGCTGCTGGACACGGTCCACGACGAGGCCGACTGGGTGGCCGGGCAGGTCGCGGGGCTGCTGGCGGCCGAACCCGGGTGCGCCCCCGACGGCCAGCCCTGGCCGGACCAGCGCGCCGCCGGGGTGCGGCCGTCGGACATCGCGGTGCTGTGCCGCAAGCGGTCCCAGTTCGTGCCGTTGCGCCGCGCCATCGAGGCGCGCGGCATCCCGGTGGAGGTGGTCGGGCTCGGCGGGCTGCTCGTGGTGCCCGAGGTCCAGGACGTGGTGGCCACGCTGCGGGTGCTGCACGACGCGGGCGCGTCCGACGCGCTGGCCCGGCTGCTGACCGGGCCGCGCTGGCGGATCGGCCCGCGCGACCTGGTGGCCCTCGGCCGTCGCGCCCGGACCCTGGTCCGCGGCGAGGCCGACCGCAAGCCCGCCGCCGACCCCAAGCCGCCGAGGCCAGGCGCCGCCGAGGCAGCCGCGGAGCACGATCCCGCGGACGCCCTCGCCGAGGCGGTCACCGACCTGACCGCGGAAACCGGCAGCCTGGTCGAGGCCCTGGACGACCTGGGCGATCCTCGCGCCTACTCACCGGCCGGCTACGCCAGGATGCACGCGCTGGCCGCCGAACTGCGCCGGCTCCGCGCGCACGTCGGCCGCCCCCTCGCGGACCTGGCCGCCGAAGCCGAGCGCGTCCTCGGACTGGACATCGAGGTCGCCGCCCGGCCGGGTGCCGATCCGGTCGCGGCCCGCGCCGACCTGGACGCCTTCACCGACGTGGCCGACGCGTTCACCGGCGAGGGCGCCGAGCCGACCCTCGGCGCGTTCCTGGCCTACCTGACCGCGGCGCAGCAGGAGGAGTTCGGGCTGGAGACCGGGCGGGTGGGGGAGTCGGACTCGGTCAAGCTGCTCACCGTGCACGCGGCCAAGGGCCTGCAGTGGCCGGCCGTCTTCGTGCCCGGCCTGGCCCTGGGGGAGCGGTCCCAGGTCTTCCCGGCCAGGCCCCGGGTGTCCACGCGGTGGACCGACAACGCGCGGCTGATCCCGTTCGTCCTGCGCGGCGACGCCGGGGACCTGCCGGTGCTGCGCGGGCTGGACGCCGCCTCGCTCGAGCAGTTCGCCGACGCCTGCGCAGCGCGCGACCTGGCCGAGGAGCGCCGCCTGATGTACGTCGCGACGACCCGGGCGGCGTTCTGGGTGGGCTGCTCGGGTTACTGGTGGGGCGAGGGCGGCTCGTGCCGCCTGGGTCCCTCGCCGTTCCTGCAGGAGGTGCGCTCGTCGGGGGTGGCCCGGGTGCTGCACTGGGCGCCGGAGCCCGCGCCGGACGCGGAGAACCCGCTGCTGGCCACCGTGGACGAGGCCGACTGGCCGTCCACCCCGGCCGGGCGCCACTACGAGGCGATCCGCGAGGCCGCCGCCCTGGTGGAAAGCGCGGCCGAGCCGGCCGCCGAGGCCCTCGAGGCCCTCAGCCCCGCGGACCAGGAGCTGGTCGCGGCCTGGGAAACCGACGCCGGCCTGCTGCTGGCCGAGCGCGCCCAGCGCCGCGGCGACGGCGCCATCCCGGTCCCGCTGCCGGCCAGGCTCTCGGTCTCCGCGCTGGTCTCGCTGGCCCGCGACCCCGCCGAGCTGGCCCGGCAGGTGCGCCGGCCGATGCCCCGCCCCCCGGCCCGGCAGGCCAGGAAGGGCACGGCCTTCCACCAGTGGCTGGAGCAGCGGTACGGCCAGCAGCGGCTCATCGACGACGCGGACCTGTTCGAGCTGGGCCCCGATGACCAGCAGGGCGGGCCGGCGGGCGCCCCGCCAGGGCAGGACCTCGGCGAGCTCCGCGCCCGGTTCGAGCGCAGCGAGTGGGCGGACCGCTGGCCGAAGCTGGTCGAGGTGCCGTTCGAGACCCTGATCGGCGACCGGCTGGTCCGCGGCCGGATCGACGCGGTGTTCGCCGACTCACCCGAGGGCGGCTACGACGTCGTCGACTGGAAGACCGGCCGTCCCCCCGCCTCCGGCGCCGAACGCCGCGCCGTCTCCGTCCAGCTCGCCGCCTACCGGCTGGCCTGGGCCGCGCTCGCCGGCGTCCCCGTGTCGCAGGTGCGCGCCGCCTTCCACTACGTGGCCGAGGACCAGACCGTCCGCCCGGCCGACCTGCTCGACGAAGCCGGCCTGACCGCCCTCATCGACCAGATCCCCGCCGAACCCTAGGTGTGCTCGGAGACCAGAACGGCCAGGGTTCCCGGTTCGAGGGCCTCGAAGACGTGCGGGATGTCGCCCGGGTAGCAGATGTAGTCACCGGGGCCGAGTTCGACCGGCTCGCCGGCCACGCCGACCAGCGCCCGGCCGGCACTGAGCACCACGTGCTCCATCACGCCGGGCATGTGCGGGTCCGACGCGCGCGCGTGCCCGGGCTCGGCCTCGATCCGGTAGATGTCACGGCGGGCGCCCGGCGGGCACGCGGCCAGCAGCGTGGCCCGGTAGTTGGCGTGCGCCGCGGACACCGTGGGCCCCTCGTCGGCCCGGATCACCAGGATGTGCGGCCGGGGCGGGTCGACCAGCCGGGAGAACGGCGCGTCGAGCGCGACGCAGATGGCCCACAGCGTTTCCAGGCTGGGGTTGCCGGCGCCCGATTCCAGCTGGGACAGCGTGGACTTGGCGATCCCGGCCCGGCGGGCCACCTCGGTCAGCGACAGCCCGGTCCGCCGCCGCTCCCGTCGCAGCGCCGCCGCGATCAGCTCGAGCGGCGCCCCCGCCCCAGCGCCAGCGTTCGGCCCCCGCCCCGCGCCCGCCTCGGCTGGTACGCCCGCGTCGCGCCCCCGCCGAGCGCCCGCGTCGCCCCTGCGCCCGCCAGCGTTCGGCATATCAGTAGACCGTTCGCTTTGACGAACCGTCGGTTCGGTGTTCATAATAAACTCCATGAGTTCGATATATAGAACTCTACCGGGCGGCGTACTGCGTGACATCGCCCTCACCTGCCTGGCCGTGTCGTTCATCGGCCTGTCCTACGGCGCCATCGCGGTCGCGTCCGGGTTCCCGCTGTGGGTCCCGGCGGCGCAGAGCGTCCTGGTCCTGGCCGGGGCGTCGGAGTTCCTGTTCATCGGCATCGTCGCGGCGGGCGGCAGCCCCATCGCGGCCGCCCTGGCCGGGGTGCTGGTCAACGCCAGGCACGTGCCGTACGGCCTGGCCCTGCCTGATATCACGGGCCTGATATCACGGGGCCTGATATCACGGGGCCCGATATCACGGGGCCCGGCGTGACCGGCCGCGGCTGGCGCCGGATCCTGGGCAGCCACGTGATGAACGACGAGAGCGTGGCCTTCGCGCTGGCCCAGGAGGATCTGCCGCGCAAGCGGGCCGCCTACTGGGCGTGCGGCCTCGGCGTCCTGATCTGCTGGCCGGGCGGCGCGATCCTGGGCGCGCTGATCGGCGGCTTCATCAAGAACACCAACGCGTTCGGCCTGGACGCCATGTTCCCGGCGGTGCTGCTGGCCCTGATCGTGCCCGCGCTGCGCGACCGGGTGACCCTCCGAGTCGCCGTCCTCGGCGCCGTCATCGCGCTGGCCGCCGCGCCGTTCCTGCCCGCCGGGCTGCCCGTCCTGCTGGCCCTGGCCGCCGTCCTCGCCCTGATCGGCAGCCGGGCCCCGCTCCCCGCGCCCGAGCCGCCGCGCACCGCACCGGACCCGCGCACCACACCAGAACCGCACCCCGAGCGAGCACCACGGTGAAGGACACCACGCTGGTCGTGGCCGGCATGCTCACGCTGTCCGCCGGGACCATCGCCTGCCGGATGGCCGGGCCCGCGCTGCGCCAGCGACTGACCTTCCCGCCCTGGGCCGAGCGGCTGCTCGAGGCGGCCGCCGTGGTCATGCTGGCCGCGCTGGTCGCCACCACGGCGCTGACCAAGGGCCACGCCTTCTCCGGCCTGGCCCGCCCCGCCGGGGTGCTGGTCGGCGGCGTCCTGGCCTGGCGCAAGGCCCCGTTCCTTGTCGTCGTCATCGCCGCCGCGGGCACCACCGCCGTCCTGCGCCTGCTCGGCGTCCCCTAGCCCTGCAGGTAACGCTCCACGGCCTCGACCTTGGCGGTGAGCGCCCCGGTCACGCCGGGCCTGATGTCGGCCTTGAGCACCAGGCTGACCCGCGGCGCGCGGGCCGCGACGGCCTCGACCGCGGCCTTGACCACGCCCATGGCCTCGTCCCAGTCACCCTCGACGGTGGTGAACATCGCGTCGGTCCGGTTCGGCAGCCCGCTGTCCCGCACCACCCGGACCGCCTCGGCCACCACCTCACCGACGCCCTCCCCGATCCCCAGGGGCGTCACGGAAAACGCGACCAGCACGGCCCTCTCCTCTCATCCGGCGTAAAGTTCAAAACCTTTTTATTCCGAACGGCGCCGCTGCGTGCGCCGGGTACTCGTGCCGCGCCGGCCCGGGTTTCCGCCCGGGTGAGTGGCCAACGGCCCGATCCAGGCCACACAATGACGGAATGGTGGTAGCGGCGGATCCCTGGATCACGGAAGGCCCCGGCCCGGAGCCCGGCCCGACGGACCCGCTGCTTACCGTGTCCGGGCTGAGCGTCAGCTTCGGCCAGGTCCGCGCCCTGGACGGCGTGAACCTTAGCGTCCGGACCGGTGAGCTCGTCGCGCTGGCGGGCGAGAACGGCGCGGGCAAGACCACCCTGGTGCGCTGCATCGCCGGCGACGTGGTCCCGGCCACCGGTGAGGTGTTCCTGGCGGGCCGGCGCGTGCCGGCCCACGCCGCGGGAGCGGTCAAGCAGGGCATCGCGGTGGTCTGGCAGGACCTGGCGCTGTGCGACAACCTGGATGTCGCGGCCAACATCATGCTCGGCCGGGAGTCGCGGCGGCTGATGTGGTCGGAAACCCGTCTCCACAGCGCGACCGCGTCGCTGCTGGCATCCCTGCGGATCCCGCTCAGGGACACCACGCGCATCGTCGGCTCGCTGTCCGGCGGGCAGCGGCAGCTGGTGGCGGTGGCGCGCGCCATGGGCCGCAAGCCGCGGCTGCTGGTGCTGGACGAGCCCACCGCTTCGCTCGGCGTGAAGGAAGCCGCCCAGGTCGAAGAGCTGATCATGGGGCTGCGCGGCCGGGGTCCCACGATCTTGCTGGCCTGCCACGACATCGACCAGATGTTCCGGCTGGCCGACCGCATCGTGGTGCTGCGGCAGGGCCGGATCGTGGCGGACTTGCGGACGGCCGATACGCATCCCGACGACGTGGTGGCGCTGATCTCGGGCCAGCAGGTCGACGCCTCCGCGCGGCACCAGCTCACCAGGCTGCACGGGCTCACCGACCGCCTGGTGTCCGCGGACCCGTCCTCCAGCCTGTCGCTGATCTTGTCCGCGCTGGGCGCGGCGCTCGGCAGCGAGCGGCTGTGCATTCACCTAGTGAGCGACCGGATCCTGTACTGCGCCGCGTCGCTGGGGTTCCGGTCGGGCCAGCTCGACCCGTGGGCCAAGCTACCGTTCGGGCCCCCCGGCGGTCCGGTGGGCCTGGCCGCGGCGGACGAGCGGCCCATCATCGCCGACAACGTCCGGGTCGGGGCGGCCTGGCGCAACTTCCGCGACCTCGCCAAGGCGGCCAAGGTGGCCAGCTCGTGGTCGGTCCCTGTGCTCGGGCCCAGCGGGCTCAGCGGCGTCATCACGGTGTTCCGCGCCGGACACGGCGCGCCGCACGGCGACGAGCTCGCCCTGGTCACCGTCTACGCGGGTTACGCGGCCAACGCCATCGAGCGCGACCGGCTGCTCGACCAGGTGACCACGAGAAACCGCGTGCTCGAGACGATCCGCGAGATGCTGGAGACGCTGGCCGGGCCGGTCCCGGTCGGCGAGGGACTCGCCATCGCGGTCCAGTCGCTGCGCCGCGGCCTGCAGGCCGACGAGGTGGCCCTGATCACCCAGCCGCCCCGCGAACCGGCCCGCTGGCGCGCTTTCGCCGGGCCGCTCGGGACCGACCAGGCGTCGGTCACCGCGTCGATGCGCGACATGGCCGAGACCGCGCTGTCCAGCACGCACCCGGACGGGGTAGCCCGGCAGCTGCACAGCAGCCGCAGGCAGCGCGTGCGGGCGGTGGCGTTCGTGGCGGCGGGCGGGCCCACCGTGCTGCTGGCCAGCTGGCGGCGGGTGCCGCCGACCAAGGAGGAGACCGCGCTGATGGAGGACGCGGCGAACTCCCTCCGGCTGGCGCTCGAACGCGAGGAGGCGGGTTACGCCCACCAGGAGGCGGCCGCCCTGCGGCGGTCGCGGGAGCTCCAGCGCGGTTTCCTGTCCCGGCTGAGCCACGAGCTGCGCACCCCGCTGACCGCGATCAGGGGCTACGCCTCGAGCCTGATGCAGCCCGACGTGACCTGGGATCGCGAGTCCCAGCAACGCTTCCTCGACCGGATCGCCGCGGAGTCGGCGCGCCTCGGCCGCCTGGTCGACGATCTGCTCGACTTCTCCGCCATCGAATCGGGCATCATGCGCCTGCAGTGGGACTGGTGCGACATCCGCCTGGTGGTCGAGGCGGCGATCGGCTGCCTGCCGCCGGCCAGCGCGGCGTCGGTCGCGCTGACCTGCGACCCCAGCCTGCCCGTGGTGTGGGCCGACCACGACCGGCTGGAACAGGTCTTCGTGAACCTGCTGAACAACGCGTTCGGTCACAACCCGCCGGGCACCCAGGTGCGCGTGACGGCCGAACCGGTCACGGCGGGACCGGCCCCGGACCAGCTCACGCCGCCCCCCGAAGTGGTGATCAGCGTGCTTGACGACGGTGCTGGCATGCCGCCGGAGCTGATGACCGCCGCGTTCGAGGCCGCCCGCCGCCCCCCGCCCGCCCCCGGCGCCAGCAACGGCAGCAGCTCGGCCAACGGCGGCCGCAAGAGCGCCGGCGCCGGGTTCGGGCTGTCCATCGCCACGGGCATCGTGCACGCGCACGGCGGCCGGATCGAGCTGATCCCGCTGCCCAAGGGCACCTGCTTCCGGGTGCACCTGCCCGTGGAGGCCGGCGCACCCGCCGGCGCGGAACGGCCCCAGGGGGAGGAAGGAACGGCAGTGATACCGACGATGACTGAGGACGCGCGCAAGACCTGCGCCCTGGTGGTGGAGGACGACCCGAACATCGTGGACCTGATCCGGTCCAACCTGGCCGTGCGCGGGTTCGACACGATCGTGTCGGTGGACGGCATGCGCGCGCTCCAGCTGCTCGAGACCGAGGACCCGGACATCGTGCTGCTCGACCTGATGCTGCCCGAGGCCGACGGCTTCGAGCTGTGCCGCCAGATCCGGGAGCGCTCGCCGGTCGCCATCATTGTCGTGTCGGCCCGCGGCGGCGAGCGGGACAAGGTCACCGCCCTGCACATGGGCGCGGATGACTACATGACCAAGCCGTTCAGCATCGAGGAACTGCTGGCCCGCATCACCGCGACGCTGCGCCGCACCCGGCCCGCGGCGCCGACCGAGCCGCAGGCGCCGCCGGTCATCGTGGTGGGCGACATCGTGATCGACCTGGCCCTGCAGCAGGTGCGGCGCAACGGGCAGCCGGTGCACCTGACGCCGACCGAGTTCGCCCTGCTGCGCGAGCTGGCCGTCAACCGCGGCAAGCTGCTCACCCACGCCCACCTGCTGCGCCGGGTATGGGGTCACGGCTACGAGACCGAGACCGAGTACCTGCGCGTATACGTGCGCCGGCTGCGAGCCAAGCTGGAGGCTGAGGATAGCGCGCCCCTGATCCTCACCCAGCCGCGGGCCGGCTACCGGCTGGCCCCGGAATGACTCCGGATAACGTCCCGGTGACAAACGTGAATCAGAAGGAGTACGAATGGATCGCCGTTTACGATATCTTCACGACACGACGCCGATGTTAAGGTCACGTTAATCCCCGGCGTTCTATGGTCGTCTCAAGACGCTAGTGCCGCGAAGATCGCCAGTCCGCACGTACGCGCGCGCGACCTGCTGACGGGAGGACTTTCGGCTCTTGATGTCCGATATCTAACGATCTGGCTTCCTTCCCGGATCTAACGATCTTGCTTCTTCCTGCAGGGACACACGTGTTGTACGGTGTCCCGCATCGGTTTATTCGGGTGCCTTCATGCGAAAGGGGTATGGGGGAATGAGACATGGGTAACAGAAATAAGGGAGTTCGGCACCCCCGTCCGCAAGGCGACGGCACGTTCCGGCGCTTCCGCCGACAGGGCTGGGTGGGTCTGGCGGTCGTCGCCCTGGCGGCGGCGGCCTGCTCATCGTCATCGTCGCCCTCGGCGACGACATCGGCGCCAGCCGGCTCGAACACGATTCCATCGGGGCTGAGCATCAGCTCCTTCACCGTCAACATCGGGTCGACGATGTCCGCGTTCAAGGCGCTGACCCAGTTCGCGACCAAGGGAGCGAACTCCCTGCAGGTGGGGGTGATCCTGCCCGACACCACGTCGTCGACGCGGTACGTTGACTTCGACCAGCCGTACCTGAACGATGCCTTTGCCGACGCCGGGTACACCCAGGCGCAGTACCGGATCGACAACGCGCAGGGAAGCGACTCGACCGAGCTGAACGACGCCACCGCCGACATCAACCTGGGCGCCAAGGTCCTCATCATGGACCCGCTCGACGGCCCGACCGGCGTCGCGATCGCGCAGCTTGCCGAGTCCAAGGGCGTCACCCTGATCAGCTACGACCGCGCCACCTTCCAGGGCCACAACACGTACTACGTCAGCTTCAACAACCAGCTCGTGGGTCAGCTGATCGGCCAGGGCTTCGAGGCCTGCGTTACGGCCGAGGGGATCTCCAAGCCTCAGGTCTTCGTCCTGAACGGCGGCGAGGACACCGACCCCAACGCCATCTCCTTCGCCACGGGTTACAACCAGGTGGTCTGGAGCCAGCCGGCCAAGACAGTGGCCGCGGGCGCGACCAACAGCCCGGCTACACGCTGGTGGGCGAGAACTTCGCCCCCGGGTGGGACAACACCAAGGGCGGCACCATCTTCCAGCAGGAGTTCACCGCTCACCCGAAGATCAACGCCACGATCGAGGCCAATGACGGGCTCGCCAACGCGGTGATCACCGACCTCAAGGCGTCCGGGGTCAAGGCCGGCAAGATACCGACCACCGGGCAGGACGCCACGGCCCAGGGCATGGCCTGGATCCTCGAGGGCTACCAGTGCGGCTCCGTGTACAAGGCCGTCTACAAGGAGGCCCAGGACGCCGTGGCCCTGGCCACGATCCTGCTGGCCGGCGACACGCCGCCGAAGGCTCTGCTGAACGGGACGACCGTCGACCCGGCCGACCCGAGCATCACCGAGCCGGCGTCCCTGCTGACCCCCGTGTGGGTGACCAAGACCAACATGGAGACGACAGTGGTCAAGGACGGTTTCGACACCGCCACGGCCATCTGCGCGATCGCGGGCGCGGCCACCTGCGCCGCAAACGGGATCTCGTGATCATCTGACCTGGGGGGAGGAGCGTTCGCAGAACGCTCCTCCCCCAGCCGGTTGGCGGACCCTCCAGCAGGGCGGTCCGTCGGCCCCGCCCTGGCGAGGTGGTTGTGCCGACCGCAGACCGGCGGGAGGGGCGGGAAGCGAGGAGCGCGTTATGCTCTGAGCATGCCGGATACCGGAGCGGCGGGAGCCCAACCTAGGCAAGGCTACTGACGGGTATTCACGATGACTGAGGTGAACGAGGCCCCGAAAGGCGCGAGCAGCGGCGGGGACGGGGTCGACGGGTCGGAACCCCTGCTGAAGCTGCGTGGCATCGACAAGCACTTCGGGCCGGTGCAGGCGCTCTACGGGGTGAACCTGGACCTGCCCGCGGGCCAGGTGACCGGCCTGTGCGGGGACAACGGTGCCGGGAAGTCGGTGCTCACCAGCTGTATCGCCGGCGCGCGCCAGCCGGACCATGGCCAGATCTACTTCGATGGGCGACCGGTGCACATCCGGAGCACCCGGGACGCCGCCGCGCTGGGGATCGAGACCGTCTACCAGGACCTGGCGCTGGCCGACAACCTGGACATCGTCCAGAACATGTTCCTCGGCCGGGAGCTTCTAAGCCACGGCCTGCTCAACGAGGACTCGATGGAGCTGCAGGCGGGCGAGACCCTGAGCACCCTGCACGTGACCACGGTGCGCTCGATCCGACAGCCAGTGGCCTCGCTCTCGGGAGGCCAGCGGCAGGCGGTGGCGGTGGCCAGGGCGGTGATGTGGAACTCCAAGTTGGTGCTGCTGGACGAGCCCACCGCCGCCCTCGGGGTGGTGCAGACCCAGCAGGTGCTTGAGCTGATCGTACGGCTCCGGGACCGCGGGCTGGCGGTGATGGTGATCTCCCACAACCTGAACGACGTCTTCGAGGTCGCGGACCGGATCGCGGTGCTGTACCTGGGGCGGATGGTGGCCGAGGGGCCGGCCGCGGACTTCGACCGGCAGAGCGTGGTGGAGTACATGACGACGGGTAGCTCCAGCGGGCGGCCGTTCGAGCCTGCCGGATCCGCCGGTGGCGAGGGCTGAGCCCATGGCCCGGATCGGGAAAGCCCCGTGACCGCGGACCCCGGCGAGACCGGGGCCGGGACGGCGGGCGCCGGGACCGCGGCCGACCTCACCGCCGCCCCCGAGGGCGCCGCGGCCGTCGTCCCACCCGAGCTCCTCGCCCAGTCGCTTGGCCAGTACCTCCGGGCCTGGTGGCTCCGGGTCCGCAGCGGCAACAGCGGTGTCCTGCCCGTGGTCCTGGCCATGGCGCTGGTCGCCGTCGTCTTCCAGATCGTCACCCCCGAGCACGCCTTCCTGCGGCCGAGCAACCTCGTGTATATCTTCGGGCTGAGCACCGTGTACATGGTGCTGGCCATGGCTGAGACAGTGGTCCTGCTCATCGCGGAGGTCGACCTCTCGGTCGGCGCGGTCGCGCTTTTCGGCGGGGTGGTCGCCTTCAAGTTTGTCCAACAGCCCGGGTCGGCCTGGCCGTGGTGGGCAGCGATTATAGTGGCGTTGCTCGCTTGCGCTGCGGTTGGCGCCGTCCAGGGGACGCTGGTGGCCCGGCTCAAGATCCCATCCTTCGTCGTGAGCCTGGGCGGGTTCCTTCTCTTCTCGGGAATCCTCATCATCGTCCTCGGCGGCGCCGACGGCTTCGTGAACGTCAGCGCTTCGGTGCCCAACCAGCGCGTCATCTATTACCTGGTCCAGGGGCGGATCACCCCCGTGGCCGGCTGGGTAGCCCTGGCGGTGGTGGTCGGGGTCGTCGGCACGGTCCTCTGGCTACGCGCGGCCGCGAGGCGACGCCAGGGCCTGGCGGCCCCCCCGGTCGGCCTGACCGTAATCAGAATCGCCCTGGTGGCGCTCGTCGGGGTAGCTGTGGTGTTGATCTGCAATGTCAACCGCGGAACCTCACTCGTGACGGTGGAGGGGGTTCCGTGGGTGATCCCGATCGTCCTCGCCGTGCTCGGCGCCTGGACGCTCGTGCTCCAGCGGACCCGCTTCGGCCGCTACGTCTATGCCATCGGCGGCAACCCCGAAGCGGCCCGCCGCGCCGGCGTCAGCCTCGCCGGGATCCGCACCTGGGCCTTCGCGTTGTGCTCGGCGACCGCCGGCCTCGGCGGCATACTGCTCGGTTCCTTTTTCTACGGTGAGTACAGCACCAATACGCAAGACCCCGGTCAGCTCGTCCTGTACGCGATCGCCGCCGCCGTCATCGGCGGGGTCAGCCTCTTCGGCGGCCGGGGCAAGGCCATCCACGGTGTTCTCGGCGGCCTCCTCATCGGCGGCATCGCCTACGGCGTGTCCCTTCTCAACCTGGGTAACCTGGCCACGCCGCTGGAATACATCGTGCCGGGCGGCGTGCTCCTCGCCGCAGTGCTGGTTGACGTGCTGTCACGGCGCGGGACCGGGAGCGGGACCCGTGTCTGACCAAGCGGACCCGTGTTTGACCAAGCGGAGGAGACAAGCGATGGGAAAGTCCCCGTGACCGCCGACTCCGGCGAGACCCCGCCCGGGACGGCGGGCGCCGGGATGGCCGACCTTACCCTGGACGCCAAGGTCGCCGCGGCTGACGTCCCGCCTGAGCTCCTCGCCCAGTCGCTGGGCCAGTACCTCCGGGCCTGGTGGCTTCGGGTCCGCGGTGGCAATAGCGGTGTCCTGCCCGTGGTCCTGTCCATCGTGGTGGTCGCCGTCAGCTTCCAGGTCGCGAACTCGAAGTTCCTGTCGCCGCAGAACCTGGTCAACCTCTTCGAGCAGAGCACCGTGTACATGGTGCTGGCGATGGCTGAGATCTTCGCCCTGCTCCTCGGAGAGATCGACCTCTCCGTCGGCCTGGTCATGGGGCTCGGCAGCGTCATGGTGGCCGAGCTCGTGCAGCCGACCGGTGCGGACTTCCCATGGTGGCTGGCCATCATCGTGATGCTGCTCGCTTGCTCTGGGTTTGGCGCCATCCAGGGATGGCTCGTGGCCCGTCTGAAGATGCCGTCGTTCATCGTCACTCTCGGCGGGCTGCTGATCCTGGAGGGCGTGGCGATCATCGTCCTCGGTGGGGCGCTGGTCGGCATCGGCAACTCCCGGTTCACCAACGAGGTCGTCCTCTACGACATCTTCTACGGGCAGTTCAGCCCGGTGGTCAGCTGGATCTTGCTGGCCGTGCTGGTCGGAGCCTCTGGCACGTGGCTCTGGCTGCGGGACGCCCGCAAACGCCGCCACGGCCTGGAGACTCCGCCGCGCAGCCTCACCGCGCTGAAGATCGTCCTCATGGCGGCGGCGGGAATCGCGGTCGTCGCCATCTGCAACGTCAACCGAGCCCACTTCGGGACGATCGAGGGGGTTCCCTACATCATTCCGATCGTCCTTGTCGTGCTCGCCGCCTCGACGGTCCTGCTGCAGCGAACCCGCTTCGGCCGCTACGTGTACGCCATCGGCGGCAACCCGGAGGCGGCACGACGAGCCGGGGTCAGCCTGCCCCGCGTCCGAATCTGGGGCTTCGTCCTCGCGGCCCTGACCTCCGGGATCGCCGGGGTGCTGTTCGCCTCGTGGCAGGTCTCGCTGACCACCAACATCATCAAGACCGCCAACAGCTACGTGCTGCTGGCGGTGGCCGCGGCGGTCATCGGTGGCACCAGCCTCTTCGGCGGCCGGGGCAAGACCATCCACGGCGTACTGGGCGGCCTCGTCATCGGTGGCATCTACAACGGCCTCTACCTGCTTGGCGTGTCGAGCCAGTGGATTGACGTCGTGGTCGCCGCGGTGCTAATCGCGGCGGCGATCATCGATGTCCTCTCGCGCCGAGGCACGCCGCGCCAAGCGTGACCTCAACCGGGCCGGTCATGATCGCCCTGTTCCGGTGAACGGGTCCCTCACGCTGGCGCGGAGGATGCGCGAGGCGTCGCGCTCGGTCATCCGGCCCGGCCTGGCGCGTCTGGGCTGGCCAGTGGACGACGCCGCGATCTATGGTCAAGAGGTGGAACCGCCCGCGCACCGTCAGCGTCCAGCGCGCGGCGTTCCTGGCGGGCTGGGGAGATCGCCTGACGCTGCCGGTGATGCTGACGTGATCGAAATGGGGGGCGATCGACCGCGCCGGCCGTGGGGAAGTGCGCGAGGGCCGGCGATCAGCATCGTCGTCGCAGCGCTCGTCGCCGGACTGCTGCTGGGCTTTATCGGCGGCCACCTCCAGGCGCGTACAAAGGGGAGGCCCACACCGGCCGCCACGGCCATCACCACCCCGCTGCCGGTGGGCGTCGCCGCGGTCCGCGCGACCCTGAGCCGGTGTGCTGTTCAGCTGGGTCATACCCTCCAGCTGGGCATCGAGATCATGAACCAATCGGACCAGACGGTGGTATTGCGCCAGATCAAAGCGGTGCTGCCGCTGGGCGGGCTGCGGGAGATAGCCAGCCAGTGGGGACCTTGTGGCTCGCTGCCGGAATCGGGGCCGGACCCGGGGCCGAGCTCGCTTGCTCCTGGTGAGACCGGATGGCTGACAGTCACCCTCGATGTCATGGTCGGCTGCCCGCAGCCGCTGCCTGTGTTTTTCAAGGTCAGCTTCGTGCAAGCGGGCAGACTGGTGACCGCTGACCTCGATAGCTTTTCCGATCTCGGCCAGGTCCCGTACAACAACTGCGCCACAGTTCCAACAGGCCAGTGATATCCACCATGATCGGCACCTCCGAACGGTCCGTGGTGCATGATCTGGTTCTGTGGGCAGATACCGGTGGATGATCACGTTCCTGGCCGACGCGCGGGAGACCGTCGCGCCGCGGCGGGGGAGTAAGGACGGCCTGCTCCCTCCGCTGCTGGTCGCGCTGACCGCGGTCACCGGCCTGGTCGACGCGTTCAGCTACCTGGTCCTCGGCCACGTGTTCGTGGCCAACATGACCGGCAACGTGGTGTTCTTCGCGTTCGCGCTGGCCGGCGTGGCCGGGTTCTCCGTCACCGCGTCGGTCGCCGCGGTCGGCTGCTTCGCCCTCGGCGCGCTGGCCGCGGGCCGGCTGGGCCGGTCCCTGGCCAGCCGCCGCGAGCTGCTCCTCGGCATCACCGCCACGATCGAGGCGGTGATCGTGGCCGAGGCGGTGACCATGGCGGCGCTGGCCGCCACCCCCATGCAGACCGGCCTGCGCTACGCGCTGATCGTGGTGCTCTCCGCCACCATGGGCGTGCAGAACGCCACCGCCCGCAAGCTCGCCGTCCCGGACCTGACCACCACCGTGCTGACGCTGACCATCACCGGCATCGCCGCCGACAGCCCGCTGGCCGGGGCGACCGGCTCCCACGCCGCCCGCCGGCTGATCTCGATCGCCGCGATGCTGGCCGGCGCGCTGGCCGGCGCCGTCCTCGTGCTGCACTCCCATATCGTCTATCCGCTGGCGATCGCGCTGGTCCTCCTGGTCGCGGTGGCGCTGTCCGCCATCGTGCGGACCAGGCCCCCGTCCGTGGTTCCCTAGGAGTCCCGATGCGCCTTGCTGTCCTGTCGTCCGACGAGATGACCCCCGAACAGGTCGGCCTGTACCGGGAGATCCTGTCCGGCCCGCGCGGCCAGGGGCCGCGCACGGTCCTGCTCGCCACCGGCGCCGGCGGCCTGGCCGGCCCGTTCAACGCCATGCTGTACGCGCCGGACGTGGGCCACGCGCTCCAGGAACTCGGCGCCGCGATCAGGTTCCGTACCCGGCTGACCCCCCGGATCCGCGAGATGGCCATCCTGGTCGTGGCCCGGGCCTGGGACAGCACCTACGAGCGTTCCTCGCACGAGCCGATCGGCCGCGACGCCGGCCTGACCGAGGCCGAGATCGAGGCGCTGCGCGCCGGCGCCGATCCCGGCTTCGCCGACGAGCAGGAGCGGGTCGCCCACGCCGTCGTCCGCGCCCTGACCGGCCCCGCCGACCTGGACGACGACCAGTACGCCACCGCCACCGCCACGCTGGGCGAGCAGGCCCTCGTCGAGCTGTCCACCCTGGTCGGCTACTACGCCACCCTGGCCCTCCAGCTCCGCATCTTCCGCGTCGACCCCCGCTGACCGTCCCCCGACCCGTATGCCCCAGACATTAGACAGCTCCGGTACCTGGGAGTGGGAGCTGGTACCGGAGCTGTCATCCCCCCTCTGGGATTCAAGATCACCCTAACAGACCAGATCAGACCAGTCCAGATATATGTCCTGGTCGATTTAGGTCTGCTAAGTTTGGTCCGTGACCGCACTTGAGACGGTTGATCACGATTTGCCCGAGCCTGCATACCAGCAGCTAGCGGCCATCCTGACCGGCCGGATCCAGGCCGGGCAGTGGCGTTCGGGCCCCTTGCCGTCGGTCAAGGCCCTCCAGCACGAGTACGGCATCGGCCGCGACACCGTCCTGCACGCGCTCCAGGTCCTGCGCGACGCCAACCTGATCTTCACCGTCCCCAAGCGCGGCAGCTACGTCGGCCCGCCCCGCTCACGGCAGGCCCACCCCGCTGACCGCAGAGCCGCCGCCTCCAGCGCCGACCGCGGCCCGAACTAGCTCGTCCGCGGTGCCCAAAGGGTGGTGAAACCCGGCTTCCACCTTGCTCTAACCCGGTGAACCTGCACTTTCACCCCATTGCCTCACCCGGTGAACGCGCTTCCCTCCGCCCGCACCGCACCCGCGCTTTCAACCCGCCCAGCGCTGCCGCTAGGATGCCGCGGTGGTGTCGGTTTTGTTCGCGCTGCTCACGGCGTTGTTCAACGGGCTGGCGTCGGTGCTGCAGAGGACGGCCGCCGCCGCCGCTCCCGCTAAGGACGCGCTGCACCTTTCCCTGTTCAGGTACCTGTTCCGGCGCAAGGTGTGGCTGGCCGGCATCGGCATGGTCATCCTCGCCGCCGTCTGCCAGGCCGTCGCCCTGGCCACCGGGCCGGTGGCGCTGGTGCAGCCCATCTTCATCATCGAGCTGCCGTTCACCCTGCTGGTGGCCAGCAGGCTGGCGCACCGCCCGCTGTCGCGGACGACCTGGTGGGCGGTCGGCCTGGTCACGGTCAGCCTGGGGGTCGGCCTCGCGGCCGCCGCGCCGTCTGGCGGCACGAGCCAGGCCAGCACCAAGGTGTGGGTCACCGCGCTGATCGTCACGGCGGGCTTCGAGACCGTGGTGATTGCCGTTGGCGTCCGGGCCCGCGGGAACGCGCGGGCGGCGGCGCTCGGCCTGGCGGCGGCCTGCGGCTACGCGCTGACCGCGACCCTGCTGAAGAGCGCCGTGGCCAACCTGGACCGGGGGATCGGTCCGTTTTTCAGCTCCTGGCAGCTGTACGCCACGGCCGTCGCCGGGGTCGGCGCGCTGTTCCTGCTGCAGAACGGCCTGCAGGCCGGCATGCTCGTCTATGTCCAGCCGCCGCTCACCCTGGGCGACGCGCTGATCAGCGCAAGCTTCGGGGTGACGGTCTTCGGCGAGGACGTGCGGACCGGCGGCTGGCTGCTGGTCGTGGAGATCCTGGCCGTGTTCGCGGTCGCTCTCGGCTGCATCCAGCTGTCCCGCTCGCTGGCCGCGGTGCACAGCCCGGGGCCGGCCGCGCCTGCTCAGGCCGATCCGGCCGGCGAGCCTATAGGCGGCGGGCCTACGGCGGGCAATCCGACAGCGGGCGAGCCGACGGCCGGCGAGCCTACGGCCGGCGAATGATGACCGGCTCGCCGGGGATCTTCACCAGCTTGTGGAAGAACTGCGCGATGTCCATCGGGATCCGGACGCAGCCGTGCGAGACGGGCGCCAGCGGCACGTCGATCTCGCCGTGGATCGCGAACGCGGTGCCGATGAAGAACACCGAGTTGTACATCTCGCCGAGCGGCACCTGAATCCAGCCGGGGAAGAACACGCGGGTGCTGAAGTTCCCGGTCGGCGTGATGGCCACCCCGCAGCCGCCGGCGGTGCAGTAGGTGTAACCGCCGCCGGTCGAGACGTGACTGATCAGCTCGACCTGGTTGTTGTGGTACAGGACGAGCACCTCGATGGACAGGTTGACCTCGATCCGGTTGGGCCCGGCGCGGCGGTCGAGCACCCGCGGCGCGCGCGGGTGGGACAGCGCCCGCTGCATCGCCGAGCTCACGAAGTCCTCGCCGGGCAGGCCCTGCACCTCCTGGAACGCCCACACGGCCTCCTGCAGATCCATGCCGAACTTGCCGTCGATCGGCCCCGGGTAGTACTTCAGCGCGGCCAGCCGCCGCTGAATCGACCTGACCGACGAGCCGCTCGAGCCCAGCTGCACGGTCCGCCCGGCGACGGCCGGGGCCGCGGGCTTGGCCGGGGCCGCCGGCGCGGCCAGGGCCATCGCCGGTACGGCCAGCGCCATCACCGGCGCGAGCAGGGCAGACATCCACAGGCGTCGCATCGCCGACCTCCGCGCTCACTCCCCGAGGCAGCATCTGGGCGCCCCGCTAGCCGCTAGATACCCCAAGATTAGGCTGGGGTATCACCAATCCCCAGGACGGACATATCTCGATCCGGTAGCGGTTGTGCCGCGCTACGTTCGGCGAAAGAGCATCAGGCCTTCTCGTCCGGCGTCGCGACCAGGGCGAAGACCGTCAGCGCGCAGGCCAGCAGGGCGGCCACGCCCAGGCCGTGCGCCCAGGCCGGGTCGGCGAAGACCAGCAGGCCCACCCCGGCCACCAGGCTCGCGCCGGCGAACGCCCCGGCCACCGGAAGGTGCGGGATCCGCGAACGAAGCCGAGCCGGCGGGACCTGGGCGTCCGGCTCGACGGAAACCGCGGTGATATCCAGGCGCCCGCGCAGCACCAGGGTGTACAGCAGGGCCAGCGACGGCACCAGCACGACCGCCCCGATGGCCACGCCCACGATGGTCGCGATCAGCGTCGAGCGCCCGGCCGCGGCCTGGCTCACGGTCAGGCCGGGCAGCAAGACGGGCGACTGCGCCGCGGCCCAGCCCGCGATGACCGCCGCCACGGCCAGCGCCGCCGAGGCCCGGGCCGGCCCGAAGCGGTACCGCCCGACCAGGACCAGCGTCACCACCCCGAAGAAGGCGCAGACGCACACCATGGCCAGCCCGACCCCTGAGGTCAGCCCGTCCCACAGCGGCCGCGCCGAGGCGCGCACCACGAACAGCCCGGCCAGGGCCAGCCCGCCCGCGACCACGCCCGCGAGCAGCGCGCGGGCCCGGAAATCACGCATCAGCGCCCGTTCGGCCAAACGACTGGCGTCGGCGGCGAGGTATACCGCGGCCAGGTACCCGGAGAAGGCCACGGCGAGGACCCCGGCCAGGACGGACACCGGGTTCAGCCAGGAGGTGACGAGGTTGCCCCGGGCGTTGCCGACCGGCACCCGGCCGGTCGCGATCGCGCCGATGACCGTGGCCAGGGCGAACGGCGTGAGCACCGACGACAGCGCGAACAGGTTCTCCACCAGCGCGACGCCGCGGCCCTCGCCGCGCTCGAGCTGGCTGCGCAGCGCGTACGCGGTGCCGCGGAAGATGATGCCGATGGCCGCGATGAGCAGCGGCACCGCCAGCGTGGACACGATCGACCCGAACGCCACCGGGTAACACGTCCAGGCCACGGTCAGCACGAAGATCAGCCAGACGTGGTTGGCCTCCCACACCGGCCCGATCGAGTGCCGCGTGTGGTCGCGGGTCGTCGCCGCGTCGGCCCGCCCGCCGCCCGGCAGCAGCGTCCAGAGGCCCGCGCCGAAGTCGGCCCCGGACAGCACGGTGTACGCGGTGATCCCGACCAGGATGAACACCATCGGCACGTCAGCCAGCATCGCGGCCTCCCGGCAGCTCCGCAGGCGGCAGCGGAACCCGGCTGAACCGCCGCAGCAGCCAGAACACCGCGCCGACCAGCCCGAGGTAGACCACGCACAGGGCCCCGTAGCCGACCGGGATGACGTGCGCCCCGGTGACGGCCTGATCGACCCGCATCACGTCGTACACGATCCACGGCTGCCGCCCCACCTCGGTGGTGATCCACCCGGCGATCAGCGCCACGACCGAGGCAGGCCCCGCCAGAACGACCGCCCAGTAGAACCAGCGGCTGTCCGGCAGCCGTCGGCGGCGCAGCCTGATGTACAGGTAGACCAGGCCGAGCAGGGCCAGCAGCGTGCCGATGCCGACCATGGTCTGGAACGCGAACCGGACCACGTTGACCGGCGGCTGGTCGGCCAGCGGGACGATGTCCAGGCCCTTGACGGTGGCGTTCGGGTTGTGGAAGGCGAGCAGGGACAGCAGCCGCGGGATCTCGATGCCGTACACCACGGCGTGCCCGTTGTACCAGCCGAGCAGGTGCTCGGCCGCGCCGCGCGTGGTCTGAGCCAGCCCTTCCATCGCGGCCAGCTTGACCGGCTGGGACTGCGCCACGTCCCTGGCCGCCCAGTCGCCCACCACGACCTGCAGCGGCGAGGCGACCGCCGCGGCCGCCAGCGAGATGCCGAGCGCGGTCCGCTCGTAACGGCCCCGGCGCCCGCGCAGGATACCCCCACGCGTACGCGCCCGCCATCAGGAACCCGCACACGATGTACCCGGCGAAGTACATGTGCACGTACTCGCTCCAGAAGAACGGGTTCGCGAACAGCGCCGACCACGGGTGCGCGTCCACCGCGCGGCCGCCGGACAGGGTGAACCCGGTGGGATGGTTCATCCAGGCGTTGACCGAGATGACGAACATCGAGCCGGTGATCCCGGCCAGCGCGATCGGCAGGCCGCTCGCGAAGTGCAGCCGGGGCGAGATCTTGTCCCAGCCGTAGACGTAGATCCCGATGAAGATGGCCTCGACGAAGAACGAGAACCCCTCGAGCGTGAACCCGAGCCCGAACACGTTGCCGAAGTCCTGCATCCACACCGGCCACAGCAGCCCGAGCTCGAAGGACAAGATGGTGCCGGTGACCACGCCCACCGCGAACAGCGCGAGCATGATCTTCGACCAGCGCCGGGCCAGCGTCCGGTACAGCGGGTCCCCGGTCCGCAGGTAGCCGCCACTCGGCGAACAGGACCAGCGCCGGGAAGGCGATGCCGAAGCAGACCAGCGGGATGTGCACCGACAGCGAGAGCGCCTGCATCTGGCGCGCCTCGAACAGGTACCGCTGATCCACGGGCGGCCCGGCCATGGTGACGAGCGATGCGAGCGTCACGTTCCCATCCAAGCCGGCCGCCCAATCGCCCCGCGCCGTGCCCCCCGCGACCTGCTACGGCCCTCGCCTAACGCGTGCTATGTAAACCAAGCACTCCCGCTTGACATGCCAATCCCTTGCTTGGTATAGTTAGCAACAAGCCAACCAAGGAGACAAAGACAATGCCCCGCACGCCGCAGGAACTGCAGGAAGAGATCCTGAACACCGTCCGCAAGAGCCAGGAGACCGTCATCGACGCGATCAAGTCCTGGGTCGAGACCGTCCAGTCCATCACCCCGAAGGTGCCCTCGGTGCAGGTGCCGTTCGCGGACAAGCTGCCCAAGCCGGAGGAGGTCGTGGCCAACGCCTACGACTTCGCCGAGAAGCTGCTCGCCGGCCAGCGCAAGTTCGCCGAGGACGTGCTGAAGGCCACCGCCGCGCTGCAGCCCGGCGATGACGCCAAGAAGACCGGCTCCGCCAAGTAACGCCAGCAAAAAGCAAACAGGTACGCGGCAGCACCGGCGCTATCGCGGCGGCTGCCGCGTACTATAGTTTGCGAACCGAAGGAGGCGGCCGGTGAAGGACCCGTGGCAGGTGCAGCGGGAGGCGCTCGGCGCCTTCATCCGCACCCAGCGCCGGATGGCCAACCTGTCGCTCCGCCAGCTCGCGGAGCTGACCCACCTGTCCAACCCGTACCTGAGCCAGGTCGAGCGCGGCCTGCACCAGCCCTCGGTCCGGGTGCTCAAGGCCATCTCCGACGCCCTCAACGTTTCCGCGGAAACGCTGCTCACCCAGGCCGGCCTGATCGACGCGGTAACCGCCCAAGCCGACGCGGACCCCCGGGACGCGGACGCCCAGGAGGCCGGCCCGGCGGCACCGCAGACCGAGGACGTCATCCGCGCCGACGGGCGCCTGTCCGCGGACCAGAAGGCCGCCCTGATCGCCGTCTACCGCAGCATGCTCGGCTGAGCGGCCCCGCTCCCGGACGCGGTCACCGGCGACCCCCCGATCAAGGCTCTCCGTCTCGGCCGGGAAAAGATCTTTATTCCGAACGGGCACGGGTGCGTGCGTCCGGCCGCCCTGATGCGGCCACGGTGACGTGCCGGAGCAGCAGCGCCGTGGTCACCGGACCGACCCCGCCCGGCACCGGGCTGAGCGCCCCCGCGACATCCGCGACCGCCGGGTCCACGTCGCCCGCCAGCCCGCCGTCCGGCGTGGCGTTGGTCCCCACGTCGACGACGATCGCGCCCGGCGCCACGAAACCCGGCCCGATCAGCCCCGCCCGCCCCGCCGCCACCACGAGCACCTCGGCCTCCCGCGTAACGGCGGCCAGATCCCTGGTGCGCGAGTGGCAGATGGTGACGGTCGCGTTGCGGTCGAGCAGCAATTGCGCCACCGGCTTGCCCACCACCGCCGAACGTCCCACCACCACCGCCCGCCGCCCCTCCAGCGCGACCCCGTGGTGATCAAGCAGCCGCAGCACCGCCTCGGCGGTCGCCGGCGCGAAGGCCGGCCGCCCGGTCATCAGCCGGCCGAGCGAGACCGGGTTCGCCCCGTCCACGTCCTTGGCCGGGTCGATGGCCTCCGCGAGCTCGGCCAGCCGCGCCCCGCCCGGCAGCGGCGTGGTCAAGATGATCGCGTCCACCGTCGGGTCACCGCTGAGCGCGGCAAGCTGAGCCTCGATGCCGGAAGCGGAGGCCGCGGCCCCGAGGTCCTCGACCTCGCAGCCGATGCCCGCCTTGCCCGCCGCGGTCGCGATCGACCGGACGTACCAGGCGCTGGCCTCGTCGTCCGTGGCCGTCACCACGGTCAGCCGCGGCGGCCGCCCCGTGGCCGCGAGCTCGGCCGCCCGGGCCGCCGTCCCGGCCCGGATGTCGGCCGCGAGCTCGCGCCCGGCCAGCACGGTCACCCGCTGACCTTGTCCCGGACCGCCGCGATCACCCGGTCGGCCCGCGTCGTGACCTCGTCGGTGACCGCGGCCATCGCCTCGATCTCGTCCTGGACCCCGGGAGCGGCGTTGCCGCGCAGGTTGACCTCGATGATGAGCTGCGCGGTGACCGCGGCGGCCCGGGCCGCCTCGGCCGCGGCGGCCACGTCGGTGATCACGTTCTGGTTCCCGGCGGGCAGCAGTTCCTCGGCGAAGCTGACCAGCAGCAGCGCCAGCCGCACCACGTCGGCCGGCGGACGGGCCGCTTCGGCCTGCGCCGCGGCGATGGCCTCGGACCGTTCCTCCTGCTCCTCGCCGGTCTGTCTGGGCAGCCCGTAGGCCTTGGCCACCGCGGCGAACGCGGTCTCGTCCGCCTCGGCCAGCGTCAGGGCGTCGCCGCGGAGCTCGTCGGTCTCGGCGATGATGTGGCTCATCAGCTCGGCGTCGTACTTGGCGCCGCTGCTGTACCTGGCCACCATGGCGAGCAGCGCCGCCGACTGCGCGGCGTGCAGCGCCGCGGTGGCGCCGCCGCCCGGTGCGGGTACCCGCGCCGCGAGCTGCTCGAGGAAGGACGAGATGGTCTGGTCGCGCATTCCGTGAGATTACCGTGCAGGCCTTACCCTTGGATCATGCGCGGGTATACGCAGGACAAAGACGCATACCTCAAGCGGTTGCGCCGGATCGAGGGCCAGGTGCGCGGGCTCCAGCGGATGGTGGAGTCCGACGTCTACTGCATCGACATCCTGACCCAGGTCTCCGCGGTGACCCGGGCCCTGCAGGCCGTCGCCCTCGGCCTGGTCGAGGACCACCTGGGCCACTGTGTCACGCAGGCCATCGAGGAGGGCGGCCCCGGGGCCAGCGACAAGGTCAAGGAGGCCTCCGAGGCGATCGCCCGCCTGGTCCGGTCCTAGGCGTCCGCGCGGAGGAACGGTACCCGGGCTTCGCGACGCACCTGAGCGCGCACCGCCCAGGCGGCGAAGATTTTCACGCGCTCCGCGCCGCGCCGCGGGACACGCACTGACCAGCGCGAACGATTCGCGGGACGCGTTACCTGCCCGCCTGCGGCCGATCTTTTCGCGGCCGGGGTAAAACCTTGGCGCCGTCGGCCACGAATACCTAATAGCAACCATCACGGCGCCCGGGCGGTCAATGGGTCCGGCTTCGCCGCAGGGAAAGGGAGCATATGAAATTCTCTTCGCGTCAGCATGCGCGGATGACGGTCCGTGCCCAACGAGCAACGCGCTACCTGGCCGGATCGGGCGCGCTAGCGCTCGGCCTCGCGGTGGCGGCGGCCGTGGCGATCCCCGCTTCCGCCTCCGCCTCGACCGATGCCTCCCCGGTGGTCGGGCACGTCTACGTCAACGACAACACCAAGGGAACGAACACGATCGGGGCGTTCGACCGGCACGCGGACGGCTCGCTGACTCCCGTGCCCGGGTCCCCGTTCGCGGCCGGCGGCGCCGGGACCGGCGCCGGGCTGGCCTCGCAGGGTGCCCTGCAGTTCTCGGCCGACGGCCGGTTCCTGATCGCCGTCGACGCCGGCAGCAACCAGGTCTCGGTGCTGCGCGTCCACCGCGACGGCTCCCTCCGCCTGGTCCGCGGCGGGGTCGTGTCCTCCGGCGGAACCCTGCCGGACAGCGTGGCGGTCTCCGGCAACCTGGTCTACGTGGCCAACTCCGGGGCCGGCGACGCCAACTACACCGGCTTCCGGCTCGGCTCCAACGGCCGCCTGTTCGCGATCCCCGGCTCGACCGTCTCGCTGGCCGCCAACGCCGCGCCCGCTGACGTGCTGTTCAACGGCACCGGCACCAAGCTCGTCGGCACCGAGGTGGGTACCTCGGTGATCGACAGCTTCACCGTCGGCTTCGACGGGCGGCTGACCGCCGCCCCCGGCTCGCCGTTCACGGCCCAGGGCCCGGGCCCGTTCGGCAGCGAGTTCCGGCCGACCAACCCGGACCAGCTGTTCGTGTCCAACGCCCACAACGCCGCCGCGGACAGCGGCACCGTCTCGGCGTTCCGCGATCACTTCAACGGGACGCTGACCTCGATCGGGGCCTCCCCGTTCGGTGACCAGCAGATGGCCCCCTGCTGGGTCGAGATCACCAGCGACGGCCAGTTCCTGTTCACCGTGAACACCGCGTCCGGTACGATCTCCCGCTTCCAGATCGCCGGCAACGGCACGCTGACCCTGCTGGGCAGCACCCAGGTCGGCCAGAGCGGCGGCGTCGGCGCGGTGGACGCCCGGCTGAGCCCGGACGGGCGTTACCTGTTCGTCGACGAGAGCAGGATCGGCGCCGTCGGCGCGTTCGCCGTCAACGGCGGCAGCCTGACCGAGCTGGCCACCTCCCCGACCTCGCTGCCCGCAGGCGCCACGCCCGCGGGCATCGTGGTCAACTAGCCCGGACCGGCCGGAGCCGCGGGCCAGCGCCCGCGGCTCCGGCTGCAGCCGGGCCGGTCAGTCGTTGCGCTGCTCGAACCAGGTCAGGAGCAGGAACCCCACGCCCTGGCCGGGTTCGGCTTCGGCGTTTGACGTGCAGCTCCAGGTGCGCGAGTCGATCGTGGTGGGATCGGCCAGGTTGCCGGACGACTTGATCAGGTAGCCCGGCTGCAACTGGTAGGCGTTCAGCCCGACGTCGAGCGAGGCCAGGTAATGCAGGTACTCGGGCACCCGGGACGGGGCCTGCGGCCAGCACGAGCTGCGCGGCCCGGTCGGGTAGGAGGTCGGCGCCGGCTCGTAGTTCGTCCATTCGCCGTCCACCACCGGCCCGACGCCGGTCCTGATCAGGTAGCCGAAGTCGTTGTCCCACGAGGCGACCTCCTGCGGTCCCGCCGGGTGATGCAGGGCGTACACGACCCCGCTCACCTGCAGCCGCGCCCCCTGCTGAACCATCCCGGCGAACGAGGCCGAGTAGTCCGGGCCCTCCACCCAGAACAGGTTCCTGGCGTGCACGGTGTTCCTGACGTACGCCGCCAGCTTGGCCATGCCGAAGGGATAGGACGTGCCGCCGTAGCTGCCGCCGTTGCGCCACAGCTGCCACTCCTGAGCCTGCGCCATGCCCCGGTAGTAGGCCCGCGGCTCGTTGAACAGGTCGAAGATCACCTGCGGGTCGTTGCCGTAGACGCCGGTCATGTCCTTCCAGAACGTCTGGGTGCCGGCCGTCGGCTCCATCTCCGTGCCCGGCCCGCCCGGGGCCGTGAACTCGGTGGTGTCGTTGAGCACCACGACCAGCTGGTCGCGCTCGGCCAGCGAGACCTCGGACTTGATCGCCGCCATGAACGACTTGCTGAAGCCGGTCCCGTTCGGCCCGAGGAGGTTGTCCTGGCTCACCTGCAGCCGGACGGTGTTAGCGCACCAGTCGCTGGCCGTGGCCGCGATCTTGGCCAGGTCCAGCTGGACCTGGCCCTGCCAGTTGCTCACCTGCAGGCCGGGCACGGTGATCCCGTAGGACACGAACGCGTTGCCGCTCCCGTCCAGCACCTGCGTGCCGTGCACGCTGAACGGCCCGGACGCCTTGCCGCACGAGCCCCTGATGCCGGGCGAGGCGCTCGCCGGGGACGCGGTCACGGCCCCCGTGGCTATCGTGGCCAGCGCCAGCGCCAGCGCCAAACCGGCGACAACGCGAGACCAGGCCGATCGTGCCGTCGTCAAGAACGACCTCCATGGAGTCATAACTGCAGCCTGCGGCCATCAGGAAGATGACTCCTGCCCCGCTTGTCGTGATAGATCACGCTATGGAGTGCCGCGTCGCGCCGCGATCATAGCGAATTGATCATGCCGAGCGCGAGATCTTGACCCCGTCGTCCGCCTGAGCGATTGGAAAACTTTCCGATCAGAGTCGCCCCGATCCGCGACGGCGACCCCACGTTCACCAGCTGACCGGACCCTATTGTACTTCGACGTACAATGACGTACAATTTCTACCATGACATCGATCACCGTTTCCGAGGCACGGGCTCAGCTTCCCGAGTTGCTGTCCCGCGTCGACGACGGTGAGGAAATCACGATTACCCGGCACGGCCGGCCGGTGGCTGTTCTCGTCCGGCCCGACGTGCTGCGCAGTCGGCGGGCAGGCGCCGCGCTGGGCGACGCGGAACGGATTCATGAGCTACTCACCGAGGCAGCGGCCGCTGACCTTCCCGGAGGCCCCGGACTGACCGCACAGCGCGCCGAGGCGCTGATCGCCGAGATCAGGGCCGGGCGAGACGCCCGTTGATGGACGCCTTCGACGCCGACGCGCTAATCTACGCCGCCGTGCCCGGTCACCCGCTCGGCCAGCGGGTCGCTGCCTTGTTCCGGTCCGCGGCTCCCGCGACGATGGCGGGCATCGGCTCGGTACTGCTGCTGCCTGAGGTACTCAGTAGACCGCTGCGCGACGGCGCTGCCGAGGAGGTCCGCACCCTCGCCGGACTGCTGGCCAGACTGGACCTGCGTCCGGTAGACCGAGCCACCGCCGAGCTGGCGACCGCCCTGTCCAGCCGCTACCGGCTTAAAGCCGCGGACGCCACCCATCTGGCCACCGCGGTGGGCTTGGGCGCCGACCGGTTTATCACCAACAACCAGCGAGACTTCCCGGTCACAATCACCGAGATACAAGTGACCTATCCGGCCGACCTCCCCGGCACTGCCGAAAAGTAAAACGCCGACCGCCGCATGAACCCAGAAGACTTCCCCGCGCCGAAGGAAGGCTTCGTCATCACCCACGTCCTCGTGGTGGCCGATCAGGATCGTTCCCGGGAGTTCTACCGGTCGCTGCTGGGCGGGCAGGTCCTGCTGGAGCGCGACCCGGTCATCATCAAGGTCGCCAACACGTGGCTCACCCTGGTTACCGGCGGCGGCCCGACCGACGACAAGCCCGGCGTCAGCCTCGGCACGCCGCCCGATCCCGGCCGCAGCAGCGGGTTCATCAACGTACGCGTGGCGGACATCGCGCAGTTCTACCGGGAGTCGCTGGCCAAGGGCGCCGAGTTCCTGACCGAGCCCAAGGACCATGGACAAGAGATCCGCGCCTACCTCCGCGACCCCGACGGCCACCTGATCGAGGTCGGCCAGGTCACCGGACTCCTGAACTGATCAGGAAGGTCCCCGCTGCACCCCCCTGCGGCTGCACCGCCACACCCTGGCCGACCCCAATTCCTTCCACCGGGTAAAGACCCAGGTGAAACGGACCAAAGTGCACGCCTGGATGTACCTCCCGGACGGCCCGGGCATCAGGCCCTGATGAGGGGCAGCGCCGGGTCGACGCGCGATATATCGTCCGGGTCGCTGGTGATGACGGCATGCCGACGCTCCCTGGCGCAAAACGCCACGTGGACATCGATCACGTCGTCGTGGCCGCTGCGCGCGCACAGCAGCCCCACGGTGCGTGCGACATTCGGCGTCATGACGGCGATGTCGATATCCCGCGACTTCAGCAGCCGGGCCAGGCGGACCTGACGAGGGCTGCGCCAGTCAACGCCCTTCCTCCGGCTCGCGGCAGGCCGCGGCGCGTGCCTGGAATATGGCGCGTTCGCGTTCGTTGCTGGTCAGCGCCGCCGCGCGGGTGAACTCCGCGCGGGCCTCGTCCAGCCTGCCCAGCTCGGCCAGCAGGTGGCCGCGGACGGCGGGCAGCTGGACGTAGCCCTTCAGGGCGGGCTGGCCGGTCAGGCTGTCCGCGATCTCCAGGCCGCGGCCCGGCCCGTAGGCCATGCCCACCGCGACCGCGCGGTTGAGCTCCACGACCGGGGACGGGGCCAGGTGAGCGAGCACCACGTAGAGCGCCGCGATGCGTTCCCAGTCCGTGTCCTTGACCGAAGCCGCCCGGGCGTGGCACGCGGCGATCTCGGCCTGCACCGCGTATGGTCCGGGCGCGGCGTCGAGGTGCCCGGCCCGCTCCAGCGCGGCGAAGCCGCGGCGGATCAGCAGCCGGTCCCAGCGCAGCCGGTCCTGGTCGGTGAGCAGGATCGGGTCTCCCGCCGGGTTGGTGCGGGCCGGGATGCGGGACGCCTGCAGCTCCATGAGCGCCACCAGCCCCTGCACTTCAACGTGGCCGGGCATGAGGCGGCCAGCACGCGGCCCAGCCGGAGCGCCTCGGCGCACAGCTCGGGACGGATCCAGTCCTGGCCCGCGGTCGCCGCGTAGCCTTCGTTGAAGATGAGGTAAATGACGTCGAGGACGGACGCGACCCGGCTGGTCAGCTCGCCGGGCGCGGGAATCTCGAACGGTATCTTCTTCTCGGCGAGCGTCCGCTTGGCCCGGACGATCCGCTGGGCGATCGTCGGCTCCGCGGCCAGGAATGCCCGGGCGATCTCGTGGGTGGTGAGGCCGCCGAGGAGGCGCAGCGTGAGCGCCGCCCGCGCCTCGGCCGTCAGCACCGGGTGGCAGGCGATGAAGATCAGCCGGAGCAGGTCGTCGCCGATGTGGTCATCGATCTCCTCGACGCCGGGTTCCCCGAACGTCTGCGCCTGCGCTTCCATGTCGCGGCCTACTTCCTGGAGTTTGCGGTCGTAGCGGGCGCGGCGGCGACCAGGTCGATGGCCCGGTGCTTCGCGGTGGCCATCAGCCAGGCGCCGGGCCCGTCCGGGACACCCTGGACGGGCCACTGTTCCAGCGCGATCACCAGGGTGTCCTGGGCGAGTTCCTCCGCCGCGCCCACGTCCCCGGTGATCCGGGCCAGGGCCGCGATGAGGCGGGGCGACTCGATCCGCCAGACCGCCTCGATCGCGGCGTGCGTGGCCTCGTAGTCAGCCACCGCTCTCCGGCCCCATCACCTGGAGGATGTCGGTGCGCCCCTCCCAGCCCGCCCAGAGGTCCCGGTGCAGCTTCATGAACCGGGAGGCCCACTCGATGGCCTCCTGGATGGACCGGACCTCGTACAGGGCGTAGCTGATCAGTTCCTTTGACTCGGTGAACGGGCCGTCGGTGGCGGTCATCTTGCCGTCAGCCAGCGACACCCGGGCACCGCTGACGCTGGGCAGCAGCCCCGCGGTGTCGAGCAGCACGCCGGCCTCGGTGGCCTCGCCGCCGAGCTTCATGATCGCCTCGAACAGCTCGGGGGGCGGCGGGGTTGACGGGTTGCTCCCGGACAGCAGCATCATGTAACGCATCGTTGTTGCTCCTCTTCGACTGTGTTTGTAAGGGATATCAGGCGACGCGCCGGTACAGGTGGACGCAGACGATGGCGAGCCAGATGAAGATGGCGGTCACGGCGGTGTAGAACGGCAGCACGATCGCGGGGGAGCTGGAGCCGGTGGCGACGGCGAACGCGGCCAGGAACGCGACGCCCGTGATCCGCGAGTAGATGGCCAGGCCGCGGTGCCCGGCGCGGGAGAGATAGCGGGCGACGACGAAGCAGGCCGCGATCACCGCGATGAACCCGATGCTCGCCGCGATCAGGTGACCGTCGCCGTGCCAGCTGACGTGCGCGGCCTCCCAGCCAGGCCACCGGGGCCGAACCCGTCGGCCGGGTCGGCGCGGAACACCCCCGCGGCCATCAGCCCGGCACCGTAGAGCCCGATCGCCGCGGTGCCCACCGGCTAGGCAGCGCCTGGCGCACGCCGACCGCGACCGCGATCGTCATGGCCCCGGCCACCAGGAAGGTGACGACCTGGATCCAGCCGAGCGGGCCGTTGGCCAGCAGGCTCGCGTCGTCGTGGGGGATGCTGAACCCACGGCGGGCCAGGCCCTGGACCAAGATCGAGCCCACGAAGACGGTTCCGGCCAGCGGGCCGTAGCCGAGCAGCGATCGGGTAACCCGCCCTTCCGGACTGCAGGTCCTCGCGGCAACCGGAGCAGAAGCGGTCTGGGTAGTCATGTCTTTCGAACCTTTCGGCTGCGGGGGACCGTCTGCCCGGTCCGCCCTCTGCCTATGCCTCGAACGACCAACCTACGACTCGACACACCCGCCAGAAAATTTCGGCGGGCACGTCCCGCAGCGCCGCCGATGAGGTCGAGAACCTGCTGCGCAGCGCCGGCTTCACGCACCTGAG
>CAVPLC010000107.1:0-25291 GCA_963705835.1 uncultured Actinomycetes bacterium
CATGGGCAGGGCGACCGGCAAGGCGGCCGCCGTCAGGGGCGCCCCCGGGCCTGCTCGTCTGTTCCGTCGTCGCCCTGCCGCCAGTTCCGGGCGAGGGCGACGAGGCCGCGAACCACGTCGGGGGGCAGCCCTGGAGTACTCGCGATGTGCCACAGCGTCGGGTCCTCATACTCGGCATGCCCGGGGTCCGGCGACCCCACGCCAGGTTCCCCGCCTGCCAGTATCCGTCGGCACGAACCCGGGGCCCAGCCGAGCCGGTTCTCCACCATGCCGAGGGTGCTGGGGGAAACGCGCTGGCCGTTCTCGAGCTTTCCCAGCGTCCGCTCGGTCACCCCGGTCGCCTCGGCAAAGGCCCGCCTGTCCCGCATGCCTAGCTCGACCCGGCGGGCGACGATGTAATCGGCGAGCCGCTGCCAGTCCTCACCGGCCATATGACCGTCCTTCCCACGAGCCGGCGCTAGTCCCCGCCACCGGCCACGTGACCATCCTTACCCGAAGAAGATAGAAGAGTCTAGCTCTTCTGCGCGCGTCTAACGGCACGGATCTGCGCCTCTCTTCTGGGTTCATCTTGCTGATGCTCTTTACTTCCTGCCTATTCTGCTCTAGGGTACCAAAACAGGATATAGATTCTTGTTTCTTCCTAGACGTACCAGGATCGTCCTTTCTGGGATCCAACGCAGTCGGGACGGTGACAGGCCTGGAGTCTTGGTGGGCAGCACCGGTGACCCGAAGGGGGGAACCCAGCCGGCGCTGCGGGCCGGTGGCGTCCTCGCGTAAACGAGGAGGGGAGCGCAAGGGCGCCCCGGCCACGCAGCCGGAGAGGAGCTGCGGCAGGCGCGGATCGATATCGCCGCTGCGGATGCATCACAGCGCAGCATGAAGACCGATGCCATCGCCCGGCTTGCTATCGGACCGGGGCCGTTCGGCTACCAGGGTCCGTGTGGAGCCAGCCACCCAGGGGCGTCGTACTGAACAGTTACTACTGACTGGCCGCCAGCGATCTTCACTTTCTGGTACTCAGAGGGTTTGTATTCAGATCGCTGAACAGCCAAGAATGCCAGCATCGCCGACAGGCGAGCAGGCGCGGAGGCTCCGATCTCTGCCTCGCGCAGCGGAACCGCAGCACCGGGCGACGAGTCATCGAAGGCTACCAAGCGCAACGGCATTTCGTCGGCCAGTGCCGAGAGCGTTATAAGCAGGCGGGGATCGACGTTGCCCGCCAGAAGCTGGGCGCGGGCGGCCGTGGTGGCCTGGATGTGCCGATTGCCCAGGAGCTGTTCACCCTCGACGACCCGGCCGGCGCGATCTGGCGCGAGCTTGGCGTCAAAGGCGTTGGTTCCGCCCGGGACGACATAGCGGACATCGATCCGATTGGCGCCTGAGCCGAATCTGGCCAGCAGCAGCGGCGCGTAGACCGACGTGAGGCGGGGGCCGAACTGGTTCCGAACCACGGGCGTGGCGACCACCACCGCCGCTTGCAGCGGATCCTGGGTATCTGGTTGCACGGTATCCAGGTCGGCCGCGGGCACGCCCGCCGCCTCCAGCGCCAGGCACATCGCGGTGTCGCACAATATGACCCTGCCGGGCAGCACCTGAGCCTTGATCCACGCCGCCGCCTGGCTGCGGGTCGCGGCGGCGATCTGAATCTGGCTCGCCGCTGGCCGGTCGGACAATGCGCGGGGCCGGGGAAGATTGAATACGAGCACGCCGACCCCGGCAACAAGCACAATCGCGGCCAGAAGCGCAGCCGCCCGCCGACGCCGCCAGGTGCGACTACTCCTGCGCCGCGCCGACCGTGGCCTGACCGCCGGCTGGCCGGCGATCAGGCCATCGCCGTTGCGCTGCGGCGGCGCGGCAGACGCACGCTGTGAGCTGGATGTCTCCTCGTCCGGGGCCAGAGCGGAGACCATGGGCGGCATCGGTCCGATCAGCCGCGCTCCGGCGGCCACCAGCTCGCCGAGCACGCCGCGGGCCGACGGCCTGCCGGCTGGGTCCTTGTTGAAGCAGCGGTAGACCAGCGAGCCCAGTGGTTCGGGAAGCCTGCCCACATTGGGCTCGGAATGAAGAATGGCGTACGCCGTGGCCGTCAACGAGTCGCCCTTGAAGGGCAACTCACCGGTACCCGCGAACACCATCGTCACGGCCCACGACCACATGTCGGCCGCTGGGGTCACTCGAGTCCCAGCCAGCTGCTCAGGGGCCATGAACGCCGGGGTTCCCACGGCGACCTGGCCAGAAGGGCCCATGGTGGTCATCCCGGGAACGGCCGCCAGCCCGAAGTCGATCAGCACGGGCCCGTCTGGCCCGAGCAGGACATTGCCGGGCTTGAAGTCGCGGTGCACCATCCCGGCGGCGTGCACCGCGCCCAGCGCGGACAGCGTGGCGACGGCGATGCGCTCGAGCGCGGCGCCGCCGTGAGGCCCGAGCTGCTCGACGACCTCTACCAGCGATGGCCCGCTGACGTATTCACTGACGATGAACGGCCGCCGTTCGAAGATTCCCGCATCCAGGACCTGCGCGGTGCAGAACCGGGCGACCCGCTGCGCCGCGGCGACCTCCTTCAGAAAGCGGCTCCGGACCTGTGGGTCCGTGGTCGGCGGCAGAAGCTTGACCGCCGCTCGGTTTCCAGCCGGATCCACACCCAGGAACACAACGCCCTGCCCGCCTTCCCCGAGGCGGCCGAGCAGCCGGTACATACCCACCTCACGCGGATCCGTCTCGCGCAGGGCAAGCAGCCCGGACATTGTGGACCAAGCGGATGTCACCCGGCCATTCTGCCCCCGCGGCTCGGTGAACGCCACAATTCCGTTTCGCCAGTCGCCTGCCGCGGCTTTCCCTGCGGCCGGGCAAGATCATGCTCTCGGCTAAGAACATGGGAAATTTCCCCTTTGAACGCGCTTCGACCGGGCATGCTGTTGGAAGCCCGGCCACACGATGCCCCAAGGGGGCGGCGAGCCGGGTCAGGGGCGGGGCCCCGGCAGCACCGTATCCCCCCCACGGTGCCCGGGGCCCCGCTCCGCCCTCGGGCACACCTCCCGTCGGCTCGCAGCTCGCGGGAAGGACGCACCACGCTCCGTTCGGATAAATGATCTTCTTCGGTGACGGGGAGCAGCACCGTCAGTACGGTGCCGGCCCGGCCGGTAAGACACGAGGACGCCACACGTGGTAGCCGACGATTACCTCACCTGGTGCTACCCGCTCCTGGTCATCGCGGTCATCGAAGCGAAGGACGTAGCATCCCAGACCATGGGAGGTGTCCGGGCGGACGAGTCGTTCCGCCTCGCCGACTGACCCCCCTTCCCCCGCGAGCAGGGACTACAGGTGTCACGGATCAGCGCGGAAGAAGAACTCGACCTGCGGTTCCTGTCTGCCGTGCGCGACCTTCCGGACCGAGAACGGGCGGGGCTTTGGATCGCAGCGCGCCTGTCGCGTCCGGGACCACGCTGACCGGCGAGGGGGCCATCGCCCTGTTCGACGCCCAGGCCGGCAGCCGGCACCTGGACCTGGCGGCACGGTACCTGCGCGCCGAGGGCCACGGCTTCTACACGATCGGCTCCGCGGGACACGAGGCCAACGCGGCCGTCGGGGCGGCCCTGCGCCCGTCGGATCCCGCCCTGCTGCACTACCGCTCGGGTGCCTTCTACCTTGCCCGTGCCGCGCAGGTACCCGGCTCCGAGCCGCTGAAGGACGTCCTGCTCGGGCTGGTCGGCGCCAGCGACGAGCCGATCTCCGGGGGCCGTCACAAGGTCTTCGGGAACCATGACCTCGCCGTCATCCCGCAGACGTCCACGATCGCATCGCACCTGCCGCGGGCGGTCGGGATCGCGTTCTCGATCGGCCGCGCGGCCAAGCTGGGCGTCCCGTCCCCCTGGCCGGCGGACGCCATCACGGTGGCGAGTTTCGGGGACGCCTCGGCGAGCCACTCCACGGCGACCGGCGCGGTCAACGCCGCCTGCCGCACGGCCTATCAGGGCCTGCCGATGCCGCTGTTGCTCGTCTGCGAGGACAACGGCCTGGGGATCAGCGTCCGTACTCCCGGACGGCTGGATCGCGGCGGCGCACTCCGGGCGTCCCGCGCTCCGCTACTTCAGCGCGGACGGCTGCGACCCGGTGGCCTGCTTTGACGCCGCCCGGGCAGCGGCCGCGCACGTGCGCGCCAGCCGCTCGCCCGCGTTCTTGCACCTGAGGCTGGTGCGTTTCCTCGGTCACGCCGGCAGCGACGCGGAGATCAGCTACCGAACCGCGGCCGAGATCGCGGCAGACTACGCCCGCGACCCGCTGCTCGGGACCGCGCGCCTGATCGTGACGGCCGGCCTGCTCGGCCCGGGGCAGGTCATCGGCCGGTACGAGGCGCTACGCGCCAGGGTCCGGGCGATCGCAGACGAGGCCGTGACGCACCGGGGCCTGGCCAGCCGCGCCGAGGTGACCGGGCCGCTGGCACCGCGCCACCCCGACGCCGTGGCGTGCCGGGCCGCCATGGCCGGCCGCCTCTCGGCGCGCGAGGGCGCATTCGGCTCCCGGCTTCCGGAGGAAGCCGGGGCGCTGACCCTGGCGGACACGATCAACCGCGGTCTCGCCGACGCGCTCGCGGCGTACCCCGAGCTGATGGTGTTCGGCGAGGACGTCGGCCGCAAGGGCGGCGTGTACGGGGTGACGCGGGGACTGGCCAGGAGGTTCGGCGTCGGCCGGGTCTTCGACACCGTGCTCGACGAGCAGGCGATCCTCGGGCTCGGCCTGGGCGCCGGGATGTCCGGCCTGCTCCCGGTGCCGGAGATCCAGTACCTCGCGTACCTTCATAACGCCGAGGACCAGCTCCGCGGCGAGGCGGCTAGCCTGCAGTTCTTCTCCGCTGGCCAGTACCGCAACCCCATGGTGGTGCGCGTCGCGGGCCTGGGCTACCAGAAGGGCTTCGGCGGCCATTTCCACAACGACAACGCCGTTGGCGTGCTGCGCGACATTCCGGGCCTGGTGGTCGCGGTGCCGGCCCGCGCCGAGGATGCGGCGCCCATGCTGCGCACCTGCCTGGCGGCTGCTCACGTCGACGGCACCGTCTGCGTCTTCCTTGAGCCGATCGCGCTCTATCACGCCCGTGACCTCTACCAGCCCGGCGACGGCGCCTGGATGTCGGCCTACGCCGGCCCGGAGCAGTGGGTCTCTGGGCACGTGCCGATCGGGCACGGCCGCGGGTACGGCGATGGAACTGACCTCACGCTGGTTACCTTCGGGAACGGGCTCCCCATGTCGCTGCGGGTGGCGCGGCGGCTGGCCGCATCCGGGGCCGGCGTGCGCGTCTTCGATCTGCGCTGGCTCGCCCCGCTGCCCGCTTCGCAGCTCCTGGCCGAGGCAGAGCGGACCGGTCACGTGCTGGTGGTGGACGAGACACGCCAGTCGGGCGGCGTTTCCGAGGGAGTGATCACCGAGCTGGCCGACGCCGGGTACCGGGGGCGGCTGGCCCGGGTGACCTCGGCGGACAGCTTCATCCCGCTGGGCGACGCCGCCGCGCACGTCCTGCTGTCGGAAACGGACATCGAGCTGGCGGCCAGACGGCTTCTGGAGTGACCCGGTTTCAGTCGTCCGGGTCCCGCAGCCCGTGCCTTCCGCGGTAGTCAGGGCTGCGGGGTGGCTCCCAGCGATCGATCAGCACCGGGTCTAGGTCGTAGACCTCGACGCGAAGCGGCTTGCACGTCGGAAGCGGATCCTGGGCCGCCGGACCCCACAGGTCCACGGACAGATCGCCTCCCGGGCAGGCAGATAGCGCGCACAGGAGGTCAATCTCGGCGAAGAACTCCAGGTAATCCCCGGGGCGGGCGGGGCTCGCGGACATGAAGTAGCGGTCGTCGACCAGTCCGGTCACCTGGAACACGTTGAGCACGTCGTGCACGTCGAGCTCGGTAAGGCCAAAGGGGAGCACGGCGCGGACGAGATTGGAGTGGCAGTGACGATCGAAGTCCTCCCCGGTGAGCAGGCGGTTGACGTACGGGTCGCACCGGGTGCCGAGCAGGTCATGACATCGCCCGCCGTGCTCGTCCTGCCCGTACCGGAGGCTGTCGGCGGTGAAGGTGAGCATCGGGCGCAGGTACGGCAGGGTGGACCAGAGACGGTCGTACGTGGTGACGTGGGCGGCCTGCAGCTGCCTGGTCCGCGAGGCCCACAGCCGCTCCCGGGGGTTGCGGGAGTTCCAGCAGTTGAAGTCGCCGACCTGCGGCCCCGCGACCGCGATGATGCGGCATACCTGCCCGGCGCGCACCTGCCAGCCGCGCCCGGAGCGGGCAGGCACCGTGAGCTGCTCGGCCAGGTGACGGCCAGGAGCGGTCGCGATGCGCTCGTAGAGGCCGCGGTCGAGGTCGAGCGGCCCGCCGCTGCTGGCGCGGTAGGCCGGCTCCGGCGGTCGCTGGGCGCGTCGTGCCGGATCCCGCGGTGGACCCTGTGCCGGACCCTGCGCCGGACCCTGCGGTGGGCTCAAGGCGATACTTCCTCGGCCGAGCCGCCCAGGTACGCGCGCTGGACGCGAGGGTCGCGCGCCAGGTCCGCGGCTGGCCCTTCAAGGACGATGCGGCCGGTCTCGAGGACGTAGGCGCGGTCGGCGATGGCGAGCGCCTGCCGGGCGTTCTGCTCCACCATCAAGATCGCGGTGCCGCTGGCACGGATGCGCTGGATCACCTCGCCCACGGCCTTGACCAGAACCGGGCTCAGTCCCAGGGACGGCTCGTCCAGTGCGAGCAGGCGGGGTTCGTTCATCAGGGCCCGCCCGACCGCGAGCATCTGCTGCTCGCCCCCGGAGAGCAGGCCGCCGAGTTGCCCGCGGCGCTCGGCCAGCCGGGGGAACAGGTCGAAGACCCGCTGCTTGCGTGTGGCCACGACCTGGTGGTCCCGCCGAGACAGGTAGCCGCCCAGGTTGAGGTTCTCCTCGACGGTGAGCGCGGGGAAGATCCGCCGGCCCTCGGGCACGTGGCTTAGTCCCCTCGCGACGATGGCGTGCGGGGGTGCGCGCGTGATGTCGGTTCCGCCGAAGGACACCGTGCCGCTGCGCGCCCGGTGCAGCCCGGAGATCGTCCGGAGCGTGGTGGTCTTGCCCGCGCCGTTGCTGCCGAGCAGGGCCACGATCTCACCCTCGTCGACGTGCAGCGAGACGCCCCGCAGGGCGGCCATCTCACGGTAGTAGGCGTGCAGGTCCGCGACCGTCAGGAGTTCCACCCCGGCACCTCCCCTGCCGCCTCGGTGGCCTCCCGTTCCTCCCGGCCGAGGTAGGCGCCGATCACGCGCGGGTCGGTGCGGACCTGTTCGGGGCGGCCCTCGGCGATGACCGCGCCCTGGTCGAGCACGATCACCCGGTCGGACAGCCCCATGACCATGCCCATGTCGTGCTCGATCAGCAGCACCGTCACGCCCGAGTCCCGGACCTGACGGACCAGGTCCATCAGCTCGCGCTTCTCGGTCGGGTTGGTGCCGGCGGCGGGCTCGTCCAGGAGGAGGGCCAGGGGCCCGCTCATCAGGGACCTCGCGATCTCCAGCCTGCGCCGGTCGCCGTAGGACAGCTCGGAGGCGAGCAGGTGGGCCCGGTCGGCGAGGCCGACGAAGGCCAGCCAGCGCAGCGCCGCACGCTTGTCCTGAGCGCTGGTGCGGCCGAGCAGCCCGTGCCGGGATACCAGCCTGTCCTGGTGAGCGGACAGCCCCACCAGGCAGTTCTCGGCCACGTCGAGCCCTTCGAACAGCCGGACGCCCTGGAAGGTACGGGCCAGGCCGAGGCTGACGATCTTGTGCGGCTTGACCTTGAGCAGCGAGCGTTCCCCGCGCAGGGACACCGTGCCTTGCTGCGGCGTTACCAGCCCGGTGATGCAGTTGAACACGGTGGTCTTGCCCGCGCCGTTCGGGCCGATGATGCTGAGGATCTCGCCGGCGTGCAAGTCGAAGCTGACGTCGTCGACCGCCTTGACGCCGCCGAAGCTGTGCTTCAGCCCCGCCACCCGCAGCAGCAGCGATCCGGGTTCGGGCCGCTCTGCGGCCGGCTCGTCCGGCGCCTCGCGTGCCGCGGGGGGCGCGGGTGCCGCGGGGGGCGCGGTGAAGGACCCTAGTCGCGATCGTCTCCTCGGCCACAGCCCCTGCGGTCTGACGATCATGAGCACGACGAGGGCCAGCGCGAAGATGAGCAGGCGGTAGCTGCTGATCGGGCGCAGCGCCTCCGGCAGCCCCACCACGATGAGGGCGCCGAGGATCATCCCGGGAATGCTGCCCATGCCGCCCACGATCACCACGATCAGGATCGTCACCGAGGTGGTGAACGTGAAGCTGGTGGGGTCGATCGTGCCGAACTGAGCGGAGAAGAACATGCCGGCGAGCGCCCCGACCATCGCGCCCATGACGTAGGCGAGCAGCTTGACCTTGATGGCGGGCACGCCGACCGCCTCGCTCGCCGTCTCGTCCTCGCGCAGGGTGCGCCAGGCCCGGCCCAGCCGCGACCGGGAGAGCAAGCCGGTGAACACGATGGCGATGAGCAGGAAGAACAGGCCGAGGTAGTACAGCCCGTCCTCCGACGTCAGGACGGTGCCGAACACGCTGGCCGGCGGGATCCCGTACAGCCCGTTCGGCCCGCCGGTGATGCTCAGGTTGGTGACCGTGATCCGGACGATCTCGCCGAAGCCCAGGGTGACGATGGCCAGGTAGTCGCTGCGGAGCCGCAGCGTGGGATAGCCGATGACGCAGCCGGATACCGCGGCGGCGGCCACGGCGGCGGGCAGCGTCTCCCAGAACGACCAGTGCGCGTCCACCTGCAGCAGCGCCGAGGTGTACGCGCCGATGGCGAAGAAGGCGGCGTACCCGAGGTCGAGCAGCCCGGCGTAGCCCACCACGACATTGAGTCCGAGGCCCAGGATCGCGTACGTGACGACGGTCACCGCCACCGACATCGGGTACGCGCCCAGGACGAGAGGCAGCAGCAGCACGACGGCGGAGGCGGTTACCGTGAGCCCCGCGCGAGTCGTGGTGGGGCCTGCCCGAGGTATCACGCGGCGCAACCCGCCGCGCTGGGCCACGGCTACACCCTCTCCGCGACGCGCTCACCGAACAGTCCGGTGGGCTTGAACACCAGCACCGCGATGAGTACGGCAAAGATGATCGCGTCGCTCCACTCAGACGAGATATACCCGTCGGAGAACGACCCGATCAGGCCGATGAGCAGCCCGGCGACCATCGCGCCCGGGATGTTGCCGATGCCGCCGAGTACCGCCGCGGTGAACGCGCGAAGGCCGATGAGGAACCCCATGAAGAAGTTGATCTCCGTGTAGTAAAGGCCCTGCATGACGCCGGAGGCCCCGGCGAGCACCGACCCGAGCACGAACGTCAGGATGATGGTGCGCGGCACGTTGATGCCCATCAGCGCGGCCGCGTCCTTGTCCATCGCCAGCGCCCGCATCGCCGTGCCGGCCATGGTCTTGTTCACGATCACGTACAGGCCCAGCATCAGCAGCAGGCTCACGCCGAACATGCCTACCTGCACGTAGGAGGCGTGCGCTCCGGCGAAGGAGAACCCGGTGTTGGGAAGCACGCTCGGGTACGCAGAGAATCCTGCGCCGAAGACGAGCTGGGCCCCCTGCTCAAGGGCGAGCGAAACCCCCAGCGCGCTGATCAGGATGGCCAGCCGGGAGGAGTTCAGCAGCGGCTGGTAGGCCACCCGCTCGATGACCGCTCCGAGCACGCCGGTGAAGGCCATGCCGGCCAGGAGCGCGAGCAGGACGATGACCGCGACCGGCCAGTGCTGCGCCACGAGCGTGACGACGATCTCATAGCCGATGAACGAGCCGACCATGAGCACATCGCCGTGGGCGAAGTTGATCAGGCGGATGACGCCGTAGATCATCGTGTAGCCCAGGGCTACGAGCGCGATGAAGGCACCGCTGGTGAGGCCGTTCACCACGTACTGGAGGAATGCGCTCATGCAGTTTCTCTGATCAGGGGCCGCCCGGGCTCAGCCGTTCACGTTCACCCACTGGTTGGTGGTGTTGTCGAACTTCTTGTAGGCGGCGAAGGCGCCGTTCTTCACGATGATGACGATGTAGTTGGCGGGATTGCGGTCCCCGACGCTGTCGAAGTGGAAGGCGCCGGTGATGCCGGTGTAGCTGATCGACTTCAGCGCCGTAGTGATCTTGCTGGGCGTGGTGGAGCCCGCGTCCTTGATCGCCTGGGCGACCACGCCCACCGCGTCGTATTCATAGGTGGAGTAGGGGCCGGGGCCGGTGCCGTACGCGGACTGGTAGGCGCTGACGTAGCCTTGCGCGCTGCTGAGGAACTGGGCCAGCGGGGCGGTGGTCATCATCGCGCCGTTCGCCGCGCTGGCGGCGGTCTTGAGCAGGGTGGGGTCGTTGTTGGCGTCACCGCCCATCATCGTGAACTTCAGTCCCAGCTGCTTGGCCTGCTTGAGCAGCAGCCCGAACTCCGGGTAGTACCCGGTGTAGTAGAAGACCTGGGGCTTGGACTGGCCGATCTTGGTCAGGAACGAGGTGTAGTCGGACTGGCCAGGGGTGAGCGCGTTGTTGAAGACCACCTGGGCGCCGTCCTTCTGCAGCGCGGTCACCGTGGCGTTGGCCAGGCCCTTGGCGTACGTGCTGTTGTCGTTGCCCACGGCGACCCGGGTGGCGTGCAGGTAGCCGGTGATGTAGCTGGCGGCGATGGGTCCCTGCTCGTCGTCGCGGCCGATGGTGCGGAACGCCTGCGCGAACCCCTGCTCGGTCAGCTGCGGGTTGGTCGAGGCATCCATGACGTAGGGAATCCCCGCCCGGTGGAAGGCCTCGAGCTCGGGGAACGCCGCGGTGGAGCAGTAGCCCCCGGCGGCGGCCACGATGCCCTGGGAGATCAGCTTCTGGGCCGCCTGGGAGCCGGTGGACGCCAGGCACGCGTCGTCCTGCGACACGACCTGAATATGCCTGCCGAGCACGCCACCCGAGGAATTGATGTTGTTCGCGGCCAGCTGGGCCCCGTGCATGATGTCCACGCCGGCGCTCGCGTACTCGCCCGACAGGGGCACCGGCACGCCGATGATGATCGCGCTCGCGCCCGCGCTCGCGCTCGCGCTGCTCGACGAACTGCCGGAGCTCGTCGTAGAACTTGAACTGCACGCCGCTGCCGTCATGGCGAGCGCGGCAAGGATGGCCATCGCTGCTGCTCTAACGCCAACACCCTTCATCGTGTCTGTCCCTTCCCATCAGCCCCCGCATATGACGGGCCATGATGTCCGACCTAGCGAGGCGCGCATAAATGCGCTGCTTCATGCTGTGTTGCTGACGGTTGCATACGGGGTTGCATACGAATCACAGTTTCATCACGGCAGCTTCCAGCGCTTCATGCACATGAGCCCGGGCGAGCCGTTCCGCCGCGTCCGGGTCCCGTCGCTGGATGGCCAGGCCGATGGCCTGGTGCCCGCCGATCGCCTCGGCCACCTCGGCCGGGGTGTAGACGGCGGCGATCCGGTAGTTGAAGTAGTACTCCCTGCTCCGCCGGATCGCCTCCGCCAGCCGGGAGTTCCCGCACGACTCGACCACCGTGTCGTGGAACTGCTGGTTGTACTCGACGAAGCCGCGGCGCGGCGGGTCGGCGTAGGTGGCCGGGTCGATTCTCGCGAGCGCCATGATGCGCTCCACCTGGTCAGGCGAGGCCTGGCGGGCGGCCAGCTGGGCGGCGTAGCCTTCCAGGGCGGCGCGCACGCCGTAGATCTCGCGGATGTCCTCGATCGTGTGCTCCTGGACGATCCACCCTCGCCGCCGGTTCACGACGAGCCGTTCCGCGGCAAGCCGCTGCAGGCACTCCCGCACCGGCGTGCGGCTCACTTCCAGCCAGTCAGCCAGATCCGCCTCCACCAGGCGCTCGTTGGGACGCAGCTCACCGCAGACGATGGCCGAGCGCAGGCGCTGGTACACCCCGTCAGCAAGCCCGGGCGCCGCGACGGCGCGCCTCCCCGTGACGCCCGCGGTGTCTGTCATCGGCACTACTCCCCCTAGGTCCTGGGCCGCGGCGCGTCGAGCAGAGGCAGGGACCTCAGGCCCGCGATGCGCTGCTCCGCCAGCAGGTCGGCGGCCCGGTAAAGCGGAAGCTGCCGGGCCGCTGCGATTTCGAAAATCTCGTGTACACGCTCGAAGATGCGCCGGACGTTGGCCATGGCCCGCTCCCGCTGAAACCCGCCCTTGCGCAGCCGGTCGGTGTCGAAGATGGTGCCGCCGGAGTTGGCGACGTAGTCCACCGCGTACACCATGCCAAGGCGCTCCAGCTCGTCGCCGTGCCGCTCCTCGGCGAGGATGTTGTTCGCCGAGCCGGCGATGATCCGGCAGCGCAGTTGCGGGATCGTCTCGTCGTTGATGATCCCGCCCAGGGCATAGGGGGCGAAGATGTCCGCGTCCTGCCGGTAGATTTCCTCCGGCTCCACCGCGGCCACGCCGTGGGTGTCACGGGCCCAGGTCACCTTCTGCTTGTCCAGGTCGGTGACCACCACGTCCGCGCCCTCGGCCAGCAGCAGGGCCAGTGCCTTGCCGCCGACGGTTCCAAGCCCCTGCAGCGCAACCCGGCGTCCCTGCAGGCTGGGCGTGCCCCACACGCGTTCCGCGCAGGCCTTGGTGGCCATCACGGCACCCAGCGCGGTGGCCGGGGAGATGTCCCCGGCTCCCCCGCAATGCTCCGGAAGGGTCACGACGTGATCGGTCTCGGCGTAGATGGTCTCCATGTCGTCGAGCGTGGTCCCGACGTCCTCACCGGTGATGTACTCGCCGTGCAGCGAGTCGACGAACCTGCCGTAGGCGCGCAGCAGCGCCTCGGTCTTGTCCGTCCTGGGGTCGCCGAATGATCACCCCCTTGCCCCCGCCGAGGTCCACCCCGGCCGCGGCGTACTTGTAGGTCATCCCGCGGGCCAGGCGCAACGCGTCCAGCACCGCCTGGTCGTCGGACTCATACGGCCACATGCGGGTGCCCCCGGTGGCGGGCCCGAGCGCCGTGGAGTGGATGGCGATGACCGCCCGCAACCCGGTGTCCGGGTCATGGCACAGCAACACTTTCTTGTGGCCCCACCGGGACATGTACGAGAGCGGGTCCAGGACCATGGTCAGGCCGCCGTGTAGCCGCCGTCGACGTACAGCACCGCGCCAGTGACGTAGCTGGATGCGTCGGAGGCGAGGAACACGGCCGGCCCGACGAGCTCCTCCGGACGTCCGCGCCTGGCCATGGGGGTGAAGGTGGTGACCTGCTGCTGCTTGTCCGGCCGGTCATGCTCGGTGTCCGCGCCGACCATGATGTTCTCGAAGTACCCGGGCGCGATCGCGTTGACCCGCACCCCGCGGGTGGCCCATTCGACCGCCATCACCCGGGTCATCTGATCCACGCCGCCCTTGGAGATCGAGTACGACGTCAGCCCGGCGATCCCGACCTGGCCGGCGATCGAGGAGATGTTGATGATCGACCCGCTGCCGCGGGTGAGCATGTGGCGGCCCGCGGCCTGGGCGCAGTGGAAGTACCCGACCAGGTTGGTCTGCGTCACGGTGAACAGGTTGTCGTCGCTGACGTCCTCGGCCGGCTCGATCCGGTCGATCCCGGCGTTGTTGACCAGCACGTCCAGGTGGCCGAACTCGCCGACGGCCGACGCGACCAGATCCTCGGCACTCGCGCGGTCGCCGGTGTCGGCGCGCATCGCGATGGCGCGGGCGCCTGCGTCACGGATCTGCGCGGCGGTCCGCTCGGCCTCGGCCAAAGTCCGTGAGCAGGTGACGACGGCGGCGCCTGCCTCGCCGAGACCGATGGCTATCGCGCATCCCAGTCCGCGCCCGGAACCCGTGACGACCGCGACCTTGCCGCTCAGGTCGAAGAGCCGATCCGCCATGTGCCACCTCCCTTTCGTATACCGTAAGTGATGCGAGTTGGCATGCCAAGGATCGGCCGCCGCGGCGCTCGTGAGCCTGGCCGGCGGGTCCAGCGTGGCGGAATCTGTCTTGACCGAGGGAAACCGGTGGCGAGCGCTGGACGGGAACTACCGCGGCAGGCGTCGGTGGTCATCATCGGCGGCGGGATCATGGGCGTCAGCGCCGCCTACCAGCTCGCCGCCGCCGGCGTCACCGGAGTGGTGCTGGTGGACGCCGACGCCCTCGGGGCCGGGTCGACTTCCAAGGCGGCCGGAGGGGTCCGGGCTCAGTTCTCTGACCCCATTAACGTCAGGCTGGCGCTGCGGAGCCTGCAGACCTTCGGGACGTTCACCGAGCAGTTCGGCCAGGAGATCGACTTCCACCAGGTGGGCTACCTCTTCCTGCTTGATTCGCCGGGGGACGTCAGCTCGTTCGAGTACGCCGTAGGGGTCCAGAACGAGCTGGGAGTGCCCAGCCGGATGATCTCCGTAGCCGAGGCGGCGCGGCTGTCGCCGCTGATCAGCACCGATGGGCTGCTCGCCGCGGCCTTCTCCCCGAGCGACGGGTACTGCACGCCGGAGTCGGTGGTGCTCGGGTATGCGACCTCCGCGCGCCGCCTCGGCGCGCGTCTCATCCCGCACTGCCCGGTCACCGGGATACAGACGCGGGGTGGCCAGATCACCGCCGTGGTCACCGCGGGAGGGCGGGTCAGCACCGGCACCGTCATCTGTACGGCCGGGCCGTGGTCGCACCGGGTAGGCCAGTGGGCCGGGGTCCACCTCCCGGTGACCCCGCTGCGGCGGCAGGTCCTGGTCACAGAGCCGATCTCCGGCCTTGACCCCGGCACGCCCTTCACCATCGACTTCGGCACCACCTTCTACTTTCACCGCGAGGGCCCGGGCCTGCTGCTGGGCATGTCCGACCCGGATGAGACACCGGGCTTCAAGCTGAGCCGTTCGGACGCGTGGCTGCCGGGCCTGGGACGGGTCATGCGGAGCCGAGCGCCCGCCCTCATGAACGCGGGCATCACGGGCGGGTGGGCCGGGCTCTATGAGGTGACACCCGACCACAACGCGCTGATCGGCGAGTCCGCCACGGTCAGCAGGTTCCTGTACGCGACGGGCTTCTCCGGGCACGGGTTCCTGATGGGCCCGGCGGTCGGTGAGGTCTTGCGTGACCTGTACCTGCGACAGCCACCGTGCGTCGACGTCGCAGGGCTGAGCGCGGACCGGTTCGCCGCGTCGATGCCCCGTCCGGAACGTAGCATCATCTGATTGAAGGTAAGGGGAACGCCCGGGCAGAAGTTCTCGGGACGTCGAGGGCGGGGTCCGTGTGGCGGGTGGCCGGCATGCCCTGGCTGCTTGGCTCCGCGACGCTGTGGTTTTCCGGTTTCGCGCTGCTGCTGCCCGTTGCGCCGCTGTGGGTGATCCGCGGCGGCAGCGATGATCTGGGGGCCGGGCTGGTCACCGGCGTCATGATGGCCTGCACCGTGCTCGCCCAGCTGTCGATGCGCCGCGTGCTGGCCGGCCTGGGGTGGCGCTGGACGCTGGTGCTCGGATCGGGCTTGCTCGGACTCCCCGCGCTCGGGCATCTCGTAACCGACGGGCTGGGGGCGGTCACGGCGCTGGCCGCGCTGCGCGGGCTGGGATTCGGCGTGGTGACCGTGTGCGGGGCGACCGCGGTCGCCGCCTTCGTGGAGCCCGGCCGGCGCGGCCGGGCCATCGGCGCTTACGGGCTGGCGATCGCCGCGCCTCAGGTCGTCCTGACCCCGGCCGCGCCATGGCTCGCCGAGCGGGTCGGATTCGGGTTCGTGTTCGTGCTCGCCGTCCTCCCGGCGCTGGCCATACCGCTGGCCTGGCCGATCGCTCGAGCCGTCGGCGACAGTGATCGCGCGCCAGCTGACGACGCCGGAGACGGCGCCGGCGGCGGCGCGGCGGCGTTGTGGCGCGCCGTGTCCGGGCCGGTCGCGGCGCTGGTCGTGATCACCGCTTCAGGCGGGGCCATCCTCACGTTCACTCCGCGCATCCTGGTCAGCCCGGCCCTCGGGTTCGCCGGGCTGCTCGCGTTCACCGGGGCGGCGGCGGCCAGCAGATGGGGAGCGGGCGGCATCGCCGACCGTTTCGGGGCCACCGCGGCGATAGCCCCGCTGCTGTTCACCGGCGCGCTGGGGCTTGCCGCGATCGGGCTCAGGGCGGACAGCGTTCATGATGCTCCGGGCCGCGCCCTGGTCCTTTCCGGTTTGCTCGTCACGGGAGTCGCCTACGGTGGCCTGCAGAGCGTGACGCTGGCGCAGGCGTTCACCGCAGCCGGGGAAGCGGCGCGATCCTCGGTCAGCATCGCGTGGAACCTCAGTTTCGACGCCGGGACCGGGCTCGGCGCGTTTACGGCGGGTGCCATCGCGACCGCGACCTCGTACTCGGTCGCCTTCATCGTCCTTGCGCTTGCCGTCGGCATCGTGGCCGGCTGCTGGCAGCTACCAAGGTTCACTAGGCAAAGTCAAGAAAAACTGCAAAAATGAGCTTTGATCGCTCAAATGAGCGTACGACCGGCTGGACTGGAGGAGCGCATGGCCGGGTTGTCGGCAGATCGGCCATCTGAGGTGGTCCTGGCGGCCCGGGTGGCCCGGCAGTACTACCTCGAGGGGGTCTCCAAGGTCGACATCGCCGGCCGGCTGGGTATCAGCCGGTTCCGGGTCGCGCGGCTGCTCGAGGGCGCCCGCGACGCCGGCATGGTCCGCATCGAGATCGGCCTGCCCGGGGGCAGCCTGGACGCGGGCCTGTCCGCGGAGCTGTGCTCGGCCTTCGGGCTCAGGCACGCCTTCGTGTTCAACTTCCCCGACGACGAGGAGCAGGCGCGGCACCGCCTGGGCGAGGCGGCCGGCCAGGCCCTCACGGACCTGCTCACCCCCCGCGACGTGCTCGGCATGTCCTGGTCGCGCACGCTGAGCGGGCTGGCCGCGTCGCTGACCCAGATCCCGCCGTGCCCGATCGTCCAGCTCACCGGGGCGGTGCCGCCGCCGGACGGCCGGGACCTGCTCGACCTGGTCCGCAGCGTGGCCCGGGTCGGCGGCGGCCCGGCGCACGTCTTCTACGCCCCGATGCTGCTGGACGACGCCAAGACCGCGACCGCGATCCGTGGCCAGGGCGACATCGCCGATGCCTTCGCCCTCGTGCCGTCGGTGACGATCGCCGTGGTCGCCGTCGGCGCCTGGGGTCCCGGGCTGTCCACGATCTACGACGCGATCACGCCGGCCGAGCGCGAGGTCCTGGCCGCGCTGGGGGTGCGGGCCGAGCTGGCCGGGGTGTTCATCGGCGAGGGCGGCAGGCCCGTGCCGACGCCGCTGGACAGCCGGATGATCGTGACGCCCGGCCCGGCGCTGGAGCGGATCCCGTTCGTCCTGGCCGTGGCCTGGGGCGTCGCCAAGAGCCCTGCGGTACACGCCGCGATCCGAGGAGGGCTTGTCCATGGCCTGGTCACTCACACGAGTCTCGCCCGGGCCCTGCTCAGCCTGGCCGACCAGCGCGATGGGCCCTAACCCGCAGACGTTCGGCCCAGGCGCAGGCCGAGCAGGCACGCCGCTGCCCGGCGCCACGGCCAACCGGGGCCTGGTCGTCCGGGTGGGGGATACCGTGGTCCGGCCGATCGCGCCGTGCTGGCGGGCCACCCACGCGCTGCTCGCGCACCTGGCCGCGGCCGGGTTCGACGGCGCCCCCCGGGTGCTGGGCGCCGGCGCCGGCACCGAGGTGCTGACCTACATGCACGGCCAGGCCGCGGTCCCGCCGCTGCCCCCCGACACCTTGTCCGACGCCGCCCTGGTCAGCATCGCCGCCCTGCTGCGCCGCTACCACCACGCCGCGGCCTCCTTCGACCCCGCCGGGTACGCCTGGCCCCGGCCCATCCCGGCCCGGTTCCGCACCGGCCTGGTCAGCCACAACGACGTGCACCCGGCCAACGTGATCTTCCGCGGCGGCCGCGCCGTCGCGCTGATCGACTTTGACTGGGCCGGGCCCGGCAGCCCGGCCTGGGACTTCGCCACCGCCGCCCGCAACTGGGCGCCGCTGGCCGACGACCAGGACGTCACCGACGCCCGGGCCGGCCGCGCGCTGGACCGGTTCGCGATCTTCCTGCACGCCACCGGGCTGCCCCGGGCCGGCCGCCGCCAGGTCGCCGAGGCCATCGTGGCCAACCACGACTGGACCTACGCCATCGTCACCCAGGCCGCCGCCGCCGGCCACCAGGGCTTCGCCGACCACTGGCACGCCGTCGCCGGACCCGCCGCCCGCGCCCGCCGCTGGTGCCAGCGCCACCACCGCGACCTGCTCGCCGCCGCGCGATGAGCTTAGGGCACGGACCTAACGGCCCCGACCGAGTGCCGCCGTCATGACCTGGGCGCGGGGCCGGAGGGCCGGGCCGGGTCGGAGGCCACGCCGGAGGACCATCGCGCCTCGACGTTGCCGAAGCGCCAGTAGATCAGGGCCGCCGCCCAGACCACCACGAACAGCGCGGCGATGCAGAAGCCGGCGAGGTTGATGTTGAAGTTCGCCATCAGGTCCCAGAAGGCGCCGTGCAGGTGCATCTCCGTGGTCAGGATGCCGAGGATCTCGATGGTGCCGACGATGAACGCCGCGCCGATGGACAACGCGGTGATGACCAGGTTGTAGTACACCTTGCGGACCGGGCGGGCGAAGGCCCAGCCGTAGGCGAAGTTCATGAAGGCCCCGTCGAGCGTGTCGAACAGCATCATGCCGCCGGAGAACAGGAACGGCAGCGCAAGCACGGCGAAGTAGGGCAGGCCCTGGATCGCGGCGTAGGCCGTGGCGGCGAGCAGCACGACCTCGGTGGCGGTGTCGAACCCGATGCCGAAGACGAGGCCCACGAAGTACAGCTGCCAGGTGTGGTTGATGGACTTCATGAACCGGCCGAAGAACCTGTACATCAGCCCGCGGGCCTGCAGTTGGGCTTCCAGCTGCACTTCGTCGTAGGCACCGGAGCGCATCTCGCGGAATACCTTGAAGATGCCGGCCAGGACGATCAGGTTGAGCAGGGCGATCAGGTACAGAAGCCGGCCGACAGCAGGGTCCCGACGGCTCCGCCCGCGGTTTCGTAGGCCGAGTTGGGGTCGACAATGGCGCCGAAGACGGCCCGGGCCGCCACGGTAATGCCGACGCCGACCGCGACGATGACGGTGGAGTGACCGAAGGAGAAGAAGAACCCGGTGGCCAGGGGCCGCTTGCCGTCGGCCATCAGCTTGCGGGTGGTGTTGTCGATGCACGAGATGTGGTCGGCGTCGAAGGCGTGCCGGAACCCCAGCAACCAGGCCGTGATCGCCACCCCGATACCGACGCCCAGACCCCTGGAGCCGCCTTCGCCCCGGTACACAAAGTGGTGGGGCATGACGTACAGGACGAAGATGGCCCAGCCGGCCACGTTGACGGCCAGGATGGACCCGAACATCGCGGCGAGCCGGCCCCATTCGCGTGCCGTCAGCGCGGTGCGGACGGTGTGCAGGCGCGACCCGATCGCCGGGATGCGGCCCTGGCCATGCGGCATGGATCCTTCCTCCGAGGATCGGTGTTCGCGAGGCAGGCCAGGCCAGGCGACCGGACTCGTCCCCTCGAGGGGCTTGACCGTTGCGGGACAGTGCCGGACTCTCACCGGACTTCGCTGGCTGGCTGCCGCCCCAGGTGGCCCCTGGGGTCATGGGCAAACTACAAGCCGGGACACGACACCGTCAAGGCTCACCAGATGATCAGATACCAATCTACGGATGTGCCGGGAGTGGCCGAGAGGCGTGGCCATCTGGAGCTTGTGGCCACCGGCCCTGGTAGATGGGGCCAGGGGCCACGCATCCCGACTCATGTGCCTTGGAGTTGGGCCCGGGGGCGCAGGGCCCATAGAAGGCCCCGAAGGGACACAGGATCCATAGACAGTTCCCGATCGGGGGCCGACACGCTTAGTCTGCCCGCCGGTAAGATCGCTGCCGTCACCTCACCGTTACCGGGGAGCCCATCCGGTGATCACGCAGGGCCTGCTGCAACCAGCCCTCCGCCTTCGGCCGCTGCACTCTGGTGATGAAACGGCGTTCCGGGCTGCGCATCAGGTGATGGCCGCCGAAGGGTTCGCTTTCGGTCTCGGCCTGGAGCCCGGCATGCCATGGGAGGCCTACCTCCGAATCTTGGAGGACCACCGCAGCGGCCGGAACCTTCCCGAGCGCTGGGTGCCGAGCACCTTCCTGGTAGCCGACATGGCCGGAGAAATCGTCGGCCGGACATCCATCCGTCACGAGCTGAACGACGCTCTGGCCCGAGAAGGCGGCCACGTCGGCTACGGGGTCCTTCCCGCTCACCGGAGGCGCGGCTACGCTACCGAGATCTTGCGCCAGAGCCTGATCATCGCCAGGGCCATCGGCATCGACCACGTGCTTGTGACCTGTGATGACGACAACACCGGCTCGATCAGGGCCATAGAACGCTGCGGCGGCAAGCTTGATTCCATAACCCCGGACGCCGGGAGAGCCAAGCGCCGGTACTGGTTCGATTGAACGCCACCGTCAGATGATCATGACCGACGGCATTGCACGTGAGCGGGGCCGGGCACACGCGCCCCGTCCGGGACGCGCGATCCCTCTAGTGCTGCACCAGCAGGGCCGCGACCGGGCCGTCCGCCAGCTGGTAGCGGATTACCCTTCCGTCCCGCTCGGTCGAGACCACCTGGGCGGCACGCAGGTAGCGCAGGGTCTGGGACACGGTCGTGTCGTTGAGGCCGGTGGCTACCGCGAGGTCGGACACGCTGATGGGCCCGGCCGCCTTGATGCAGATCAGCAGGGTGAGCCTGGTCGGGTCGCCGAGGACGGCGAATGTCCTCGCGTGGGCCGCAACGGCCTCCGGCGGGCTGATGGCGGCAATCGCCTGGCACACACGTTCGCCATCGATGATTCGATGGCCGGACCGTTCGGCGGGGATCAGGTGCACGGTCCAAACCGTAGCAACGCTTCAGCGGTCTTCGAGGTCGCCTTCGGTCTCCAGGTAGGCCTGCCGCAGCGCGGCCAGCGTGTCGGGATCCGGGGCGTCCCAGAGCTTGCGGTCCGCCGCCTCGAGCAGCCGTTCGGCGATGCCGTGCAGCGCCCAGGGGTTGGATCGCCGGAAGAACTCGCGCATCTGCTCGTCGCGGACATAGGTCTCGGTGAGCTTCTCGTACATCCAGTCCTCGACCACGCCCGCCGTCGCGTCGTAACCGAACAGGTAGTCAACGGTGGCGGCGAGCTCGAACGCGCCCTTGTAGCCGTGCCGTTTCATCGCCTCGACCCAGCGCGGGTTGACGACCCGGGCGCGGAACACGCGCGTGGTCTCCTCGGCCAGCGACCGGGTGCGGACGGTGTCCGGGCGGGTGGAGTCGCCGATGTACGCGCGCGGGGCCCGGCCGGTGAGCGCCCGGACGGTCGCGATCATCCCTCCGTGGTACTGGAAGTAGTCGTCGGAGTCGGCGATGTCGTGCTCGAGGGTGTCGGTGTTGTGCGCGGCGACCGCGATCCGCCGGTACGCGCGCTCCATGTCGTCGCGCGCTTCCCGGCCGTCGAGGCCGCGGCCGTAGGCGAACCCGCCCCACACGGCGTACACCTCGGCCAGGTCGGCGTCGTCGCGCCAGTTCCGCGCGTCGATCACCGGCAGCAGCCCGGCTCCGTAGGCACCCGGCCGGGAGCCGAAGATGCGCGTGGTGGCGCGGCGCTCGTCGCCGTGGCTAGCCAAGTCGGCCTGGGCGTGGGCGCGGACGTGGTTCATGTCGCCGGGCTCGTCCAGTGCGGCGACGAGGCTTACGGCATCGTCGAGCGCGGTCACTACGTGGGGGAACGCGTCGCGGAAGAAGCCGCTGATCCTTACGGTCACGTCGATCCGCGGGCGGCCGAGTTCACCGAGCGGCATCGGCTCCAGCCCGGTCAGCCGGCGGGACGCCTCGTCCCAGACCGGCCGCACGCCGAGCAGCGCGAGCACCTCGGCCACGTCGTCGCCCGAGGTCCGCATCGACGCGGTGCCCCAGACCGACAGGCCGACCGAATCGGGGTAGGTCCCGGTGTCGGCCAGGTACCGCTCGAGCAGCGAGTCCGCCATCGCCTGGCCGGTTTCCCAGGCGAGCCGGGACGGCACGGCACGCGGGTCGACCGAGTAGAAGTTGCGCCCGGTCGGCAGCACGTTCACCAGCCCGCGCAGCGGCGAGCCGCTCGGCCCGGCCGGGACGAACCCGCCGTCGAGCGCGTGCAGGGTGCGGCCGATCTCGTTCGTCGTTTCCGCGAGCCTGGGCACCACCTCGGTCGCGGCGAACGCCAGCACGTCCGCGACCGGCGGTGCTTCGTTTCCCAGTGTCGCGGCGACAACGCCGTTTACCGCGGCCGGGTCCCAGCCGACGGATTCCATGGCCTCAACGAGCGCCCGGGCCCGCGATTCAGCCAGGTCGGTAGCCGCACGATCGCCGGACCGTTCGGCATAACCTAGTGTTTCACGGAGGCCAGGCAGGGCCTGTGCCTGGCCAGCCCACATCTGCCTGGCCCGCAGAATGGCCAGGACCAGGTCGATCCGTGCGGCGCCGGCCGGCGCCACGCCGAGCACGTGCAGCCCGTCCCGGATCTGGGCGTCCTTGATCTGGCAGAGCCAGCCGTCCACGTGCAGCAGGAAGTCGTCGAACTCCGCGTCGTGCGGGCGGGCGTCCAGCCCGAGGTCGTGGTCGAGCTTGGCGGCCTGGATCAGGGTCCAGATCTGGGCGCGGATGGCGGGCAGCTTGGCCGGGTCCAGCGCCGCGATCTGCGCGTGCTCGTCCATCAGCTGTTCCAGGCGCGCGATGTCGCCGTAGCTCTCGGCGCGGGCCATGGGCGGGACCAGGTGACCGATCAAGGTGGCGTGGGCGCGGCGCTTGGCCTGCGTGCCCTCGCCGGGGTCGTTGATCAGGAACGGGTAGATGAGCGGGATGTCGCCGAGCGCCGCGTCCGAGGCGCAGCGGGCCGACATGCCGGACGTCTTCCCTGGCAGCCACTCCAGGTTGCCGTGCTTGCCGACGTGCACCACGGCGTGCGCGGCGAACTGATCCCGCAGCCAGCGGTAGGCGGCGAGGTAGTGATGGCTCGGCGGCAGGTCCGGGTCGTGGTAGATCGCGACCGGGTTCGCGCCGAACCCGCGGGGCGGCTGCACCATCACGACCACGTTTCCGGCCCGCAGCGCGGCCAGCACGATCTCGCCGTCGGGGTCCTGGCTGCGGTCGACGAACAGGTCGCCGGGCGGCGGGCCCCAGTGCTCGGTGACGGCGGTTTGGAGCTCGGCGTCCAGAGTGGCGAACCAGGCCCGGTAGTCGGCGGCGCTGATCCGCACCGGGTTGCCGGCCAGCTGCTCCTCGGTCAGCCAGTTCTCGTCCTGGCCGCCGGCGGCGATGATCGCGTGGATGAGGGCATCGCCGTCCCCGTCGGCCACGCCGGGGAGTTCGTCCCCGCCGATGTCGTAGCCGGCGTCCGCCATCGCGGCCAGGAGCCTGATGACCGACGCGGGGGTGTCCAGCCCGACCGCGTTGCCGATGCGGGCGTGCTTGGTCGGGTAGGCCGACAGCATGATCACGACGCGCCGCTGCGCTGGTGGGATGTGACGCAGCCGGGCGTGCTTGACCGCGATGCCCGCCACCCGCGCGGTGCGTTCGGGATCGGGGACGTAGCTGGTGAGGCCGTCCGGCCCCACCTCCTTGAACGAGAACGGCACCGTGATCAGCCGGCCGTCGAACTCGGGGATCGCGACCTGGGTGGCGGCGTCGAGCGGGGTCAGCCCCTCGCCGCTGCCGGCCCACTGGGCCCGCGACGAGGTCAGGCACAGGCCCTGCAGGATCGGGACGTCCAGGCTGGCCAGCGCGCCGACGTCCCAGTTCTCTTCGGCACCGCCGGCGCCGGCCGTGGCGGGCACCAGCCCGCCGGCGGCGAGCACGGTCACCACGATCGCGTCCGCGGCGTGCAGCGCGTCGATCAGCTCGGGCTGGGCCGTGCGCAGCGAGGAGCAGAACACGGGCAGCGGCTGTCCGCCGGCCGCCTCGACGGCGTCGGCGAGGGCGTGCACGAAGCCGGTGTTGCCCGCCACGTGATGGGCGCGGTAGTACAAGATCGCGACGACGGGGCCTCCGGTTTGGGTGGCCGGCCTTTCGAGGACACCCCAGGTGGGGGTGGCCGCGGGCGGCTCGAACCCCTCGCCGGTGAGCGCGATCGCGTCGGACAGGAACCGGGCCAGCTGCCGCAGGTTCTCCGGGCCGCCGTGCGCGAGGTAGGCGTGCGCCTCGGCGACGACGCCGCCGGCCACGGTCGACAGCTCCATGAGCTCGGCGTCGGGCGTCACCTCGCCGCCGAGCACGATCATCGGCAGCCCCGTCGCCGCGACCGCGTCCAGGCCGTCCTCCCAGGCCTGCCGTCCGCCGAGGATGCGGACGACGACGGCGGTCGCGCCGTCCAGCAGCGCCGGCAGGTCCTCGACCGCGAGCCGGGCCGGGTTGGCCAGCCGGTAGTCCGCGCCGCTGGCCCGGGCCGACAGCAGGTCGGTGTCCGAGGTGGAGAGCAGGACGATCACGCTGGCTCCTGTCGAGAGTCCGCCTGTTATCGCGCAGCTTCCGGGCCCGCTGCCGGGGGCCGCCAATTCTAGTGGTCGGGCCGTAGGTTTGGTCCGGGTACCTGGCCACGGCGGCCATCCTGCCCAAGGACCGGCAAGGGCGCCCGTCAACGGCGACACGCCCAAAAACGAGTTCGTAATTATGGCTATTTACTGGATGATCATGTTATGATTGTTCGTACGGGGTGGTTCAGATCTTTCTTCCGAACGGAGCGTGGTGCATGCGCCCGGACCCGTTCTCCGACCCAGGCGATGACGGCCAGGAGCCTGACAGCTGCCTGCCGCCCGCCGAGCCGGACGCCGGGCCTGCGCAGCAGGGCCTGTTCCTGTGCCTGCCCGCCGGGTCCCTGGACGCCGACCGGTTCGCCCAGTCCGGCCCGGACGCGGACATGTCCCCGGACCCGCTGCTGGCCACCATCATCGACACCGTCATCGGGCCGGACGGGAAGGGCCTGGCCGGGCTGTCGGATGACCAGCTGATCGGCGTCATCGCGGCGATCCGCCGGCTGGAATCCCGCGCCGCGTGGTACCTGATGGCCGCGGTCGGGGAGTTCACCGCCCGCAATACCGGCGAGGGCTGCGTGGATGAGTTCGCCGCCGACCAGCTGGCCCACGAGCTGCACCTGACGCAGCAGTCCGCCGCCGCGCAGATGGACTACACCAGCACGGTCACCAGCCGGCTGCCGGCCACCTACGCCGCGCTGCACGCGGGCCGGATCCATCCCGTCCACGTCCGGATCATTGAAGACGAAACTCGGGTCCTGTCCGCCGAGGACGCGGCCAAAGCCGATGCCGTGCTGGCCG
>CAVPLC010000108.1:0-69918 GCA_963705835.1 uncultured Actinomycetes bacterium
GAAGAACTAGCCGTGACCCCGGCGAAGAGCATCTGCCGCTGGGTTCCCTCACCCGGGTCAAACAGCAGCCCGGCCTCGTCCCAGCGCAGGAAGATAGCCGTTGTGGTTGCGCTTGCGGGTGGGCGCCTGGCTGGCCGTGCCGAGCACCACGAGCTCACCGGTCGGACACGACACCTCACCCTATGCCCGGCGAACGGCCCGAGCAGCAGGTGCTCGACCCCCCTCGGCCCGGCCCTGGGCCCAGCATCGTCGTCGGCTGCGGCCAGCACCGGACAGGCTCCGCCCAGGGTCTTCCCCAGGGCGGCCCGAGTTAGCCCCCAAACTGCACGTCAGCAACCAAGTGCCAGGTCCACGAGTGCTCGGGAGCCTGAGAGATGAGACTGATCGAACTGATGGCGACATCTCGCCGGGGCAGTTCCCGGCCAAGAGCCTCAATCACCGGAGCCGCCGGGCGAACCATATTGCTATAGGCCACCGTAATATGCGGCACCCACGGCTCGTGATACAGCCTCCCATCCCTTCCGATGGCAAGCCGCGTGGCATCCTGTACCACTCGCAGCACCGGGTCCAGGGCCTCATGCGGTCGCGCATCCAGCATGACCGCCCGAGGGTGGTACAGGATCCGTCCCAGCGTGATGCGTATCGGCGGCGTGCAGGCGAGAAGCCGCCGCGCATGATCCGCCATCGCGTCCACCTGATCGGCGGTGATCTCGTCAGAGAACCCGGCGATGAGGGTGGTCATGTGCAGCCATTCCCGTGGTACCAGGTCCAGTCCGCGCAGCCCGGCAAGCCGAGTCTGGGCGATACGGACCAGCTCCGCGACCTCCAGATGATCTCCGAGGAGCATGAACCACATGAGCTGCATCCGGGCCGGATCCGCGCCGGGCTGCGGCGACCAGTGATCTTCCATCTGGACCGGAAACGGGCTCATCGATCCTCCAGGCCGAGTGCTGCCGCCGGTACTGCGGGACATGCTGCCGCCGTAAACACCCGGATCTGCTCCCGCAGTTCCCCGGCCTTCCTATCGCCTGCGAACCGGCGCTGCACCAGCAGCGAATCCATATCTGCCAGATATCCGGTTATGGTCGCGATGCGAAACGGCGGGTCAAGCGTTGTAATAGCGCCGAGCTGGCCAGCCGCCGCATCAAGGTCGCCCTTCATCACATGCGCGGTCCCTGCGCCAATCCGGATCAGAGACCACACGCCGTAAAGCCAAGGGTCCCCTGACGCCCATCCCGCATCTGCCATTTCCGCTGCCCGCAGCGCCGCATCCGGGTCACGCAGGCGGATCGCCACAGACAACGCATACAGCGCCTGACGCGGACGCGGGCACGACCACGCCGATAGCCCCGAGTCCATGGTAGGCAGCCCAGACGCGGCTTCCTCCGCATCTCGCAGCGCCCGCCGCGCACGATCGACATCGCCAAGCAAGGCCGCCGCGCTGGCTTCCTGGTTGGCAAGCAACACGCTTACGGCAGACCGGGAGCTGCACTCAAAGCCTCGCCGCGCCAGGTCAGCTGACCGCCTGAAATGCCGTGCCCCCTCCCGCTTACCTAGCCGAACACCCTCCCACCGCGCAGTCTTGGCCTGGGCGCTGAACGCGAGCGCAGGACTGCATCCGGCTTCCTCAGCACACAGCGCGGCTGCGCTACCGTGCGCCCTGGCGGAAGCGTCGTTACGGATGTCGTCAAGCAAGAGACTCGCATGAGCTAGCAGGTCAGCGTCGATGCGGAACAGCTCTCGCGTCTGCCTTGAGCGCTGCCGCCCACCATGCAACAGCGCCTGCACCTGCCGGTGAACACGAGAGACATCAGCAAGAACAGGCCCCGGCGGCAGCCGCGTGTGAGACTCGGCCAGCGCTGCCCGAGCCTCATCGAGATGCCCGATTGCCTCGTCGCTAGTGTTGCTTGCAGCTATCCAGGCCGTCAGGCTGGCCGCATCCTGCTCCGTGGGGATCGATCGCTCCTCCGATGACTCCTCTGATCGGCGCGCAGGCGATGGGCCGAATAGCGCTTCACGGGTGAGCCCGAATACCCGGCAGTACAACTCCCCGTACAGATCTCCGGGAAAATGGCGGCCCGCTTCATACGCGCGAACGTACCGCTGGATGCTTTCAACATCCGGAAGACCGGCCTGGGTCTGGCTATCGGCGGCTTTCCGGAGCCGGACGGCTGTGTCCTTCTGGCTCCATAGCCTACTGGTCCGTTCACGGCGCAAGCGTATGGCCCACGATGGTAGCTCGTTGTCTGCCATGCTTCTGCGGCATCCTCGCGGAGACGATCTCGTCCCCTAAAGTATCCCCTCCCGCTCGGCCGATTCTCACGCAAGCCTGGAGCAACACGAGCACGCAACGAAGCGCCCAAGAGCCAGGCATCAGAACGGAGACCACCGCATGCGGCCCCAGGTCTGCTCGCAGGTCGCCTCGAAAGCGCGGCGCTCCGGCTGGACTGGGGGAGCACGTGGGATATCGGCTGCGGTGGCGCCCGGTGGCAGGCGGCGCGCCGGGACGGGACCGGGCAGGTGCTGACCCGGGCGTCCGCGGACGGGCTGGCGCTCGCCCTGCGGATCGGCCACGGCAGGCCGCGGTGATGGCCGGGCAGCACGACGGGCGCCGGGGCGTGTTCGACGTCGACGAGGAGAGCGCGCTGGCCGCGCTGAGGCTGGCCTGGGCGGACGGCGGCTACCACGGGTTCAGCGTCGACGGCAGCCTCTGGTCGGCGATCACCAGCGCCGGAGAGGTACTGACCGCCGACACGCCAGACGAGCTGAACCAGGCCATCCGGGCGCACTGGCAGGCGATGCAATGATGCCCGGCCACCGCGCACCCGGCTACCAGCCCCGGCCCGCAGGCCAGCACGCCGTTGTCTGCGGGTTCTGCCAGGTGCCGGACCCGTCCCCGGGCAGCCCGTGCCTCCCGGGACTCGATCACTACGTGGGCTGGGAAGCCGGGTGCCCGGCCTGCGGGCGGCTGAAGGCCGTGTGCGCCGGCTGGCGGGCGTGCTCGGTGAGGAGGAGCAGCTTCGCACCGCTGCGGCTGGCGGTCCTGTGGCTCAGGCTGGCATGGCGGCGGCGAAAGCACGCCCCGCCGTGCTGCGGCACTCCGAGGCGGTGCTCGCGGTGAGCAGCGGATTCGATCCCAGCGTGCCGAACATGGCCCGTGTCTATGACTACTGGCTTGGCGGCAAGGACCACTTCCCCGCCGACCGGACCGAGGCCGAGCGGCTGCTGGCGATCTACCCGCCGCTGCGGGATCTGGTCCGGGAGAACCGGGCGTTCGTCACCCAGGCCGTCACCTGGGCCGCCGCGCCAGGGGATCGGCCAGTTCATCGACCTGGGCGCCGGGCTGCCGGCGTCGCCCCGCGGTCCACCAGGCCGCGCGGGCGGTCCTGCCCGCGGCCCGGGTCGCCTACGTCGACATCGATCCGGTCGTGCTGTCGCATGCGCGGGCGCTGCTGGCCACCGGCGACGGGGTGACCGCCGTCGCCGCGGACCTGCGCGACCCCGCAGGCCGTCCTGGCGCGACCCGGACCTGCGGGCCGTCATCGACCCGGCCGAAGCCGGTCGGCGATCATCCTCGGCGCGGTCCTGCACTTCCTCGACGCCGACGCCGCCCGGGCGGTGACCGCGCGGATACGCACGGCTGATGGCGCCGGGCAGCTGCCTGGTCATCTCGGTGGCGTGCTATGACGACGAGGCGCTCGGCAAGCGGCTGTCCGCGGAGTACACCGCAGCGACCTGGCACAACCACACCCGTGAGGACATCGAGTCGTTCTTCGCCGGGCTGGAGCTGGTGGGGCCGGGTGTCACCGAGGCGCAGACCTGGCGGGCGTGGATGCCCCAGCCGGTGCTGCGGCAGCCGCGAGGGCCACGTGCTGGCCGGCGTGGCGCGTATCCACGCCTGATGTCCGGGCACCTGCACGCCTCGGCCAGCGGAGGGAGAGGGATCGGTCAGGCTGGCACAGGCCCGCGCCGCCCTGTTGGCCTTCGGTCGCCGATCCCAGCGCCCCCGGCCGGGCCCAGTAGCCCTTCGGCCGGGCCCGGCAGCCCCTCGGCCGGATCCCGGTCGGTAACCCGCGAAACAAACCATAAAGATGCCTGTGCCGCTGGTACCACTGCACGTGCATAATGGTCATGTCAGCGAAGATCCCGATACGGATAAGGCTTCCCGTGCCGGAACCTCCCCGTGTTATGTGGTGAGAATGTCGGGAAGGTTTGGGACACAGCGGAGTAGGTGGGGTGTAGCGGCCTGTGGTGCCCTCAGGAGGAACGTCGGCTGATCAGTCAGCGCGGCGTTTCCGGGTGGGCGAGGTTCCGCCGCTCGCCGAGGGATTCACCGAGCGCCCCGATACCGCCCGCGGCATCGCAGACGCCCTCGTCCCAGGTACGGCGGTCGCGCTCGTGCCGGGCACGGTGTTCGCCGAAGGCCAGCAGAACTGGCTGGGTGCGTGCGGCAAGACGCAGATGGCGGTGATGCTCGCCGAATTGCTGTGGCGATCCGGTGACATCGACGTCCTGATCTGGATTTCGGCTACCAGCCGGTCGGCGGTGCTTTCGGCCTACGTCGAGGCGTCGGTGGCGGCGACCGGTATCGAGCCGACCGGGACGGCCGAATCGGTCGCGGCGCGCTTCATCAACTGGCTCGGCGAGACCAGCAGGCCGTGGCTAGTGGTGTTCGATGACCTGCCGGACGCCGATGAGCTGGACGGCCTGTGGCCGGAGGGCCCCGCGGGACGCGTCATCATCACCAGCACGCAGTCGACGGTCGTGGCCAGCCGGCGCCGGACCCGGGTCTTTCCCATCGGGTTCTTCAGCGTCCGTGAGGCCCTCGGCTGCCTGACCGAGCGGCTCAGCGTGAACCCGGCTCAGCGCCAGGGCTCCATCGACCTCATCGAGGCTCTCGGCCGTGAGCCGCTGGCCCTGGCCCAGGCCGCCGCGGTGGTGGCCAACTCGAGCCTGGCGTGCCGGGATTACCGGGACTTCTTCGCGCGCAGGCGGCAGCAGATCGGCGTGGCGGCGGGCGAGGTCCCGTCCGCCGCCTCGGTCACCTGGACCCTGTCCCTGGGTCAGGCCGAAACGCTGCTGCCGGGCCAGTCGGTCCGGCTCATGATGGTCCTGGTCGCCCTGCTCGACGGTCACGGGATCCCCGGCACGATCTTCACCACGCCCTCGGTGACCGCGTACCTGGGCGGGATCGCCGTCGGGTTCGGCACGCCGGTCGACCCCAAGCCCGCCTGGGACGCGCTGCTCACCATCGAGCGGGCCGGCCTGATCAGCCTCAACCGGGCCGAAGCGCCGCCCACGGTCATGATGAACCCGGTCGTCCAGGCGGCGATCAGGCTGGCGGCGCCCGCCCAGCTGCGTGACCGCGCGGCCCGGGCGGCCGCGAACGCGCTGCTCGAGGCGTGGCCCGTCGAAGAGCCGCAGCCGTGGACGGGTGCCGCCCTGCGCGCGAACGCGGCCAGCCTGCAGAACGCGGCCAAGGATGTGCTGTGGGCCGACGGCTGCCATCCCCTGCTGCTGTGCGCCGGGCGGAGCCTTGACCGCGCCCGGCTGGCCGGGCCGGCCGTCGAGTACTGGCGCGAGCTGTCCGTCCACTGCGACAACAAGCTCCCGCCCGACCACCCGGACGCCCTCGTGGTCGCCTCCGAGCTGGCCGGCGCCTACCTGGCCGCCGGATACGGAGCCGAGGCCGTCACCTGGTACCAGCGGGTCCTGTCCGAGCGCAGCATGGAGCTCCCGCCCGGCCACCCGGCCATCATCACGGCCCGCGTCAGCCTGGCCGACGCGATGATCATCGCGGGCAAGCCCGGCGCGGCGGTGACCGTCTTGTACCGGGCCGTGGCCGAGGCCGAGCAGTTCCGCGGCCCGGGCCATCCGGACACTCTCGCGGCCCGGGGCGAGCTGGCCCGCGCCCACGAGGCCGCGGGCGATCCCCCGGCGGCGATCCGGCTGCTGACGCGGACGCTGGCCGACCGCGAGCGCCTGCAGGGCCCTCGCGACGTGCACACCATGGCGACCCGGGATCAGCTCGCCGCGGCAATGCTGGCCGACGGCAAGATCAAGGACGCCATTTCCGGCTACAAGCGGGTCCTGGCCGACCGGGAGCGCGTGCTCGGGCACGACCATCCGGACACCATCGCGACTAGGGCGAGCCTGGCCGGCGCCTACCACGCCGCCGGAAGGATGCCGTCGGCGGTTCAGTTGTCCGAGCAGATGTGCGCGGATTCCGAGCGGGTCCTGGGCGCCGATCACGTGGACACGCTGACCCGTCGCGCACGCCTGGCCACCTTGTACTACGCCGTGGGCCGGGTGGGCGACGCCGAGACGCTGCTCCGGGATACGGTCGCCCGCTGCGAGCGGGTCCTGCCGTTCGGGGATCCGCTGAGGCAGACCGTGCAGCAGAGCCTGACGAGCATCGCAGGCGACGCGTAGGCCGGCTAGCCCGTTTTGCGCGTATCGCGGCAATCTTCCGTTTGCCCGCACGCCCGACCTCGATGCACGTGCATAATGGCAATGCACCTGCATATTCGTCGTGCTGGTGAAAGATCCCGATATGGACACGGGTCTCCGTGTCTGAGCCTTTGCGTGCTATTTAGATTTCCGGAGGAGGTTTCCGGAACAGCAGGGACAGCAGCATAGATGGGGGTGGGGGGCGGTGGTGCCCTAGTGGGAACGCCGGCGAAGCCAGCGCTGCGCTTCCGGATCGGCGAAGTGCCCCCGCTGGCCGAGGGATTTACCGACCGTCCCGACACCGCTGGCGGCATCGCCGACATGCTGCTCCCGGGTTCGGCCAGCGCGCTCGTGCCGAGCCCGGCCTCGGCCGGGGGCCTGCCGAATTGGCTCGGCGCATGCGGCAAGACCCAGATCGCCGTGATGATCGCGGAATCGTTGTGGCGATCGCGCGTCATCGACGCGCTGATCTGGATCTCCGTCGCCGATCGGTCCTCTGTCCTGTCCGGTTTCATGCAGGCGTCGGTGGCGGCCACCGGAATTGAGCCCACCGGGACGGCCGAATCGGTGGCGGTTCGTTTCGTCGGCTGGCTGAGCCAAACCCGACAGCCCTGGCTCGTGGTGTTCGACGACCTGCCCGAGACCATCGACCTGGAACGGCTGTGGCCGGCCGGGTCGACCGGCCGCCTGCTGGTCACCAGCGCGCGCCCGGTCATGGCCGTCGGCGGGCCCGGGACGCGGGTCATCCCGCTCGGGTTCTTCAGCGTCCGGGAGGCCCTGAACGGCCTGACCGAACGGCTCAGCGCCAACCCGGTGCAGCGCCAGGGGGCCATCGACCTGGTCGAGACGCTCGGCTGCCAGCCGCTAGCCCTCGCGCAGGCGGCCTCAGTGGTCGCGAGTTCGAACCTGACCTGCCGGGATTACCGGGACTTTTTCACCAGCAGGCGAGAGCAGATGTGGACCGGGCCCGACGAGATGCCCTCGGCGGCCATGGTGACCTGGATTCTCTCGCTGGAGCGGGCAGAATCGCTGCTGCCGGGCGCGTCGGTCCGGCTCATGCTGGTCCTGGTGGCCCTTTTCGACGGCCACGGGATTCCGGGCGTCATCTTCGGCACCCGGGCCGTGGCCGAGTACCTGGGCGGAGCCGCAGCCGACTCCAAGCCGGCCTGGGATGCGCTGCTCGCCGTCGAACGCGTCGGCTTGATCGGCATCAACCGGGACGTCACGCCGCCGACCGTGGTGATGAACTCGGCGGTCCAGACGGCGATCAGGCTGGCGGCACCCGCCCAGGTTCAGGAGCCCGCGGCGCGGGCGGCGGCGAGCGCGCTGCTCGAGGTATGGCCGGCCGACGAGCAGCAGCCGTGGGCGGCGGACGCCCTGCGAGCGAACGCGGCGAGCCTGCAGGGCTCGGCCCCCGATGTTCTGTGGGCCGACGGGTGCCATCCGCTGCTGCTGCGGGCGGGCCGGAGCCTGGACGAAGCCCGCATGGTCGAGTCGGCCGTCGAACACTGGCAGGATCTCGCGGCACGCTGCGACACCAAGCTGGCCCCCGGCCATCCGGACGCCCTGGTCGTGGCCGCCCAGCTGGCCGCGGCGTACCTGAAGGCCGGGCACGCGGACGAGGCCGTTCAGTGGTACCAGCGAGTGCTGGCCGAGCGGACCCGCGAGCTGGCACCCGGGCACCCGGCCATCGTGGCCACTCGCGTGAGCCTGGCCCGCGGCCTCATCATGGCCGGCGAGCCCGCGGACGCCGTGACCGTCCTTCTCCGCGCCGTCGGCGAGTGCGAGCAGTTCCGCGGCGGCGGGCATCTGGACACCCTCAGCGCCAGGGACGAGCTCGCCGCCGCGTACCAGGCGGCGGGCGATTTCGCCGCGGCGAGCCGACTGCTAGCGCGCAGCCTGGCCGATCGCGAGCGGATCCAGGGGCAGCGGGACCCGCAGACCATGGCGACCCGGGACCGGCTCGCCGCGGCCTGCCTGAGCGAAGGCAGGGTCAAGGACGCCATCGCGCACTATAAGCGGGCGCTATCGGACCGCGAGAAGGTACTGGGACGCGGTCACCGGGACACGATCGCCAGCGCCGCGGGCCTGGCCGGCGCCTACCAGGCGTCCGGACGAATGTCGGCCGCGATGCAGTTCGCGGAGCGGACCCGCGCGGATTCCGAGCGGGTCCTCGGTCCCGATCACATGGAAACGCTGGTCCGCCTGGCCAACCTGGCGCACCTGTACTTTTCCGTGGGCCGGGTCGACGACGCCGAGGCGCTGCTCCGCAAGACCGTCGTCCGCTGCGAGCGGACCCTGCCGCCCGGGGACCCGCTGACCCTGACCGTCCGGCAGAGCCTGGCCAACATCGCGGAACGCTGACCCGAGCCCGGAGTCAGCAACCCGGGGTCAGCGTTCCTTGCTGGCGCTTTCCAACGGGATCCGGAAGAACGGCGAACGCAGGATGAACCGCGCCACGAGCATCAGGATCAGGCCGACCCCCAGGATGCTCACGATCGACCACTTCTCCGTGGCGGGCGCGGTCTGCAACGACTTGACGATCACCCAGCCCAGGAACGTGGCGGCGGCCAGCGGCAGGACGCCGACCAGCAGCGCGTCCCAGGCGTTGCTGAAGATCCGGCGCCGGTAGTAGCTGACCGCGGAGAGCGCGGTCAGCGTGTAGAAGCCGGCGAACAGCAGGCCGGTGGTGCTGACCACGTCGGTGAACACGGTCGCGATCGAGTTGGACAGCAGGTACGCCCAGGTGGCGGCGATGAGGATCACGGCGATGATGATGGTGCCGATCGCGGGGGTGGCGTAGCGGCGGCTTACGTTGCCCAGGATCGGCGGCAGCACCCGGTGACTCGCCATCCCGTAGGCGACCCGGGAGGCGGTCACGATCCCGGTGCCGGTGGACGCGATCACCGACAGGGCCAGCGCGAAGGCCATCACCTTGGCCCACCCGCCGCCGCCCAGGACCTGGGTGATGTAGACGAGCGCCGAGGAGGCGTGGCCCTGCAGCTTGGCCGGCGACACCACGCCCTGCATGCCGACCTGGGGGAGGGCGTACAAGACGACGAGCAGCGCGACCGCGAAGACGGCCGCCCGGCCCGGGTTGACGCGCCGGTGCTTGACTTCCTCGTTGACGTAGACGGTGGCGTCCCAGCCGGTGTACATGAAGACCGCGATGAGCAGCCCCGCGGCCAGGTTGCCCTTGCCGTTGATTCCGCTCAGGCTCAGCCAGCCCTTGGTGATCGGGTAGGTGCCGTGATGGTGGCCGAGCACCCACGCCAGCGCCAGGACGGAGAAGCCGATCAGGATGGCGTACTCGATCACCGCCATGCCGACCTGGGTGCGCGCGGTCAGGCGGATGCCGATCACCGCGATCGTGCCCATGACCACGATGACGGCGGTACTGAGGAAGATGTTGGGCCATTGACTGGAGACGCTGGCGCCGAACACGGCGAGCACCGCCGGCGACAGCACCACCACCACGGAGATCGTCCCGATCACGATTCCCGCGAGCATCATCCAGCCGACGATGAAGCCGAGGTAGGGGTTGATCGCGCGGCCGACCCACTCAAAGGAAGCGCCGCAGTTGGCGTTCCACAGGTTGAGCCGGCGGTACGTGTTGGCCAGGATCAGCATCGGGATCCCGCACAAGATGATGACCGCCCCGCCGCCGTAGGCGGCCGTCGCCGCCAGCCCGGCCAGCGTCGCCGCCAGCGTCGCCGCGGGCGCGGACGAGGCCAGGCCGATGATCGTGTCCTGGGCGACCCCGATCGCGTTGGGCTCGAGCCGGGCCGGGATGGCGGGGACCTGCGCGGCCCGCGGGATCGCAGTTACCGGTTGATCCGTCATCAGTGCTCCTGTCGTGTCGGCCCGCCCGCGCTGGATCTCATCCCTCGGCCACGCCGCAACCGGGCCCACAGCCCCCCTGCGAGCTCACTCGCGTATTGTGACATAGCAGTACGAAGACTGTGGCCAAAACCCGGTGCCAGCGGCCCGCTCCCGCCCGAGAGCCAGGAAGGGGGCCCCTTTCCATCTCATTATCGAACGTAAACGTATGCTACGTATCGCGCTGCGCGGCGTTTGTGGCCGATGAGACGGGAGCTGCAGGCTTTGGACGAGCGAGCCTTCAACGAGCGGTACCGGCACTGGGCGCGGCGGTCCGGCGAGCTGTTCACCGAGGCCAGCCGCTTCATTCCCGGCGGCGCGGGCAGCAGCGCGCGCACCGTGAAGTTCGGCTGGAAGCCATACCCCCCGTTCATGGCCGAGGGCTCCGGTTCGCGGCTGCGCGACGTCGACGGGCATGAGTACATCGACTACCTGCTGGGCCTGGGCCCGATGATCCTTGGCCACCGCCACCCGGCCGTGACCCAGGCCGTCACCAGCGCCGTCAGCGAGCTTGGCACCTGCTTCGGGGTGCCGTACGAGCTGGAGATCGAGGCCGCCCGCAAGGTCACGGAGGCGGTGCCAGGGGTGGAGCTGGTCCGGTTCTCCAACTCCGGCAGCGAGGTCGTCGGGACGGCCGTCCGGCTGGCCCGCGCGCACACCGGCCGCCCGCTGATCATCCGCTTCGAGGGCCACTACCACGGCTGGCAGGACACCGTCTACTGGAGCAACCACGTGGATCCGGCGCTGGCCGGCCCGGCCAGCAGGCCCCGGCCCATCCCGTCCGGCCCGGGCGTCCCGGCCGAGCTTGAGGCCACGCTCATCGTGCTGACCTGGAACGACCCCGAGAGCTTCAGCAAGGTAATGGAGGAGCGCGGCGACCAGGTGGCCGCGGTGATCACCGAACCCGCGGTGTTCAACACCGGTTGCATCCTGCCCGAGCCCGGCTACCTGGAACTGCTGCGCGAGCAGACCCGCCGGCACGGCGCGCTGCTCATCTTCGACGAGGTCATCACCGGATTCCGGTTCGCGCGCGGCGGCGCGCAGGAATACTTCGGGGTCACGCCGGACCTGACCACGATGGCCAAGGGGCTGGGCGGCGGCTTCCCGGTGGCGGCCATCGGCGGGTCGCGCGAGGCGATGTCGATGATCGCGGAGGGCCGCTACTCGCACTCGGGTACCTACAACGCCAACGTCGTAGCCTGCGCCGCGGTCAGCGCGACCATGGACGTGCTGGCCTCCCCTGGCCTGTTCGAGCGGCAGCGCGAGCTGGGCGAGACGCTGATGAGCGGGCTGCGCAAGCTGGCCGCCGAGGCGGGGCTCCCGGTCATCGTGGAGGGACTGGGTACCGTGTTCCAGGTCTGGTTCAGCGAGCGGCCGATCAGGAACTGGCGGGACGCGCAGCGCTACGCGGACGAGGAGCTGTTCACCCAGTGGTGGCAGGAGATGCTGCTGCGGGGCGTCTTGTTCCACCCGAGCCAGTACGAGAACCTTTTCCTGTCGCTCGTGCACACCGCCGAGGACGTCAGCGACATGCTCACCGCCGCGCAGGAGGCCTTCGCCGTAATCGGACGCGGACGGTCCGTAAGCAGCGGATAGTGATGAACCGCGAGCCTGTCGTGCTTGATTGCATCTCCATTGAGTTATTGCGCCACAGCACCGTGTTCCTCTAGGGTCTGCGATGTCCGCCCCCGCGCAGAGCGACCTGAGACCCAGACGGAGATGCGCCATGTCATCGCCAGCCAGCAGCGATCCGGCCCCGGCGCCAGCACACTCCCCTGACCCTCCTGGCCGCGGCCTCCGGGCGGGCGCCCTGCGCATCGGCGACGTCGTGGTCCTGAGCATGGCCAGCTCCGGCCCCACGCAGAGCATCGCGGTCACGCTGGCCGTCCTGCTGGCCACCGTCAACTACTCCACCTTCCTGCCCATCTTCATCTGCTTCATCCCGATCCTCGGCATCGCGATCGGTTACCAGCGGCTCAACGCCTGGCAGCCCAGCGCGGGCGCGACCTACTCCTGGGTCGGCCGGGCGCTCAACCCGCACGCCGGGTTCTTCGGCGGCTGGATCATGCTGATGTACTACTGCGTCGGCACGACCAGCCTGACCGTCCCGCTCGGCACCTACATGCTGACCTTCTTCAGCAACTCGGCCGCCAACAACGTGTACGCCGTCGCCGCGGTCGGCAGTGGGTTCGACATCCTCGTCCTGGTCGTCGCGGCCCTCGGGATCAAGCTGTCGGCCCGGTTCTCGTGGGGCTGGGCCATCTTCGAGTACGGCCTGCTGGTCGGCTTCTCTATCGCGGCCATCGTCTTCATCTATGGCAACCACCATCCGCACACCGTGCACGTGACCAGCTCCTGGTTCACCATCAGCGGCGCGGGCGGGTTCAGCGCGCTGGTCTCCGGCCTGCTGCTGGCCATCTTCCTGTACTCCGGCTGGGATACCGCCGCCTACGTCGGCGAGGAGGCCAAGGGCAAGCAGGCCGGCCCGGCCGGGATAGCCAGCGTGTTCATCCTGTTCGTCATCTACGCGGGCGTCATCTTCTGCCTGCAGGGCGTCGCGCCCAACAGCGTCGTGCAGACCAACGCGGCCAACATCCTGGCCTACGTCGGCGACCTGATCGGCGGGGGCTTCTGGAAGAACGTCATGATCGTCGCGGTGCTCGGCGGCACGCTCGCCTCGCTGCTGGCCGCCATCGTGAGCGCGGGGCGGATCTCCTTCGCCATGGGCCGCGACCGCACCTTCCCGCGCTGGTTCGCGAACGTGAACCCCAAGTACGGCACGCCGTGGAACGCCACGATCCTGTTCGGCCTGCTCAACCTCGTGTTCCTGTGGGGCACGACGCTGATCGGCTCGATCGGCAAGGCCCTGGCCGACATCGTCAGCACGCTGGGCCTGATCGCGGCGATCTTCTACCTGCTCACCGCGAGCGCGGCGGTCTGGTTCTATCGCCGGACCATCATGAGCAGTGCGTCCAACTTCTTCCTCGGCGGGTTCCTCCCCGGCCTGGGCGCGGCGTTCATGCTCTTCGTGATCATCTACACGCTGCAACAGGGGTCGCTCAACGGAATCCAGCTCGGCTTCGGGTTCGGGCTCGCGGCGGTCGGCCTGGTGCTCTCGTTCGTGTCCCAGTACGTCGGGAAGTCGCCCTTCTACTCCGATCCGACGACCAGCGCCGGTGACCTGGTCGAGGAGGAACTCGCCAAGCGCGAGGTCTGATGACTACAGGTGGCCCCGGCCAGCACCACGCCGACGTCTACCTCGGGCTCGATCTCGGCACGTCCGGGCTCAAGGCGGTGGCGCTTAGCGCCTCAGGCGCCATCCTGGCCCGGGCGGCCGCCGCCTACCCCACCCACCAGCCTGCAGCCGGGGCGTACGAGCAGGACCCCGGCGACTGGCTGCGCGCGGTGGAGCAGGCGACGGCGCGGCTCGCCGAGGCGGTCCCGGTCGGCCGCTGGCGGGCCATCGGCCTATCCGGGATGCTGCCCACCCTCGTCACCCTAGGCCTGGACGGCCAGCCGACCGGCCGGGCCATCACCTGGCAGGATGGCCGGGCCGACGATCTGGGCGATGATTTCCGCGAGCGCTGCGGACCTGACCTGTACCGGCTGACCGGCCAGTGGGTGGACGGCCGCTACCTGCTGCCGATGTTCGACCGGATCGCCCAGGCCGATCCGGTCCGCGCGGCCGCCACCACGGCCATCGTCTCGGCCAAGGACTACCTGTTCGCCTGGCTGACCGGTGAGCTGGCCACCGACCCGAGCACCGCCTCCGGCTACGGCTGCTACGAGCTCGAAACCGGCCAGTGGAATGCCGCCGCCCTGTCCGCAGCGGGCCTCGGCCACGGAAGCCAGGCGGCCCGGAGCAGCGAGGCCCACGGAAGCAAGGCCCACGGAAGCGAGGCGGCCCGGAGCAGCGGACCGCGGCTGCCGGCCGTGTGGCCGTCGGCCGCCAGCCGTCCGTTGCGGGCCGAAGCGGCGGCGCGGCTGGGCTGCCCCCCGGTCCCGGTCGTCCTGGGCGCGGCCGACTCGGTGCTCGGCGCGCTCGGGCTGGGCGTCCGCGAACCGGGCCAGGTGGCTTACATCGCCGGCACCAGCACGGTCATCCTGGGCATCGCCGACCGGCTGATCCTCGATCCGGCGCACCGGTTCCTGGTCACGCCCCTGGCCGAGCCCGGCCGGTGGGGCATCGAGATGGATCTGCTCGCCACCGGCAGCGCGATCAGCTGGCTGGCCGGCCTGTTCGGGGGCAGCCTGACCGCGGCCGGGCTGATCGAGCTCGCGGCGGGGACCGATCCCTCCCGGGCCCCGGTCCTGCTTCCCTACCTGAGCCCGGGCGAGCAGGGCGCGCTGTGGGATCCCCTGCTGCACGGCGCCGTGGTCGGGCTCGACCTCAGTCATGGCCGGGAGCACCTGGCCCGCGCGCTGGTCAACGGCATCATCCTGGAGAGCCGCCGTTGCCTGGCGGTGCTCGGCGAGACCTGCGGCTCCGGCCGCCCGGTGCGGGTCGCCGGCGGCAGCGCCGCCGATCCGTCCTTCCGCGCCGACCTGGCCGACGCCACCCGGCGGCCGGTCTCGATGCCGCGCCACGACGACAGCGACCACTCCGCCCGGGGCGCGGCGCTCCTCGCGGCGCTGGCCACCTCGGGCGACTGGCCGGACGGCGCGTTCCCGGCCGCCACCGCGACCGCCGAGCAAGCCGCCGCCGCAACCGCCGAGCCGGACGAGGGCCGCGCTAAGCTCTGGGACGAGCTGTGGGCTGCGCACGAGGCCGCCCGCCTCGGGCTCCACCCGAGTCCGCACTCGACCCCGTAATTCCCGGATCCGATCTGCGCGCCGGCACATTACTGGCTTCCCTCTCATATTGGACATGTGCTAGTCGATTTACCATAGAGTTACGTCAACTCATTGTGCCCTCTGCGCGCAGAATGGGGCGGGCCTGGAAAGGGAGAGGCATGTTGGTTCCGCCGAGTCGGTTCTCGCTGGTTCCCCCGGCCGAGCGCCTCGATCCGCCGCGGATCCTGCGGTATCGCGATCAACCCTGGCAGAGCGTCACGCGCATCGCCGCGACCAGCGGCAAGATGTGAGCAGCCGTGCTAGCCGGAATCCTCTTCTTGGCCCTGATAGTCGTGGTGGCTCTGATCATCACGATAGACGTGGCCAGGACACCGACCGAGGGCGGCATCGGGCAGGCAGACCGGCACGGGTACGACCATGACCGGTTGACCACCGGAGCGCCCGGCGCCACGGCCGTCCAAGCCTTCCCCACGGAATCCGCCGGCCGGGACATACCCGTCCCGTCCGATGCGGGCCTGCCTCGACGGCCAGACGGCGTTGGCCCGGCCGCAGGCGGGGGCCAGCGCACGGGCGCCTGGTCGGCGGCACAGCACCACGGCGCACGCGGCGGACCCGCGGGCACCGATGTCGGCTCGCGCATTTTGTTGCTGGTCATTACGCCGGCCGTGGCCGCGGTCGCCGTCACATTGTGCGTCGTGCGTATTGTCACCTTGCTGCGCGGCACGTCGATCCATTCGCAGATCAGCTCGGTACACGACGGCGCTGTCATTTCGGTAATCGTGGCCGCCGTGGTGCTGATTATCGTCCTGGCGCTGGCGCTGTGGTTCATCGTCAGAACGGCCAGATCGGTCTTGCGCCCGCTGCACGGGGTGCGGTCCGGTGTGCCGCAGGCGGCCGGCGTGCGAGGGCCCGATGCGGCCCGCCGTGGCGAGAGCCCGGGCGTGCCATCCGACGTGGATTCCTTCGACGAGACCGGCGACGCCACGCGCGCCTTCGACCAGATGCGCCAGGAGATCTCGCGGCTGACCGCCAACGAGACCGCGCTGCGCGGCAAGCTCGACGCCATGTTCGTGAACCTGTCCCACCGGAGCCAGTCGCTGGTGGAACGCCAGCTCCGCCTCATCGAGAACCTGGCCCAGGGAGAACACGACGAGCAGCGCCTAGCGGCCCTGCTCAGGCTGAACCGGCTCGCGACCCGAATGCACCGCAGCTCCCAGAATCTGCTCGTCCTGGCCGGTCACGAGCCATCGGCCGGCTGGAACCAGCCGGTGACGCTGGTGCAGCTGGTCCGGGCCGCGCTGTCCGAGACCGAGGACTACGAGCGTGTCTCGTTCGAGGTCCAGCCCGATATCGCGGTGCGCGGGCCTGCCGTCAACGATCTGGTGCACCTGCTCGTCGAGCTGATCGAGAACGCCACGTCGTTCTCCACGGCCGACATGCCGGTTCATGTCACGGGCCGCATGCTGAACACCGGCGGCGCCTTGATCGACATCACCGACCGGGGCATCGGCATGGCCGCGAAGGAGATGGCGTACGCGAACCACCAGCTGGAGAATCCGCCGGCCATGGACATCGACGTGCCCAAGTGGATGGGCCTGCTGGTGGTGGCCAGGCTCGCGGCACGGCACCGGATCAGGGTCCGGCTGAACCAGGCCGAGTTCGGCGGTCTCACCGCGCTCGTCTGGCTCCCCGACGAGATCCTTGCCCAGTCATCGGGCGCCGATCCCGGCCACCCCGGCACGGCGATGCCGCCGGCGGCTACGGCCCGGCCACCGGATTTCGCGTCACCCCGGGACGCGCCGCAGGACGCACCGGGCCGGCCGGGCAGCCTCGCCTGGGCAGCCTCCGCCTCGCAGCCCGGCTCCCGGGCGCTGCCGGCCCGCGCGCTGCCCGACGCGACGCGTCAGGACGGCGGCGTGATCGTGCCGCCCGCGCAGGGCGTCGCGCAAGCCCCCGGACTGCCGATCTTCGATGAGGTCGAGTCGCGCTGGTCCTCGCCCGGTCCCACCGCGGCCGGGCTCCCCAGGCGCCCCGCGCCCGCGAATCCGGCTCCGGGCACCGCCGCGACCCCGCCGCCCTTCGCGCCGGACCCCTCGCGGGCCGCCGCAGTCCGTGAGCGGTTCGCCGGATTCCGGCGAAGCGCCAGCGAGGGCCGGACCGCTCCAGGCAGCACGCCCAATCCAGGCGGGCAGGACAATTCCTGATCTGGCGGTGACATGTCCCAGGTAAGCGAGGCCGAGCTGGTCATCGAGACCACCGCCAGCGCCGAACCGACCCCGCACCTTGACCGGCAGTGCAAGCTACCGCTAACGTTAGTAACCGCGAACGTTAGCGGTAAGGAACAGAACGATGGATCATCGCCCGCCCGCGGCCCTCGCCGAGCCAGCCGGGGACCAGATGGACGAGGCGCTGCACGCGCTCGCCGAGCCCCGGCGCCGCGCCATCCTTCGGCTCGTGGCTCATTCCGAACTCGCCGCGGGGGAGATCGCCGGCTTTTTCGACGTAACCAGGAGCGCCGTTAGCCAGCATCTCACCGTGCTCAAGAACGCAGGTCTTTTGTCCGAACGAAAGGTGGCCACCCGCCGCCTTTACCGTGCTCGCCCCGAAGGGCTGGCCGGATTGCGGCAGTTTCTCGATCAGATGTGGGCGTCCTCCCTCGAGGTCGCCCGCGACCTGGTCGAGGCGGACCGAGCCACCATGCAGGACGACCGCGGCGCGGCCGCGGGTTAGCGACCGGAGGCCAGCCATGGACATCACGGGCTTGCAGCTACGCGGCCTGCGACGATGAGCACGACGGCATCGCGAAAGGGGGCACCAGGCATGGCGCCAGAGAGCAAGCGTCCGGGAGCGGGCACGGTAACCGCGCTGCGCCGGCCGCCGGTCCGGCAGTCGGTCCTGGTCCGCAGCGACCGGCAGCACACCTTTGATACCTTCGTCGCGACCATCGGCACGTGGTGGCCGGTCAACCCGTTCTCGGCCGGCCAGGACCGGGTCCGGGACGTGACGATCGAGCGGCACGACGGCGGCCGGGTCTATGAGACCTGGCAGGACGGCACCGAGGTCGACTGGGGCGAGCTGCTGGTCTGGGAGCCTCCCGCCCGGCTCGTGATGACCTGGAACATGACCCCGGTGGTCACCGAGGTCGAGCTGACCTTCGCCGAACTCGGCCCGGCTCTGACCCGCGTCTCGGTCGAGCACCGCGGCTGGGAACGGCTGACCGAGGAGCAACTGGCGGAGGACTGCGCGCTGCCCGGCGGATACGCCGGCGGCTCGTACCGCGAGGGCTGGACCCGGATTCTCGGGCGCCTGGCCGCGGCGGCGGGAGGACAGCCGTGAAGGCCGTGGTGTTCTACGAGTCGGCCGACGACCTGGCGGCTAAGGTACCCCCGTACTTTGAGGCGCACCGTGCCCGCTGGGCCGAGTTCCGCGACCGCGGTGACCTGCTCATGATCGGGCCCTTCGCCCACGCCCAGGAAGAGGGCTCGATGGCGGTCTTCACCACCCGGGCGGCGGCCGAGGAGTTCGTCAAGGGTGACCCGTTCGTCCTCAACGGAGTAGTACGGAACTGGATTATCCGCGACTGGAACGAGGCCCTCGTTCCCGAGTAGCACCCCGAGCAGCCCGGCGAGGAGCCCGCGGGTTTACCTCAGGCCGGCGGGCGCAGATCGGGCCATTGATCGAGCGTGTACGCCATCTCCCAGAACATGCCCTCCAGCCGCGAGCTCATGGTGAAGATCTCCGCGAGCCGATCGCGCCGGTCGTCACTCATGACCTCGCGGCGTGTCATCTCGTCGAAGGTCTCGCGCATGTTGATGACCAGATCGGCCTCCTCTTCCTGGAGGTAGAAGCCGACCCAGTCCGAGTACACGGGGTGCTCCACCAGCTCGTCCTTGAGCCCGCGGGCGATCTCGATGTAGCTCCAGGAACACGGCAAGATGGCCGCGGTGATCTCCAGCGGGCCGCCTGCCGCCGCCGTGGCCAGCAGGAAGCTGGTGTAGGCCACGTTGGCCGGGGCCATCCCCAGCGAGCCCCCGCGGTCCTCGGCGCCCAGGCCGATCACCTGGTCCAGCAGCCGCCGGTTACTCGGGATCTCCAGGCGGATGATCCCGTCGAGCTGCCTAGTGAAGAATTCCAGCTCCGCCCCGGTGCCTGACTTGGCCGCGCCCAGCGCCATGCAGCGCGCGAAATCGGGCAGGAACAGCAGATCCTGCTCGATGAAGAAGCGGAACCGGTCGAGCGGCAGGGTACCGCGGGTGAGCTCGCCCAAGAACGGGTGCGCGTGCAAGCCGGCCCATATCCGGTCGCACCGGGCGCGCAGTCTCTCCGAGAAGTCCGGCTCCGCCGGCACGGTCCTCGAGGTCGTCATGATCGCACCCTAGCTTCATATCCGGCGTAGCTGGCCCGCTCATTTTCCGTGCCCCGGTTCGTCTCGTTCGCGACTGGTCGGCCCCCGGCGCCGGCCGCCAGGATTCGTGGAAGGTGGTCTCGACCCGTGAGCTGGTCGGTAAAGAGCGTCGACTTCATCACCCTGTTCGTCGAGGACCTCGATCGCGCCAAGGCGTTCTATCAGGACGTCTTCGACCTGCCGCTGATCTACGAAGACGAGAGCTCGGCGGTCTTCCGCTTCCAGAACACCGGCGTCAACCTGCTCAGTTCCGCCGCCGCCAGCGAACTCGTCGAGCCGGCGGCGGTCGCCGGGCCCGAGGCCGGATCGCGCCTGGTGTTCACCATCGGCGTGGACGACGTCGACGCCGTATGCGCCGAACTGACCGGGCGCGGAGTAACGCTGCTCAACGGCCCGATGGACCGGCCCTGGGGTATTCGCACGGCCAGCTTCACCGACCCCGCCGGCCACATCTGGGAGATCGCCCAGGACCTGGCCTAGGGTTTGCCCGTGGGGTCGTGGCCCACCGGGCCCCGCGCCAGCGAGCAGGAGGCAGCGATTGATCAGGTCGGCGAGGGTTTCTGACGCGACTAGCCTCGCCGAACTGTGGCGCGCGGCGGGCCTGCGATTCCACCCCGAACTCACCGAACGCGAACTGACCTCCGCCCTACGACCTGACCTCGTGCTGGTCGAGGAGGAAGCCGCCGGCGAGATCACCGGAACCGTGTTCGGCACGTTCGACGGGGTACGCGGCTGGGTGCGGCACCTGGCCACCAGGCCGGACCGGCGAGGTCGCGGGATCGCGACGGCCCTGCTCGCCGAGCTCGAGCGCCGCCTGCTCGCCGCCGGCTGCCCGAAGGTCAACCTGCTCATCGAGCCGTACAACGCCGCCGTGGCCGGCTTTTACGCCAGGCTCGGCTACCGCCAAGACGAGCTGCTCTTCATGGAGAAGTGGCTGGTCGCAGGTCCCCCGCAGCCCTGCCAGCCAAAGGCCCGCAGCTGGCGCGACATTCGGCCTGATTTGTCCGCCGACCCGTACGTCTTCGCCAGATGCGACAAGGGGGAGCCGCCGCCCGGCCTGGTCCCGTTCGCGGTCATCCGCGAGGACGAAGGCCTCACCCTGGTCCTGACCAGGACCGACGCGGACCGTGCCGGGCTGGCCTACGACTACGTCGCCGCGCGGATAACGTTGCGCGTCAACTCCGCGCTCTCCGACGTGGGCCTGACCGCGATGTTCAGCCGGATCCTGGCCGACACCGGGATCAGCTGTAACGTCATCGCCGGCCTGACCCACGACCACCTGTTCGTGGAGTGGGATCGCGGCGCCCGTGCCCTAGCCCTGCTGCGAGACCTCTTACCGCGCCCTGGCCGTGCACCGAGACCGCTTACGAGCGGGGTGCCGCTGACAGGGTGCGGCACCCCGCTCCGGAAGGCAGGCGTCTGCGGGGCAAACGCCGCGCCGCGCGCCCGCCTATGGCGTATCCCCGCTGCGATCCCCGACGACAGGGCGGATCGCTTCCACCATCGCTCACCCCCCGAAAAGGGGCAACTCATTTTCCGCCGCCTGCCCGCGGGACACCCACCCGGCCGCCACGCTTCATGATCCCTTCACGGTGGACCGGCATCCTTGACCGGGTGAACGTCCCGCACATCCTGCGCCCGGCCGTCCTGCTGGCCGCCCTGTGCGTCACCGCGTGCAGCGCGGCACCGCCAGCCACCCCCGCGCACCCCGGCGACCCGGCGGCCACGGTCACCGCGAAAGCCAAGACCAAGGCCAGGGCCGTGCCCGCCGCCCCCGTCCCTGTAGGCCCGCCCCACGTCACCGTGTCAAGGCTGCGCACCTCCGACGGATCGCTCCTGACCGTGGCCGTCTTCGGCGGCTCGGTCCGGTACGTGCTGCACAACGGCAGCCAGGACCCCGGGCCCGCCCACGCCGCGCTGGTCCGGGCCGGCCCGTCCGTCACCGGCGCCGAACGCACCCGCCTGCTCGCCGCCTTCAACGGCGGCTTCCTGATGCGCTCGCGCGCCGGCGGTTACGAGCAGGAAGGCCACGTGTTCCGCTCGCTGCGCCACGGCCTGGCCAGCCTGGTCATCGACCGCTCCGGCCGCGCCCAGATCGGGGTCTGGGGCGCTGGCCTGCCGCTACCCGGCGAGGCCGTCTACAGCGTCCGGCAGAACCTGTGGCCGCTGGTCCTCGACGGCCGGCCCACCGCGCAGGCGGCCAGGTGGTGGCGGTGGGGAGGCACCATCGGCCACGCCGAGTACGTGGCCCGCAGCGCGCTCGGCGAGACCGCCTCCGGCGAGCTCCTCTACGTGGCCAGCATGTCCACCACCCCGCAGGACCTGGCCGTCGCGCTGGCCCGCAGCGGCGCGCGAACCGGCATGGAGCTCGACATCAACCCGGAATGGGTTCAGCTCGCCACCGCCCGCAACCCGGGCGGCTCGCTCGCCGCCGCGATCCCCGGTCAGGTCCGCCCGGCCAACCAGTACCTCACCGGCTGGACCCGCGACTTCATCGCCGTCCTGGCCCCCTTGGCCCCGGCCTAGACCCCTCAGACCCCCGTCAGCGCAGGTCGCCGCGCTCGCGCAGCGCCCGGAGGTCCTCGGCGGCCCTGTGGGTGACCATGAAGAACTCCAGGATCATCCGGTAGATCGCCATCACGATGAGGATGAACAGCGGATCCCCGAACAGCAGCGTCAAGATACCGAAGGGCGTGCTCGCCTTGAACACGATGATGGTGAACACCAGCGCGCTGACCACCGTGCCGATCGTGATCAGCATGTAGAGCACCCTGATGACCTTCGGCGTCACGAACGAGGTGAACCCGAAGTCGAACAGCGCGCCCAGGAATCCCCTGGCGTCCGCGGCGTCGCCCGGGACCGGCTCCCCGATCGCCGCGGTCACCGGCTCGGCCTCCGCGCGCGCCGTCCCCGCTTCGGCCGCCGGCGCGAACGGGCCGCCCTCCCCGAACAGGTCGGCGTTCGCGAACGGATCGGACTTCGCCGCGCCGTAACCGCCGGCGTCCTGAGCCCGGAAGCCGACGGTGCGGTAGGCGTCGGTGGCCCTGGCGGTGTGCGCGCCGGCCGTCCCGTTGCCGTAGCCGTCGGCCGTCCCCGCGCCGGAGAACGGCCCGCGGGCGGCGTGGCTGCCGCGACTCCAGTCATCCGGCAGGTCCTGACGTGAGGAGTGATCTGGCATCGTGCCTCCCGAGGGGAATGAGGCTGGTACTGGCCTGGCGGCCACATTACTTACCCCGAAGCCGCGAAATACGCACTTTCCAGAAGATGACAGATAATGGTAATCCTTAATACCTATAACGCTATGCGGCTTATGAGTGACTATTTAAGGGCCCCCTGCACCGAGGTCCCCCGGCTCCGCTCGAGCGCGGCCGGCCGCCGTACCCCCTCGCCGGCGAGAAGATCGTTATTTTTCCGAACGGGCAGTGGTGCTCGGTTCCCGCCCCGTGCTCGCGCGCAACCCCGATGAGCCGAACGGCCCGGCCCTCGTCAGCACCCTTCCGGCCGGCGTAATGCGCGCGGTACCATGCGCCCGAGCCGAGACGTGAATGGAAGATGACATGGGGCAGAACTCTGCGGACGCGGCGCCGCTGATCGTCGAATTCCCGCTGGAGGGCGGGGTGCGCGCAATCGCGCGTACCCCCGCCGACCTCGCCGCGAAGTCATCGGAGGTAATCGACGAGGCGATGGGAACCATTAGCGAGATGAGCAGTCGTTTCCGGCGCACCGTGGAACAAATGCCCGTCCGCCCGTCCCAGATAGAACTGTCCTTCGGCATCAAGCTGAGCGCCGAGGTCGGCGCGATCGTCTCCAAGGTGGGCGGCGAGGCGGCCCTCGGCGTCCGCCTGGTCTGGGGCGACGCCGGCTAGCGGCGGGTAGCCGCAGATGTCCGAATACTCCGTCTTCGAGGTGACGAGCTCCGACCAGGGCAACCCGAGCGCGGGCACGGCCTTCGCCATCGACCGCGTCGCCTCCCGCACCTACCTGGTGACCTGCGCGCACGTCATCAGGGCGGTCGGCCAGGCCAGCGTCCGCATCGACGAGGACTCGGACGTCCGCGTCGAGGCGCTCGGTGACCCCGACGGACCGGACGACCTGGCCGTGCTGTCGGCCGAACTGCCCAGTGCCCGTCCGCTCCGGCTCTCGCCGTCGAGCCCGGCCGGCGGCGAGTGCACGGTCGTGGGCTACACCTCGGTCGTCGGCGGCGCGGCGGTGGCCAGACACGGGGACCGGCTGGCCGAGCTGACCCAGTTGCGGTCGATACCTGGCCGGCTGGCCGACCGCACGCAGCTCCGCCGCCCCGGCCGGCCCGCGGTCCCGGCCTGGATGCTGAGCACGAGCGAGGACCTGACCGAAGGCATCAGCGGCGGCCCGGTCATCGACGGTGACAGCCGCGAGGTCGTCGGCGTGGCTTCGCTGTCATTGCGCGGCCAGGGCAAGGCCATCGCCATCGCGGCCGAGGCGCTACAGAAGCTGTGGCCGGCCGGGGTGGACCGGCTGCGCGGCGCGCGTCCGGTCCGCGGGATCGGATTCGTGCCGGTGCCCGGCGGGACCTTCCAGATGGGGACGAGCGAGAGCCGGGCCGCGGAATTGGCTGAGCTCAAGACGGCGGGTAATTTCCTCAGCGAGGCTCCCGCCTGCCAGGTGTCGATTCCCGGGTATTACATTTCCCGCCACGTGGTCACGAATTCGCAGTACGCCGAATTCACCCGGGCCACCGGGCACCGGGTGCCCCAGGCCGGGGACAGCATGTCGCAGCAAGTCAGCTGGCATCCGCTTACCCGGCTCCCCCCGGAGGACATGGACGACTTTCCCGTGGTGCTGGTCTCCTGGCACGACGCCGCCGCCTACTGCGAGTGGTTCGGCGGGCGGCTGCCCACCGAGGCCGAATGGGAGAAGGCGGCCCGGGGCACCCGCGGATGGGAGTGGCCCTGGGGAGACCAGTGGGACCCCGCCCGCTGCAACACGGCCGAAGGCCCGCAGCCGCCGGGCATGACGCCGGTGGGCACGTTCTCCCCGCTCGGCGATAGCCCGTACCGGGTCGCGGACATGAGCGGCAACGTATGGGAATGGTGCGCCAACGTCATGAAGCCGTACCCGTACCGGCCCGATGACGGCCGGGAGAGCGAGGCCGCGCTGGGCGAGCGGGTCATCCGCGGCGGCGCGTGGGGCGAGGGCCGGTACCGCTGCCGCTGCGCCAGCCGCAACGCCACCGCGCCGGACGACATCGGCTTCACCATCGGCTTCCGCGTGGTGCTGCCGGCCGACTCCGAGCTGCTGTTCCAGGCCGAGGGTTCATGAGCGGGGCCCGCGTCCTGCTGATGGCGTCGGAGTACCCGCCGCACACGTACGGCGGGCTGGGGACCCACGTCTACGAGCTCAGCGGCGCGCTCGCGCGACGAGGCGTGAAGCTGGGGCTCGTGGTGCCCGCGAAGCCCGGCTATGTCACGCCGCCGGCCGGGATCGACCTGCTCGAGGTGCCCGTCACGGGCGCGGACAGCGACGGCGAGTTCTGGCTGCGGTTCTGCGACGAGGCGGCCTCGGCCGCCGAACGGTCCTGGGGGCGCGCCGACCTCATCCACGCTCACGACTGGATGACCGTGCTCGGCGGCATCCGGATGCGGGACTCGCTGGGAATCCCCCTGATGTTCAGCGTCCACCTGCCGCAGGTGGCCGAGCCCAACGTGTCGATGGAGGGCCTGGGCCTGCTGCATGCGGACTGCGTCATGGTCAACAGCCGCGCGGTCGCCGCGGAGCTGGCCCAGCGCAAGCTCCCGATCAAGGCGCTCAACGTCGTGCCCAACGGCGTCGACCTCACCCGTTTCCGCCCGGTTGGCCCTGCTCCGCGGAACGGCACGATCGTGCTGGTCGGCAGGCTGGTGGCGCAGAAGGGCGTCGATGTCGCCCTGCGCGCCCTGGTGGCGGTGCTCGGCCGCTGCCCGGAGGCCAGGCTGGTCGTGGCCGGCGACGGGGACCAGGCCCTGTACCTCCAGCGGACCGCGCGCTACCTCGGGGTCGCATCCCACGTCGACTTCGCCGGCTGGCAGGGTACAGACGCGCTGGTCGCCCTGTACCAGCGGGCGGACGTGGTCGTGGTGCCGAGCCGCTACGAGCCGTTCGGGCTGGTCGCGCTGGAGGCCATGGCCTGCGGCCGCCCGGTGGTCGCGTCCGGCACCGGCGGCCTGGCCGAGATCGTGGCCGACGGCGAGACGGGATACCTGGTCCCGCCCGAGGACGAGCTGCGGCTGGCCCAGCGCGTCGTGCAGCTGTTGCTCGACCACGACACCGCGGCGCGGCTGGGGATGGCAGCCCGGCGGTGGGCGGAATCGTATGGCTGGGACTCGATCGCGGCGCGGACCGAGCAGATATATGGTCAGATCGCCGACGCTGAGATCACCTCGCCGCTGGGGCGCCCCGACGCTCTGGTCGACGACCTCCTCCGCTCGGTGACGCCCGCCAGCAGGACGGTTGCGGAGCGGCTCGTGACCATGGGCAGGACATAACCGGTGAGGTGACCTTGTGGAAGCGGAAATCTTCTGCCTGGACCGCGATCTTCCCGCGGCCGGAATGCTCCGGGAGCTGCTGAGTACCCAGGTCGACCCGAGCATCACGCTCACCGTGCACAACGTTGAAGAGGGAGACTCGTCGCGGCGCGCCCCGCTGGCGCGACGTTATACGCAGCTCCTGCAGGCGACCATCCCGCCCAGCAGCGGGATATCGCTGTCCGTCACCGCCATGGACTGGTTCCAGAACCGGATCTACATGCGCATCTACTGGCCGATGAGCATCGCGGGCGGCTGGGAGGAGGTGGCCGGCACCTCGGTCTTCTACGAGGGTTACCGGGTGTGGCGCAGCATCCATTGCCTGCCGACGCCGCAGCAGGGAATGGAGCTGTTCTTCCCGGCCCTGGCCTTGCGCAACCGCATGGTGATGGTCCCCGCGGGCCAGGATGCCCTGCTGACCCAGATCGGAACGATGCCGCCCGATGTGAGCGACGCGTTGGCCCGCGACGTCCTCGAGGTGGACTTCCGCGATCGCGATGCCGTCGAGAACGCGGTGACCGCACTCTCGCAGCGGCTGGTCGCGGAAATACGGCGCGAGGTCACGGGGTACATGGCGGTGCACCCCGGGGTCACCCTCGACGTATCCGCGCTGTCCGCCGAGCTCGGCGTCGGGCCGACGCTTTTCGAAGCGGTCCATGAAGGAGGAGGCGCCTCCGTCTACGAGCTGCTCTCCTTCGAGCTCGCCGAGCGCCGGTTCATCCAGGGCCGCTGGACGAAAACCGGGCTGCTCGTCCGCAACAACTCCGCCTCGCATATTCCGCAGGTCAGGGTCACGATCTCGGGACCGGCCGTGGTACTTCCGCCGGAGATAATGGTCGAGATTCCGCCGCACTCCGAAGTGCTCCACGACGTGTCCATCCAGGCGGAGGATTCCGGGGAATTCCCCCTTTCCGATCGCGGTGCTGCTGCCTCATCACGAGGTCCTCGCGCCGGCCTTCGCGAGCTGGCAGCCGCCGCCCACCTACATCTGGCTCGAGAGCGCGCCCGCGTAAAGCCACGGGGCGATTCAGCCCGCCCGCAGCCGCAAGCCCCGAGGGGTGGGCCGGAACCCGGCGCCTTCCAGCGCCCGGGCCAGCGGCGTATCCCCGCCGGCCCGCAGTCCGTCGGCGCGCTCCACGGTCAGCCGTCCCAGCGCGCCGTCGCGGACCGCGGCGGCCAGCGCCGCCGCGCTGGGCTCGAGCAACTCCGGATCCTCGGTCCAGGACAGCAGGGTCCGCCCCCCGCGCTCGACGTACAGGACCAGCGATCCGCCCGCGAGCACGACCAGCGCGCCCGCCTTGCGCCCGGGCCGGTGCGACGAGGGTGCCTCGCCCGGCCGCTCCGGCCAGGGCAGCGCCGCCCCGTAGGGCTGGGCCGGGTCCGCAGCCGCAAGCACGACTGCCCGTTCGGCCGAAAAAGAACCCGCCGCGCCCGGTCCACCGGGCCGCGGCCGCTCCAGCCATCGCCCGCATCCGGTCCACCGCCCCAGGCAGGGCGAACTGCGCGCCGCCGAGCCCTTCGACGAAGTAGCCGCGCCGGCACTGACCCGCCTCCTCCATGGCGCGAAGCACCGGGTACACCGCGGCGAAGCCGCCCGCGATCCGCTCGCCTGCCATCGCGCCCCTGGTCAGCACGCCGTGCCGCTCCAGCAGCATCAGCGCGTGCGCGTGCGCGCGGACGGCACGGTCCGCGTCACCGCTGTCCCTCGCGCCGACGTCGGCCGCCCCCGCATAGCGGTCGGGCAGCAGTGACCACCGGCCGCTCACGGTCGGCGGCCCGGTCCGCGTCGGCATCGGCGGCCGGCCGAAGCTGTAGCGCCGGCCGGTCCCCGGACGCGGGCGGGGTACGGCGCGCGCGGGAGCCGCGGCCCGCCGCGGCTGGCCGCTGAGCAGCACCCGGAGCGGTGCCAGCGTGTCGTTGGTGAGCAGCCCGGCCCACACCAGATCCCAGATCGCGTCGGCGATCTCGGCGTCTCCGGGCAGCTGGCCCGCTGGCATCTGCCCGCTGAGCGCGGTCCCGACCCGGTCGCTGAGCATGCGGAAGAACAGCGCGCCGCCTCCGCCGAACGCCTCGAGCACGGCCGTGTGCACCGGCGTCATGCTCACCTCGCCCGGCTCGGGCAGCAGCAGCGGCGCGCCGTCGGCGGGGGCCAGGACCAGCCAGCCGTCACCGCCGGGCAGCCCGCCCGCGCCGGACCAGACCACCTCGCCGGCCGAGGTCAGCTCGTCGAGCAGCGCGGGGGAGTAGCCCGGCACCCGGCTGGGCAGCACCAGCGTTTCCAGCGCGGACGCGGGCACCGGCGCCCCGGCCAGCCGCTCGACGACCTCGAGGACCGCGCCCGCGCTCGCCCGCCGGCGCGGCCCGCTGGTGCCGGGATCGCTGATCCCGTGCCAGACCGGCAGGAACCTGGCCAGCACCTCCGGCGCCACCGGCTCGGCTTCCCTGCGCAGCCGGGCCAGGCAGCGGCGCCGCAGCAGGCGCAGCACCTCCGCGTCGCAGAACTCGGGTCCGCCCGACCCGGCGGGCAGGAACTCGCCCTCGACCACGCGGCCGCCGGCCGCCAGCCGCCGCAGCGTCATCGTCACCACCGCGACGCCGAGCCCGTACCGCCCGGCCGGCGCGGCGGCCACGAACGGCCCGTGCGTCCGCGCGTACCTGGCCACCAGGTCGCCGAGCGGGTCGGCGACCGGCTCGGTGAACGCCTCGGGCACGCCCAGCGGCAGCGGCACCCCGAGCGCGTCCCGCAGCCGGCCCGCGTCCTCGATCGCCGCCCACATCGGCTGCCCCGCGACCCGTACCTCAATAATCCGGCGAGCCACAGACAACTCTGTGAGCCACTGACCCGCAGGCGAGGCACAACGCGCCTCAACCTCCTCAGCCGTCAGCGGCCCGGCGGTGCGCAGCAGGTCGGCGACGCCCTCCAGGTCGCGGGCGCGCCGCGGCTCCGACAGGTGCTGCAGGTCGCGTTCGACCTCGGCGACCACGGCGGGGTCGAGCAGCTCGCGCAGCCCGTCGGTGCCGAGCAGTTCGGCCAGCAGGGCCGGGTCCAGCGACAGGGCCTGCGCGCGGCGCTCGGCCAGCGGCGCGTCGCCCTCGTACATGAACGCCCCGACGTAGCGGAACAGCAGCGACTTCCCGAACGGGCTCGGCGTCGCCGTCTCCACCTCGACGATCCGGATCTTGCGGGCGGCGATGTCGCGCAGCAGCCCGGTCAGGGCCGGCACGTCGAACACGTCGCGCAGGCACTCCCTGACCGTCTCCAGCACGATCGGGAACGCCGGGTACCGGCTCGCGATCTCCAGCAGCTGCGCCGAGCGCTGCCGCTGCTGCCACAGCGGGGTGCGGCGCCCGGGCTGCCGGCGCGGCAGCAGCAGGGCCCGGCTGGCGCACTCCCGGAACCTGGACGCGAACAGCGCGCTCGCGCCGATCTCCTGGGTGACCAGGTCGCTGACCTCTTCGGGATCGAGCAGCGCGATCCCGCTCGGCGGCGGCTCGTCGGAGTCTGGCACCCGGATGAGGATCCCGTCGTCGGTGTGCAGCGCCTGCACGTCCATCCCGCCGTACCGCTCGCGCAGCCGTGCCGCGATGGCCAGCGCCCACGGCGCGTGCACCCGGTCCCCGTACGGACTGTGCAGCACCACCCGCCAGTCGCCGAGCTCGTCGCGGAACCGCTCCACGACCAGGGTCCGGTCATCGGGCACGTACCCGGTGGCCGCGCGCTGCTCGGCCAGGTACCTGATCAGGTTCCGGGCGGCCAGCTCGTCCAGGCCCGCTCGCTGCAGCTTGGCCGTCGCGTCGTCCTCGCTCGCCGCGGCCAGCTCGCGGCAGGCCGCGCCGATGGCCTGGCCGAGTTCGGCGGGCCGGCCGGGGGTGTCGCCGTGCCAGAACGGCAGCCGGCCCGGCTGGCCGGGTGCGGGCGTGACCAGCACCCGGTCCGGGGTGATGTCCTCGATCCGCCACGAGCTGGCGCCGAGCACGAACACGTCCCCGACCCGCGACTCGTACACCATCTCCTCGTCGAGTTCCCCCACGCGGCGCGGCTGCCTGCTGTTGTCCGAGGCCAGGAACACGCCGAACAGCCCGCGGTCGGGAATGGTCCCGCCGCTGGTGACCGCGATGTGCTGCGCGCCCGGCCTGCCCCGGACGATCCCGGCGACCCGGTCCCAGACGATGCGCGGCCGCAGGCCCGCGAACTCCTCGCTCGGGTACCGCCCGGCCAGCATGTCGAGCACCGCGTCCAGCACCGGCCGGGTCAGCCCGGCGAACGGCGCCGCCCTGCGCACCGTGCGTTCGAGCTCGTCCACCGGCCAGTCGTCCAGCGCGGTCATCGCCACCACCTGCTGGGCCAGCACGTCCAGCGGGTTGTGCGGGATCTTCAGCTGCTCGATCTGCCCCGCCCGCATGCGCTCGGCGACCACCGCGGACTGGACCAGGTCGCCCTGGTACTTGGGGAAGATGATGCCGCGCGAGACGTCGCCCACGTTGTGCCCGGCCCGGCCGACCCGCTGCAGCCCGCTGGCCACCGAAGGCGGCGCCTCCACCTGCACGACCAGGTCCACCGCGCCCATGTCGATGCCGAGCTCCAGGCTGGAGGTCGCGACCACCGCGGGCAGCCGCCCGGCCTTGAGCGCCTCCTCGATCTCGGCCCGCTCCTGCCGCGACACCGACCCGTGGTGCGCCCGCGCCACCTCCGCGGGCGCCCCCGCCGCCGTGCCCGCCTGCGCCATGATCTCCGCGGGCGGTCGGCCGTTCGCTCGCGTCAGCCCTGCCTCCCCGGCCGCCTTGGCGCCCCAATCCGCCTCGGCGCGCTCCGCCGCCAACTCGTTCAGCCGCCCGCACAGCCGCTCCGCGAGCCGCCGCGAGTTGGCGAACACGATGGTGGACTTGTGCTGCTCGATCAGGTCGAGCACCCGCTCCTCCACGTGCGGCCAGATGGACCGCACCGGCGCCGGGCCGTCCTCGCCGTCGTCGCCCCCGCGGCCGGACGCGGTGTCCAGGTCGGACATGTCCTCGACCGGGACCACCACGGTCAGCTCGATGCGCTTGGGGCTCGGCGGGTGCACCACCGTCACGGTCCGGGCCCCGCCGAGGAACGTCGCGACCTCCTCCACCGGCCGCACCGTCGCGGACAGCCCCACCCGCTGCGCAGGCGTTGCGCACAGAGCGTCAAGTCTTTCCAGGGACAGCGCCAGATGCGCGCCCCGCTTGTTCCCCGCGACCGCGTGCACCTCGTCCACGATGACCGTCTCCACCCCGCGCAGCGTCTCCCTGGCCTGCGAGGTGAGCAGCAGGAAGAGCGACTCCGGCGTGGTGATCAGGATGTCCGGCGGCTTGCTGACCAGCTTCCTGCGGTCCTCGGCCGCGGTGTCCCCGGTCCGGACCGCGACCCTGATGTCCGGCTCGGCCAGCCCCAGCCGGTGCGCGGCCTGCCTGATCCCGGTCAGCGGCGCCCGCAGGTTCCGCTCGATGTCCACGGCCAGCGCCTTGAGCGGCGAGACGTAAAGCACCCGGCAGCGCAGTTTGGGATCCTGCGGCGGCGGCAGCGCGGCCAGCCTGTCGATCGCCCACAAGAACGCGGCCAGCGTCTTGCCCGACCCGGTGGGCGCGACGACCAGCGTGTCCTCGCCCTTGCCGATCGCCCTCCAGGCCCCCGACTGGGCCCGCGTCGGCTCGGCGAACGCGCCCTCGAACCACGCCCGCGTCGCCGCCGAGAACCCCTCCAGGGCCTCGGCCCCGGTCAGCGGGGACTCTTCTTCCATGCTTCCATACTGCCCTGCCCCACCGACATTTTCGGCCACCCGGCGGCAGCGGCGACGGGCTGCAGTAGTCTCGGCTGCACTCGAAACGGCGCGGCAGACGTGGCGGTAGCAGCATGAGGGTGGCCCGGCGGGCGCCGCTGGCGGCGGCGGTTATTGCCGCGGCGCTGCTCGCGGGGTGCAGCGCCGGCTCATCCCCGTCGTCTTCGCCGACGCAGGTCAGCACCACCGGGACCGCCCAGCACCCGACGGCGGCGCCGTCCAGCCCGCGAGCCAGCGCTACCCCAGCGCCCCGGCCCACCGGGCCGGTCGCGCTGCCGGTGGCGCCCGGCGCGGGCAAGCTGCCGCAGAATCACGTCTTTCCCAGCACGCACTCGGCCGCCTTCCGCAACGCCATGGCCGATCTGTGGCTGGCCGTGACCACAGGGAACTCGCACCTCGCGCTCCCCGCCTTCTTCCCTGTCGGCGCCTACCAGCAGGTCAAGGCGATCCCGTATCCCACCGCCGACTGGGACGACCGGCTGTGGTACGACTTCTCCCTCGACGTCGGCGCGGCCCACGACCTGGTCGATGACCGGGACGCGCGGCTGGTCCGGGTGATCGTGCCGGCCTCCGAAGCGGAGTGGGTGTACCCGGGCGCCTGCTACAACACCGACGGCTACTGGCACGTGGGCGGCGCCCGGGTCGTCTACGACGAGCACGGCCAGGAACGCTCCCTCGGCATCGCCTCCCTGATCTCCTGGCGCGGCGTGTGGTACGTGATCCACTTCGGTGCCGTGCTGCGAAGCGTGGTGACCGGGATCGTCGATCAGCCCACGGTCGGCCCCGGCATCCCCGGCCCAGCCGGCGGCTGCTGAACACGCCGCGGATCGCGCAGCATCGCGCACCCGTCATGCGAGTAAACTGCGCACTATTGCGCAGACGATCGCGTCATGGCCCGCACCCGAGCCGGGGAGGTCCGCCACGTGTCCAGGTACCAGCGCTGGAACGCGCTGCTCGACCTGCTGCCCGGCGACGGGCAGCTCACCGTGGCGCAGGCCGCGGCGGCACTCGGCGTATCCCAGGCCACCATCCGCCGCGACCTCGATCAGCTGGCCCAGCAGCAGCTGATCACCCGGACCCGCGGCGGCGCGGTCGCCGGCCACGTCTCCTACGACCTGCCGCTGCGGTACAAGACCGCCCGGCACGCCCCGCAGAAGCAGCGCATCGGCCGCGCGGCGGCCGCCCTGATCGAGCCGGGCGCCACGGTGGCGCTGAACGGCGGCACCACCACCAGCGAGGTCGCACGCGCCCTGGCCACCCGGCCGGACCTGCAAGACGGCACCGGCTCGCCCGCCATCACGGTGGTGACGAACGCCATGAACATCGCCAACGAGCTAGCCGTCCGCCAGCACCTCAAGATCGTGGTGACCGGCGGCGTCACCCGCGGCCAGTCCTACGAGCTGATCGGGCCGCTGGCCACGCTGGTGCTCGCCGAGCTGACCCTGGACTGGGCCATCCTCGGCGTCGACGCGCTCGACCCGCGGGCCGGGGCCACCGCCCACCACGAGGGCGAGGCCAGCATCAACCACCTGATGGCCAGCCGCGCCGAGCACGTGATGATCGTCGCCGACAGCTCCAAGCTGGGTCAGCGCGCGTTCGCCCGGGTGTGCGCCACCGAGGAGATCGACGTCATCGTCACCGACCGCGATGCCCCGCCCGACTGCCTGATCCCCTTCACCGAACGCGGCATCCGCGTCGTCACCGCCTTAGAACATCCACTCCGGATGCTCTATAATGCTCGCATAAGTCAGTATTGAGCAAAAGTACGCAAGTACGGTGATCATTAGGAGCTCGCGATGAGCCATCTGGTCGACGAGATCGCCAGCCAGCCGGAGTGCTGGGCGAAGGCGATCGAGATGGCGGCCTCGACCGGGGCGGCGCTGCCCGAGCGCGGCGAGCGGGTCGCGGCGATCGGCTGCGGCTCCTCGCTCAACGTCGCCCGCTGCTACGCGGCCCTGCGCGAGGCCGCGGGACACGGCCAGACGGACGCCTTCCCGGCCTCGGAAGTGCCGGCGACCAGGCGCTACGACCGCATGGTGTACATCTCGCGGACCGGCACCACCACCGAGGTGCTCGACGCCCTCCGGCAGGCCCCCGGACAGGTCACCACGACCGCCGTCACCGCCGTCCCGGGTTCGCCGCTGGCGCGGGAGGCCGCCCGCACGATACTGCTCGACTTCGCCGACGAGCGCTCGGTCGTGTCCAGCCGGTTCATCTCCAGCTCGATCGTGCTGCTCCGCGCGCACCTGGGCGAGGACGTCCGCGCGCTACCCGGACGAGGCCGCGACCGAGCTGGCCCGCCCCCTGCCACCCGGCCTGGCCGAACTCGCCGAGTTCACCTTCCTCGGTCGCGGCTGGGCCGCCGCCGTGGCCGACGAGGCGGCGCTGAAACTGCGCGAGGCCTCGCGCACCTGGGCCGAGTCGTACCCCGCGATGGAGTACCGGCACGGCCCGATCAGCGTCAGCGACGAGACCACGGCGGTGTGGGCACTGGGCCAGGTACCGCCCGCCCTGCTGGCGGACGCGCGCCGCACCGGGGCCATGGTCATCGCCACCGACGCCGACCCGCTCACCGGGCTGATCGGCGCGCAGCGGCTCGCCGCCGTCCTGGCCGAGCGCAAGGGCATCGACCCGGACCAGCCGCGCGCCCTGTCGCGTTCTGTCATCCTGGCGTGATGCGATCGGCCCCGGACCAGGACGGATCCTGGCTGCTGGTCCGCGGCCGCGTGGTGACACCCGACGGCGTGCTCAGCCCCGGCTGGATCACGGTCACCGCAGACCGTATCGACGCGGTCGGCCGCGGCGAGGCAAGGCCGGGCCGGCAAGCCGTCGTCGACCTGGACGGGCAGTGGGTCCTCCCCGGCTTCATCGACATGCACGTGCACGGCGGCGGTGGCACCTCGTTCACCGAGGGATCGAGCCACGACGCCACGAACGCCGTTGAGTTTCACCGTCGTCACGGCACCACGAGCCTGGTGGCGAGCCTGGTCACCGCGCCGCTGGCCGACCTGGAGGCGCGGGCCGCCATGCTGGCCGGCCTGGCCGACCGGGGCGTCATCGCCGGCCTTCACCTCGAGGGACCGTTCCTGTCCCCGGTCCGGCGCGGCGCCCAGGACCCCCGCCACATGCTCGCTCCCGACGTCGCCGTCTTCGAGCGCCTGCACGCCGCGGCCCGCGGCCACCTGCGGGTCCTGACCCTCGCCCCCGAACTGCCCGGCGCCATCGCGGTGATCGAGGCGGCCGCGCGAGCCGGGGTGACGGCGGCCGTCGGGCACACCGACGCCACCGCCGAGGTCACGTCGGAGGCCATCGACGCGGGCGCCGCACACGCGACCCACCTGTTCAATGGCATGCGGCCGCTGCATCACCGTGAGCCAGGCGCGGCCGGTGCCCTGCTGGACCGCGATGAGGTCAGCCTCGAGGTGATCGCCGACGGCGTGCACCTGCACGACATCACCATCCGCCTGGCGGCCCGCGCCGCGGGCCCGGGCAGGCTCGTCCTGATCACCGACGCCATGGCCGCCGCCGGGATGCCGGACGCCAGCTACCGGCTCGGTTCCATGCGGGTCGACGCCGCCGGGGGAGTGGCGAGGCTCGCCGGCGACCCGGCGAAAGGCGGCACAGGCAGGGCGGGCGCGATCGCCGGCTCGACCGCCACCATGGCCGGCGTGGTCCGGCACGCGCTCGCCGCGGGCCTGCCGGTCACCGAGGTGGCCGCCGCGGCGAGCACGACTCCCGCGCGCGTCCTGGGCATCGATCATCGCACCGGCGCCTTGCGCCCCGGCCTGGCCGCCGACCTGGTCGTCTGCGATGACGAGTTCCGCCTGCGCGCGGTGATGCGCCACGGCCAGTGGCTGACCGGGCACCCGTAGAGCCTTCCGGCCCGCAGGTCAGGCAGGCTGGCGGACCGACCCGCTGAGCTGCCCGCTGGATGCGCTGATCTCGCACACGACCGTCCGGACCCCCGCCTTCCAGGCTTGCTGGTCGGGGAACACGTACTCCTGGGCGAGCCCCGCGTTGGCCAGTTGCGGGTTCAGGTAGGCCGCGACCCTGGTCGCGCACCCGCTGCTCGCCTCCTGCCGGATGACCGTGCTGCCCGGCCAGGACGATCCCGCCAGGCGGAACGTCGCGAACACTTCGGCGTCATGCGGCGTCGCACATGACTTGATCGTGACGGATAGTCCGTTCGGTGATGAATTAATGCACTCGCCCGCCCGCAGCCCGAATACGGCGGGCTGCGGGCGGTACGTCACCACGGTCTTCGGCCGGAACCCGTGGGTCACCACGGCCAGGGCGGCGACGGCCGCGGCGACCAGCACGATGACGCCCGCCACGACGCTAACGACGGCGACCACGCGCCTGCCACGCGGCTCCCTGGACTCCGGCGCCCCCTCTGCCTCTAGCTCAGCCTCGGCCTCTAGCTCAGCCTCGGCCTCTAGCTCAGCCTCGGCCTCCGCAACCTCCGGCTCCGCCGCCCCCAGTTCCGGCTCCGGCCCGGTTGCCTCGGGTTCGGCTACCTCCGGCTCAACTACCTCCGGCTCCGGCTCGGCTACCTCCGACTCAACTACCTCGGGCTCCGCCGCCTCCGGCTCCGCCGTTGCCTCGGCAACCGGCTCCGGAACAGATCCGCTGCTCAGTCCCGCCGGAGCAGCCATCCGCCCTCCATCGCCGCAGTGCCCTCGCCTCCAGTGATTCCCACGGATCGATAAACGACACATCGGCCCAAAGGGGACTCTGCCGCCGCGTGCCCCGGCCGCCGGGCCGCGGACCCGCCAGTACCCTTGCGGCGTGCGGGTGACGGAATTCTGGGACCGGATGAGGGCGCAGTTCGGCGACACGTACGCCCAGAGCGTGGCCAAGGACTACGTGTTCGATGAGCTCGGCGGCCGCACCGTCGAACGCGCCCTGGCGGACGGCGAAGACGCCAAGGTGATCTGGCGGGCGGTCTCCGACACGTTCGACGTGCCGGAGAACCTGCGCTAACTCAGCGGCGGCCGAGGCGCCGCGGGGTGTTGACCTTGTCCGCGGCGACCTTGAGGATCACCCGGCCCTGAGGTCCGATGGGGTTCCTGTACTCATGACCGTTGTACCGCTGCGACAGCTCGTCGATGTGCTCCCGCGCGGGCTCGCCGGTGACGGTCTCGACCACGTGCCCGCGGATCTCGGCCCAGTCGTACCAGTCGTCGCCGCGGATGAGCACGGTGATGCGCGGGTCACGGGCGACGTTCCTGGCCTTCTGCCGCTGCGGCTCGGTATTGACCAGAACGTGCTCGCCGTCAGTGTCGATCCAGGTGAGCAGCGCCTGCGGCTGCCCGCTCGGCATCAGGGTCACCACCGTGGCCAGGTTCTTGCCCTTGGCCAGCCGGACCACATCCTCATCGAGCGGCATCTGCAGTCTCCTCAGTTGGTAGAAAGATCAAATTCATTATTCCGAACGGTCGGTGGTGCGTCCCTCGGCTCCAAGTATTTTCGCCGTCTTCGGCGTGTCGCTCATGATCGAATACACGTTCGTCCTATAGTAGTGATCGGAAATGTCAGAGGCGGCGCGTAGCGTGTCCATCGATGTCCACCCCGGGATGACCGGCTGGACCACGATTCAGACGACCTGGGCGGTGCGGGAAGGTGCCCGCAGGCCCTCAACCCCGGCAGGGAGTCCCTAATGGCAGCGAACAACAGGCCGAGCCTCGAGCGGGCGAGCGACAGGGAGAAGGCCCTGGATGCCGCCCTGCTCCAGATCGAGCGCCAGTTCGGCAAGGGCTCGGTCATGCGCCTCGGCGATGAGGCGCGGGTGCCGGTCGAGGTGATCCCGACCGGTTCCATCGCGCTGGACGTGGCGCTCGGTATCGGCGGCTTGCCGCGCGGCCGCATCGTCGAGATATACGGACCGGAGAGCAGCGGGAAGACGTCGTTGGCGCTGCACGCCGTGGCGAGCGCGCAGAAGACGGGCGGCATCGCCGCGTTCATCGACGCCGAGCACGCGCTCGACCCGGACTACGCCCAGAAGCTCGGCGTCGACACCGACGCGCTGCTCGTGTCCCAGCCGGACACCGGCGAGCAGGCGCTGGAGATCGCCGACATGCTCATCCGCTCCGGCGCCATCGACGTCGTGGTCATCGACTCGGTGGCCGCGCTGGTGCCGAAGGCGGAGATCGAGGGCGAGATGGGGGACAGCCACGTCGGGCTCCAGGCCCGCCTCATGTCCCAGGCCCTCCGCAAGATCACCGGCGCGCTGAACCAGACCAAGACCACCGCGATCTTCACCAACCAGCTGCGGGAAAAGGTCGGGGTCATGTTCGGCTCGCCAGAGACCACCTCGGGCGGGAAGGCGCTCAAGTTCTACGCCTCGGTCCGCCTCGACGTGCGGCGGATCGAGACGCTGAAGGACGGCACCGAGTCCGTCGGCAACCGCACCCGCGTCAAGGTCGTCAAAAACAAGTGCCTCGCCGAGGGTACGCGGGTCTTCGACCCGGCGACCGGGCTGACTCACCGGATCGAGGAGATCGTCGACGGGCGGCTCCCGGTCCACGTCGTGTCCGCCGACAAGAACGGCGAGCTGAGCGTGCGCGAGGTCCTGTCCTGGTTCGACCAGGGCGAGCAGGAGGTCATCGGCCTCAGGCTGCGCGACAACACCGAGTTGTGGGTCACGCCCGACCACAAGATCCTGACCGAGCGCGGCTGGCGCCTCGCGGACGAGCTCACCCGCGGCGACCGGGTCGCGCGGCCGCGCAGCTTCCTGGGCTTCGGCTCACACGAGCCGATGCCGCCAGACCACGCCCGGCTGCTCGGCTACCTCATCGGCGACGGCTACGTCGGCGGGAAGAAGCCAGTCGAGTTCACCAATGTCGCGGAATCTTTGCAGCGAGACGCCGCCCAGATCGCCAGCTCTCTCGGGTGCGAGGCTAAGCCAACGGCTCACGAGATCACAGTCGCCTTCTCTCATCGATCCGGTGAAGAAAATGGGGTCCGTGAACTCTGCCGTCGAAGCGGCATCTATGGGTGCCTGGCGCCAACCAAGAAGATTCCACCGGAGTTCTTCGCGCCAGAGATTTCGTCGGAGGTCGTAGGCAACCTCATCTTCGGCCTCTTCGAATCCGATGGGCATGCGTCCCGGGAACAGACCGGTGGAATCCGGATCGGCTACACAACGACCTCGGAGCAGCTTGCCCAGCAGGTCCACTGGCTGCTGCTGCGGTGGGGTATAGGCAGCAGTATCCAGCGGCGTGACCCACGTGCCCAGCGCGGTGGGATCATCAAGGGGCGCCAGATATCCGGCAAGCGCCCCACGTGGGAGGTACGGGTTTCCGGCGTAGACAACGTCGCGGCATTCGCCGACGCGATCCCGATGTGGGGACCGCGCGGTCAGGTAGTGACGCGGGAACTCGCTGCCCTCGACAAGCGTCACCGCGGGTCGCAGCGGATCTACCTGTCCGGAGATGTCGTCGAGCCCGTGCTCGGCCACCTGGAGCGGCGAGGTCTGACCCCGCTGCTCGCGGCCCAGATGATCGGGGAGAGCGCCGGAGACCCACAGCGCGGCATGAAGGTCGTCCTCGGTGGTCCGCGCATGCGCCGCGACCGGCTGCAGCGGCTGGCCGACGCGCTCGACGATCCGTTCCTCGACCAGGTCCTGGCCGACCAGCTCTGGTTCTCCCGGATCCGCGAGGTCCTGCCCGCCCGACGCGCTCGCACGTTCGACGTGGAAGCGGCGGACCTGCACACCCTGGCCGCGGAGGACGTAATCGTGGCGAATTGCGCGCCTCCTTTCCGCAGCGCAGAATTCGATATTCTTTACGGTATCGGGATCAGCCGCGAAGGCAGCTTGATCGACCTCGGCGTGGAGCAGGGGATAGTGCGCAAGTCCGGCGCCTGGTACACCTACGACGCCGACCAGCTCGGCCAGGGGAAGGAGAACGCCCGCAACTTCCTGCGCGACAACCCCGACATGGCCAACGAGATCGAGAAGCGGATCAAGGAAAAGCTCGGTGTAGGCCCGCGCCTCGACGCCGACGCCGCAGCCGGCGCCCCCGCACCCGCGGCCGGAAACGGGACCAGCAACGGCGCGGGCACGCCGCGGAACATCACGACACCCTCCGGTGCCACCGTCTAGCCAGTGACCCGAGATGGCCCGTCGTAAGCAGGCTTCAGGGTCACCGTCCGAAAGATCACCGTCCCAACCCGCGGCCGGTGAGCCAGAAACCGGTGACCCTGAAGCGCAGGCCAGGCAGATCTGCTTGCGCCTCCTGACCGCGGCGCCCCGGACCCGGGCGGAGCTCGCCACCGCGCTCCACCGCCGCGGCGTGCCCGCCGAAGCGGCCGAAGCGATTCTCGAGCGTTTCACCGACGTCGGCCTGATCGACGACGCCGCGTTCGCCCGGGCCTGGGTCGAGTCCCGGCACTACAGCCGCGGCCTGTCCCGCCGGTCGCTGTCCGCCGAGCTACGCCAGCACGGCGTCGACGCCGACGAGATCCGCGAGGCGGTCAGCACCCTGGACCCCGAGGAGGAGGTCGCCACCGCCCGCCGCCTGGTCGAGCAGAAGCTGGCAGGCACCCGCGGCCAGCCGCCCGACGCCCGCATCCGCCGCGCAGCAGGCACGCTGGCCAGGAAAGGCTATCCACCCGGCCTGGTATTCAGGCTGATCAAGGAGGTCCTGGAGCAGGAGGGCTCAAGCGAGGCCGGGTTCGAGCTGGACGCCGACCAGTACCTGGATCCAGATACCGACCCGGATGAGGCTGTCGGCTAGTTTCGGCGCAGTTGGCCTGTTACAGGCCGACGGCAGCCGGGGCGTTGCGCACGTGAGCGGCCAGCCGGGCGATCACGTGCTCGGCTACGGCGTGCCTGTTAGCAGCACGTCGTGACGTGGGAGTCGGCTGTCTCTGCAGGCTGGCCGGTGCCGCCGCAGCACTGCGCGGTTTCCGCAGAACCGGCCTGGCCCGAGTCGAGCGCGGCCTCGGCGGCGTCCCAGCTCTGGCTGCCGCCTTCGCCCCAGAAGGTCGGGCTGTCCTCGAGCACCGTGTAGATCTCCCACCGCTCGCCGCCGGGGGAGCCGGTGACCCAGAACTTGTCCTGCCGGGCGTAACAGCAGGTCGTGTCCCGTTCCTCGACGGCGGCCAGGCCCGCCTCGGCGAGCCGGGCCTGCTCAGCGTCCACGGCGTCGGCGCTGTCGACTTCCACGCCGAGGTGGTTCAGGGTGCCGCCCTGGCCGGGGTTCTCCAGCAGGACGAGCTTGAGCGGCGGCTCGGCGATGGCGAAGTTGGCGTAGCCGGGCCTGCGCTTGGCGGGCTCGGTGCCGAACAGCTTGGTGTAGAAGCTGACGGCCTCGTCGATGTCGTTGACGTTCAGCGCGAGCTGCACCCGGGACATGGCGACCTCCTAGGACATTGATGACTGTCTATGTCTCCGTTGGCCAAGAGCTTGCCACAAGACATCGGTATCTGTCAATATAGATCTGTGTCTATTTCTTTGACAGTCCTCAGCCCGGCGGAGACGGCGGCCTGCTGCGCGCCGCTGACCGCCGCGCCGCTGACCATGGAGCAGGCCGAGCAGGTCGCGCCGCTGCTGAAGGCGCTGGCCGACCCGGTGCGGCTGCGGCTGATGTCCCTGATCGCCTCCCGTGAAGGCGGCGAGGCGTGCATCTGCGACCTGACCGACGCGTTCGACCTGTCCCAGCCGACGATCAGCCATCACATGAAGGTGCTGCACGAGGCCGGACTGGTGGACCGGGACAAGCGCGGCGTGTGGGTGTACTACCGGGTCCGCCCGCAGGCCCTGGCCAGCCTGGCCGCCCTGATCGGCTGCTCGCCCCGGTAGCCGCCCTGCCGGGGCTTCCCTCCCATCTGTTTATCGTCTATCGTCGATTAACGATGAATGATGTGCGGCCGCTGGATCGCGAGATCGCCGACACCTACGCGGCCTGGTTCAAGGCGCTGGCCGACGGCACCCGGGTCCAGGTGGTCTCCCTGCTGGCCCGCAGTGGCAGGCCGCTGACCGTCAAGGAGATCGTCGCGGCCGTGCCGGTGGGCCAGTCGACCGTGTCGGAGCACCTGCGCCAGCTCGCCGCGGTCGGGTTCGTGCTCGCCGAGGAACGCGGCACCTCCCGCCTGTACCGGATCAACGGCAACTGCGTGGAATGCTTCCCCACCGCCGCCGACCTGGTGATGGGCAAACCCTCACCTATCCCGCCCGCCGACACCCCGGAGGATGATCATGGCACCAGCCCGCCCACCCGCTGACGGTGAGCAGATCCGGACGGCGGTCGCCGCCCGGTACGCCGGCCTCGCCCGGGCCGCGCAAGCAGGCGAGACCGTCACCGACTGCGACGCTGGCACGTTCGCGGCGGGTTGCTTCGGCCCGGAAGGGTACCCCGACACCGCCGGCCTGCCCGATGGCGCGGTACGGGCCAGCCTCGGCTGCGGCAACCCGGTCGCGGTGGCTGAGCTACGGCCCGGGGAGACAGTGCTTGACCTGGGCTCGGGCGGCGGCATCGACGTGCTGCTGTCGGCCCGCCGGGTCGGCCCGGACGGCAAGGCCTACGGCCTGGACATGACCGAGGAGATGCTGGACCTGGCCCGGGCCAACGCGCGCCAGGACGGCGCGCGGAACGTGGAGTTCCTCCGCGGCCAGATCGAGGCGATCCCGCTGCCCGGCGGCTCTGTCGATGTGATCATCTCCAACTGCGTGATCAACCTGTCGACCGACAGGCAGGCGGTCTTCGCTGAGTGCTTCCGCGTCCTGCGCCCGGGCGGCCGCCTGGGTATCACCGACATCCTCGCCGAGGACCAGCTCACCCCGGGCCAGCGGACCGACCGCGGCGGCCAGGTCGGCTGCATCGCCGGGGCGCCTTCGTTCGCCGAGTACCGCGACGGCCTGACCCAGGCCGGGTTCACCGGCATCGGCATCACCCCCACCCACCAGGTCGCGGACGGCGTGCACGCGGCGATCATCCGCGCGGTCAGGCCGTAACCCGTGCCGAGGTCCTCGCCGGAGGTTGCATTATTCAGCATTCACTGTATAGTCCAGTCGTGGCTGTACTGACTCGGGTGGACATGAACACCCTCGGCCGGGTGGGGACGGCGCTGGCCGATCCGACCCGCCGCCGCGTGCTGGTGCACCTGAGCAGTGGTTCCGGGTACCCGGCGGAGATGGCCGAGGAGTTCGGCACCACCCGCGCGAACCTGTCCAACCACCTGGCCTGCCTGCGCGAGTGCGGGCTGGTGACGGCAACGGCCGAAGGCCGCCGCATCCGCTACGACCTGGCCGACCCCCGGCTGGCGGACGCGCTGCGCATCCTGGCCGCGCTGAGCCTGCCCGGCCGCTGCGATGAGGCCTGCTGATCCCTGGAGGTGACACCCGATGTCCCGTGTCCAGCTCTCCCTCAACGTCAGCGATTTCGACGCCGCTGTCGCGTTCTACTCCCGGCTGTTCGGGGCCCAGCCGGCCAAGCTGCGTCCCGGCTACGCCAACTTCGCCATCGACGACCCGCCGCTCAAGCTGGTGCTGAACGCGCCCGGCAGCGGCCCGGGCGGCACGATCAACCACCTTGGTGTCGAGGTCGGCTCGACCGATGCGGTCAACGACGCCGGGACCCGGATGGCCGCCGAGGGCCTGGACACCGAACCCGAGCCCGGCGCGGTGTGCTGCTACGCCCTGCAAGACAAGGTGTGGGCGCACGACCCCGACGGGCTGGCCTGGGAGTATTACACCGTCCTGGAGCACATCGAGACGCCATGATCCCGGCGCAGCCGCAGCTGTCCCGCCCCGCCGCGAGCGGCGCGATGCCCGCCGTGCCCGGGACACCGGAATGGCTCCGCCTGGCCCGGCTGGCCCGGATGCTGTCCTGGCTCACCCTGGGCTGGCTTGGCGCGGAGGCCGGGGTCGCCATTGCCGCGGCGCTGATCGCCGGGTCAGCCGCGCTGCTCGGCTTCGGCCTGGACAGCGGCATTGAGGCACTGGCCAGCATCATCGTCATCTGGCGGTTCACCGGGACCCGCCTGACCGGCGCCGGTGCCGAGCGCCGCGCCCAGCAGCTCGTGGCCGTCAGCTTCTACCTGCTGGCCCCCTACATCGCCGCCGAGGCGATCTGGGGACTGATCAACGGCGACCGCGCCGAAACCAGCATCGCCGGGCTAGTGCTCACCGCAGGGACCGCGATCTTCGAACCAGCGCTGGGGGTGGCCAAACGGCGGATCGGTACCCGGCTCGGCTCTGGTGCCACCGCCGGTGAGGGAACGCAGAACCTGCTGTGCGCCTACCTGGCCATTGCCGTGTTCACCGGCCTGGCCGCCAATACCTTGTTCGGCGCGTGGTGGCTGGACGGCGCGGTCGCGCTCGGCATCGCCGGATGGGCCGTCATCGAAGGACGGCGAGCCTGGGCCGGGCACGGCTGCGCGTGCGCCAGCCAGCCGGGCGGCCAGTGCTGACCTGCGCGGGCGGGTTCGCCAGCTAGCCTGGCCGATGCTCGGGACCGGCCGAACAGAAGCCGCGGTCTTGAGGTCCCAGACGACCGCGAGTTCCCCGCGCGGCACCTTCAGTCAGGCTGAACTCACGGGGGAGCCTGTGATAACCCGCGCCCTGATCCGCGCGAACAAGAACCAGCCCCGCCGGGCCGCCCGGCACAGCCCGGCCAGAATCAGCGGAAGACGGCAGCCGGGACCGGTGACGGCGCCCGGCCGCAGGCAACTGGGTCAGGAGACGGCTGCCAGGCGCGGCGCCAGACGCCCGACACGATCGGCTAGCTGGGCCAGCGCCGCGTCGAAGCTGCCTGGGTCCCCGGCCGGAACCGGGTCCGGGACAGACCAGTGCACGGCCAGGGCGTCGCCGAGTTCCTCGTGGGCCAGGTCGCACACGGTGATGATGAGGTCGCCGTTTTGCCGCACCTCGCTGATGTGGCGCGGCCGCAGCCGGGGCAGCGGCAGGTGCTGGCGTTCGGCGGCGGCGATGGCACCGGGATCGATGGCTGCTGCCGGATGCGTGCCGGCCGATACCGCCGGGACGGTGCTGGCCCGGCGCCACAGCGCGGCGGCCAGGTGCGAGCGCGCCGAGTTGGCGGTGCACACGAACAGCACCCGCAGCGCCGCGCGAGCTGTCGGGGGGGCCAGCGAGTCCAGGGTGCCGGGGATCAGCTGCAGGTAGGTGCGGCGGCGGTCGCCCTCGGACCGGCGGCGGGTAATGATCCCGGCCTGTTCCAGCACGTGCAGGTGGTGCGCGAGCAGGTTGGACGGCATGGTCAGCATGGCGGCCAGCTCGGAGGGGGACGCGTCCCCCGCGAGCAGCGTGTCGGTGATCCGCAGCCGGGCAGTGTCGGCGAGCGCGGCGTGCACGGTCGCGCGCCGGGCCAGCTCCGAGGCTGGTTCAGGAAACATTGAGTCAATCTTGACTGAGCTATAGTCCTCTGTCAAGATGGCCGCGTGACCAGTGTCCCCGCCCCGCTGTGGCGGCGGCTGACGGCCGAGTTCCTGGGCAGCGCGTTCCTGGCCGCGGTGGTGATCGGCTCGGGGATCGCCGCGCAGCGCCTGTCGCCCGGCCAGACCGGGCTGGAACTGCTGGAGGACGCGGCGGTGACCGCGGCCGGGCTGTTCGCGATCATCTTGATGTTCGGCCCGGTGTCCGGCGGCCACTTCAACCCGGTGGTGTCCTTCGTCGACGCCGCGTTCGGCGGGCTGTCCTGGCGGGATGCCGCGGCCTACCTCCCGGCGCAGGTGGCCGGGTGCATCGGCGGGGCAGTCCTGGCGAACCTGATGTTCGCCCTGCCCGCGGTCACCATCTCGACCAAGCACCGGGCCTCGGCAGCGCACTTCCTGTCCGAGGTCATCGCCACGCTCGGGCTGCTGCTGGTGATCTTCGCGCTGGCCCGGTCCGGGCGCGCCCGGACCGCCCCCGCGGCGGTCGGCGCCTACATCGGCGCGGCGTACTGGTTCACCTCCTCCACGAGCTTCGCCAATCCCGCGATCACCGTAGGCCGGATGTTCTCCGACACCTTCGCGGGCATCGCCCCGTCCTCGGTTCTGCCCTTCATCGCCGCGCAGATCCTTGGCGGAATCCTGGCGGCCGGGATCATCAAGGTGCTGTACCCCGCCATCACGCCCGCCGACGCCGCCGGCATCATCGTCCCCCACAACAGCACCGGGCGGGCACCGGCCAGCGCGGCGCACCACAACGCCTCACTGTCCGCGGACGGACCACAAGGCCCGGCCTCGCTGACCGGCGCCTAGAGGGAGCCTGCCATGCACGTGGTCATGATCGGCGGCAGCGACGCCGGGATCACCGCCGCCCTGCGGGTCCGCGAACTGGACCCCGGCGCCGATGTCACGGTGGTCCTTGAGGACGCCTACCCGAACTTCTCCATCTGCGGCATCCCCTATTACGTCTCCGGCGAGGTCACCCACTGGCGCAACCTGGCCCATCGCACCCTGGCCGACCTGGAAGCCGCAGGGATGCGGCTGCGGCTGGATACCACCGCGCGGCGCATCGACGTGCCCGGCCGCAAGCTGCTGATCACCTCGACCGACGGCGGCGAGGAACTGCTCGGCTACGACAAGCTCGTCATCGGCACCGGCGCGGTCCCGGTCCGGCCCCCCATCAGCGGGCTGGCCGGGCCCGGCGCGCTGGCCCCGGCCGACGGGGTGCACCTGCTGCACTCGATGGGCGACACGTTCGCCGTCATGGCGACTCTGGAGCAGGCCGCCCCGGCCAGCGCGGTCATCGTCGGCGGCGGGTACGTCGGCCTGGAGATGGCCGACGCCCTGACCGTCCGCGGCCTGGCCGTCACCCAGATGGAACAGCTACCCGAGGTGCTGCCCACCGTCGACCCGGAGCTTGGCGCGCTGGTCCACGCCGAACTGGCCGCCCATGGCGTGCAGGTGCTGACCGGCACCACCGTCCACGCCATCAGCAAGGCCCCGCCTGGAGGATCAGGGCGGCTGCAGGTCCAGGCCACTGCGGCCGAGGGCACGGCCGTCACCCGCGCGGCGGACATGGTGCTGGTGGTTGTCGGGGTGCGGCCCGAGACCACCCTGGCCGCCGACGCCGGAGCTACGCTCGGCGCCCGGGGCGCGATCGCGGTCGACCGCGGCATGCGGACCAACCTGCCCGATGTCCTGGCCGCCGGGGACTGCGTCATCACCCATCACCGGCTGCTCGGGGTGACCTGGCTGCCGCTGGGCACCACCGCGCACAAGCAGGGCCGGGTCGCCGGCGAGAACGCGCTCGGCGGGAACCGGCAGTTCGCCGGCAGCCTCGGCACCCAGGTGGTGAAGATCTTCGACCAGGCCGCCGCCCGGACCGGGCTGCGCGACCACGAAGCCCGAGCGGCCGGGTTCGACCCGGTCACCGTCGGCTCCCAGGCCGATGACCACAAGGCCTACTACCCCGGCAGCCACCGCATTACCATGCGCGTCACCGGCGACCGGACCACCGGCCGGCTGCTCGGCCTGCAGCTGTTCGGGCACAAGCACGCGGAGATCGCCAAGCGCATCGACATCGCCGCCACGGCGATCTTCAACCAGATGACCGTCGACGCGGTCAGCGACCTGGACCTGTCCTACACCCCGCCGCTGGGCAGCCCCTGGGAGGCGGTCCAGATGGGCGCCCAGGCCTGGACCCGTAGTGTCCGGGCCACCCAGCAGCACTAACCCGCTCCGGACCCTCAAATACAGGAGCAGCCATGTCAGGGCACCACGCTCGGGCCGGTCTTCAGCCTCGCCATCCGGCCCGCCCGGCCATCGCGGCCGCCGCCGCGGCGATCATCGTCCTGGCCGTCGGCGCCTGCACCAGCTCGACCACCGTGAGCATCGCGGCGTCGGGGTAGCCGCGGCCAGCCTCGGCCCCGGCGGCCACCCGCCCACCCTCAGCGGATCCGGCTCGACGTTCGACGCCCCGTTCTTCGCCGTGGCCTTCGCCCGGTACCAGCAGCAGCACCCAGGCGTGACCATCGGCTATTCCGCCGTGGGCAGCAGCGCGGGCATCGCCGCTTTCAGTGCTCGCCAGGTCAACTTCGGCGCCTCCGACGTACCCATGACCGCCAGCGAGCAAGCCGCCGCCACCGGCGGCCCCGTCACTCAGGTGCCCGTCGACCTGGGCGGCGAAGGCGTGGTCTACAACCTCAGCTTCCCGGCCGGCGCCCGGCTGCACCTGACCGGCCCGGTGCTCGCGGCCATCTTCCTCGGCCACATCACCCACTGGAACGACCCGGCCATCACGGCCCTCAACCCAGGCCTGTCCCTCCCGCCCGCCGCGATCACCGTCGTGCACCGCTCCGACGGCAGCGGCACCACCTACATCTTCAGCAACTACCTGTCCAGCGTCGACCCCGCCTGGGCCGCCAAGGTCGGCACCGGCAAGACTCTCAACTGGCCGGCCGGGGAAGGCGCCGAAGGCAACGGCGGCGTGGTCACCGAAGTGAACCGCACCCCGTTCTCCATCGGCTACGTCGAGGAGGCGTATACCCAGGGCCTGCTGCTGCCGTTCGCCGCGATCCGCAACCAGGCCGGGAACTACGTGATCCCGTCCGCCCAAACGGTCGCCGCCGACGCCGCCCAGAAACCCGCCATCACCCCGACCGACTTCTCCATCGTCAACGAGCCTGGCACCAGCAGCTACCCGATCAGCGGGTACAGCTGGGCGCTGATCTACACCCGCCAGACCAGCCAGGCGACCGGAACGGCTCTGGTCGCCATGCTGGACTGGCTTACCCATGACGGCCAGGCCTATGCCGCCCCGAACGGTTACGTGCCTCTGCCACCACAGATCCAGCAACTCGCCCGCACCATGCTCCAGCAGATCACCGGCCCCACCGGCACACAGCTCCTAAGCTGACCGCGGCCTCCATGCTTGTCATGCCGCTGCGCCTAATGCGGGTTACTCTGTAAAGGTCGGCCATCCCTCAGGGTCACATGCGCAGTCCCACGATCCGGGACAGTCCTCGTGGCAAGACCCGGCCGCTTAGGCGCAGGCCAGAGTGCCACCGAGCCGACACCACTAATTCACCTTCTATCCCCGATTTGTACTCCGTCCGTTCACCCGCAGGTACCGGCTGCGCGGCCAAACTGGACTCGCACGCTACGGTTCACAGGCTGACCGGCCGTCCGCGACTGCGCTCATCGCGGCCGGGAAACATAAGAGGGGTACCGAATTATGCATCTTGGACGCAGACAGCGAGTCATGACGGCGGCAGCCGCCTTCGTCGCGACCGCGCTCGCTCTCGCCGCATGCTCTTCATCGAGCTCGCCGTCGAGTAGCAGCACCTCATCGTCCACGGCGAGCAGCAGTACATCGGCGTCGGCGAGCACCAGCCTCAGCGGCACGCTCAACGGAAGCGGATCGACGTTCCAGACTGTCTTCCAGCAGCAGGAAATCTCGAGCTTCAAGTCGATCGACTCCGGCATCACGGTCAACTACGGCAGCGGCGGCTCGGGAAAGGGACGCACCGACCTGGCCGACAACGTGGTCAACTTCGCCGGCTCGGACTCGCCGATTCCCGCGGCGGACCTGCACCTATTCAATGGCAAGACGGTGCTGTACTTCCCCGTCATCATCGGCCCGATCACGATGGCGTACAACCTTACGGGCATCACCAACCTGAAGCTGACTCCGACGGTCATCGCGAACATCTTCCAGGGCAAGCTCACCAAGTGGAACGACCCGGCGATCACGGCGATCAACTCGGGGGTCAGCCTGCCCAGCACCCCGATCACCATCGCCGCCCGCTCGGACTCCTCGGGCACGACGCAGAACTTCTCCCTGTTCCTCAAGACGGCCGTGCCAAGCGTGTGGACGCTCGGAAGCAGCTCGACCATCAAGTGGCCGTCCACGGCTCGCACCGGCGTCGGCAACTGCGGGGTGGCGCAGATCGTCAAGACCACCCCCGGGGCCATCGGCTACGTGGACTACGCCACGGCCAAGGCCTCCTCGCTGACAACCGCGTCGGTCATGAACTCTTCCGGCGACTACATCGCGCCCTCGTCCGCGTCCGCGTCAGCGTCGGCGGCCGGGGTCACCGTCAAGCCGAACCTTACGTTCGCCGCGGTCTGGGGTACGGGCGCGGCCTCGTACCCGATCACCTACCAGTCGTGGGACCTGGTCTACGCGGTCGCAGCCGAATGCGAACGACGCGGCGATGCTCAAGGCCTACCTCGGCTACCTGCTCGGCCGGCCAGCAGCAGCTCGCCAACCTGGGTTACGCACCGCTGCCGTCCAGCATCGACCAGATGGCGGTGGCGCAGCTCAGCCAGATCACCGGTTAGCCGAGGAGCACCGTGGCGCAGGCAGATCAGCAGGCGGATCAGACGGGCTTGCCGTCGTGAGCGCCGTGACGCAGGTGGATCCGGCCGCCCCGGCCGGATCCACCGACGTCCTGTCGGCCCGGCGGCCGCTCGGCGACCGCGTCTTCCAGGTCCTCGCGCTCGCGTCCGGCCTGCTGGTGCTGGTGATCCTCGTCTTGATCGCCGTGTCGACCAGCCAGCAGTCCGCGTCGTGGTTCTCCGCCGAGGGCCTGAAGATCTTCACGAACAACTGGAACCCGGCGGCCAACGACTTCGGCGCGCTGGCCTTCATTTACGGCACGGCCATCACCGCGGTGATCGCGGTCATCCTGGCCGTCCCGGTCAGCGTGGGCATCGCGCTGCTGCTGACCGAGGTCGTGCCGTACCGGTGGTCGCGGCCGATCGTGTACGTGATCGACCTGCTGGCCGTGGTCCCTTCGGTGGTCTGGGGCCTGTGGGGGATCCTGGTGTTCGCGCCCTGGCTGCAGCACATCTACACCTCGATCGCCGGGGGCGTCAACGGCGTCCCGGTGCTCGGCCCGCTGTTCGGGCAGCCGGTGAGCGGGGCGAGTTTCTTCACCGCCGGCGTCATCCTGGCCTTCATGATCACGCCGATCGTGACCTCGCTGTCGCGGGAGGTCATCGCGACCGTGCCGGCCATCGACCGGGAGGGCGCGTACGCGCTGGGCGCCACCCGCCTGGAGATGATCCGCGGCGCGGTCTGGCCGCACAGCCAGGGCGGCATCGTCGGGTCCGTGCTGCTCGGCCTGGGGCGCGCCATGGGCGAGACGATCGCGGCCGCGCTGGTGATCGGCGGGTCGCCCGCGATCACGTCGCACCTGTTCGCCCCCGGCTACAGCATGCCCTCGGTCATCGCCAATGAGTTCGGCGAGGCCTCCGGCGTGTTCCGCGCCGGGCTGATGGGGATAGCCGTGCTCCTGTTCGTCTTGACCATCATCATCAACGTCCTCGCCCGCGGGGTCGTGGAGCGCTCTGCGCGGCGCAAGAGGGGGGCCTGATGGCCGTAGCCAGCGAGCTCACGAGGGAGGCCCGATGGCCGTAGCCAGCCAGACGCAGAAGGTCGACCTGCGCGAGCCGGCCGGCTGGCGGCGCACCAAGGACCGCATCGCGACCATCCTGATGTACACCTCGTTCGTGGTCGTGATCATCCCGCTGGCATTCGTCCTGTTCACGGTGATCCAGAAGGGCGCCTCCGTCATCGGCTGGTCCTTCCTGACCAGCAACAACATCCCGGGCTACGTGGTGCCGCTCGGCACCGGCGGGATATGGCCCGCGATCCTCGGCTCGATCGAGATCACGGCCCTGGCCACGGTCATGGCCGTGCCGCTCGGCGTGCTGGGCGCGATCTACACCAACGAGTACGGCGGCAGGGGCCCGCTAGCCCAGCTCGTGCGGTTCATGGCCGACGTGATGACGGGCGTGCCGTCGATCGTGATGGGCTTGTTCATCTTCTCGATCTGGGTGCTGCACTTCGGCTTCTCCGGCCTGGCCGCCGCGTTCGCCCTGGGCTGCCTGATGCTGCCGGTGGTGATCCGCTCCAGCGAGGAGATGCTCAAGCTGGTGCCGGACGCCCTGCGCGAAGGCAGCTACGCCCTCGGCGCCACGAAGTCCCGCGTGGTCATAACCGTGGTCCTGCCCGCCGCCATCGGCGGGATCGTCAGCGGTGCGCTGCTCGCGGTGGCCCGGGCCGCCGGCGAGACGGCGCCGCTGATCTTCACCATCCTGGGCGGCGTGACCGTGGCGAATTCGAACGTGTTCCACGGCGCCAACACCGCGCTGCCCCTGTTGATCTTCAACAATGCCACCCAGCCGTACACCGGCGCGGAGGCCCGGGCCTGGGGCTCGGCCCTGACGCTCATCGCGATCGCCTTTATCCTGATGATTGCCGCCCGCTTCGTCACCGCCCGATTCGCCAGATACTCGCGCTAGGAACCTCATGGAACAGTCCGAGCAGGAAACCGTCACCAACCTCCAGCTGCCCGAGCCGACCCTCGAGCAGCAGCGGGTGGAGTCGGCGCCCGGCACACCCATCTTCGAAGTCAAGAACGCCTCGATGTACTACGGGTCGTTCCGGGCCGTGACCAACGTCTCGCTGACCATCTACGAGAACGAGATCACGGCGTTCATCGGGCCGTCCGGGTGCGGCAAGACGACGGTGCTGCGGACGCTGAACCGGATGAACGACCTGGTGCCGGGCGCCCGTGTCGAGGGTGAGGTCCGCTACCGCGGCGAGGCGCTGTACGACAAGGACGTGTCGCCCACGGCCGTGCGCCGGCGCATCGGCATGGTCTTCCAGAAGCCGAACCCGTTCCCCAAGTCGATCTACGACAACGTCGCCTACGGCCCGCGCATCAACGGCATCCGCAACAAGTCCAGGCTGAACGAGATCGTCGAGCGCTCGCTGCGCCAGGCCGCGCTGTGGGACGAGGTGAAGAACCGCCTCGGCAACTCGGGCCTGAGCCTGTCCGGCGGGCAGGCGCAGCGGCTGTGCATCGCCAGGACCCTGGCCGTGGAGCCCGATGTGGTCCTCATGGACGAGCCGGCCTCGGCGCTGGACCCGATCGCGACCGCGGCCATCGAGGACCTGATGAAGGACATCAAGTCTGAGTACACCATCGTCATCGTCACGCACAACATGCAGCAGGCCACCCGCGTCAGCGACCGCACCGCGTTCTACTCGGTCCTCATCAACCCCGAGAGCGACACCCGCACGGGCACGCTGGTCGAGTACGACCGGACCGCCGAACTGTTCGGGAACCCGCACGACGACCGCACCAAGGCCTACGTCACCGGCCGGATGGGCTAAACCGGCCACGGGCCCCGGCACCCAAACCAGGAGCAGACATGCCCGGAATCCTCGTCGGGGTGGACGGCTCGGACCATTCTCGCCAGGCCCTGACCTGGGCGATGCGCGAGGCGTCCCAGCATCATGCCCCGCTGACCGTGCTCGCCGTCCGCCCGCCCGCCGCCCGCCCGGCCACCCACATCTTCTGGAACGTGCCCATCCTGGCCGAGGACGAGCGCGATCCGGATGTCGCCCGGGCCGGGGTCCAGGCCTGGGTCGACAAGGCCGCCAGCGAGGCCGGCGGGCCGGTGCCCGAGATTACCGTGGAGGTGGTCACGGGCGATCCGGCCGAAGAACTCATCAAGGCCTCGCAGGACGCCGACCTGCTCGTCCTGGGGAGCCGCGGCAGCGGCGGGTTCGCCAAGCTCAAGCTGGGCTCGGTGACCAGCAAGGTCACGCACCACGCGGCCTGCCCCACAGTGGTCGTCCCCCCGCCCCGCTAGGGCACCAACCAGGAGGAACATCCATGGTCGAGCACCGTCAGGAATTCCAGCGCGAGCTTGAGGCCATCGAGGCCAAGGTCATCGAGATGTTCGCCATGGTCGCCGAGGACCTGCCCGGGGCGACCCGTGCCCTGCTCACCGGCGACAACGAGGTCATCAAGGTGCTGGCCGAGCGCCAGCAGGTCATCAACGCCCTCTACCCGGAGATCGAGGAACTGGTCAACCGGGAGATCCTGCTGCAGGCGCCGGTCGCCGTCGACCTGCGCTTTCTGCTCTCCGTGCTGCGGATCATCCCGGAGCTCGAACGGTCCCACCACCTGGTGGTGCAGATCGCCGCCCGGGCCAACTTCATCCTCAGCGAGGACCTCTCGCCGCGCACCCGCGGGCTCATCGAGCGCATGGGTACGCTCGCCGCCGAGATGTGGCGCCAGGCCGCGGACTGCTGGTACCAGCGCGACCGCTCCGCCGCGAACGCGCTGCGCACCCGCGACGACGAGATGGACGAACTGCACGCCAGCCTGATCGCCGAACTCGCCTCGGGCGGCATGGCTCTCCCCGTCACGATGGAGATGGCCCTGGTCGCGCGCTTCTACGAGCGCCTGGGCGACCACGCGGTCAACATCGCCCGCCGGGTGGTCTACCTGGCCGGGCCGCCGTCCGGCCCGGACGAGCCCCCCGGCCCCAGTTACTCCGAGTAGCGCCCGCCCCGCGACACCCGCCGCAGCGTCCCTCAGGGGAGTCCACCGGCCCCACGGGGGCCGCCGCCGCACGTCAGCAACCCGCGAGCAGCCCAAACCATGCGCCGTTCATCCGGGTAACACGCCGTTCGCCGCCATAAGAGACGCTCTAGCTTGATAAAAAGGTTATCAAGCCTTAACCTCACGGCAGCGAGGCGTTGTCCCACTCTGCACCGAAAATCAGCGAAGGAGCAACGGGCGTATACGGTGAGTAGTCAAGGCTGACGGTAGATCAGCAGCGGGCGGCGGTGGCGTGCGACCGCCCGCGCCAGGGCATAAACGCGTAAAGCTCTGGCGAGCGTCACCTCACAACATGAGGGTGCCCCGAGGGCTATGGACGGAAAGGGGTGGCCGTGAGCAGCGGATTGTCGCTCGCGTTCATGGTAATCGGGTTGCTGGCAGTGGTGTTCGCGCTGGTCGTCGTGTGGCGCCGGACTCCCGCCGCGACACGCCCCCTGTCCCCTCCGCAGGACCAGGCCACCCAGGCCGAGCACCTTCGCGCCCGCGCCGAGGCCGAGGCCACCGGGATCCTCGAACGCGCCCGCCAGGAGGCCGAACAGGCCGCCCAGGGCCGCCGCGAAGTCGAGGAGGAAATCCGGGCGGTCAAGGACGAGGTGCGCGAGCTGCGCGGTGACCTCGAACGCCGCGAGCTGCGCCTGACCGACCGCGAGCAGCGGCTGGACGAGGAGCTCAGGCGGATCGACGACCGCACGCAGGCGCTCGACGCGCGCAGGCAGGACCTGGACCGCCGCGCCGCCGAACTCGACCGCAAGGACGCCGAACGCACCAAGGAGCTCGAGCGCGTCGCCGGCCTCACCGCCGAGGCGGCCCGCGGCGAGCTGGTCTCCGCGATCGAGAACCAGGCCAAGCGCGAGGCGGCGCTCATCGTCAGGGACATCGAGAACGAGGCGAAGTCCGAGGGCGAGAAGCGCGCCCGCAAGATCGTCACGCTCGCCATCCAGCGGGTCGCCACCGAGCAGACCAGCGAGTCCGTGGTCTCGGTGCTGCACCTGCCGGGCGATGAGATGAAGGGCCGCATCATCGGCCGCGAGGGCCGCAACATCCGGGCCTTCGAGTCCGTGACCGGCGTCAACCTGATCATCGACGACACGCCGGAAGCCGTCCTGCTGTCCTGCTTCGACCCGGTGCGGCGCGAGATCGGCCGGCTCACCCTGGAACGGCTCATCGCCGACGGCCGCATCCACCCGCAGCGGATCGAGGACGCCTACGAGCGCGGCAAGGCCGAGATCGAGCAGCTGTGCAAGCGGGCCGGCGAGGACGCCCTGGTCGAGCTCGGCATCACCGACATGCACGAAGAGCTCGTCGGCCTCCTCGGCCGGCTGCGGTACCGCACCTCCTACGGCCAGAACGTCCTGCGCCACCTGGTCGAGTCGGCGCACATCGCGGGCATGATGGCCAGCGAGCTGCGGATCGACCCGGCCCTGCTCAAGCGCTGCACGGTGCTGCACGACATCGGCAAGGCGCTGACCCACGAGGTCGAGGGCAGCCACGCGCTGATCGGCGCCGAGATCGCCCGCCGCTACGGCGAGCCGGAGGACGTGGTGCACGCCATCGAGGCGCACCACAACGAGGTCGAGGTGCGCACCGTGGAGGCGGTGCTGACCCAGGCCGCGGACGGGATCAGCGGCGGCCGGCCGGGCGCCCGCCGGGAGTCACTGGAGATGTACGTGCGGCGCCTGGAGCGCCTGGAGCAGATCGCCGCGGGCCGCGAGGGCGTGGAGAAGGTCTTCGCCATGCAGGCGGGCCGCGAGATCAGGGTCATGGTCAAGCCGGACCGCATCGACGACATCCAGGCCCAGGTCATCGCGCGCGACATCGCCAAGCAGGTGGAGGAGGAACTGACCTATCCGGGCCAGATCCGCATCACCGTGGTCCGCGAGTCCCGCGCCACCGAATTCGCCCGCTGAGCCTCAGCCTCAAAGATCATTTTTTCCGAACGGTCCTGGGTGCGTGCCTTCAGCCGCCTTCCAGCGCCACCACGGGGACCCCCGGCGGCGCGAACCCCATGATCTGCCCGTAGAAGGACAGCTCGGCCTCCAGGCTGGCCACGATGGTCTCCGCCTTCCTGAACCCGTGTGACTCGCCGGCGAAGGCCAGGTACGCGTGCACTATTGCGTGCTCGCCCAGTTCGGCCGCGATCGACTCGGCCTGGACCGGCGGCACGATCGGGTCATCCAGCCCCTGCAGCAGCAGCACCGGGCAGGTCAGGTGGTTCACGTGACCGGTGGGCGCACGCTCGACGTACACCGCGTCGCACTCGGGCAGCGGCCCGATCAGGCCGTCCAGGTACCGCGACTCGAAGTCGTGGGTCTGCGCGGCGAACCGCCGCAGGTCGCTCACGCCCGCGTACGACGTGGCCGCCGCGAACACCCCGCCGCCGGTCGGACCCTCCTTGACCCCGGAGGTCACGGCGGCCAGCGCGGTCCAGCCTCCCGCCGAACCGCCGCGGATGCCGAGCCGCTTCCCGTCCGCCTCCCCGGCCTCGGCCAGCGCCAGCGCGGCCGTGATCACGTCGGCCACGTCCACGATGCCCCACTGGCCGCGCAGCCGCTCCCGGTACGCCCGGCCGTAGCCGCTCGAGCCGCCGTAGTTCACGTCGATGATCCCGATGCCCCGGCTGGTGAAGAACGCCTTGGCCAGGTCGAGCACCGGCACCACGTGCGAGGTCGGGCCGCCGTGCACCCAGACCACGTACGGCGGCAGCTCCCCGCCGGGCGCCGCGACCGCCGGGTTGGCCGGCGGGTAGACCAGCGCGTGCACCACCGAACCAGAACGCCCGTCCAGCTGCGCCGCCCTCGGCACGGGCAGGTACGCCACGTCCGGCGTTGACTCGGCCTCCTTGCGTACGACATTGACCTCAGCCGTCTCCGCGGTCACATCCACCTCGATGACGCTGAGCGGCACCGTCGGTCCGCCCGCGATCGTCGCCACGGTCCGGTCGGACGCCGACAGCCACGGCGAGACCACCTGGTACGGCAGGTCGACGTCGGTCAGCTGCCCGTTGCCCGGGTCGAGCACCCCCAGCCGCGACGCCCCGGTCCCGTGGCTGACCGCGAGCCGGCCGTCGCCGAGCACCGCGTAGGGGTACACGCCCAGCTGCCACAGCGGCGCGGCGAACTCCTCCTCCCGCGGGCACAAGGTCCACGGCGGCTCCTCCGCGCTGGCCAGGTAGAGGTTCCACCACCCGGACCGGTCCGAGACCACGTACAGGCAGTAGTCGTCCCGCCAGACCGGGGCCAGCACGGACTCCCGGTCGCCGCCCATGATCACCCGCTGCTCGGTGCTGCCTATCTCGGGGCCGCCGATCTCCATGATCCGCAGCTCGGTGCCGTCCCACGGCATCCGCGGGTGATCCCAGCAGATCCAGGCCAGCCTGGTGCCGTCCGGCGACGGCGCCGGGTAGGCGTAGAAGTCCGACCCGCTGACCAGCACCCGGACCGCGCCGTCGTGCTCCGCGGCCGAACCGTCCAGCGGCACGGCCACGATCGCGCGGGTGATCCCGCGGTCGGCGTGGCGTTCCCGGACGCACCACACCTGCGTCCCGTCGGGGGAGAGCACGAAGTCCGCGAACCGGTCCCCGGTATCGGCGGTCAGCGGCTGCGGGTCGCCCGCCGCCCCGCACCGGTACAGCCGCTGGTCGGCGAAGTTCGCGAACAGGAAGCCGCCGTCCAGCGGCAGGTAGGACCGGCCGCCGTACTCGTGCACCCGGGTCCGCGCGTTCCACGGCATCGGGAGCAGGTCGCGCGTGACGCCGTCCGGCCCCCGGCTGACCACGGCCAGCCGCCCGCCCTCCGACGGCCGGGTCTCCTGCCACCACACGTGCTCGCCCGCGATGACCGGGAACATCAGGCCAACCCGGTTCCTGGCCACGTCCGCGCCCGTGATGGGCGAGGGCCATTCGCCGTAGTTGTGCGTTTCCGTAGTCATTTGCCTACAGATATATCATGCCGGGTACGACTCAGCATGCCTCACCTGACGCATGTGAGAGGCCTCTATCCTGTAACCGTGAGGCAAGGCGCCCTGACCTACCAGATCCGCACCTACGGGTGCCAGATGAACATGCACGACTCCGAACGCCTGGCGGGCCTGCTGGACGAGGCCGGCTACCTGCCGGCCGCCGAGGGCGAGACCCCGGACGTCGTGGTGTTCAACACCTGCGCGGTCCGGGAGAACGCGGCCGACCGGCTGTACGGGAACCTCGGCCATCTGCTGCCGCAGAAGCGCAACGGCATGCAGATCGCGGTGGGCGGCTGCCTGGCCCAGATGGAGCGCACCCGGATCACCCAGCGCGCGCCCTGGGTCGACGTGGTGTACGGCACCCACAACATGGGCTCGCTGCCCGCCCTGCTCGAGCGGGCCAGGGGGCGGAACGAGGCGCAGGCCGAGTTCGCCGAGACGCTGGAGACGTTCCCGTCGCTGCTGCCCGCCCGGCGCCAGTCGGCCTATTCCGCCTGGGTCGCGATCTCGGTCGGCTGCAACAACACCTGCACCTTCTGCATCGTGCCCAGCCTGCGCGGCAAGGAGAAGGACCGCCGTCCCGGCGACATCCTGGGGGAGATCAGCGCCCTGGTCGCCGACGGCGTGCTGGAGGTCACCCTGCTCGGCCAGAACGTGAACTCCTACGGTGCCGAGTTCGGCGACCGCCAGGCGTTCGGCCGCCTGCTCCGCTCCTGCGGCGAGATCGAGGGACTGGAGCGGGTCCGGTTCACCTCCCCGCACCCCCGCGACTTCACCGACGACGTCATCGACGCCATGGCCGAGACGCCCAACGTCATGCCGAGCCTGCACATGCCGCTGCAGTCCGGCTCCGACACCGTGCTGAAGGCCATGCGCCGCGCCTACCGCCGGGACCGTTACCTGGCCATCCTGGACCGGGTCCGGGCCCGCATCCCCGACGCCGCCATCACCACCGACATCATCGTCGGCTTCCCCGGCGAGACCGACCAAGACTTCGAGGACACCCTGGACCTGGTCCGCCAGGCCCGCTTCGCGGGCGCGTTCACCTTCCGCTACTCGATCCGCCCCGGCACCCCCGCCGCCACCATGGACGCCCAGGTCCCCGCGAGCGTCGTCCAGGAGCGCTTCGACCGCCTCACCGCCCTGGTCGAGCAGACCACCTACGCCGAGCACCAGAAGCTGGCCGGCGCCACCGTCGAGGTCCTGGTCGCCGAGGGCGAAGGCCGCAAGGACGCCGCCACCCACCGCATGTCCGGCCGCGCCCGCGACAACCGCCTCGTCCACTTCACCCCCCACGGCGATGGCCCCCGCCCCGGCGACACGCCCCGCGCCGCCCCGCCCCGCCCCGGCGACATCGTGACCACGACCGTCACCCGCGCCGCCCCCCACTACCTGCTGGCCGACGCCGCCCCCCTGTCCGTCCGCCGCACCCCCGCCGGCGACGCCTGGGAAGCAGCCGCCGCGGCACCCGCTCCCGCCGGAACCGCCGTTCTCCTCGGCATGCCCGCGCCGCGGCGTTGACAGCTTTTTAACCGTTTCCGTTTATTGATTTTTAATCCTGTTGACTATTGCCGTGGCCGCCGCGTGCGGCTTTGACTATTCAACGCGGCACGAGCAGTGCGCTGCCAATCTCGGCACCGGCGGCGAAGCTGCCGCGGCGCGCCGGCGTGGTGATGGTCGGGGGAGTCCGCGAGGATGCATTGCGGCACCGGGACAGGACCGTTGCGGGCCATCACGCGCACGCGTGATCCGCTGGGAGCAGCAATCGGAGGCCGTCATGAAGCCTATCCCGGGTGCTAGCCGTCGCCGTACTCGCCGGATCGCCGCACTGGCGGCCCTGGCCTTCGCGGTAGTACTCACGTTGCCGCTGACGGCCTTCGCGGCCGCCGCAGCAGGCGCCTCCGGCGCCGGCCGGGCCGGCGCCGCCAGCCCTTCCTGCCCGTGGCTCAATCAGTCGCTCCCGGTGGACCAGCGGGTGCAGATGCTGCTGGCCCAGATGTCGCTCGCGGACAAGATCAACATGGTGACCGGGGCCGGGTTCAGCGAGCCGTACGTGTTCTACATCTCGGCGATCCCCAGCCTGTGCATCCCGGCCATCGGTGAAGAGGACGGCCCCGTCGGCGTGGGCGACGGCCTCACCGGCGTGACGCAGATGCCCTGCCGCCGTATCCCTGGCGGCCACCTTTGACCCGTCGCTGGCCACCCAGTACGGGCAGGTCGTCGGGTCTGAGGAGCGCGGCAAGGGGGCCATGGTCGACCTGGGGCCGACGGTGAACATCGACCGCGACCCGCGCTGGGGACGGTCGTTCGAGGCCTACACCGAGGACCCGTACCTGAATTCGGCCCTCGCGGTCGCCGATATCAACGGGGTGCAGAGCCAGGGCGAGATGGCGCAGGTCAAGCACCTCGCGGTGTACAACCAGGAGACGAACCGCAACACCCCGGCCGACAACGCGATCGTGAGCACGCGAGCGCTGCACGAGATCTACCTTCCGGCGTTCTGGGCCGCGACGCAGGAGGCCAAGGCTTCCTCGGTGATGTGTGCCTACAGCACGATCAACGGCCAGGCCGCCTGCCAGAACCAGTACCTGATGAAGACCACCCTCGACCAGCGCTGGGGATACCCCGGGTTCGTGACCTCGGACTACCAGGCCACCCACTCGACCGTGCAGTCCGCCAACGCCGGCATGGACCAGGAGATGCCCGCCCCGCAGTTCTACGGCTCGGCGCTACAGTCGGCCGTGCAGTCCGGCCAGGTCTCCATGGCCACGCTCAACGACATGGTGAGCCGGATCCTGACCGAGATGTTCCAGTTCAACGAGTTCAACAACCCGCCGACCGGGTCGACCAGCAGCCACGGTGACCACGCCCGCGCATCAGGACGTCTCCACCGCGGTCGCCGAGGCGGGCACGGTGCTGCTGAAGAACACCGGCGGCACCCTGCCGCTGTCGGCCAACGGCGCCGGCACGGTGGCGGTGATCGGCCCGGCCGCCTCGCTCTCGCCGACCGACACCGGCGGCGGCAGCGCCTACGTGACCTCCACCTTCAACGTGACGCCCGCTGCAGGGCATCCAGGCCGCGGCCGGGCCGGGCACCACGGTGCAGTACGCGCAGGGCCTGCCCACGGACACGTCCCTGTCGCCGATCCCGACTTCCAACCTGACCCCGGCCTACACCGGCACCGACTACGGCCAGACCTACACCGGCACGCTGACCGCCCCGGAGACCGGCACGTACGTGCTGGCGTTCAAGAACCCCGGCTCGTACACGGCGACCAACCTGTCCCTGGACGGCAAGGAGATCCTGGCCAACCCGGGCACCCCGCCGGTGTCCACCTACTCGGTCGGCGTGAACCTGCCAGGCCGGCCAGACGTACACGCTGTCAGCTGTCCGGCGGCGGCCCGTCGGCCAACCTGAGCTGGGCCACGCCGTCCGACGCTGGCGCCCGGCATCGGCGCCGGCGGTCGCGGCGGCCAAGTCGGCCACCACCGCGGTCGTCGTGGTGTCCGACGACACCGAGTCCGAGGCCGCCGACCGGGCCAGCCTCAACCTGCCGTCCGCGCAGAACGAGCTGATCTCGGCGGTGGCCGCGGCCAACCCGCACACGGTCGTGGTCATCGACGCGGGCGCCCCGGTGGTCATGCCCTGGCTGAGCCAGGTCGCCTCGGTGGTCGACGCCTGGTACCCGGGCGAGAGCAACGGCACGGCGCTGGCCGCGGTGCTGTTCGGCAAGGTCGACCCGGGCGGTCACCTGCCGGTCACCTTCCCCACGGACCTCTCGCAGGTGCCCGCGTCCAGCCCGAGCCAGTTCCCCGGGATCAACGGCCAGGTGCAGTACTCGGAGGGCATCAACGTCGGCTACCGCTATTACGACGCGAACAACGAGACCCCGCTGTTCCCGTTCGGCTACGGGCTGTCCTACACGAACTTCCGCTTCAGCGGACTGAGCATCAGCCCGAAGAGCGTCCAGAACGCCACGTCGAATCCGGGCGCGACCAGCTGCGGGTGCAACGGGCAGTCGAGCCAGCCCGGTGACCGTGTCGGCCACGGTCACCAACACCGGCCAGGTGGCGGCTCGGACGTGGCCCAGCTGTACCTGGGCGACCCGGCCGCGGCCGGCGAGCCGCCGCGCCAGCTCAAGGGATTCCAGAAGGTCACGCTGCAGCCCGGCCAGTCCACGACCGTGCACTTCAGCCTCACCGGCCACGACCTGTCGTACTGGAACGACGCGGCCAACGGCTGGGTGGTCCCCGACGGCCAGTTCGGGGTCTACGTCGGCGACTCCTCGGCCCTGGCCAACCTGCCGCTGCGCGGCAGCTTCACGGTCGTCCGCACGCGTCGGCGCCCGGTACGCCACGATCCAGGCACCGGCCGTCGTCGACCGCCGGGCGCCACCGCGACGGTCACCGCCACCCTGGTCAACGACGGCGACTACGCGATGCCGCAGGCGCAGTTCACCCTGAAGACCCCGGCCGGCTGGACGGTGACGCAGCCCGGCGCCGGTCACCATCGCCGCCCGGGCAGACGGTCACCGAGCACTTCCGGGTGACCGTGCCCGCCGACGCCCAGCCCGGCGACCAGACGCTCACGGTCGCGATCACGCCACGGCCGGCCCGCCCGGCGGCCGCACCAGGCCTGGTGGAGGCGTCGGCCACCGTGGCCGTTCCGTACACCTCGCTCGCCGCCGCCTACAACAACACCGGGATCAGCGACAACTCCAACGAGGCCGCGGCCAACTACGACGGCGTCGGCGACAGCTTCTCGGCCCAGGCGCTGGCCGCGGGCACGCCGACCGCGCTTACCCCTGGCGAAGCAGGTCACCATCGGCGGGACCACCTTCACCTGGCCCGACGGCCGCGCCGGGCACCCCGGACAACGTGGTCACCGCCGGCCAGACCGTCGAGCTGTCCGGGTCCGGGACCGACCTCGGCTTCCTCGGCGCCAGCCAGAACGGCACCGCGAGCGGCACCGTCACCGTCCACTACACCGACGGCAGCAGCCAGTCCTACAACCTCAACATGGCGGACTGGTACGCCAACAGCCCGGCGGTCGGCAACCAGCTCCTGACCACGACCTCGAGCTGGAACTTCCAGAGCAATCCGCTCGGCCCGCACCCGGTGAGCATCTACTTCGGCTCGGTGCCGCTGCAGCAGGGCAAGCAGGTGGCGTCGGTCACGCTGCCCATCCTCAGCAACGCGGGCGGCACCACGGCCATGCACATCTTCGCCATGGCCACCGGGACCGGGACGCCCGACGACCGGCGCGCCGTACTCGTCGCTCGCCGCCGCCTACAACAACGTCGGGATCACCGACAACTCGAACCCGGCGCCGCGGCCAACTTCGACGGCACCGGGGACAGCTTCTCGGCGCAGGCGCTGGCCGCGGGCACGCCGACCCCGCTCACCCCCGGCGGCCAGGCCACGTTCGGCGGGACCACCTTCACCTGGCCCAGCGCCGTCGGCGCGCCCGACAACGTGATCGCCGACGGGCAGACCATCGACCTGTCCGGGTCCGGGACCGATCTCGGCTTCCTCGGCGCCGGCGCGTTCGGGGCGGCGAGCGGGACCGGCACGATCACCTACACCGACGGCAGCACCCAGTCGTTCAGCCTCGTCATGGCGGACTGGTACAACAACGCCCCGGTCGCCGGCGACGAGATCGCCACCACCACGACGAGCTGGAACTTCTCGAGCAGCACGCAAGTCCCGCACCCGGTGAGCATTTACTTCGCGTCGGTGCCGCTGCAGGCGGGCAAGACCGTGGCATCGGTCACGCTGCCGACGGTGAGCGCCAGCGTCGGCAACGGCATCAACGCGATGCACATCTTCGCGATGGCGATCGGGTCGGGAACCCCGACCGGCGGGTAGGGGGTAGCTAGGCCCGTGGCCCAGGCGAGCCGCGTACCGTGCGGATCTCCGCGTCCACGGTGTTACGGCAGCGGAATAAGCGTGAGGTAGGCCACTCCCAGGAGCCCGCGGGATCCGTGGAGCCAGACGGACAGGTGGTCGTCGGCCATCTTCCTGGTCTCGCCGGCCAGCGGGTGATCCTGATGGTCCGCGAGCCATTCCTCCACATCCGCCGTGGAACCGGACTCGAAGTCATCCCACTCCTCTAGGCTGGCGGTCTCGATCCATTCCGGCCGGAACCCGGCCATGATCGCCAGATCGATGAGCCCGGGCAGGTCGTAGTGATCCTCGGCAGTGATGCCCGGCCATACGGCGGCGATCTCGGCGGGGGTCGGCGGATGCTCCCAGAAGCATTCACCGACGAACACCCGGCCTCCGGGGTTGACCAGCCGGCGGAGCGCGGGCAGCGCATCGAGGGTGTGCTGCGGCGGCCTGGCCTCGCTGAGCGCGTGGGTGGCGCCGACGCACAGAACCAGGTCGGTCGGCCCGCGCGCGGTGCCGACCGCGGACTCCTCGAAGAACGACACCCGCCCGGCGAGCCCACGGGCCATCGCGCTGTCCCGCCCCCTGGCGAGGTCGGCGTCGCTGAGGTCGATCCCGGTACCGACCGCGCCAGGGACCTCGGCGAGGATGCGCAGCATCAGCTCACCCCAGCCGCAGCCGAGGTCGAGCACCGCGGCCGGGCGTGTCCTGGCGAGCCGGTCGACGATACGCGCGGCTCTGGCCTCGGACAAGGGACCGTGGAACGTGAGGCGGGTAAAACGCGGCGGGAGGTCGTCAGTCATCGCTGCGACCCTAGACCTGCGGGGCCATACGGACAATTCATTATTTTCACCCGCGTAACTAATAGATAGGTCCCGGTTCTGGTCCGGGTGGACCGGTGTCCGAACGTCGGGCAGGCCTGCGGGCGTAGCCTTGCTGCGGAGGGCAGTGGGCATGCAACCAGAGCAGGGGCCGCAATGGCGGCCGCTGAAACGCCATGACAGCCACGTGGCGGAGCAGATGGTGGCGCGGGCGGCGGAGCTGGCCCGCGATTCCCACGCGCGGACCCGGCACGCGGCCGTGCTCGTGCGGGACGGCAGCCTGTTGGGGTGGGGAACCAACGGCGTGCCGTATCCCGGCGAGGATCACTGCTACTGCAAGTTCGGCGAGGTCGGCCATCACGACCTGTGCCGGACCCACGCGGAGCAGCGGGCCATCACGCTGGCCCGTGAGGGTGACGGCTGGCAGATGCTGCAGGGATCAAAGCTGATCTACGTGCGACTGGAAGCCGACGACTCGGTGCGGCTGCAGGAGCCTGCATTCTGCACCCGCTGCAGCCGCCTGGCGCTGTCCCTGGGCGTGGCGGAGTGGATCTTCGCTCTCTCCGAAGGGCTGGTCGGCTACTCAGCCGCAGACTACGACAAGATCGCCCAGCTCAGGTGGTAGAAGCTAGCCCCCGGACATTTCCCGCAGCCGCCTACCGATGAACGACCGGGACACCTCCGCCGGCTCCAGCTCAAGCGCCGACCGGTAGGCGTCGGCCGCCTCGCCGTCGCGCCCGAGGCGCCGCAGCAACTCGGCCCGGGCGATGTGCAGCTGAGCCCACCGCTGCAGTTGCGGGTGATGGGCCAGCGCGTCCAGGATGACCAGCCCCGCGGCCGGGCCCTCGGCCATGGCCACCGCGACCGCCCGGTTGGCCTCCACCACCGGGGTCGGCTCGTGGCGGATCAGCTCCCCGTAGAGCAACGCGATCTGCCGCCAGTCGGTGTCCCCGGCGCTTGGCGCGGTCGAGTGGCAGGCGGCGATCGCGGCGTATAGCTGGTAGCGCCCCGGCCGGCCCTGACCGAGCGCGGCCTCCAGGATCGCCTCGCCCTCGGCGATCATGTTCCGGTCCCACCGGCCGCGATCCTGGTCCTCCAGCAGTACGAGGTCTCCGAGGTCGTCGGTGCGGGCCGCCCGCCGCGCGTCGGTCAGCAACAGCAAGGCCAGCAGCCCCGCCGCCTCGGGTTCGCCGGGGAGCAGGCCGGCCACGCCGCGGGCCAGGAAGACGGCGCGATCGCACAGTTCACCGCGGACCAGCGCCTCGCCGCGGCTGGCCATGTGGCCCTCGGTGAACAGCAGGTAGATGACCCGCAGCACGGCGCCGAGCCGCTCCGGCAGGTCAGCCTCGCCCGGGATCCGGAACGGTATGCGCGCCTCGCGGATCTTGGCCTTGGCCCGCACCAGCCGCTTGGCCATGGTCTCCTCGGGAACCAGGAACGCGGCCGCGATCTCCGCCGTGGACAGCCCGCACACCGAACGCAGCGTCAGCGCCACCCGAGCCGAGATGTCCAGCGCCGGATGGCAGCACATGAACATCAGGCCCAGCGGGTCGGCGGTGTAGCCCTTGGCGAACCAGACCTCGCCGCCTGCGCTGTCCCCAACCCGGCCTCGCCTCCGCACTCAGTAACCTCACGCATCGCAGCGGCCTCCTTGACGCCGCGGCTGGCCTCCCGCCGCAGCCGGTCGACGGCCTTGTGCCGGGCCACGCCGATGAGCCAGCCCAGCGCGTTGCCCGGCACCCCCGCGACCGGCCACCGCTCCAGCGCGACCACGCACGCGTCCTGCACGGCGTCCTCGGCCGCGTCCAGGTCACCGGTCAGGCGGCACACGGTCGCCACCGCCGCCCACCAGTGCTGGCGGATGAGCTGATCGAGCGGACCACTCACATCCGGGTTCCCGTGACCACGACCGGCCGCACCTCGACCGAGGCGTCTCTGGCCGCGGGGATGCTGGCCGCCCACTTGAGGGCCTCGTCGAGGTCGGCGCACTCGATGATGCTGTACCCGCCGAGCTGCTCCTTGATCTCCGCGGAAGGACCGTCGGTGATGATCGTCTCGCCGTCCCTGACCCGTACCGTGGTGGTCGACGAGCGGGCCCCCAGCGGCGCGCAGTCGACGAGAACCCCGGCCCGGCTCATGGCCTCGACGGCCGCGCCGTACTCCCGGATGATCTTGTCCAATTCGGGGCTCCCCGGTGCCGGGAGCGCGTCCGCCGTGCGGTTGAGCAGAAGCATGTACTTCACGATCCATCCCTCCTGCAGGGTCCGAACGTCATAGGGCCTACTCCCTAATATCGAACGGGCCCCCTCCGGATGGACACCGGCCGGGAATCTCAGCCCGCGCGCCTGCGCGACGCGGCCGCGCCGATATGCATCCCGGCGGCCAGCAGCAGGATGCCGACCACGGCCAGGACCCAGCCCAGCACCGCGCCGGGAAGGCCCGCGATGTCCGGCCCGAACGGCCGGTACGCCAGCCCGCCGCCCCTGAGCAGGCTCAGGTCGGTGGCGCCGATGATGGTGAGTCCCTCGCCGAAGACCAGGAAACCGATCCAGCTCAGCCACAGCGCCCTGTTCCTTGCCGTGGCGGTCTCGCGGGGCGGCGCCTTCCCCGGCGCGGCGGCCACCCTCCGGGAGGGTGCGGCGATGGCGTCCTCGCCGTCAGCGCTCGCGGTTTCGAAGCGTGCCGTCACGGTGGCGAAGGTGACGACATCGCCGGGGCGCAGCTCGCGGGCCCTCGTCACGGCGGTCCCGTCGATGAAGGTGCCTCCGGAAGAGCCGAGGTCCTGGACGTAGACCGCGTCGCCGCGGCGCTGCAGCGCGGCGTGTGCCCGGCTCACGTGCGGATCGTTGAATCGCACCTCGCAGCCTGGCGTGCGCCCGACCACCATGTAGTCCTGACGCAGCTCGATCCGCCGGGCCCGGTCCGAGTCCGGCGCCAGGACGACCAGCAGCGGAGCGCCCTGCAAACAGACCATCGCCGCCTCCCTAAGCCAGGCCCGCCGGTGCATCACCGCCGCCCCGCGGCCCGCCCCCTCACCATCGGGCCGCGATCCAGGCAGCAGATCCCCTGCCAGGACGGAGCGATCATCGCCCGCCGTTGATACACCCTGCGTGGACTCAGAGGGCGTAACTGCACCCGTCCCAGTACGCCTCGACCCGCGGATGACGCTTCCCGCGCAGCCCGATCTCCAGGACATCGGGCAGTCGGCCGGCCGGAATGCGGAACCAGACGTCCAGGCCCTCCGAGGGCACCGGGCTGAACCCCGACATGCCCGGCGGCGCTTCGGTGGCCGCGTGCATGAAGGCCGGCGTTCCCCAGCAGCACACCCGCGGATGGGCGGCCCAGACCCACACCTGACCGCCCTGCTGCCGGACGAACTCCTCCGCCTCGGGGCTCACATCAACCCGCACCGCGCCCTCCGCCTTCGGTCCGCGCCCGCTACCGCCCGCGGCCCGCACTAATCGTCTCACCTCGTCAGGTTGGTATCCAGGGGCCCGGCTCGTGGGCCAGCCAGTGCAGGATCTGCCCGCGGGTCACCGGGCCCCGGGCCACCCAGGGCGCCGGCAGCTCGCCCGCGTCGGCCAGCGCACGCGAGAGCGGACGGTTGCGCGAAAGCGTGTCGGCCGCCAGCGCGCAGCGGGTCGCGTGCGGGTCCAGGCCCCACAGCCGGGCCGCGTTCAGGCCGAGGACCTTCGCCTTGACCGTGTCGGTCAGGGCCGGATAGCCGTACCGCCGCTGAAACTCCCCGGAGATCTCGAACGCCCGGAAGGCCATGATCTGCGTCTGCGGCGGGCCGTACCAGAACGCTGTCGGTGCCCCACAGGACCCGGTCCTCGCCCAGCCGCGAGAGCAGCTTGCCGAGCACGTGCGCCGCCTGCACCGGGTCGGCCAGCAGGCTCCGCCACACGGTAGCCACGTCGGCCCAGACGTTGCTGTTCGGCGGCACGTTGTACCGGTCGAGCGCCCGGAGAAGGGAGTCAACCCCGACCGGGTCGGCCGGATTGTAGGGACCCTCGGCGTGCGAAGGCGTCCAGCCCGCGTGGTAGACCACGAACTGCATATCGGAGAACTGCCGGGACACGGCAACCATGTCCCGAGGCTGGTTCCAGGTGCTCTCGAAGTTCAGCAGCGGCAGTCCCTTGTGCGCGCATATGACGTTCACCCCGAGGTCGTGCGCGTGCTGGACCACAGGCAGCCCGACCGAAGGATCGTCGAGGTCGAAACCGCGCCCGCCGGGACCCCAGGCGGTGTACACCTTGAACGCGGATACCAGGCGGGTCTCGGCGGTCGCCGTCATGCCGTCGAGGCGCTCGGCCAGCGAGCCGAAGTTGGGTGCCACCACGTTCTGCAGCAGCAGCCTGCTCTGGCCTCCCTTGGTGAGCGAACGGGCCAGTTGCCAGGTGTCGTCGGCGGCGTTGAACGGCAGCGGGTCGTTGGATTCGCCGGTGCTCGGCAGGTCCGACAGCAGCGCCACCGTGGTGTCGCTGGCCAGGAACATGTCGTGCAGGTACGCGGCGCGGTCGACGCACGTCAGGGGGTTCGCCGCGGTGCAGTCCGGCGGCACCATGTCCAGGACCAGCCGCAGCGTGTCCGGCGCGGTGGTCCGCCAGGGCAGCGACGGCATGACGTGATGGGTGTGCACGTCGACGATGAACTCGCCCCTGCTGCCCAGCGCCGCCTGGCACTCGGGCAGCTGTTCCGGCGGCGGCGTCCGGTAGCTGCCCGCCCGGCGTGGTCGGCCCGGCCGAGGAACGCGCCGAGGACCCGGCCGAGGTGTGAGCCTGCGATGTGCACGCCGCGAGGTTGATGGTGGTCAGCAGCGCCGCCATGCCGCCCGCGGTCTGCAGGAACAGCCGCCGGTCCATGGCCAGCGCCTCGGCCGCCGCGGCCGCCCGGTCCAGCACCGCGCGGGCGAGCCGCACGTCGGCCGGCGTCGCGGCCAGCGGCAGGAACTCCCCGTTCGACACCGGCCCGAGCACCAGCGGCAGCCGGACGTCGTCGTCATCGCCCGCCATCTTCCCAGTATCTCCCCCCATACCGGGGACGCGGATGATGATGCGGCGCGTC
>CAVPLC010000109.1:0-55057 GCA_963705835.1 uncultured Actinomycetes bacterium
GCGTCTTCGCAGAAGGACTGCACTGATGTCTGTGACAACTGAGAGCCCGGGTACCCCGCGCCGCCCGCCCGCCCGCAGGCAGGCCGGCGAGCCGCGGCGGGTCGGCGGCGGCCTGCTCGACCCGAAGATTCTGTGGAAGTCGACCCCGGACGCGTTCAAGAAGCTGGACCCGCGGGTCCAGATCAAGAACCCGGTCATGTTCGTGGTCGAGGTCGGCGCCCTGCTGTGCATGTACACGGCGATCCGTTCGTCGTCGGCGTTCAACTGGACCATCGTGGTCTGGCTGTGGCTGACCGTGGTGTTCGCCAACCTGGCCGAGGCGGTGGCCGAGGGCCGCGGCAAGGCCCAGGCCGAGACGCTGCGGCGGGCCAAGCGCGAGACGATGGCGCGCCGGCTGACCAACTGGAAGCCCGGGGCGGATCCCGCGTCGCTGCGGGAGGAGCCGGTGCCCGGCACGGGCCTGACCCTCGGCGACTACGTGGTGGTCGAGGCCGGCCAGGTCATCCCCGGCGACGGGGACGTGGTCGAGGGCGTCGCGTCGGTGGACGAGTCGGCCATCACCGGCGAGTCCGCACCGGTCATCCGCGAGTCCGGCGGTGACCGGTCCGCGGTGACCGGCGGCACCACCGTGCTGTCCGACCGGATCGTGGTGCAAGATCACCTCCAAGCCGGGCGAGACGTTCATCGACCGGATGATCGCCCTGGTCGAGGGGGCCAAGCGGCAGAAGACGCCGAACGAGATCGCGCTGAACATCCTGCTCGCCTCGCTGACCATCATCTTCATGCTGGCGGTGATCTCGCTGCAGCCGATGGCGTTCTACTCCAAGGCGCCGCAATCGCTCGTGATCCTCGTCGCCCTGCTGGTGGCGCTGATCCCGACCACGATCGGCGCGCTGCTGTCCGCCATCGGCATCGCCGGCATGGACCGGCTGGTGCAGCGCAACGTGCTGGCCATGTCCGGCCGCGCGGTCGAGGCGGCCGGCGACGTGAACACGCTGCTGCTGGACAAGACCGGCACGATCACCATCGGGAACCGGCAGGCCACCGAGTTCCTGCCGGTGGGCGGGGCGACCGCGGAGGAGGTCGCCGACGCGGCCCAGCTGTCGTCGATGGCGGACTACACGCCGGAGGGCCGCTCGATCGTGGTGCTGGCCAAGAACCAGTACGGCCTGCGGGAGCGGGCCGAAGGCGAGCTGGCCGGCGCGGAATTCGTCGAGTTCAGCGCGCAGACCAGGATGAGCGGCATCGACCTGGCCGACGGGCGAGAGGTCCGCAAGGGCGCCGCCTCGGCGGTGTCCCAGTGGGTACGCGACAATGGCGGCACCCCGCCGGCCGACCTCGGACCGCTGGTGGACGGGATCTCGGCGGCCGGCGGGACCCCGCTGGTGGTGGCCGAGAAGCCGGCTGGCGGCCGGCCCGGGCGCTGGGGGTGATCCAACTCAAGGACATCGTCAAGGAGGGCATCTCCGAGCGGTTCGCCGAGATGCGCAAGATGGGCATCCGGACCGTCATGATCACCGGTGACAACCCGCTGACGGCCAAGGCCATCGCGGACGAGTCCGGGGTGGACGACTTCCTGGCCGAGGCGACGCCGGAAGACAAGATGGCGCTGATCCGCAAGGAGCAGGAGGGCGGCAAGCTGGTCGCGATGACCGGGGACGGCACCAACGACGCCCCGGCCCTGGCCCAGGCCGACGTCGGCGTGGCCATGAACACCGGCACCTCGGCCGCCAAGGAGGCCGGGAACATGGTGGACCTGGACTCCAACCCGACCAAGCTCATCGAGATCGTGGAGATCGGCAAGCAGCTGCTCATCACCCGGGGCGCGCTGACCACCTTCTCCATCACCAACGACGTGGCCAAGTACTTCGCGATCATCCCGGCCATGTTCTCGTCCGTGATCCCGGACCTGGGCAAGCTCAACATCCTGCACCTGTACAGCCCGAAGTCGGCGATCACCTCGGCGATCATCTTCAACGCGCTGATCATCGTCGCGCTGATCCCGCTGGCGCTGCGCGGCGTGCGGTACCGGCCGGCCTCGGCGCAGTCGATGCTGCGCAGGAACCTGTGGATCTACGGCATCGGCGGGCTGATCATCCCGTTCATCGGCATCTGGGCCATCGACCTGATCGTCCAGCTCATTCCCGGATTCGGTAAGTGAGCGGCATGAACCGCCTTCCCGTCATCGTCAGGCAGCACATCGCGGGGTTCCGCATCCTGCTGGTGTTCACGGTGATCTGCGGGTTCGTCTACCCGCTGGTCATGCTGGGCGTCTCCCAGGTGGTCTTCCACAACCAGGCCAACGGCTCGCTGGTGAGCTACAACGGCCACGTGGTCGGCTCCAGCCTGCTGTGCCAGGAGTTCGTGGACGCCAAGGGCAACCCGCTGCCGCAGTACTTCCAGCCGCGGCCCTCGTTCGCGATCCCCTCCCCGGCGCCCAAGGGCGACTACGGGTGCGACCCTACGTTCTCGTCGGCGTGCAACTACGGGCCGACCAACCCGACCGAGGTCATGCTGATCCAGCAGCGGCAGAAGCAGATCTCCGCGTTCGACCACGTGCCGGTCTCGCAGATACCGGCGGACGCGGTGACCGCGTCGGGTTCCGGCCTCGACCCGGACATCTCGCCCGCGAACGCGTACATGCAGGTCGACCGCGTGGCCGCGGCCAGGAACCTGCCGGTGGCCGAGGTCCGTAACCTGGTCACCCAGCACACCCAGGGCCGGCAGCTCGGATTCCTCGGCGAGCCGACGGTGAACGTGCTCGAGCTCAACATCGCTCTCGACGAGCTGTCGGCCAAGTCCGGCGGCTGAGCTGGCCGTGGCTCCGCTCGAAGATGTCCGGCCGGAACCCAAGGGACCACCCCGCTCCCCGGGTTCCGGCCGGACTCGGCCGAACGCGATCCTGATCGTCGAGGACCAGCCCGAGCTGATGCGCGCGCTGCGCATCAACCTGCGGGCCAGGCAGTACGACGTGCTCGCGGCGCGCACCGGGCGCGAGGCGCTGGCGCTGGCCGCGAGCCATCCGCCGGACGCGATCATCCTCGACCTCGGCCTGCCCGACATCGACGGCACCGAGGTGATCGTCGAGCTGCGCCGGTGGTGCAAGGCGCCGATCATCGTTCTGTCCGGCCGGACCAGTCCCGGCGACAAGATCGGCGCCCTGGACGTCGGCGCGGACGACTACGTGACCAAGCCGTTCGCCATGGGCGAGCTGCTGGCCAGGCTGCGCGCGGCGCTGCGGCGCGACGACGGTGAGGTGGGCCAGGGGCGGACGCGGCAGGTCACCATCGGCCAGTGGCTGGTGGACCTCGCGGCGCACCAGGTGACTCGCGCGGCGGCGGACGGTGCGACGGTGGGCGGTCGGGGCGCGCCCGGTGCTGCGGCCGGGGCGCGGTCGGCGGCGGCCGGTGGCGCGGCCGGTGGCGCGGATGGCCTGGAGGAAGGCGCGGGGGGGTCGAAGGCGACGCTCCGCCTCACGCCGACCGAGTGGGGGATCCTGGAGATCCTGCTGAACCGACCAGGCCAGCTCGTCTCTTCGGCGGAGATCCTGACCGGAGTGTGGGGCCCGGGATTCCAGCAGCGGACCAACTATCTCCGCTTCCACATGGCGCGCCTGCGCCGCAAGCTGGAAGACAACCCGTCCCGCCCGCGCCACCTGCTGACCGAACCCGGGATGGGCTACCGCTACGAGCCGTGAGCCTCGTTTCTTCAATCGCCTTCTCAACGGCTTTTTCAACGGCTCGTCAACATTCCGGCGCATCGGCGGTACGAGGGCTGCTGGATATGCCGCAAAATGTGAAGCGCAGGACTAATCCAGCGGGGAGCGCAGATGAAGCCACTGGCCGCGGACGACCCCCGCGTGATCGGCGAGTACCGGTTGCGGGCCCAGCTGGGCGCGGGTGGCATGGGCCGGGTCTACCTCGGGATGTCGCCTGCCGGCCGGGCGGTCGCCATCAAGGTCGTGCACCCCGACCTGGCCAGCGACACCGAGTTCCTGCGCCGTTTCCAGCAAGAGGTCGCGGCGGCCCGCGCGGTCAGCGGCATCTACACCGCGCCGGTCGTGGCCAGCGGCCTGGACGAGCGCCCGCCGTGGCTGGCCACCGCGTTCGTGCCAGGGCCGCCATTGGATCAGGTCGTGGGGGAAAACGGGCCTTTGCCCGAGCCCGCCCTGTGGCCGCTGCTGGCCGGGCTGGTCGAGGCGCTGCAGGCGATACACGCGTGCGGGGTGGTGCACCGCGACCTCAAGCCCCCCAACGTGCTGCTCGCCGCGGACGGGCCGCGGGTGATCGACTTCGGCATCTCCCGGGCCACCGACGGCACCGCGCTGACCGCGGCCGGAGTGGTGTTCGGCACGCCCGGCTACATGTCACCCGAGCAGGCCGAGGGCAAGCCGGCCGGACCCGCGAGCGACGTGTTCGCGCTCGGGTGTGTCATCGGGTACGCGGCGACGGGGGCGGGACCGTTCGGCACCGGGACCGCGGCCGCGGTGCTCTACCGGGTCGTGCACGCCGAGGCCATGCTGGACGCCGTGCCCCCGCCACTGCGGGAGATCATCTCCGGATGCCTGGCCAAGGACCCGGCCGCCCGGCCGGCGCCCGCCGCGCTCGCCACCGCGCTGGCCGCCAGGGATCGCGGTACCGGGCCGTCCGCGGTGGCGTTCTGGCCCCGGTCGGTGGCCGGCGTGATCGGCGCCTACCAGGCCCGGCTCGAGCAGGAGACCAAGTCGCCGGGGCGGCCCGCGCAGGAGATGTCCTGGACGACCGTGACGCACTCGCCGACCACGCCCGCCAACCCGGGAAACGGCGGTGCCCACGGTTCTGGGGTTCCCGGATCCGCGGTCGCGGCAGGCCCCGGATCCGCGGTCGCGGCAGGCCCCGGGGGAACGCGGAGCTACACCGGCGCGCAGGGCCCGCCGCACCCGCGCGGGTACAGCCCCGCCCAGGGTTACCCCCAGCCTCAGGGCTACGGCGGCGCGGGCGCGCCGCAGCCGCCGCCTCGCGGATACGTTCCGGCCGCCGGGCAGCCGGGGTACCCGATGCCGTACCAGGTCGGACGGGTGCCGCTGGGCCCGCTGCCGGAGAGCGTGCGCAACGCGGTCAGGCTGATGCACGCGGGGGCGGCCTACGCCGCGGTCTACGCGATCGGCGTCATCGTGGTGGCCAGCGCCATCATCAAGAAGAACACGACCGCGACCACGACCGGTTCGGGCCACACCACGGTGGCCGGCGTGGCGGCGCTGACCGTCGTGCTGTCCCTGATCGAGATCGCGGTCTGGATCGGGCTGGCGCAGGCCTGCCGGAGCGGCAAGAACTGGGCCCGGGTAACCGGCACGGTGCTGTTCGGCCTGAACACCATCGGCTTCCTGGGCGTGCTGGCCAACGCGCACCCGGGCATCGGCCTGACCAAGGTGCTGACCGGCATCGGCTGGCTGATCGGCCTGGGCGCGGTGGTGTTCCTCTGGCAGCGGCCGTCCGGCGCGTTCTTCAGGACCGCAGCGCCGGGCCGCTGACCGCAGGCGCTGACCGCGGCCGGTGACGTTAGCCGCTGACGTCGGCCGCTGACGTTGGCGGCTGACTGGGCCGTGAGCGCGGCGTGAGCGGCGTGTGAGCGAGCCGCGAGCGAAAGCGCGACGGGGCCAAGCGCGCCCTGACGTGCGGAATTCCCCGGCTCGGCGCAGTGCTTCACAATGGATGTGCGCGGCCCGCAGTGGCGGGCCGGCGGAGAACGCGGAAAAGGACACGGGCCCGAGATGTCGGAAAGCGACGGCCGGATAGGCGGCGGATCAGACCAGGCGGGCGCCTCGGGAAGCCGGCCGGGGCGCGGGCACCTGCGGATTTACCTGGGATCGGCGGCCGGCGTGGGCAAGACCTACGCCATGCTCGGTGAGGGACACCGGCGCGCCGAGCGCGGCGCCGACGTCGTGGTGGCGTTCGCGGAGACGCACGGCCGGCCGCATACCGGGGCGCTGCTCGACGGCCTGGAGATCATCCCCCGCGCCCGGCTCGAATACCGGGGCGGGACCTTCGAGGAAATGGACCTGGACGCGGTCCTGGCCCGGCACCCGCAGATCGCGCTGGTGGACGAGCTCGCGCACACCAACGTCCCGGGTTCCCGCAACGAGAAGCGGTGGCAGGACGTCGAGGAACTGCTCGACGCCGGCATCGACGTGATCTCCACGGTCAACGTCCAGCACCTGGAATCCCTCAACGACGTGGTCGAGAAGATCACCGGCGTGCCGCAGCGGGAAACCGTGCCCGACGCGATCGTGCGCGCGGCCAACCAGGTCGAGATGGTCGACATGACGCCCGAGGCGCTGCGCCGCCGGATGGCGCACGGCAACATCTACCCGCCGGAGAAGATCGACGCCGCGCTCACCAACTACTTCCGCTCAGGGAACCTCGCCGCGCTGCGCGAACTGGCCCTGCTGTGGCTGGCCGACAAGGTCGACGAGGGGCTGCAGCGCTACCGCATCGAACACAAGATCACCGGCGCCTGGGAGGCCAGGGAGCGGGTCGTGGTCGCGCTCACCGGCGGTCCCGAAGGCAAGACGCTGATCAGGCGGGCGGCCCGGATCGCCGCGCGCTCGGCCGGAGGCGACCTGCTCGCGGTGCACGTCACCAAGTCCGACGGCCTGACCGGCGCCGACCCGGCCGCGCTGGCCAGCCAGCGGCGACTGGTCGAATCGGTGGGCGGCACCTACCACCAGGTCGTCGGGGACGACATCCCCGAGGCCCTGCTCACCTTCGCCCGCGCGGAGAACGCGACCCAGCTCGTGCTCGGCGCGAGCCGCCGGTCCTGGCTGACCGCCATGCTCACCGGGCCGGGCATCGGCTCCAGGACCATCCGCGGCTCCGGCGACATCGACGTGCACATCGTGACCCACGCGCAGATGGGCCGCGGCCGCGGCCTGCCCCGGCCCCGCGGCGCGATCACGCTGCGCCGGCAGATCGCCGGGTACGTGCTGGCCGCGGCGCTGCCCACGGTGCTCACCACGGCGCTGGCCAACCTGCACAGCAGCCTCAACCTCACCAGCAACGTGCTGCTGTTCCTGGTCGCCGTCGTCGTGGTCGCCCTGACCGGCGGGTTCGTCCCCGCCGTGCTGGCCGCCATCGTCGGCTCGCTGCTGCTCAACTACTACTTCATCCCGCCCGTCCACGAGCTGACGATCGCGGAGGCCAACAACGCCCTCGCGCTCGGCGTGTTCGTCGCCGTCGGGCTGCTGGTCAGCTGGGTGGTCGACATCGCGGCCCGGCGCACCACGCAGGCGGCCCGGGCCAACGCGGAATCGGAACTGCTCGCCACCACGGCCGGCAGCGTGCTGCGCGGCCAGCGGGGGCTCAGCGCGCTGCTGGACCGGATCCGGGAAGCGTTCGGGATGGACTCGGTGACGCTGCTGGAGTGCGTGTCCCCCGACGGCGGCCAGCCCGCGGACGCCTCCGCCGAGCGGCTGCGCGGCATGCCGGGCAGCTGGCACGTGGTCGCCAGCACCGGCACGCCCCCCGTCACCCGGCCTGACGAGGCCGACGTCGAGGTGCCGGTCGGCGACCGGCTGTCGCTGGCGCTGCGCGGCAGGCCGCTGCCTGCGGCCGACCGCCGCGTGCTCGGCGCGTTCGCGTCCTACGCGGCCGTCGCCCTCGACCAGCAGCGCCTGGCCGCGGCGGCCGAGGCGGCCAAGCCGCTCGCGGCCGCCGACCGGATGCGGACCGCGCTGCTCGCGGCGGTCAGCCACGACCTGCGCACCCCGCTGGCGTCCGCGAAGGCCGCGGTGACCAGCCTGCGCTCACCCGACGTGAACTGGGCCGCGGAAGACCACGACGAGCTGCTGGCCACGGCGGACGAGTCGCTGGACCGGCTCACCCACCTGGTGGACAACCTGCTGGACATGAGCAGGCTCCAGGCTGGCGCGCTGTCCCTGTTCCCTCGGCCGGCCGGCCTGGACGAGATCGTGTCCCGCGCGCTGGACAACCTGGACCCGGCCGCTCGGGGCATCACGGTCGACATCCCGGAATCGCTGCCCGAGATCAACGTCGACCCGGCCATCCTGGAACGCGTCATCGTGAACCTGACCGAGAACGCGCTACGCTACTCCCCGGCGGGCAAGCCGCCGCTGCTGACGGCCAGCGCGCTGGGTGACCGGGTAGAGCTGCGGGTGATCGATCGCGGCCCCGGCATACCCGAGAAGAACAGGGACCAGATGTTCGTGCCCTTCCAGCGGCTGGGCGACACGGACAACACGACCGGGGTCGGGCTCGGCTTGGCGCTATCGCGCGGCCTGACCGAGGCGATGGGCGGGACGCTCACCGCCGAGGACACCCCGGGCGGCGGCCTGACCATGACGATATCGGTCCCGGCCGTGCGGCCGCAGGACTACGGTTACGAGCCGGGACACAGGGAACGCGAGGCGGCGGGAGAACCGTGACGAGGGTGCTTGTCGTCGACGACGAGCCGCAGATACTCCGGGCGCTGCGCATCAACCTGCGGGTGCGGGAGTACGAGGTGCACGTCGCGGCGACCGGGGCCGAGGCGCTCACCATGGCCAGCCGGTACCCGCCGGACCTGGTCATCCTCGACCTGGGCCTGCCCGACCTGGACGGCGTGGAGGTCATCCAGGGCCTGCGCGGCTGGACCAAGGCGCCCATCATCGTGCTGTCCGGGCGAGCCGACAGCACCGACAAGGTCGAGGCGCTCGACGCCGGGGCCGACGACTACATCACCAAGCCGTTCGGCGTGGAGGAACTGCTGGCCCGGATGCGCGCCGCGGTCAGGCGCACCGGAGCGGCCGAGGACCAGCCCCGGATCAGGCTCGGTGACCTCGTCGTCGACCTGGCCGCCAAGCGGGTCACCCGGCAGGCCGCGGTGCCGGCCGGGGGCAGCCCGGCGGGCGCTGGGTCGCAGCCGGAGGACATCCGGCTCACCCCTACCGAGTGGCACTTGCTCGAGGTGCTGCTGCGCAACCCGGGCAAGCTGCTCAGCCGTAGCCAGCTGCTGACCGAGGTCTGGGGGCCGGGGTACGCCGACGCCACCGGCAACCTGCGGCTGTACATGGCCCAGCTGCGCCGCAAGCTGGAACCCGATCCGGCGCGTCCCCGCTGGCTGATCACCGAGCCGGGGATGGGCTACCGCTACGAGCCGAGCCCGGACCAGGACCCGGGCGCACGCTGAGGCTGCGTACCGCGGGGCGTCGGGCGCGGCTACCAGGGGTAGGGCTGGCCGTCGCGGGTGAACGTGCCGGTGGGGCCGCCGTTGGGAATCGTCACCGCCCAGATGACGCTGGCCGCGGCCTGGGCCAGCGAGCGGCCTGCCGGGTGAGCCTCGCTGGCGGGCCAGCCGGGGCAGACCGCGTTGACCAGGATGCCGTCCCTGGCCAGTTCCCCGGCGAGCAGCCGGGTCAGCGCGTTGAGGCCGGCCTTCGAGATGCCGTACGCGGGCGATCCGCCGGTCATGGTGGAAATCGAGCCGCCCTCGCTGCTCACGTTGACGATCCTCGGGCGCGAGCTGGAGCGCAGCATCGGCAGCAGGGCGTGAATCACCCGCCAGGGACCGAACAGGTTGACGTCGATGGCCTCCGCGACCGTGCCCAGGTCGACGTTGCTCGCGGTCGCCCACCGGTCGTACAGGGTCGAGGCGTTGTTCACCAGCACGTCGGTCCGGCCGAACCGGCCCTTCACCCAGTCGGCCATCGCGACCACGCTGATCGAGTTGTCCACCTCGAGCTGGCAGGCGACGATCCGGTTACCCTCCGGATCGAGTTCCTTGGCGGCCAGCTCGCCCTTGCGCAGGTCGCGGGAGCCGAGCACCACGCCGAAGCCGAGCAGGGCCAGCTGCCGGCACACCTCGCGGCCCACACCGCGGTTACCGCCGGTCACCACGGCCACCGGCAGGTCAAAGGACACGGCATCACCGGCGACGGCCATGACCGCGAGGTTTCTCATGGCAGTCATCTTGCCATCAGCCGAGCACAGCTCTGGCTCAAATCCTCATCTAATGGCCCCTGGAGGCGCGTCAGCCCGCCGGCTGGTACACGATTTACGCAGAGGCCGGTTTCGGCGTCGGCGTCGGCGATGGCTGGTGGGGCGGGCCGCGTTTTCTTTACCCAGGCGGCGGGGTCGTCGCCGCGGTGTCGCGGGCGGGCGCGTCAGCGGCCGGGACGGCACCGGCGTCGTGGGGCGCGAGCTGCTCCAGCCGGTAGCGCAGGCGGCAGAGCACCACGTTGGCCGTGCCCCGCCTGATCGCCCGGTCCAGGATCACGCCGCGCTGGTTGAACAGCAGGTAATCCCAGAACCTCCTGGGCTGTACCTCCGGGATCAGCACGACCACCTTTTGGTACTGGTCCTTCGCCTCGATGTCGCAGAGGTACTTCACGATGGGCTTGGCGATTGAGCGGTGGGTGCTGTGCAGCGTGATCAGCGGGACGTTCGGGAGCCACTGCTCCCAGCGCTCGCGGAACGACACGTCGGCCGCTTCCTCCTCGGGATCGGTGAAGTACACGTTCACCGCTACAACCTTGTCGCCAATGGACAGCGCCGTGGAGATGCCCGCCGCGATCAGCCGTGATATCGAGGCGACAGGGACCACGACTAGCGACGTGTGCTTGACCGGCGGTCCCGGGGTCTGGCCTATCCCGAGCAGCGCACCGATCCGGTCGTAGGTGCGGTGTACCCGGTTGAACAGCAGCACCAGGCCCGGGATGACGAGCACGATCAGCCACGCGCCCGCGGTGAACTTGCTGATCAGCTCGATGATCGTGGTCGCCGTGGTCAGGAGCGCGCCGACGCCGTTGATCACCGCCCGGCTCATCCAGCCGCGGGACCGCTGCGTCGTCCAGTGCCTGACCATGCCGAACTGGGAGAGCGTGAATCCGATGAAGACCCCGACGGCGAACAGCGGGACCAGCGCCTGCGTATTGCCGTTGGACGCCGCCAGCAGGGCGCCGGCCAGGACGGCCAGCACGACCACGCCGTAGCGGTGGACCTGCCGGTCCGCGCGCAGCCCGAACATGTGCGGCAGGAAGTTGTCCCTGGCCAGCAGGGCTGCCAGCACCGGCAGGCCGCCGAACGAGGTGTTCGCGGCCAGCGCGAGCAGCACCATGGTGATGAGCTGGATCGCGAAGAAGATGACGTTGTGACCGAGCGAGGCCTCGGTGAGCTGGGCGAGCACCGTGATGCTGGAGTGCGGCACCACGTGGAACTTTTTGATCAGGATTCCCAGGCCGATCAGCATCCCGCCGAGCAGGATGCCGAGCCAGACCTCGGTGTGCTGCGCGCGGCGCGCCCGGGGCTTGCGGAACTCCGGCACGGCGTTCGCGATCGCCTCCACCCCGGTCAGTGCCGAGCAGCCGGACGCGAACGACTTCAGCACCAGCAGGAGGCCGACCGCCTCGGTGGACGCGCCGAAATGAGTGTCGAGCACCACCGCGGGATGGGCCCGGAACAGGCCGCCGAAGATCACCGCCGCGATCGCCACGATGAACAGCAGCGTCGGGACGGTGAAGACCTTGGCGGACTCCGAGACGCCCCACAGGTTCAGGCCGGTGATGATGGCCAGCGCGGCCAGGCACAACCAGACCGAAGCCCCGTAGAGCGCGGGGAACGCCGAGGTGAGAGCCTCGATGCCGGCCGACACGCCGACGGCGGCGTTCAGCACGTAGTCGACGATGAGAGACGCGGCGGCGACCAGGCTGGCCTGGGTGCCCAGGTGCGCCTTCGACACCGCGTACGCGCCGCCGCCGTTGGGGAACGCGGCGATCACTTGGCGGTAGGACACCACGAGCGCGGTGAGCAGGACGATGATCGCGCCGGTCACCGGCAGGGAGTAGCGCAGCCCCGCGGCGCCTGCCGCGACCAGGACGACGAGGATGGCCTCCGGGCCGTAGGCGACCGAGGACAGGGCATCCAGGGAGAGCGCGGCCAGTCCCTGGACGGCGGTCAGCCGATGCTGCTCCTCATGGTCCGCGCCGGCGGCGTTGGTCATACCCACAGCATGTCACCGGCACCTGACCACAGGCGGTACGCGGACTGGTCCGGACGGTTACTGCCAGGTAACGACCAGGCCATCCTTCTCGCCGAAGCGTTCCAGGTGACGGCCGGTGACGTCCTTCACCCGGTCGAGCGTCTGCTCATTCTCGGCGGCGGCCACCATGACCAGGGCGCCGGGCTCCACGGTCAGCGTGGTGGTGCCGCCGAACCCCCACGTCAGCACGGTGCCGACCGGGGACTCCGCGACTTCGATACTGTTACCGAAGTGACTGGCGAGTTGCTTGCGGTACCGCTCACCGCGCTCGGTCGCGACCCGCGCGGTAGAGGTAAGGGTCATCTGGCTAGGCCAGGACCGCGATCACGATGATGATCGCGAGGATCACCACGCCCACGGCGACGAGCACGCCGGGCGACGCCGGAAGGCGGCGCGACGGCATGACCTCCTCTTCGGCGCGTTCGACGAAGGCCCGGAAGCCCGCGGTATTCGCACTCGGATCTTGCTCAAACTCCGACATGCGCACGACTTTAGCTGGTCAGGCGGTCGCTGATGATCGGAACGAGCAGGATCTGCGTCATCGCACCGGGGCCAGCGCCCCGGTCCGGTCGAGCAGTCGGGACAGGACGATCACGCTCCGCGTCCGGACCACGAACGACTCGGCCCTGATGCGTTCCATCACGTCCTCGAAATGCCGGACGTCAGCAGCCCTGATGTGGACCAGGGCGTCGGCCTCGCCGGTGATCGTGCACGCGTCCGCCACCTCCGGGTAGCGCCGCACCGCCGCCGCGATCTCCTCCGGCGAGGTGCGCCCGCCGCAGAACAGCTCGACGTAGGCCTCGGTGGTCCAGCCCATGGCCGCGGGATCGACCCGGGCCGAGAAGCCGGTGATGGCGCCCGCGGCGCGCAGCCGGTCCACCCGCCGCTTGACCGCCGGGGCGGACAGGCCGACCTCGTTCCCGATAAGCGCGTAGCTGGCCCGGCCGTCCTTGATCAGCGCGGCGACGATGCGCGCGTCGATGTCATCCACGGGGCCCGCTCACAGGCGCACACCTTACGTCATCCGCGGCGCCCGCTCACAGGGGCACGCCTTACCCGGATCCGGGCATAAAACGAGGCTCGGCGTCCCGCTTTCGCCGAGCCTCACTAGGTGAGACGCGAAGGTCGCCGTGGTGGTTGACGCGATCGACATAAACACCACAATTCATGCTCGCGGCCGGGCCCAGCTCGCGGCCGGGGCCCAGCTGGAGTTCATGCTCGCGGCCGGGTCAGCTCGCGGCCGGGCCCAGCTGGAGTTCATGCTCGCGGCCGGGCCAGTTGGCCGTCTTCGCCTCGCCGCGCTCTGAGCGCCGGTCACGCGGCACCCGGCGCGAGCCAGCCGCGTCCCACCGGGCAGCCCGCCGAGCACGGCCTCGGGCTCCCCCGCCAGCCGTGCTGCCTGAGGATCTGCGCCTGCAGCAAGGCGGTCTCGCAGGGGTTGCCGTATACGTCGCGCCAGCTGTAGCGGCACGTCTGGACGCTCTGCGCGCGCGCCTTGTTATCGCGCTGGCTGTCGCGCCAGCGCTCGTTATCCGGGTGCGCCAGCCGGCCGTCAAGCTCGACCGCGACCTGGTACTCCTCGTAGTAGGCGTCCCGGTATACCGTCTTGCCGTCGATGACCACGCGGACCTGATGCCGGGAACGCGGCAGGCCGTGGGCGCGCTCGACATCGCGCACGTACCGGTATTCCAGCACCGAGTGAATCCCGTCTCCAGACGCCGCAAGAACATCATCGAGCTCAACGCGCCAGCGCATTTTCTTGCGCGACGCCAGGGCCGCGCGGAGCTTTTCCTCCGTGGTCAGCCGCCTGCCGCAGGCCCGCGTGATCCAGCCGCAGGCATCGTCGAACGACCTGGCCAGCTGAGCCAGATCAAGCACGGTCTCCTCGAGGGTGGTGCGGGGCGGCTCGCGGTTCGGCTGCGTCGCCTCCGCGATGCGGCCCGACATGCGGATGACAATCCCGGGCGTCGTGATCCGCCTGGTCGACGGCACCGTAACGAAGATCGACTCGGCCGGGGCGTCGATGAGCCCGTGCAGCTCAGCCGCGGTCTGATGGCTGAGCACGGCGCCGTTCCCTGCGCGGAGCACGGCAGCCCACAGCCAGGCCTCGCGCGGAGGCGGACCGGTGAAGGTGGCGTAGACGCCCCGGTAGAGCTGCTGCCAGCGGTGACGCTCCAGGCGTGTCGTGATCATCTGGGGCGTTAAACCGGCGTCAAGTAGCTGCCGCCGGGAAATCGTGCCCGCCTGCCAGCACGCCACCTCGGCTGCCGAGGCGGGAATGTCGTAACTCATGCCCGCATGGTGTCCCCAAGGACTGACATTCCCATGATCACGAAGGCTTTTGAGTCTCGGCAGACTGCAAACCCTTCGTGATCATGAAAATTGGAGAGCGCACATGGCGGGAGCGGGCCGGGGTGGATGCGCGTGGGGGTGGAAGCGCCCGGAGTGAGAGTGCGTGAGGGGGGGAGCGCGCTGGGCGGCAGCTGGTACTACGGGGAGCAGGCCGGGATGGGAGCGCGCACTACGGGGAGCAGGCCGGGATGGGAGCGCGCACTACGGGGAGCAGGCCGGGATGGGAGCGCGTACTACGGGGAGCAGGCCGGGATGGGAGCGCGTACTGCGGGGAAACGCGCTGGGGTGGAGCGGGTAGTACGGGGGAGGGTCGTGCGGCTGGTCTTGGTTCCGGCGGTGACCTGTATTGTGCGACGCAGCGGGCGGCTTCTTGGGTTTGGAGGGAACGCAGATGCAGGGCAGGCACGAGGGTCCGGTGGACATCGAGCGCGGCATGTTCGGCCCGGACGTCACGTTCCTCGGGGTGCCGCGGACCGAGCTCGGCGCGACCGGGCTTGATGTGGTCTTCATCGGCGCGCCCTACGACGGCGGGACGTCGCACCGGCCGGGCGCCAGGTTCGGCCCGCAGGCGATCCGCACCACGGACTACCTGCCGCACGACGCGTCCCGGCCGCACCTTGCGCTGGGCGTGGACCCGCTGGCCGAGCTGCGCTGCGGCGACGCCGGGGACGTGCTGATGCCGCCGGTCGACACCGAGGCGTCGCTGCGGCGCCTGGAGGCCGCGGTGCACACCGTGGCGGCGACCGGGGCGATACCGGTGATCCTGGGCGGCGACCACACGATCACGTATCCCGACGCCACCGGGGTGGCCAGGCACGTCGGCTGGGGGCGGGTGTCGCTGATTCACTTCGACGCGCACGCCGATACCGGCGATACCCAGTTCGGGTCGCTCATCGGGCACGGCACGCCGATGCGGCGGCTGATCGAGTCCGGAGCGGTGCGCGGCGACCGGTTCCTGCAGATCGGGCTGCGCGGCTACTGGCCCGAGCCGCCCACGCTGGCCTGGATGGCCGAACAGCAGATGCGCTCGTTCGAGATGAGCGAGATCGTGGCGCGCGGGCTGGATGAGTGCCTGACCGAGGCGTTCGCGATCGCGACGGACGAGTGCGATGGCGTGTTCCTGTCGGTCGACGTCAACGTGGTCGATCCGGGCATGGCGCCAGGCACCGGAACGCCGGAGCCGGGCGGGCTGACCGGCAGGCAGCTGCTCGACGCGGTGCGGCGGATCGCCATGTCGGTGCCGCTGGCCGGCATCGATGTGGTGGAGGTCTCGCCGCCGTATGACCACGCCGAGGTGACCGCGTTCCTGGGCAACCGGGTGGTACTCGAGGCGCTGTCCGGCATCGCCTGGAGGCGCCGGCAGCAGGCCGGCTCGCCGGTCCGGCAGCCGGACGCGCCGCTGCTCGAGGGGCGTTAGCCCGTTTTGCGTGCTGACCTGGCTAGATAAGACTCTTGCGGGGCCGGAATAGCCTGGGCTTGGCACTCTGGGCGAACTGATCGGCAGGATCTATAGTCGGTGCATGCTGGACGTGACGAGGCTGCGCGTGCTGGTGGCGGTGGCGCGCTACGGCTCGGTCACGGCCGCGGCCCGGGCGCTGAATTACGCGCAGCCTTCGGTGAGCCACCACCTGGCGCGGCTGGAGGCGGAAACCGGGATCAAGCTGATCCAGCGCGCCGGGCGCGGGATCAGGCTCACCGACGCGGGCCGGCTGCTGGCCGAGCGCGCCGCCGAGGTGATCGGGCGGCTGGACGCCGCCGAAAACGAACTGGCCGCCTACACCGGGCTGCGGGCCGGACGGCTGCGGCTGGCGGCGTTCCCGTCGGCGCTGGGCACGATCGTGCCGGCCGCGGCGGCGAAGCTGCGCGGGCATCAGCCCAGCGTTGACCTGCGGCTCACCGAGGCCGAGCCGCCCGAGGCGCTGCGCATGCTGCGCGCCGGGTACGTCGACGTGGCGGTGGTGTTCCGGTACTTCCCGGACGCTGCCGGTCAGGACGCGGAGGGCGCGTCGGCTGAGACCGGTGCGGGCGGCGGGACGGGAACCGGGACGGTGTTCGGCAGCGCGGGCCCGGGCGACGACGACGTCGGGATCGACCTCACCGAAGGGCTGCGCGAACGGCTCATCCTCGACGAACCCGTGCACCTGGTGACCTCGGCGCACGCGAGCGAGCCGCCAACGGGCGAGCTGGCCAAGTACGCCCGCCACCGGTGGATCGCCGGCTGTGACCGCTGCCGGGCCAACCTGCTCAGGCAGTGCGCGCAGGCCGGGTTCATCCCCAAGATCGCGTTCACCACCGACGACTACGTCGCGGTCCAGGCGCTCGTGGCCGCCGACCTGGGAGTCTCCACCCTGCCCGGGCTGGCCCTGCGGTCCGCGCGCCACCCAGGGGTCAAGACGGTGCCGCTGGCCGGGGCGCGCAGGCACGTGTTCGCGGTCCGGTACGGCGATCCGCCGGATCCGCCCGCGGTGACGCTGCTCATGGACGTGCTGCGGGCCGTGGCCGAACCGAGCCCGCGCGGCCCGGCGGTGACCGGGAGTCCCGACGGCTCGGGTGACGGTCACGCCACGCCGGGGTCGCAGGGATGAATCCGGTCCAGCGGCCGCCCACCGAGCCCGGCGGGCGGGAAGTCCGGGGTGACCTCGCGCCGGGCCGGGAAGTCCGGGGTGACCTCGCACCGGGCGGGCGGGAAGTCCGGGGTGACCTCGCACCGGGCGGGCGGGAAGTCCGGGGTGACCTCGCACCGGGCGGGCGGGAGATCCGGGGTGACCTCGAGCCGATCCCTGGCCAGCTCACCCTGCCGGGCATGCCGCCTCCGGAGCCCGAGACGGGGCAGCTCACGCTGCCCGGGCTCGACGACGTGGGCACGCTGGCCGATACGGGCGATGCGGAGCTGGCCGATATGGAGCTGGCCGCGGTGGCCGCCGAACTCACCGGCCTGGACCCGGACGGTGCGCGGATGGGCGCCGCGATCCGCGGCGCGCTGGACATGCTGCTCGACGGCCAGCACACGGGGCGCTACCGCTGGGATCAGTTGCACAAGACCGAGAAGACGCACGCTGGAACGCTGGTCGAGATCGCCCTGGCGCGGACGCTGCGGCTGGCCGACGGCACCACGCTGGACTACACGATCGCGGGCGCGGACGTGGACTGCAAGTTCTCGCACAAGCTGGGCGGCTGGATGATCCCGCCCGAGGCCGACGGGCAGCTGCTGCTGCTGGTGCAGGCCAGCGACGAGGACGGCAGCTGGTCGGCCGGGCTGCTACGCGCCACTGAGGACAACCTGCGGCTGTCCGGCAACCGGGACCTCAAGCGCGCGCTCAACGATCGCGGCCGCGCGGCGGTGCGCTGGCTGCACGTCCGGGCACCGCTGACCGAGAACGCGCTCATCAGGCTGCCGGACCGGGAGGTGACGGCGATCTTCGCGAGCGGATCGGGGCAGCAGCGGGTCAACGAGCTGTTCAGGCGGGCGCAGCGGATGCGGGTGAGCCGGACCGTGGTCGCCACCGTCGCCATGCAGGACGACTACATGAAGCGGGTGCGGGACGGCGGCGGTGCGCGCGACCAGCTGCGCGCCGAGGGCATCGTGATCTTCGGTGACTACGCCGGCGACCAGGTGCTCGCGTCCGCGCTTGGCCTGCCACGGCCCGGGCCTGGCGAGTTCGTCAGCGCCCGGCTGGCCCGGCGCAACGGCCGCACCGCTGACGGCGCGGAGCAGGCCTTTGCAGGCGGGCCGACCGACCGCGCCGAGCAGGCCTTTGCTCGTTTCATCCGGGTGGCGGGTGCCGACTGGCTGCTCGCGAGTTCGGATGATCCACCTGAGCCCGCGCCGGTCCTGCCGCGGTGATCGTCTAGGCGGCCGGCGGTTAACAGCGGCAGAGGGAGCGTGGATGGCGGCGGTGGGCGACGCGTACGGGCGGCTGGACGCGCTGGTGAACAACGCGGGCACGACGAGCCAGACCCCGCCGGAGGACCTGGACGGCGTGGACCTGGCCGAGTGGGACCGGGTATTCGCGGTCAACGTCCGCGGGCTGTTCCAGGTCACCCGGGCCTGCGCGGGCCTGTTGCGGGCCCGCGGCGGGAGCGTGGTCAACGTCGCGTCGATCGTCGGGCTGCGCCCCGGCCCCCAGCCGCTGGCCTACGCGGCCAGCAAGGCGGCCGTGGTCAGCCTGACCCGCACGCTGTCCCGCGTGCTGGCGCCCGAGGTCCGGGTCAACGCGGTCGCGCCCGGCTGGATCGTCGGGGAGTGGATGCAGCGGACGCTGGGCGGCAACTACGAGCGGTTGATGGAGCGCAGGGCCAACTGGACGCCGATGCAACGGAACGTCACCGTGGACGACGTAGCCGAGACGATCTTCGCCCTGATCGCCTCGCACCCGTTCGTCACCGGCGAGACGATCGTGGTGGACGGCGGCTACGCCGCCACGACGTGAGGTGCTCAGGACCTGGCCGCGGCGATATCCCCGGTGAGATAACGCTGCGCGGTCGGGCGGCGGACTGTGATCGGATGGACGGCATGGCGGACTGGACGCGGCATGACGGGCGGTGGACTCTGGAGGACCGGTTCGCCTCGCCGTGGCATTACCTGCCCGTGGAGGTCGGGCCGGGAACGGCCGGGCTGCGGGTCGAGCTGGAGTACGAGCGGGCCGGCGAGACCGTGCTCGATCTCGGCTGCATGGGCCCGGCCGGGTTCCGCGGCTGGTCGGGCAGCGCGCGCACCTCGTTCGTCATCACCGGTGACGCGGCCACGCCGGGGTACCTGCCCGGCGAGATCGCGGCCGGGCTGTGGCAGGTGATGATCGGCGTGCACCGCGTACCGCTGGACGGCGTCCGGTACCGGGTCACGGCCGAGGCGGTCCGGCGCGGCCGGGGCCTGCTGCCGCCTGCCCCCCCGGCGCCGCCGGTGCCTTCGGACCGGCCGCCGCGGCGAGACCTGCCGGCCGGCCACGGCCGGCGGTGGCTGGCGGGCGACCTGCACGCGCACACCGTGCACTCCGACGGCATGCTGACCGTCCAGGAGCTGGCCGTCCTCGCGGTAGAGCGCGGGCTGGACTTCCTCGCGGTCACGGACCACAACACGGTCAGCCATCACGCGGAGCTCGGCGCGGCGGCCCGGCGTTACGGGATCACGCTGCTGCCCGGCCAGGAGGTGACGACCGACGGCGGGCACGCGGGGGCGCTGGGCGACGTCGGCTGGATCGACTTCCGCCGCGAACCCGAAGACTGGCTGGAGGCCACCGAGGCCGGCGGCGGCCTGCTGTCGGTCAACCATCCGTTCGCCGGGCCGGTCAGCTGGACGTACCCGATGCGGCGCCGCCCGCCGCTGGTAGAGGTGTGGCACTGGAGCTGGCTCGACAAGCGCTGGACCCTGCCGTTCGCGTGGTGGCTGGCCTGGGACGCCACCGCGATCCCGGTCGGCGGCAGCGACTGGCACCGGGAAGGAAACGACGCCCCGCCCGGACAGCCGACGACCTGGGTCGAGTGCGCCGGGACCGAGCCGGGCGACGTGCTCGACGGCCTGCGCGCGGGCCGGGTGGCCATCTCGGCCGAACGCGACGGCCCGGTGCTGCTGCGCCAGGACGGTGAGCTGGTAGCGGTCGACGCCGACGGGACGACGCTAGCCGGGCCGCGAGGACCGTCCGCGCGGGTCCGCGGCGACCTGGCCCGGCTGCCCGGCGCGCCCGGCCCGCACCGCCTGCTCGACGCCAGCGGCGCGGCGCTGGCGCTGGCGCCCTAGAAGTGCCCCTAGCCGGTCGCCAGGAGGCGCTGCCGGGCCGCCTCGTACAGGACCACGGTGGCCGCATTCGCCACGTTCAGCGAGCTCGCGGACCCGGTCATGGGGATCCGGACCAGATAGTCACACCGCTCGCGCCACGCGGTGCTCAGCCCGGCGGTCTCGTTCCCCATGACCAGCAGCGTCGGCACGGTGAGATCGGCGTCGAACACCTCACGCTCGCCGCCCTCGTCGGCGCCGGCCAGCACGATCGGATATCCGCGGGCCCGTTGCGCGGCCAGCCACGCCGTCAGCTCGCGGGGCGAGGCCAGGCGGACGACCGGCCGGGCGAACAGCGAGCCGGTGCTGGCCCGGACGGATCTGGGGTCGTAGGGATCGGCGGCGTGACCGGTGACGACGACTCCGGCCGCGCCGAAGGCGTCCGCCGATCTGATGATGCTGCCGAGATTGCCCGGGCTGGCCGGGCGATCCAGGACCAGGCCCAGGAAGTCCCGGCCGACCTCGATCCGGCCGAGGTCATCGGCTGGCATCTCGACCACCGCCAGCAGCTCGGGACGGTCTTCGTCCTTCTCGCCCAGCTCGGTCAGCAGGTCGGCCGACATGGCCACCCGGACCGTGTCCGCGGTGCGCAGCATGGCCTGCGCCCAGCCGGACAGCGGGTGGTCGGCGTCATAGATCAGGGCGCGGAACGGCCAGCCGGCCTCGGCGGCCAGCGAGATCGGCCGCACCCCCTGGACCAGGAACTCGCCGAGCTGCTGGCGCTTGGCCCGGCTGGTCAGCAGGGCCTGCCACTGCTGGTAACGAGCGTTGCGGGAGGTAATCCGCAGCACCCTGGCCACGGGCCCTAGCCGCCCGGATGCCCGGTCAGCAGCTCGAGGCGGGCATGCAGCAGGGCCCGGTGGGCCACCACGTCGTCGACCTGATCGGACTGCTCGGGGCACTCGCCCGCGCCGATCGCGCGGGCGAGGCGGCGGCCGGCATCGGCGGCGTCGATCATCTCGAAGACCACCAGCGGATCGTCCTGCGCCGCCAGCTCGGTTTCCAGGCGCAGGCCGTCCGTCTTGGCCACCCAGGCGTCCCTGATCCTGCCGCCGCGGCCGTGATCAATCAGCACGCACACCGCGTGCTGGCGGTCGCCGTAGGCGAAGGTCATGGTCAGGCACTCCTGACGGCCGCCGACGTCGGCGTAGTGCCAGCAGTCGCCGACCACCGGGGAGCCGATCGCGCCGGCCCACGAGGGATCGGCCACCCCGAGAGCGCGGACCCTGGCCGCGGCCTGCCCGGCAGCGGCGCGCAGGGCCGGCGATCCGACCGCCGCCAACACGCGCAGCAGGGCGAGGGATTCCGGGGTCGACGCCGCCTCGGCGGCGGGGACCAGCGATCCGGTGAGCGCGCCCATCAGCGAGGCCTGGCCCGCAGCTGACGACGCCAGCGCGCCGATCAGGTCGGACCCCCACAGCTCCGCGTCCACCGGGTCATCGAGCTGGCCCAGGATCTCGCTCGCCTCGGTCAGCACCCCGTCGAAGGTGGCTTCCACCGCGACGGGCGCGAACAGGCGCGCGACGTCGGGATCGGGAGAGGGTTCGTCGGCACTCATGGCGTGCAGGATAGGCGAAAGGACCTCGTCCCGAAGCTCCCGGGGCTTCGGGACGAGGTCCTCGCTAGCGGATCGTTACGGCAGCGCGGTGGAGCCGCCGGAGCTGTTGACACCGGACAGGGCCCCGGTGACCGTGCCGAGCCCGGGCAGGCCGCCGCTCAGCGAGCCCACGGCGGGCAGGGCGCCGGTGAGGCCGCCCAGCGCACCGGGAACCACGCTGCTGTTGGAGGTCGCGTCGTTGTTGGAGGTCGGGTCAGAGCTGGTGCCGGTGGTCACCGAGCTGGGGACGATGGCGTTGGCGCCGATGCGGGGGGCGTTGCTCGTGCTGGCGCTGGAGGTGGAGTTCGAAGCGCCGCCGGTCACCGTGCTGAGCGGAAGGCCGCTGGTGGCCGAGCCGAGGCCGGGGATGACGCCGGCGACCATGTTCAGGCCGGGGAGGCCGCTGGCCGTGCTGCCGCCCGCCGGGCTGTTGCTCTGCGAGGACGGCTGGGCGTTCTGTGAGGCGCTGAACTGGAAGGGGTTGCTGGCGGGCTGCTGGGCGGCCGAGGTCTGACCCGAGGAGCTGCAGGATGCGCCGAGGGCGCCCGCCGCCGAGCTCACCTCGCCGCTGAGCGGGATGCCCTGCAGGTCGCAGGCTGCCCCGGCCGTCCCGGACAGGCCCGACACGCCTGCCGCCTGCGCGACGTTGCTCAGCGGCAGGCCGCTGCTGCTTGCGGTCGTCTGGGCCAGCGCAGGCGCGGCAAGGCCGACCGCGAGGATGCTCGCCGAGGCGAAGCCCCCGAGGATAATCTGCCACTTGTACACGAAACGCTCCACTTCGATTTGGGTATTGGGGATGTGCCGCGATCCGGGAAATGGCGCGGCCGGGAACTAAACCGCGAGTCCTGGAATGACTCAGAGACACTGGTGAGCGGATCGCTCGGGTCGTGCGATGATGCGACGGCATGCGGCGAGATGTCCGACACTTCGGTCGTGCTCGCGGATAATTCGCCACTTGCACACGATCGCTCCATTCCAGCCTGAGGTCTGGAAATAGACATTGGCTGCGGTACGAAAACTGGGTGGACTGCGATGAGCCGAGTCCTGACCATAGCACACTGTCAGTGATCAGAGAGTGACTCTTTGAAGTATCTCCGTGTCAGGCCGCGAGTCGCGGATCATCCCAGGTGAGTTCCGGTGACCGCAGCGGGCTGCGTGCGGCTCGTCCGTAGGCTTGCCGCCATGGGCAATGGGTTCGAGGACCTGGATCTGGGCCGGCTGCGGCGGCGGCGCAGCGAGAAATGGCGGATGCACCCGCCGGACGTGCTGCCGGCGTTCATCGCGGAGATGGACTATGACCTCGCCGAGCCCGTGCTGGCCGCGCTGCGGTCGGCGGTCGACCTCAGCGATTGCGGCTACGCCTACCCGTCGGGCCTGGGCGAGGCGTTCGCCAGGTTCGCGGCGGTCCGGCACGGCTGGACCGTGGATCCCGGGCGGGTCCACCTGATCCCCGACGTCATGGCCGGCTTCGAGGTCATCCTCGGCCTGACCACAGAGCCCGGGGACGGCGTGGTCATCAACCCGCCGGTCTACCCTCCGTTCTTCGCGCACATCGCCGACGCGGGGCGGCGGGTCGTGGAGGTGCCGCTGGTCCGGGCGGGCGGCCGCTGGGAACTCGACTTCGACGGGCTCGAGGCGGCCTTTGCCGCGGGTGCGCGCGGCTACCTGCTGGCTAGCCCGCACAATCCCACCGGGCGGGTGTTCAGCGCGGCCGATCTCGAACGTATCGCGGCGCTGGCGGATCGCCACGGTGTCATCGTGGTCTCCGATGAGATCCACGCCTCGCTCACGCTGCCCGGCGCACGGCACACGCCGTTCGTGTCGCTGGGCGGCGCCGCCGCCGAACGCGGGATCACGCTGGCCTCGGCGTCCAAGTCGTTCAACATCGCCGGGCTCAAGGGGGCCGTCGCCGTGGCCGGCTCGGCGTCCATGCAGAGCCTGCTGGACCGGCTGCCCGCCTCCTGCAAGTACGGGGCCGGCCTGCTCGGCGTGCTGGCCTCGGTCGCGGCGTGGGACTCGGGGGACGAATGGCTGGACGCGCTGATCGCGCAGCTCGATCACGCCCGCGCGGAGTTCGGCCGGCTGCTCGGGCAGCGGCTGCCGCAGGCCGGGTACGTTCCGCCCGAGGCCAGCTACCTGGCCTGGGTCGACTGCGCGCGGCTGGGCCTGGGCGCCGAGCCCGCCGAGGCGTTCCTGCGCCGCGGCCGGGTGGCGCTCGGCCGGGGGCTCGACTTCGGCGCGGCGGGCGACGGCTTCGTCCGGGTGACGATCGGCACCAGCAGCGCGCTACTGGCCGACATCGTGGACCGGATGGCCGCCGCTGTTATCGGATGACCGGGCTCGGGACTTGTCGACCACTCGTGGGTGTGGGTGGGTGTGGGTGGGTGTGGGCGCGGACCGGGGTCAGGGCTTGGGGCTTGGGACTTGCCGGCTGGTCGTGGGCGGGGCCGGGCTCGGGGCGTGGGTGCGGGCGTGGGTGTGCGGGCGTGGTGGGTGTGGGCGCGGGCCGGGCTCAGGGCTTGGGGCTTGGGACTTGCCGGCTGGGCGCGGGCGGGCCGGGCTCAGGGGTCGCGGTAGAAGCAGTCGGCCAGGTGGTCGTTGACGATGCCGCAGGCCTGCATGGTGGCGTACGCGGTGACCGGGCCGGTGAAGGTGAAGCCGTGCCGCCGCAGTTCGGCGCTGAGCGCCTTGGAGGCCGGCGTGGACGCCGGCAGGTCGGCCAGCGTCTTCGGCGGCTCGGCGGCCTCGGTCGCGTAGCTCCAGACCAGCGCGCTCAGCCCGCCCGGCACCTCGAGTGAGGCCCGCGCGTTGATGATCACGGCGTTGATCTTCGCGCGGTTGCGCACGATGCCCGGGTCGGCCATCAGCCGCGCCACGTCGTCATCGCCGAAGGCCGCGACCGCGGGCGGGTCGAAGCCGGCGAAGGCGGCGCGGAAGTTCTCCCGCTTGCGCAGGATCGTCAGCCAGGACAGCCCGGACTGGAAGCCCTCCAGGCAGAGCCGCTCGAAGATCACGGTGTCGCCGCGGACCGGGCGGCCCCACTCCTGGTCATGGTAGGCGAGATACTCGGGGGCGCTCAGCCCCCACGGGCAGCGCAGCCTGCCGTCGGGGCCCGCGACCGCGCCCGGGGGCTGATCGTTCACGGGCGCGGCTCCTCGGCCTCGCCGGCTGGGCTCAAGGGTTCGTCCTGGTCCGCGTGCCTGCGGTGCTGGGGCACGTGCGGCCGGGCGGCTTCGGGCACGCTCAGCGAGCCCTCGGGCAGGCCGCGGGCGGCGTCGGGCAGGCCACGGGGGACCTCGGACAGGCCACGGGGGACCTCGGACAGGCCGTGCGGGATCTCCGGCATCGGGGCGGTCTCCGGCGTGAGGTCCGCGAGCTGCTGCTGCAGGTAGGCGATCCTGATGTCGCGCTCGCGGATGGCCCGGGCGATGCGCTCCAGCGCCTCGTCGGTCACCTGCATGTTGTAGCCCCACAGCGCGGTGGGAGGGCGGAGCAGCGCGACGTCGGTGGCCGACACCGGGCCGAGGTCCAGCGGCGCGTGGTCGGCTTGCTCGTACGCGAGCTCGCCGCCCCGCCCGGTGGCGACGAAGAAGACACCGACGAGCACGGCCACGCCGACGAGGATCATGAGGACGGGCACATGAGAATCGTGCCACGCCCGGCGGAGTATGTCGCTCCCGGGCCATTGACCTCAGGCATCCGGCCAGGAGACCTGCTGGCTAGGAGACCTGCTGGCTAGGACACCCTGCTGGCTAGGACACCCTGCTGGCTAGGACACTTGGGCGCCGTGCGCCTCGCGGATGATCTCGACCACCTCGTCGGCGTCGTCGACCACGCGGATCAGCCCGAACTCCGCGTGCCCGATGTTGGCGTGAGCGAGCATCGTGTCCTGGAGCCAGGCCAGCAGGCCGGCCCAGTACGACCGGCCGACGAGCACGATCGGGAACTTGGTGATCTTGCCGGTGGCGACCAGGGTCAGCGCCTCGAACAGCTCGTCCATCGTGCCGAAGCCGCCCGGCAGCACCACGAAGGCCTGCGAGTACTTGATGAAGCACGTCTTGCGGACGAAGAAGTACCTGAACTCGAGCCCGACCTCCACGTAGTCGTTCAGGCCCATCTCCAGGGGCAGTTCGATGCCCAGGCCCACCGAGACGCCGCCGCCCTCGACCGCCCCCTTGTTGGCCGCCTCCATGATCCCCGGGCCGCCGCCGGTGATGATCGCGTAGCCGGCCTTGACCAGGCCGCTGGCGATGCGCTCGGCGGTCAGGTACTCGGAGGTGCCGCGCTGGGTCCGCGCCGAGCCGAAGATCGACACCGCGGGCCCGAGCTCGGCGAGCAGGCCGAACCCCTCGACGAACTCGGCCTGGATCCGCAGCACCCGCCAGGGGTCGGTGTGCACCCAGTCGGCCGGGCCGCGCCGGTCAAGCAGCCGCTGATCGGTCGTGGTCGCCGGTATCTGCTTGCCGCGCAGGGTGACGGGGCCCTGGCGACGGACCCGCCGGTGCGGCTCGGAGTTAACGCTCATCGTGCACTAAGAGTAGTCACTCACGCGTCCACCCCGTGGTCGCGCAGGATGGCGTTCAGGGCCGACTTGTCGTGCCGGACGCCCTCGGGCAGCCGCTTGAGGACCAGCAGGCACGGCATGCCGAACGTGCCGCCAGGGAACGCCCGCGGGCGGGTGCCGCCCACGCAGACCGACCAGGGCGGGGCCTCGCCGCGGGGCAGTTCGGCGCCGGTCTCGGTGTCGATGACGTGCGTCGTCGGGGTGAGGATGGCGCCCGCGCCGAGCATGCAGCCCTGGCGCACCCGGGCTCCGCCGACCACCATGGCGCGCGAGCCGATCATCGCCTCGTCCTCGACCACCACCGGCACCGCGTTCGGCGGCTCGAGCACGCCGCCGATTCCCGCGCCGCCGGACAGGTGGACGTTCTTGCCGATCTGGGCGCCCGAGCCGACCGTGGCCCAGGTGTCCACCATCGTCCCGGTGTCCACGTACGCCCCGATGTTGACGAACGACGGCATCAGCACCGCCCCCGGCGCGACGTAGGCGCCCCAGCGCACGATCGCGCCCGGCAGCACCCGCACGCCGTCCAGCCGGGTGGTCAGCGGGACCCGGTCGTCGTAGCGGAAGTCGCCCACCTGGGACCTGGCCATCGGCAGCACCCGGAAGGCGAGCAGGATGGCCCGCTTGGCCCGCTCGTCGACCACGACCTCGTCGGTGACGGGATCGACGAACGCGACCCTGGCCTGCCCGGCGTCGATCGCGTCCACCGCGCCGACCACGGCCGCGCGCGCCTGCTCGTCGGCCGGGGACAGCTCGGTCCGCCGCTCCCACAGCTCGTCGATCACGTCCGGCAGCACCGAGGCCCGTGACTCGCTCATGAAGCGGGAGCTTAGCCGCCCGTGAATAGGCACGGCATCAAGTACGGTCTGATGGTGTGCCGCCCAGAAACCGCCGGCTGCGGGCCGTCGCCGTTACCGGGAGCGCGCTGGTCCTGGCGGTGGCCGGCTACGCGGCCTACACCGGCTTCGGGCACGGCGGTCCCCCGCCCCCGGCGCCCGGCTGCCAGGCGGGCACGGGCGCGACGGCCATCTCGCTGGACACCGGCCAGGCGGGCATCGCGGCCACCATCGCGGGCGTCGCGGCCCGGCGGCGGCTGCCCAGGCGGGCGGTCACCATCGCCTACGCCGCCGCCCTGCAGGAATCCCAGATGCAGAACCTGGCCTACGGCGACCTCGACTCGGTCGGGGTCTTCCAGCAGCGGCCGTCGCAGGGCTGGGGCACGGCCAGCGAGCTCAAGGATCCCGTCTACGCCTCGACCAGGTTCTTCGACGCCCTGGTCCAGGTGCACGGGTACACCAAGATGCCCGTGGACCAGGCCGCGCAGGACGTGCAGCACAGCGCGGACGGGACCGCCTACCAGCAGTGGGCCCCGCTGGCCGCGGCGCTGTCCGGCTACTTCACCGGCGCCCCGCCGCACGACGTGTCCTGCTGGTACACCCCGCCCGCAAGGGCGGACCTGGCCGCGGCGACGAGGCAGCTCACCCAGACGTTCGGCCCGCAGGGGCAAGCAGGTGTCGTGATCAGGATCACCACGGACCGTTCGGATAAAAATCAAAACGGGAGCGTCGCGGTCGTGCACGCCAGGCAGGACGCGGCCTGGACGGTGGTCGGCTGGCTGGTGGCGCACGCCCAGGACTACGGGATCAGCGATGTGAGGTACGCCGGTTATGAGTGGAACGCCGCAGATGGCAGTATGGGCTGGCGGCGCGCTGGCCCGGCGCAGGGCCAGCCGCTGGGCCAGGCGCTCGGCAGTATTGTCGCGGGCTGAGGCGAGCGGAACCCGCAGAGCCGCCATACTGTGTTAGCAGCAGGGATTTACACCACGAAGGAGCTCACCCGTGACCTACATCATCGCGCAGCCCTGCGTTGATGTGCTTGACAAGGCATGCATCGAGGAATGCCCCGTTGACTGCATCTACGAGGGCGACCGCATGCTGTATATCCACCCCGACGAGTGCGTGGACTGCGGCGCGTGCGAGCCTGTCTGCCCGGTCGAGGCGATCTACTACGAGGACGACGTGCCCGAGCAGTGGAAGGAGTACTACAAGGTCAACGTGGACTTCTTCGCTGACCTGGGCTCCCCCGGCGGGGCCTCGAAGACCGGCCGGACCGGCAAGGACCACCCGGTCGTAGCGGCGCTGCCCCCGCAGGCCGCCGAGGAGTGACGCTCGCCGCCCGGCTGCCCGCCTACACCTGGGACCGGATCGCGCCGCTCGGCGAGCAGGCCCGGCTGCACCCGGACGGCCTGGTGGACCTGTCCATGGGAACGCCGGTGGACCCGGTGCCTTCCGTGATCCGTGACGCGCTGGCTGCCGCGTCGGACGCGCCCGGGTACCCGGCGACGCACGGGACTTCGCGGCTGCGGGAGGCGGCGGCGGGCTGGCTGGCCCGTTCGCATTCGGTTTCGGTGTCACCGGACGACGTGCTGCCGGTGATCGGGACCAAGGAGTTCATCGCCTGGCTTCCCGTCATGCTCGGGCTCGGGCCCGGTGACGTGATGGTGCACCCGGCGCTGGCCTACCCCACGTACGACATCGGGCGCGCGGCTGGCCGGGGCCACGGCCGTGGCGTCCGACAGCCTGCTGGCGGCCGGGCCCGTCGCGGGTCCGGCTCGTGTGGCTGAACTCGCCGTCCAACCCGACCGGGCGGGTGCTGCCCGCGGAGCACCTGCGCAAGGTGCTGACCTGGGCCAGGGAGCGCGGGGCGGTGGTGGCCTCCGACGAGTGCTACATCGGCCTGGGCTGGGAGGCGTCGCCGGTGTCCGTGCTGCACCCTTCGGTATCGGGGGGATCGCATGCGGGCGTGCTGGCGGTTCATTCGCTGTCCAAGCGGTCGAACCTGGCCGGGTACCGGGCCGGGTTCGTGACCGGCGACCCGGCGCTGATCGCGCAGCTGCTGGCGATCAGGAAGCAGGCCGGGATGATCGTGCCGGCGCCGGTGCAGGCCGCGATGATCGCGGCGCTGGACGACGAGGCGCACGTGATCGTGCAGCGGGAGCGGTATGGCGCCCGGCGTTCGGCGCTGCGGGCGGCGTTTGCCGAGGCCGGCTGGTCGGTGGATCACTCGGAGGCGGGGTTGTACCTGTGGCTGACGCACCCGGATCATGACTCCCGGTCGGCGGCTGAGCTGCTGGCCGCGCAGGCCGGGATCCTCGTCACGCCGGGTGAGCTGTACGGGCCGGCCGGGATCCGGCACGTGCGGGTCGCGCTGACCGCCACCGACGAGCGGGTCGCCGCCGCGGTGAAGCGGCTGGCCGCGCTGCGTCCCTGAACGAGCCAGACGCTGGGCCACCCTTCGCGGGTGGCCCAGCGTGGTGTCCGGAGGTCAGATCTTTCAGATCTTGATGGAGATCGGCCTCAGCCGCCCGTTGGGAGACGGGTCCGGCTTCCTCACGCCGAAAGCGCACTCCCCGAAGGCGTGACCGCGTACCTTGTTCGGCGAGCTCATCGAGTCGCCGTACTGCACCGCCGGGCTGTTGGCGAAGCAGGCAATGCTGCCGCGGATGACGTTGGCCAGGAACTCACTGGCATCCGGGTCGGCCATCTTGTTGCCCACGGCGACGACGCTCCCGCGCACGTAGTTGCGCAGCGCCCCCAGCCAGCAGGTCCGGAGTCCGACGAAGCTGATGCTACCTCCGACGTTGTTGTCCTCCGCGTCACTGAAGACCGGCGACTTCAACAGGTGGAAGATCCCGGTTTTCGGAACGGCGCAGGTCACGCCGCCGCCCCCGCCGCTCGAGCTGACCCCTCCGTAGATTGTGCTGGCGTGGAGAAGAACGGCCAGCGCGTGCCACGCGCTGACGTCGCCGAACACGTGGTTGTGGCCGGTCAGCGTGCCGCCAGTATTGGCGTTCGGGTCGTCTGAGCAGGGACTGAAGTTCGGCTCGCAGCCGATGGCCAGGACGGCGCCGGACCCCACCTTGACGTCATCGAACACGGTCAGGCTGGACGCGCCTTTCCCGGTCACGTCGTTGAGCGCGAACGTCGCGTCCAGGACCGAGCCGGGGGTGAGGATCAGGTCGCCTCTGATCACCGCCGCGCCGCCGTTGACGGCACACGCGCCAATGACGATCACATCACCGTGGAATGTTCCGGCCAGCACGCCCGGTGCAGTCAGCGTGCCAGCGCAGATGTGGGGCCGCTGCTGGTGAGCTTCGGCGGCTCCCGCCGCACTTGCTCCCGCCACGACCGTCCCCAGAGCCAGCGATGCTATCGCTGCGAACCGCAGGACTCTTAGCATGGATCCCTCCCGATTCAGACCATTGTGTGATCGCGAAATCACGGGACGCTGGAATCAGCGGGATCGCCCCTGTCCCGACAGTAACTCTACAAATACAAACCATCAAGACCTGTGACGTGCCGCGCTGCACTCCTGAGGGTTCCTGGCTGCCTTGTGTGTGAACGCCGGACGACCGGCTGGCCGCTGCGAGGAGCCAGCGCCGGCCCAGGGCTCGAACATCCTCAGCGCTCGGCGGAAACGGGCGAGCGCGGGCCGGCGGTCGGGCACAATACGAGGAATGTTCCGTAGCCGTGTCACCGGAAGGAAGCAGAAGGCCGACCGCGGGCCAGGTCCCGCCGGACAGCCCGGCCCCGCTGGACAGCCCGGGCATGCCGGACAGCCCGGACCCGCCAGCGGCGGGCCTCGCCACGCCGCAGGGCAGCACGTCCCCGCCGCTCGCGGGCCAGGTTCCGCCGGCCCCGGTCCAGGGGCTGCGCGAACGCGGTCGACCCCGGTCCGGAGCGCCGCGACCCCGGCGGCCCGCCGCCGGCCGGGCTGGACGTGAGCACGCCGCATCCGGCGCGGGTGTGGAACTACTGGCTGGGCGGGCGGGACTACTTCGCCGCCGACCGGACCGCGGGCGACGCGATCGACCGGGACTTTCCGCACCTGGCCGAGACCGCGCGGGCCGAGCGCGCCTTCCTCGTCCGCGCGGTCAGGTACCTGGCCGGGCCCGCGCGGATCAGGCAGTTCCTGGACATCGGCGCGGGGCTGCCGGCCGGCGGCAACACCCACGAGATCGCGCAGCGCATCGCGCCGGACACCGGGATCGTCTACGCGGACAACGACCCGGCCGTCCTGGTGCACGCCACCGCGCTGCTGAAGAACCCGATGCTGGCCAGCACGCCGGAGGGCGTGGTCAGCTACGTCCGCGCCGACCTGCGCGACGTGACCGCGGTGCTGGCCGGCTCGGCCGACATCCTGGATCACGCCAAGCCGGTCGCGCTGATGCTGCTCGGCGTGCTCGGCCACGTCGAGGACCACGGGGCGGCGCGCTCGATCACCAGCCAGCTGATGGACGCGCTGCCTTCGGGCAGCTACCTGGCCATCGCCGACGGCGTGGCCGCCAGCGACAACCTGCGCAACGCGCAGCACCGGTACAACCAGAGCGCGCCCGTGCCGTATCACCTGCGCAGGCCCGACCAGCTGGCCAGCTTCTTCGACGGGCTGGACCTGGTGGAGCCGGGCGTGGTGCCGTGCCCGCAGTGGAAGCCGGACGCGCCGGGCGGCGACGCGCCCGCGCAGGCGTCGGCCGTCTACTGCGGGGTGGCCAGGAAGCCCTGACTCTCGCCGGCCCGAGCGCTGCGCAATGGATCACCGTTGGGGGGCATTTTTACGCAATGATCCTGCGGCGACACGCATGATCGGCGTGTGTTTGCGGTGGCCGCGGACCCCTACCCTGGGCTCATGACCGAGACCATGACCGGCCGCGTGAGCGATCTGACGGAGCTCAGCCGCGCGCATTCCGCGCACAACTACCACCCGCTGCCCGTCGTCGTCGCCGAGGCCGAGGGCGCCTGGGTGACCGACGTCGAGGGCCGCCGCTACCTGGACATGCTCGCCGCGTACTCGGCGCTGAACTTCGGCCACCGCCATCCGCGGCTGATCGCGGCCGCGCAGCGCCAGCTCGAGCGGCTCACGCTGGTGAGCCGGGCGTTCGACCACGATCAGTTCGGGCCGTTCTGCGCCGAGCTGGCCGAACTGGCCGGCATGGACGTGGTGCTGCCCATGAACACCGGCGCGGAGGCGGTCGAGACCGCGATCAAGGTCGCGCGCAAATGGGGCTACACGGTCAAGGGGGTCCCCGCCGACCAGGCCGTGATCATCGTGTTCGACGGGAACTTCCACGGCCGCACCACGACGATCGTGAGCTTCTCCACCGATCCCGACGCCCGGGATGACTTCGGGCCGTACACGCCCGGCTTCCGCATCGCGCCCTACGGCGACCTGGACGCGGTGGCCGCCTTGACGGGTGAGCTCGGCGAGCGGGTGGTGGCCGTGCTGGTCGAGCCGATCCAGGGCGAGGCCGGGGTGATCGTGCCGCCGCCGGGCTTCCTGGCCGGCCTGCGCGAGCTGTGCACCGCGAACGGGATCTTGATGATCGCGGACGAGATCCAGTCCGGGCTCGGGCGCACCGGGGCCACCTTCGCCTGCTCTCTCGAGGGTGTCGTTCCCGACGCGTACCTGCTCGGCAAGGCGCTCGGCGGCGGCATCGTGCCGGTGTCCGCGATGGTCTCGACCTGGCCGGTGCTCGGCGTGCTCGCCCCGGGGCAGCACGGGTCCACGTTCGGCGGGAACCCGCTGGCCTGCGCGGTGGGCCGGGAGGTCATCGCGATGCTGCGCGGCGGGGAGTACCAGGCGCGTTCGGCGGAGCTCGGGCGGCGCATGCACGAGCGGCTGGCCGCGCTGCCGGGCGACGCGGTCCGGTCGGTCCGCGGGCGCGGGCTGTGGGCCGGCGTGGAGTTCGCCTCGCTGCCGCGGGCGCGAGGTATGCGAGCGGCTCGCCGCGCGCGGCGTGCTGGCCAAGGAGACCCACGGGCGGGTCATCAGGCTCGCGCCGCCGCTGGTCATCAGCCAGCAGGACCTGGACTGGGGCCTGGACCAGATCGAGGACGTGCTGCTCTAGCCCTCGGGTCGGCCTGGACGGGCTGCACGAGCGGTACTCCATCGAAACGGTCACCGTCCCCAGCGGCGCCACCCACGTGTTCTTCACCCGCTAGCGCCGCAGGCGGCGGTAGCCGCCGGAGTAGTGCACGAGCGGGCCGTGCGCCGGCCGGCCCTGGGGATCCGCCGGGTCGCGGGGGCCGGTCACGGCGGTGACCCGGCCGACGACGATGGTGTGGTCGCCGCCGTCGTGCACGGCGGTGGTCTGGCACTCCAGAACGGACAGCGCGTCGTCAAGCACCGGCGCGCCGGTGGCCGGGCCGGGGTGATGGGCCACGCCGTCCAGCTGCCCCTCCAGCGGGCGGCCCCGGGTGGCCAGCCAGCGCGCGGTCTTCTCGTCGTCCTCGGCCAGCACGGACACCGCCCAGGCGCCCGCGGCCAGGACCGCGTCGTGGAACCGGGCGATCTTCTCCGCGCAGAACAGCACGAGCGGCGGGTCCAGCGAGACCGAGGTGAACGCGCTGACCGTCATGGCGTGCCCGCTGGGCGTGGTGATCACCACGATGCCGCTCGCGAACTGCCCCGCGGCCCGCCGGAACGCGGCGTGCTCAACGTCGGCGCCGCGCTCCTCCGGCTCGGTCATCGGCCCCGGGCCCGGATCCAGGGGCCGAACGAGGCGACCACCCCGATCACCGCGCTCAGCGTGCCGCCGTACAGGTACCACTGGCCCGCGGCCGTGTTGGTGATGATCACGCTGCCGCTGGAATCCGGCATGGACAGCACGAACGACGCGATGATCCAGCCCGCCGCGGGCCCGAGCGCGCCGCTGACCGAGCCCATGGCCCAGGCCGCCAGCACGCACGTGGCCAGCAGCACGACGCAGCACACGAGCGCGGCCACGGGCACCGGGCCGGCCATCGCGCTGTACTGGAAGCTGCCGATCAGGCCCTCCACCGCGCCCGCCGCGATCAGCATGACGTACACGGCGACGGTGAACAGCACTCCTGTCCCCTTCCCGCCGGCCGTGACGTTCATGAGAGCAGGCTATCCAGACGTGCGAACAGATCCGTCTCGTGATCCCCCGGGACCCGCGAACCAGACAGCAGCGTGTAGGACTCGGTGCCGGACGCCGTCCGGCGCACGCCGTCGGACAACGCGTAGAACGGGGCCGACACGGTGATCTGCGTCGCGTGCGCGCGCAGCGCGGCCAGCTTGCGCCCGAAGTACGCCTCGGCGTCGATCGACGTGGTGACCTGGCCGGAGTCCGGCGCGGCGGTCGCATAGAGCTTCGCGGGCCCGCCCGGCCCGGCGAGCTCGAAGGCTCGCCGGGTGACACGGTGGGCCTGGATGTGGTCGGGATGCCCGTAGGCGCCGTTGGCGTCGTAGCTGACCAGCACCTGCGGCCCGGTCTGCCCGATGACCTCGAGCAGGGCGCCGGCCGCCTCGTCCAGGTCGGCCCGCCAGAAGCAGCGCGGGTCCTCGTTGCCCTCGGTGCCCATCATGCCCGAGTCGCGCCACCGGCCCCGGCCGCCGAGAAACCGGTGGTCGGTCACGCCGAGCGCGGCGCAGGCCGCGTCCAGCTCGCCGACCCGGTACTCCCCTAGCCGGTCCTCGGCCTCCGCGGCCAGGTGAGCCAGGGACGGCGGGATGATCTCGCCGAGCTCGCCGAGGGTGCAGGTGACCAGCGTGACGTGCGCGCCTTCCGCGGCGTACTTGGCCATCGTGGCCCCGGTGTAGATCGACTCGTCGTCCGGGTGCGCGTGCACCAGCAGCAGCCGCCGGCCGTCCGAACCCATGCCCGAGAGCCTATCCGCGCCCGGAACTGGCTAGATTCGTGGTCATGACCGAAAGCTTCCCCCGCCAGGACGCCAGGACCAGGCACTTCACCCTCGGCGTGGCGCGCGCGTTCCGCGTCAGTCCCGACGGCAAGACCGTGGTCTACCTGCGGACCAAGAGCGGCGCCGACCCGGTGACGTGCCTGTGGGCGCTGGACGTGGGCAGCGGGCAGGAGCGCCTGGTCGCGGACCCCGGCGCGCTCGGCGCCAGCGAGGAGGATCTGCCACCCGAGGAACGGGCCCGCCGCGAGCGGGTCAGGGAGCAGGCGGGCGGCATCGTGGCCTACGCCACCGACGAGGCCGTCACCGTGGCCGCCTTCGCGCTGTCCGGACGGGTCTACGCGGTACCGCTGACCGCGGGGGGCGGGCCGCCCGGGGAGGTGGCCACGCACACGCCCGCGCTCGATCCCCGTCCCGACCCCACCGGACGGCGGCTGGCCTACGTGTGCGACGGCGCGCTGCGCGTCACCGGCCTGGCCGCGGACGCGGCGGCCGTCGCTGACCAGGTGATCGCGGACCCGGCGGGCCAGGCGGGCGTGACGTTCGGCCTGCCCGAGTTCATCGCGAGCGAGGAGATGGGCCGCTATCGCGGCTACTGGTGGTCCCCCGACGGCTCGGCCCTGCTCGTGGCGCGGGTGGACGAGACACCCGTGAACCGGTGGCACATCGCCGATCCCGCGCATCCGGACCGGGTGCCCGCCGAGGTGGCCTATCCCGCGGCCGGCACCCCGAACGCCGGCGTCTCCCTCCTGCTGGCCCGGCTCGACGGTACCAGCGTGGCGGTGGACACCGACGGCGACGCGTTCCCGTACCTGGTGACGGCGCGCTGGCAGGACGGGCACGACCCGCTGGTCGTGGTGCAGAGCCGGGACCAGCGCAGGATGCGGACCCTGGAGGTCGAGCCCGGCAGCGGCCAGACGCGCGTGCTGCTCGAGGACGCCGACCCGGTCTGGCTGGAGATCGTCCCGGGCGTCCCGGCCTGGACGCGGTCCGGCCAGATCGTGAGCACCCGGGACGAGCAGGACACCCGCCGCCTGGTCCTCGCGGCGCCCGGGCGGGAGCCCGTCGCCGTGACCCCGCCGGGCCTGCAGGTCCGCGGCGTACTGGACGTGGACGGCGACACCGTGCTGCTGCAGGCCTCCACCGAGCCGACCGAGATCGGGCTGTGGACCTACGGCCCGGCCGGGCTGGAGCGGACCGGGCGGGACGACGGCGTCGAGGGCGGCACCCGCGCCGGCGGCACCACGGTGACCTGGCGCCGCGCGCTGGACCAGGACGGCGTCACGGTCCGGGTCCACCGCGACGGCGAGGCCGTGACCGGCATCGCCTCCCTCGCCGAACGCCCGGCCCTGCCCGCGCCCCAGCCGGTCCTGTTCGGCGCGGGCGCGCGGGAGATCCGCACCGCGGTGGTGTTCCCGTCCTGGCACCAGGCCGGCCGGGGCAAGCTGCCGGTGCTGCTCTCGCCGTACGGCGGCCCGCACGGTCAGGAGGTGGTCAGGGCCCGCGGCGCCTACCTCACCGCGCAGTGGTTCGCCGAGCAGGGCTTCGCGGTGGTGATCGCGGACGGCCGCGGCACCCCGGCCCGCGGCCCGGAGTGGGAACGCGCGGTGGCCGGCGACCTGGCCGGCCCGCCGCTGCAGGACCAGGTCGACGCGCTGCACGCCGCGGCCGATCGCTTCGCCGACCTGGACACGGGCCGGGTGGCGATCCGCGGCTGGTCGTTCGGCGGCTACCTGGCCGCGCTGGCCGTGCTCCGCAGGCCCGACGTGTTCCACGCCGCGGTCGCGGGCGCCCCGGTCACCGACTGGCACCTGTACGACACCCACTACACCGAGCGTTACCTCGGCCAGCCGGACGAGGAAGGTGCCTCTTACGACCGCAGCTCCCTTATTTTTTCCACCGAACGGTCCGTGGTGCCAGCGCCGGCCCGCCCGCTGATGCTCATCCACGGCCTGGCGGACGACAACGTGGTGGTAGCGCACACCCTCCGGCTGTCCGGCGCGCTGCTCGCCGCCGGGTACCCGCATTCGGTGCTGCCGCTGACCGGCATCACCCACATGGCCGCCCAGGAGACGGTGGCCGAGAACCTGCTCCTGCTCCAGCTCGATTTCCTGCGCCGCGCCCTGGGCCCGTGATTAAGGGCCCCGTGATTAAGGGGCACTGTGATTAAGGACACTGTAGCCAGGGTCACATACCACGATGAGGTCTCGGTCACTGCATCGAGCGCCGGACTGGAATAAGTTCTTGGGCATCGCCCACGCGACGGCCGGCCTGGTGCCGGTTTTCGGCGCGTGGCGTTTCGCTTACGCTCGAAGCAGCGAGGACGCTGAGCATGACACAGGCACCTGAAGCGCCGGCCAGGACGCGGGCGCAGATCTCCGAACGCACCTTCCGCACGGACCCGTGGTGGAAGACGCCACGCGTGGTGGCGGCCGGTCTTTCCATCTGGGTGATCTACGCGACCGTCCACGTTTTCATCGGCAATTGGTACTACGTACCCCAGTACCACTACCTGACCCCGTTCTACTCGCCGTGTGTCAGCGGCGAGTGCGTGCCCGGCTCGAGCGCCCTCGGGCAGTGGATCCCGGCGGTGCCGCCGATCATCCCCTACGCGTTCGTATCGCTGGTGTTCGTGCTCGGCTTCCGGTTCACGTGCTACTACTACCGCGGGGCGTACTACCGGGCGTTCTGGCGGGCGCCGGCCGCGTGCGCGGTGCGCGAGCCGCACGCGAGGGACACCGGCGAAACCAGGGTTCCGCTGATCGCGCAGAACCTGCACCGCTACTTCTTCTACGCGGCCGTGCTGGTCGGGATCCTGCTCACCTACGACGTGGCGCAGGCCTTCCGCGGGCCGGACGGGAAATTCGGGTTCGGCCTGGGCTCGCTGATCATGCTGGCCAACGTGGTCCTGCTGTGGGGCTACGCGCTGGGCTGCCACTCGTGCCGGCACATCACCGGCGGGCGACTGAAGAACTTCTCCGCTCACCCGGTCCGGTACTGGGCCTGGACGAAGGTCTCGTGGCTGAACACGCGGCACCTGCAGTTCGCCTGGATCACGCTCGGCACGCTGATGCTGACCGACCTGTACATCTGGCTCGTGGCCGCGGGCGTGTTCTCAGATCCGAGAATCTTCAACTAGAGGGACTGTCATGGACACAGCGCCTAATTTTCCTGGCGAGCGGTACGCCTACGACGTGGTGGTCGTCGGCGCGGGCGGCTCCGGGCTGCGCGCGGCGATCGAGGCGCGGATGCACGGCCGCAAGACCGCGATCATCTCCAAGTCCCTGTTCGGCAAGGCGCACACGGTGATGGCCGAGGGCGGCTGCGCCGCCGCCATGGGCAACGTGAACCCGAACGACAACTGGCAGGTCCACTTCCGGGACACGATGCGCGGCGGCAAGTTCCTCAACAACTGGCGGATGGCCGAGCTGCACGCCAAGGAGGCCCCGGACCGGGTGTGGGAGCTCGAGGCCTGGGGCGCGGTGTTCGACCGGACCAAGGACGGCAAGATCAGCCAGCGGAACTTCGGCGGGCACGAGTACCCGCGGCTGGCCCACGTCGGCGACCGCACCGGTCTTGAGATGATCCGCACCCTGCAGCAGGAGGTCGTGGCGCTGCAGCAGGCCGACGCGATCGAGCACGGCGACCCGGAGGCGATGATCAAGGTCTTCGCGGAGACCACGATCACCGAGCTGGTCGTGGAGGAGGGCGGCGCGGGCCGGATCGCCGGGGCGTTCGGCTACTTCCGCGACACCGGGCGGTTCGTGCTGTTCGAGGCGCCGGCCGTGGTGCTGGCCACCGGCGGCATCGGCAAGACCTACAAGGTCACGTCCAATTCCTGGGAGTACACCGGCGACGGGCACGCGCTGGCGCTGCGCGCCGGGGCCACGCTGCTGAACATGGAGTTCGTGCAGCTGCACCCGACCGGCATGGTATGGCCGCCGTCGGTGCGCGGGCTGCTGGTCACCGAGTCGGTGCGCGGCGACGGCGGCGTGCTGCGCAACTCCGAGGGCCAGCGGTTCATGTTCAACTACGTGCCCGACGTGTTCCGGGCGCAGTACGCCGAGACCGAGGAGGAGGCCGACCGCTGGTACGACGACCCGGACCACAACCGGCGCCCGCCCGAGCTGCTCCCCAGGGACGAGGTGGCCCGGTCGATCAACTCCGAGGTCAAGGCGGGCCGCGGGTCGCCGCACGGCGGGGTCTTCCTTGACATCGCGTCCCGGCGGCCGGCCGAGTACATCCTGCGCCGGCTGCCGTCCATGTACCACCAGTTCAAGGAGCTGGCCGACGTGGACATCACCAAGGAGCCGATGGAGATCGGGCCGACGGCCCACTACGTGATGGGCGGGGTCGAGGTGGACCCGGACACCGGGGCCGCCCTGGTGCCTGGCCTGTTCGCGGCGGGCGAGGTGTCCGGCGGCATGCACGGGTCGAACCGGCTGGGCGGCAACTCGCTGTCGGACCTGCTGGTGTTCGGCCGCCGGTGCGGGCTCGGCGCGGCCGAGTACGTGTCCGCGCTACCGGAGCGGCCCGTCGTTCCCGGACGCAGGATCTGGCCTCGGCCACGGCCACCGCGCTCGCGCCGCTTGAGCGTCCGGAGGGCGAGAGCCCGTACGCCATCCACGCCGAGCTGCAGACGATCATGAACGACCTGGTCGGCCTCATCCGCCGGGAGTCGGAGATGAAGACCGCGCTGGTCGAGCTGGACAAGCTGCGGGCCAGGGAGGCCCAGGTCTCGGCGCCCGGCGGCCGGGCCTACAACCCGGGCTGGCACCTGGCCCTGGACCTGCGGAACATGCTCGTGGTCGCGGAGTGCGTGGCCCAGGCCGCGCTGGAACGCCAGGAATCGCGCGGCGGGCACACCCGGGACGACTATCCGGCCATGTCGCCGGAATGGCGGAAGGTGAACCTGATCTGCTCGCTGGACGCGGACGGCGACGTGACGCTGCGGCGCCAGCCGATGGAGCCGATGCGGACCGACCTGCTCGAGCTGTTCGACGTGGGCGAGCTGAAGAAGTACATGACCGAAGAAGAGCTGGCCGGGCTGCCCGGTGCTGACGTTGCTGAGGAGAAATCTTCCGCTCTGCCCACTGGCGCGCCTCCTGGCGTCCTGCCGGAGGCGGGCCAGGAGGCGCCGTCGAGCGAAGCGCCCGCGACGAAGGCAGGAGAGTAGAGCGATGGGGTACAAGGCTGCGCTGCGGGTCTGGCGCGGGGACGCGGGCGCCGGCGACCTGGCCGACTACCAGGTCGAGGTCAACGAGGGCGAGGTCGTGCTGGACGTGCTGCACCGGCTGCAGGCCACCCAGGCCAGCGACCTGGCCATCCGGTGGAACTGCAAGGCCGGCAAGTGCGGGTCGTGCTCGATGGAGATCAACGGCCGGCCGCGGCTGGCCTGCATGACCCGGATGTCGACCTTCGCGCCTGAGGACACGCTGATCATCACGCCGATGCGGACGTTCCCGGTGATCAGGGACCTGGTGACCGACGTGTCGTTCAACTACGCCAAGGCGCGGGAGATCCCGTCGTTCACCCCTGACCCGTCGGTCAAGCCCGGCGAGTTCCGGATGCAGCAGGTCGACGTGAACCGGTCGCAGGAGTTCCGGAAGTGTATTGAGTGCTTCCTGTGCCAGAACACGTGCCATGTGATCCGCGATCACCCGGAGAACGAGCGGCCGTTCGCGGGTCCCAGGTTCCTCATGCGGATCGCCGAGCTCGAGATGCACCCCGCCGACACCGCGGACCGGCGCGAGATCGCCCAGGACGACTTCGGCCTCGGCTACTGCAACATCACCAAGTGCTGCACCGAGGTGTGCCCCGAGCACATCAAGATCACCGACAACGCGCTCATCCCCATGAAGGAACGCGTCGTGGGCCGCAAGTACGACCCCCTGGTCTGGCTCGGCGACAAGATCGGCCGCCGTGCCCAGTCCGACACCCCGAAGGTCCCCGGCAAGCGCTAGCCCGGCCCGCCCGGTGAACGAGGTGAAACCCGGCGTTGACCTGGCTAGAACAAGGTTCAGCCCGGGTTTCACCTTGCTTCGGGTGGCGCGTGACGGTACATGAAGACAGCATGAAGCCGGGGTTGGCGAGGTTGGGGCGCGGCTACGATGGCTGGTGCCCGGGCGCGGGTTCCCGCTGACCCGCTCCGCCCCCGGGGGCTGAGACGGTCGCGGAAAGTGGTATCACGGCCCGTTCAGAATCATCTGTTTTAAATGCGGGGTTGTGCCGCGGGAGCGAAAGGCTGGCATGTCGCATCTGACGTATGCAGAGGCCGGGTTTGTCGGGCTTCTGCAGGGCATCACTGAACTTTTCCCGGTCTCCAGCCTGGGGCACGCCGTGCTCATCCCGGCGCTGGTCGGCGGCCAGTGGGCCAAGGACCTGAACGTGTCCAAGGCCGAGTCGCCGTACCTGGCGTACATCGTCGGGCTGCACGTGGCCACGGCTACCGCCATGATCATTTACTTCTGGCGGGACTGGCTGCGCATCATCAGGGCCTTCTTCGCCTCGGTCGGGCACGTGATCGCGCCCGCACCGGGGACCAGGCGCCTCGAACCGCAGAACACGGACCAGGCGCTGGCCTGGATGATCATCCTGGCGACCATCCCGGTTGGCATCGCCGGGCTCGCGCTCGAGCACTTGTTCCGTACGGTCTTCAGCAAGCCGATTCCCACCTCGCTGTTCCTGTTCGTGAACGGGCTGATCCTGCTGGCCGGGGAGCGCGCGCGCCGGCGCGGCGCGGATCTCGAGGCGCAGGAGGTAGCCGCCGACCTGCAGGCGGTCTCTGAGCGGCAGAAGGCCGGGGTGGCGGCCGGAGGCTACGGCAACGGCGGCCGCCATTCGTCCGGGCAGCGGGCACTGAAACAGCAGCACGCGAACCTTGCGGTGGAGTCCGACCGGCGCATTGTCCGGCGGGTCGGCTGGGGGGGAGCCTTCACCCTCGGCGCGTCCCAGATCCTCGCCCTGCTGCCGGGCATAAGCCGGGACGGTACCGTCATGGTCGGCGGCATGTTCCGCCGGCTGTCCCGGCAGGACGCCGCCCGGTTCTCCTTCCTGCTGTCGGCTCCGGTGATCTTCGCGGCTGGCATGCTGAAGGTCGGTGACCTGACCGGGCCGCTGGGCGCCGGGATCAGGGGACAGGTGATCTTCGGTAGCCTGCTGTCCGGGATCGGCGCATATCTCGCGTTGCGGTTCCTCGTCCGGTACTTCAGCGACCCGGCGCGAACCCTGACGCCGTTCGCGATCTACTGCCTCGTGGCGGGTCTTGGCAGCGCGATCTACCTGTCGGTGAGGTGACCGGTTACGGAGGTTTATGCCTTGAGGGCGGCGATCACCTGGTTGGCGATGACCTGCTCGCCGCGGCGGTTCGGGTGGAAGGGGTAGGCCGGCGAGGCCGGGATCAGGCCCTCCACGTCCTTGACGCTCGGGGCCTTGCAGGCGTCGTGGCCGGTGGTGGCCTGGTACGTGTCGACGAAGACGGCTTGGTTGGCGGCGGCCGTGCGGGCCAGCATCTTGTTCAGGCCGATCTCGACGCCGCGCAGGTAGGGCACGTCGCCGAACGCGAACGGCACCAGCGGCCAGCAGCCGTGCCCGGTGGCCGGCAGGATGTCCGGGTAGCCGACCACCAGCACGCGCGCGGACGGCGCCAACTGGTGGATGCCCTTCAGCACGGCGGCGACCTTGGATGCCGTCGCGTTGATCGCGGCGGCGAGCTGGTCGGTGCCGCCGGCCGTGTAGTGCCGCTGGCACGGGTTGCCGAACAGGTCGGTGAGGCTCAGCTTGGCGCAGGTCTCGAGGATGGCCAGGAAGGCGATGTCGTCGCCGCCGATGGTCAGCGTGACCACCGAGTCGTTCGCGGCCAGGCGGCTGAACTGCGGCGCGTTGGTGCCGAGCAGGACGGACTCGGGCGATGTCATGCTCGCGGTGGTCGCGCCGGTGCACGTGGCGTCGACGTAGCTGACCCCGAGCGCGGCCGCGGCGACGGCCCCGTAGTCGTGGCTGGATCGCAGGCACCCGGCCGGGGTCCCGGACGGGCTCGACGGGATCAGGTTCCCCGCCGCGTACGAGTCGCCCAGCGCGACGAAGGGCCCGCTGGACGGCCCGGTGGCCGGGCGCGCCTGGGCCGCCGCGGGCAGCGTCAGCGTCAGCAGGATCGCGACGATTAAGGTCGTGCCCGCCTCGCGCAGGCGCCTGAAGCCTTCTCGCATCAGAAAGACTCCTCTTCACCCGGTGGCGGCTACGCCAGGCAAGCCTCTTTCCGCGAAACGTACATCGGGAAGGGCGCACCCGTACAGAGAAGTCACCAAACCGGTCAACCAGATACAGATGAGGATGCCGAGGCTGTGCGTGTCAGAAGGTGCCAGTCAGCGCCTGGAGGCCGCCGAGCAGCGTGGCACATGCGGCCACGGCGGCCGCGCAGCCGCTGGCGCAGAACACCTCGTCGTCCGGGTGCGCGAAGACGCCGAGCAGCCGCCGCGCCGAGCCGGGTCCGTTCTCCACCATGATCTCCTGCGCGCCGCGCGGGGCTCAGCAGCCCCGCCGGGGCGCCAGGCCGCCGGTGCTGGCCGGGCGGTCGTGGTAGGTGGTGTGGATGAAGGCCAGGAACCGCTCCACGTCGTCGAGGTTGGAGGCCAGGCCCACCGAGGCGCGCAGCGCCAGGCCCGGCAGGCCGAGAAGGTCGAGGTGGTGGTCCATCGTGCGGGCGCGCCCCCGCCGCGCCCGGCGCCAGTCTGCCGGGGTCAGGCCGAACGCGCCCTCGGTGGCGCCGGGGTTGCAGAAGCACCCGGTGCGGATCGAGATCCCGGCCGCGGCGGTATCGCGGGCGACGGCACGCTCGTCGACGACGCGGCCGGCGGGATCCAGCAGGTTGAACGCGACGGTGCCGCCGCGGTCACCGGTACCGGCGGGCCCGTAGATCCGCGCCATCGGCGCGCCGTTGCCGTGGCGCAGCGCGGCGAGCCGACCCAGGAGCCAGCCGGCCAGGCACGTCACCCGCCAGTGGATCAGGTCGATCCCGATGCCGTTGACCCAGGACAGCCCTGCCTCCAGGTCGGGGATCTGCAAGAAGCTGACCGTGCCGTCCTCGAACCCGGCCTCGCCCGCGGCCAGCGTGTGCCAGCCGCCCTGCACGCCGGCGATGGACACCGACCCGCCGGCGAACCAGGGACGCCGCAGCCGCGCCAGCGCCTCCCGCCGCGCGATCAGGCAGCCGACGCCGGTCGGGTAGCCGAACACCTTGTACCAGCTGACCGCCACGAAATCGGGCTTGACCACCGACAGGTCCAGCCGGTTGGACGGCACGTACGCCGCCGCGTCCAGCAGCACGTCGTAGCCGTGCTCATGCGCCGTCTGGATCCAGCCCAGCGGATGCTGGACCCCGGTGAAGTTGCTCTGCGCCGGGTAGGCCAGCAGCCCGCGGCGGCGGGGGGCGGCCGCCGGCCAGGCCGCGCCTAGCCGGCCCGGCCGGGCCAGGGCCTGGCGGATCGCGTCATCGTCCACGCGCAGCTCGGGCGAGCAGAACGGCACGTACTGCGTGGCCGCGCCGCGCGACCGGGCGAACTCCCTGATGCCGTTGACCGAGTTGTGATTGTCCTGCGTCAGGACCAGCCAGGTCCGCGGGCCGAACGGGTACGCCTCCCCGACGAGCCGGCACGCGCCGGTGGCGTTCGGGGTGAAGATGGCCGCGTACTCCCCGGGCGGCGCGTTGAAGTGCGCCAGGACCGCGAGCCGGGCCCGCTCGATCAGTTCGGTCGACGCGGCAGACGCCGGGTTTTCCGAGTGCGGGTTCCCGAAGCACCGGCCGAGCATTCGCTCGCCGTGCGCGGCCAGCTGCGCCCGGGCCGGCAGGCCCGCGCCGGCGTAGTCGAGGTAGACGTGCCCGCCCGCGTCGAGGTAGGAATACTCGGTCGCCCGCAGCCGGTCAAGCAGCGCCGTGCTCCGGTAGCCGGGATAGGCGGACAGGAAGCCGGGCGGCTCTGGCGGCCGGTCATTCTCCGCGCTGGCGGGCCGTTCCTGCAGAGTTCTGGTCATGAGCGTTCCCTGGTTCGTGAGCCTGCGGTTGGTCGAAAGCCCGCGGCGGTACAGCCTGCGTCGTTCGTCTTCGGTCAGGCCGCCCCAGATGCCGGCCTCCTGGCCGCTGGCCAGCGCCCAGCTCAGGCAGGTGGCGCTGACCGGGCAGCCGCGGCAGATGAGCTTGGCCGTCTTGACGTGGGCCCGGGCGGACCTGATGTCGCCGTCCGGGAAGAACAGCTCCGGGTCGGCGTCCCGGCAGGCGGCGTCGGCCCGCCAGTCGGGGCGGCGGTCGCAGGCCGGCCGCGCGGCCGCGGTGGACGTGCTCATGGTGCTGTGCCTTATCCCTCTGCCACGGCACGGCCCGCATGAACTCGCAACCGTGCGCCTTGATCCGCCCGCTGACCGTGGTGCGCGGCCCGTGCCCGGTCCAGCGTCGCCGATGCGCCGCACGGCCGGGGTGACCTGCCGGACCGCGATGATGCTGTCCAGCGGGCCGGCCAGCACCGTGGGCTGATACGGGCGGCCGGCGTCGGCCTCCTCGAAGCGGAAGCCGGGCGTGCCAGGTCCGGCTTCCGCTTCGAAGCGCAGCGGGCCGACGCGGAACGAGCCCGGGACGATCCGGTGCCAGCCGTCCGCGAGCAGGACCGCGATCACCCTGGCGCCCGCCATGTCGTTGTCGCTCATACCGCTGCTGCCTCTCGCTTGTCTGAGCGGTGAGACGGGAGGGCTGCGTGTTCGGCGTGCTCCCGCAGCAGCGCTGCGATCTCGGTGTGGCCGTTGCCTTCGGCGTCGGACAGGGGGGTGCCGCCCCAGCGGTCCACTGGCCGCGGGTCGGCGCCGGCCGCCAGCAGGTACCGGACCACGTCGAGCTGGCCTTCGGCGGCGGCCAGGTGCAGCGGGGTGCGGCCGTCGTAGTCGGCGGTGCCCGGCTCGACGCCGGTGGCGATCAGCGCGCGGACCTCGTTCAGGTCGCCCTGGCTGGCCGCCCAGGTCAGCGCGACCACGGCCTCGATCTGGGTCTGGTTCTTCTTCCGCCGCGGGTCGCGCTTGGCGGTCCGGCCGCGGCCGGTGACCAGGGAGTCGAACGCGTGCACGTTGTACTCGGCGACCAGCTTGCGGCAGAACTCGATGCCGCGCACCGAGTTGCCGTGCTCATCCAGCCGCGGTGACCAGACGCAGATGCCCATCAGCCCGGGAATCACCAGCATGCACCGCGCCGGACACGCCGCTCTTGGCGGGCAGCCCGATGGTGAACGCGAACTCCCCGGAGAAGTCGTACATGCCGCACGAGGACATCAGCGACAGGCAGGACTGCACCGTGCCCGGGGTGAACACCGGATCCTCGGTCAGCGGGCACACCCCGGCGTTGGCCAGCGACGCCGCTGCGACCGCGAGCATCTGCGCGTCCACCTCGATCGAGCAGCTCTGGAAGAAGAACTCCAGCGTCTGGGTCAGGTCGGTGCCGGGGCGGAACGCGCCGCTTTCCCGCATCGAGTAGCCCAGCGCGAAGTTCCGGTCTGCGGTCTGCCGCTCGGACAGGTACACGGCGTTGTTGAAGCCCGGCCGCCGACCGCCGGCCAGCCGCCGCCAGGTCGCGGCGACCAGGTCGAACCGGTCGGCGATGTCCTCCTCCGGCCGGATCAGCGAGCAGGTCATGATCCCGCCGGCGTTGACCATCGGGTTGTGCGGCAGGCCCTTCGGGTTCAGCGCCAGCTCGTTGAACGACCGGCCGGACGGCTCCCGGCCCACGTGCTGGTGCACCGCCTCGGGGCCGTGCTCGTCCAGCGCCAGGCAGTAGCTGACCGTCTTGGACACCGACTGCAGGGAGAACGCGGTGGCCGCGTCGCCGGCGGAGAACCGCTGGCCGTCCACCGTGCAGACGGCGATCGCGAGCTGATCCGGGTCGACGCGCTTGAGCTGCGGAATGTAGTCGGCCACCGAGCCGGACCTGACCGGCAGCAGCTCGTCGTACATCCGGGTGATGTCGGCGGTCAGCGCGGCGAAGTCGGGCACCGCGAGGTTGCCCTCGACCGCGCGCCTGATCAGGCTGCTGTTGTGCTGGGCGAGGGCCTTGAACTGCGTGAAGCTGATCTGCCGTGATCCGCCGTCAGCGCCGGCCAGCCCGGTCAGCGCCTCGGCGATGCGCGGATCGTCGGGCTGCAGCCCGGAGCGCTCCAGCCGGCTGAGCACCTCCAGCGGGGAGATCCGCCCGCCGGAGTCCGGGTTGAACGAGTCAAACAGGCTGCGGTAGATCGCGTCGGCACCAGCCGTGGCATCCGGCAGGCGGGCTTCGGTGACCGTCTTGGCCATCGTGGTTTCCTTTCTGTTCTCGTTGCGCAGGTCATCGGTCGCGGTGTGCCGCGTCGGGCTGAACGGTCCGCGCCGGCCTGGCCGCGCCCTGCGGGCGGCGCGGGCCAGGGTGTCACGCTGGGCGTCCTGGCGCAGGTCGGCCAGGCGAGCCTGAGCCAGGTGGTAGCTGATGGTGGGGTGCATCGCGGTCTCCTCGGTGTGGCCTGCTGGGGTATTCCCGAGGACACGGCTGATCGACATCTCGCTCCCCGTCAGCGGCTTCGCCTGCTGATGGCAGTCCCAGGCGAGACCGGTTGCCCCCGTTATGTAAGTCGTATCCGGCAGCGCGGCGCTGTCGCTTCGCCCGTACGGGCCAGATTCACGCGGCCGCGGCAGATGGCCCGATCGGGCCAGGCTCACACCAGCCCGGTGCGCACGCCCCAGGCCGCGGCCGCCGCGCGGGAGGACAGGCCGAGCTTGCGCAGGATGTTGGCCAGGTGCCGGTGGACGGTGTGCTCGCTCAGGACGAGCCGCCGGGCGATGTCGGGGTTGCTCAGTCCCTGCGCGACGAGCTTGAGCACGTCCAGCTCGCGAGGCGTCAGCACCGACGCGGCCTCACCTGATACGGCGGCGTCCGGTTCGCTCACCAGCGCACCCGCGCGTGCGCCGCGCGCCCCGCCTGTATTCCTTGCAGGGCCTGGTGAGCCGCGCTGCGCCAGGTCGAGGGTGCGGCCCGCGGCGTATTCGGCCTCGAAGGCCTCGGCGCCCATCGCGGCGCGCAGCCGCTGGCGGTCCAGGTCGGCCAGCCGGCCTTCCAGCGGCTCGAGGGCGTGGCCCAGATCCGCCAGGGCCTGGTCGGCCGCGCCGTGCAGCCGGGCCGACCAGCCCGGGTCGGCCCCGCCGCGGCCGGCCAGGGCCAGGCCGATCAGCGCGTAGGCGATATGCGCCTTCATCCCCATGCGCCGGGCCAGGTCGAGTGATTCCGCGAACAAGGCCTCGGCCGCGCCCGGCGAGCCGCCGAGGTACTCGGCCAGGCCAAGGTTGAAACGTCTGGTAGACGATGCCGTCGCGGTCGTTGAGCGCGCGGGCGATGTCGAGCGACTCGGCCAGGTGGCCGCGGGCGGCATCCAGGTCGCCCGCCGACAGCTCGTAGGTGCCGAGGTTGCCGAGCATCGTCCCCACCTGGAGCCGGTCACCGGCCTGGCGGAAGAGCCGCAGGGCCTCGGCCGCATCGCGGGCCGCGCCCGCATGGTCCCCCGCAACGTACGTGGCGTACGACCGGGCGGAAAGCAGGCGGCCGGTCAGGTGGGGCTCCCCGAGGCGGCGGGCCAGGCCCAGGCCCCGCTCGATGAGCGGCAGCGCGGCGCCGGGCTGCCCCTGGCGCAGCAGGACCCAGGCTTGCTCATGCAGCAGGTCGGCGACCAGGTAGTCATCGCCGGCGGCGCGGGCAATGGCCAGCGCCTCCTGGCAGTAGTCCTCGGCGATCGCGTAGCCGCCCGTCTTGCTCGAGGAGGCGGGCCGCCGCGGCCAGCGCCCGGGCGCGCGGCAGCGTCGCCTCCTGGGCGGCCGGCGCGTCCAGCAGCGCCCGCAGCGCGCCGGCTCCTTCGGCGGCGTGCCCGCGGGCCATCCAGAACACGCGCAGCGAGGCGGCCAGCCGCAGGCCCGGCTCGGGGTCGGGCTGGGTCAGGCTGAAGGCGATCGCGGCCCGCAGGTTGCCCAGCTCGGCGTCGAGCCGGTCCAGCCACGCGGCCTGATCGGGCCCGATCAGCTGCGGGGCGGCCGCCTCGGCCAGGGCCAGGTAGTAATCGCGGTGCGCGGCCCGGGCGGCCCCGGCCGCCGCCGGGCCCAGCGCGTCCAGCCGCCCGGCCGCGTACTGCCGGACGGTCTCCAGCAGCCGGTACCGGCCCGGCCCGGCCCCGGTGTCACCGAACTGCACCAGGCTCTTGTCCACCAGCGCGCCCAGGTGCCCGGCGACCTCGGCCGGCGGGCACGTCCGGGCCCGCGGCGACCGCCTCGGCCGCGGCCAGGCCGAACCCCCCGGCGAACACCGACAGCCGGGCCAGCACCGCCCGCTCGGCGCCGGTCAGCAGCTCCCACGACCAGTCCACCATGGCCCGCAGCGTCTGCTGCCGCGGCAGCGCCGCCCGCGACCCGCCGGTCAGCAGCGCGAACCGCTGGTCCAGCCGGGCCTCCAGCTCGGCCGCCGGCATCACCCGCAGCCGGGCCGCGGCCAGCTCGATGGCCAGCGGGATGCCATCCAGCCGCCGGCAGATCCGCCCGGCCACCTCGGCGGCCGCCTCGTCCCAGGCCAGCGGCACCCCCTGCGCGGCGGCCCGGTCGTCCAGCAGCCGCACCGCCTCGCTGGCCCGGATCGCCTCCGGCGTCATCGCCGTCGGCCGGGGTGCCCAGCGACGGCACCCGGTACACCCGCTCCCCGTCGATGCCCAGCGGCTCGCGGCTGGTCGCCAGCAGCGCCAGGTTCGGGCAGCCCCGCAGCAGCGCGTCGGCCAGCTTGGCGCAGGCGCCGATGACGTGCTCGCAGTTGTCCAGCAGCACCAGCAGGCTCCGCCCGCCCACCGCCTCCACCAGCGTGTCCAGCACCGGGCGGCCCGGCTCCTGGCGCACCCCCAGCACATCGGCCACCGTCACCGCGACCAGGTCCGGGTCGCCCAGCGGGGCCAGATCGGCGAACCACACCCCGTCCCCGGCGCCATCGGCCAGCCCGGCCGCCACCTGCAGCCGCCAGCCGGGTCTTGCCCGCCCCGCCCGCGCCGGTCAGCGTGACCAGCCGCGACCCGGCCACCAGGCGCGCGCACCTCGGCCAGCTCGGCCTCCCGGCCGATGAAGCTCGACACCTGCGCCGGCAGGTTGGTCAGCAGCCCCGGGTCACCCAGCGACCGCACCGGCGGAAACGCCGCCGGCAAGCCCTCAGCCCCCATGCGCCACCGCCGCGATCCGCCCCGCCCGGCGCACCTCCAGCCCGGCCAGCCCCGCTACCGTCCGCGACTCCTCCCCGCCATCGATGCCCATCCGGGTCCGCACTCTCGCCTGCGTGGCCACCAGCCCAAGGCTTCTCGTCGAGGTTGACGCTAACCGTACTGCCCAGAAAGCCACCGGCCTCCCTTAACCGAGCAGCGCGAATATCATACGTCCGCTGCTGCTCACAGGAAATGATCGCCAAGATCGCGAAGGAGTATGCGGAGCTGGCGCCGGGATCCTGGCCGCAGGCGAGGGGTGGCTGGAACTGGCCGCGGTGCTCGCCGCAGCGCAAGATACAGGGCCGCAGGTGCGGCGCGAGCCGCCACCACATCCTGCGACATCAGCGTGTGCTGAATATCGAAGCTACGTTCAACCTCTGACGTGGCGCGGCTGCTGGAGCGGGCAGGAGCAGGCCGCCGTCGTCAAAGAGCACGATGCCGTTGCATAGCAGGCTCCAGCCCTGTTCGGGGTGTCCGGCAATGACATGGGCTGCCGCGCGCGCGGTATCGCCGGCGGACGGGCACCGCGGCTCATGCCTGCACACGGTCCACCTCCATCTGGCTGCCGCCGACCCGGACTCGCTCAGCAGGCGGCCGCGGTCCGGTACGGCAGGACCCGGCCGGACGGCGCCCGATCGCTGCGATCATCGACATCTCGGTCCCTTTCAGTCGGCTTGTGGCGTCGTGCGCAGCCGGGGGCGCGCCCGCTACCGGAACCCGGCTGACGCCGGGTGCCAGTTGCCGGCCCAGGCGGCGGGCGGCGATGCAGGCGACGGCGCAGGCCACTGCGAGGCTGGTAAGCAGGCTGGTGGCCCAGTCAGCGCCGAGCGCGGCCCCGCCAGCCGCCGGGCCGAGCAGGCAGCCGGTGACCAAAGCCACGGTGCCGAGCCTGTTGCGGCGGTTTCGTCTACCGGTGGCAATGGCGGACAGGGGGTCGAGCTCACTCAGGCCCAGGCGGAGGGTGGGATCGGGACGGGGGTGGCCGGCACGAGCGTGGCCACCGAGACGTGCGGCCAGCTGAGATGGTTGAAGTTCAGCAAGACCTGCTGTGAGTACTGGATCTGCGGCGCCGGGACCTTGATCTGGCGCGGCGCCTTGATGGAGATCGGCGGGTTCACGAGGAACTCTGGAACGGGCTGCCCGGCGGCACCGGTCTCCGCCGGGATGATCAGCGGCGGCTGACCCGGTTCGAAGACGGGCACCTCGATGGTGAACTCGACGGTCTCGATCCAGAACACCGCGTCCATCTTCACCGCGTCGGCGTTCGGCGCGGTGGCTGTCGGGTCGCCCAGCAGGAAGGCGATGTTGTCCGTCCCGCCGCCGAACAGGGGAGATGCCGGATCGGTCGAAATGACGATGACGGTCGTGGACGTGATGGTCTGCGACGCGATGTGGTTGCGCAGGAGGCGTGTCGGGATCGGTCAGCATCGGCCTGCGTGATGGTGCCGGCGGCGACGAAGGACGTCAGGTCCTGCGGGATGCGCGCCGTGTCCTTGTCGTCGACGCGATCTGGCTGGGGAACGGGATCTTGCTGCCGGGCTGGCCGATCTGAAACGGGGTGATGTCCACGGCCGCTATGTCGGGCTTCCCGGTGATGGTGGAACGATGTTCCCTGGGCCTCGATCGTCGTGCCGTGCGGAATCGACGCCATGCGCGACGACGCGTCTGCGCCCTCAGCAGGATCGGTGGTGGCCGGAACGGCCATCCAGAGCCCGGGCTCGAAGTGGATGCCAACAGGCTGACTGGGCACGGTGATGTCCTGGATCGTCTGCAGGTAGGAAACGCCGTTCAGGAAGATGTCGCCCTGCACCTCGCCCCGGTTGGGGACGGAGCCGAGGCTCGGCGAGAACGACAGGGTCTCCTGGGTGAGGTTCAGTTCGAGCACATTGTCGCTTCGGTGACCGGTACAGGCAGCGGGGTCGGCGTCACCGTGTTGTCGGGCCGGAAGATGGTGTTGAACCCGACGCCATGGAACGTGCCGGCGAAGGCGGACAGCGGGCCCAGGCTGGGTACCGACGAGATGCGATCCCTGAGTGCGGTGAGGCTCGACACCTCCCCGAATCTGAAGTCACTGGGGAACGAAAAGGCCGGCTCGAGCTGAATCTCGCTCATGGTTCCTCCGATCAGGCCCAGCGGTCGACCCGTGAGCCCCTAGCGGATCTGTTGCGTGCGGCGTCGCCGGTCGAGACGGACCGGTGGCGCTTCTGACCGAGAGGCGGTCACCTGGACCAGTGATATACGGCACCGCGGCGCTATCGCTTCGCCCGTGCGGGCCAGATTCACTCCGCCGTGGCAGATGGCCCGGTCGGGCCAGGCTCAGACCAGCCCGGTACGCGCGGCCCAGGCCGCGGCCGCGGCGCGGGAGGACAGGTTGAGCTTGCGCAGGATGTTGGCCAGGTGCCGGTGGACGGTGTGCTCGCTCAGCACCAGCCGCCGGGCGATGTCGGGGTTGCTCAATCCCTGCGCGACGAGCTTGAGTACGTCCAGCTCCCGCGGCGTCAGCACCGTCACGGCCTCAGCCGATACGGCCACCTGCGGCTGGCCGGCCGCTGCGTCCTGGTGCCCGAGAGCAGCCAGCACCTGCGTCAGGTCGAGGGCGCGGCCCGAGGCGTATTCGGCGTCGAAGGCCTCGTCGCCCATCGCGGCGCGCAGCCGCTGGCGGTCGAGGCTGGCCAGCCGGGCTTCCAGCGGCTGAAGGGTGTGGCCCAGATCCGCCAGCGCCTGGTCGGCGGCGCCGTGCAGCCGAGCTGACCAGCTCGGGCCGACCCCGCCGCGGCCGGCCAGGGCCAGGCCGATCAGCGCGTAGGCGGCATGCCGTTTCATCCCCATGCGCCGGGCCAGGTCGAGTGATTCGGCGAACAAGGCCTCGGCCGCGCTAGACGAGCCGCCGAGGTACTCGGCCAGGCCCAGGTTGAAGGTCCCGATGACGGCGCTATTGCGGGCGTTGAGCGCGCGTGCGATGTCGAGCGACTCGGCCAGGTAACGGCGGGCGGCATCCAGGTCGCCCGTCCACAGCTCGTAATCACTGAGGTTGCAGAGCAGCGTCCCCACCTGGAGCCGGTCACCGGCCTGGCGGGAGAGCCGCAGCGCCTCAGCATTATCGCGGGCCGCGCCCGCGGGGTCCCCCTCAACGTTCGTGGCGAACGCGCGGGCGGAAAACAGGCGCGCGGTCAGGTGGGGTTCCCCGAGGCGGCGAGCCAGGCCCAGGCCCTGCTCGATGAGAGGCAGCGCGGCGCCAGGCTGTCCCTGGCGCACCAGGAGCCAGGCTCGGACGTGCAGCAGGTCGGCCATCAGGTAGTCATCCCCGGCGGCGCGGGCAATGGCCAGGCCCTCGTCGCAGTAGTCCCCGGCGATCGCGTAGCCGCCCGTCTGCTGGAGGAGGTTAGCCGCTGTGGCAAGCGCCTGGGCGCGTGGCAGCGTCGCCTCCTGGTCGGCCGGCATGTCCAGGAGCCCCTGCAGTGCGTCGGCTCCTTCGGCGGCGTGCCCGCGGGCCATCCAGTACACGCGCAGCGAGGCGGCCAGCCGCAGGCCCGGCTCGGGGTCGTCCTGGGTCAGGCTGAAGGCGATCGCGGCCCGCAGGTTGCCCAGCTCCTCGTCGAGCCGGTCCAGCCATCCGGCCTGACCGGGCCCTACCAGCTGCGGGGCGGCCGCCTCGGCCAGGGCCAGGTAGTAATCGCGGTGCGCGGTCCTGGCAGCCTGGGCCGCCGCTGGGCCCAGCGCGTCCAGCCGCCCGGCGGCGTACTGGCGGACGGTCTCCAGCAGCCGGTACCGGGCCGGGCCGGACCCGGTGTCGCCGAACTGCACCAGGCTCTTGTCCACCAGCGCGCCAAGGAGCCCGGCCACCTCGCCCGGAAGCACCTCCTCATCGGTGGCAACCACCTCGGCCGCGGCCAGGCCGAACCCCCCGGCGAACACCGGCAACCGGGCCAGCACCGCCCGCTCGGCCCCAGTCAGCAGCTCCCACGACCAGTCCACCATCGCCCGCAGCGTCTGCTGCCGCGGCAGCCCCGCCCGCGACCCCCCAGTCAACAGCGCGAACCGCTCATCCAGCCGGGCCTCCAGCTCGGTCGCCGGGAGCACCCGCAGCCGGGCCGCGGCCAGCTCGATGGCCAGCGGGATCCCGTCCAGCCGCCGGCAGATCCGCCCGGCTACCTCGGCGCCCTCCTCATCCGGGGCCAGCGGCACCCCTTGCGCGGCGGCCCGGTCGGCCAGCAGCCGCACCGCCTCGCTGGCCCGGATCACCGCGGGTTCATCACCGTCGCCCGGGAGGCCCAGCGATGGCACCCGGTATACGTACTCCCCGCCGATGCCCAGCGGCTCGCGGGAGGTGGCCAGCAGCGCCAGGTTCGGGCAGCCCCGCAGCAGCGCGTCGGCCAGCTTGGCGCAGGCGCCGATCATGTGCTCACAGTTATCTAGCAGCACCAGCAGGCGCTGCCCGCCCACCGCATCCACCAGGCTGTCCAGCACCGGGCGCTCCGGCTCCTGGCGGACCCCCAGCACGTCGGCCACGGTCACCGCCACCAGGTCCGGGTCGCGCAGCGGGGCCAGATCGGCGAACCACACCCCGTCTCCGGCGCCATCGGCCAGCCCGGCCGCGACCCGCAGCGCGAGCCGGGTCTTGCCCGCCCCGCCCACGCCGGTCAGCGTGACCAGCCGCGACCCGGCCACCAGGCCGCGCACCGCCGCCAGCTCCGCCTCCCGGCCGACGAAGGTCGACACCTGCGCCGGCAAGTTGGTCAGTGGCCTCGGGTCGCCCAGCGGCCGCGTTGA
>CAVPLC010000110.1:0-60532 GCA_963705835.1 uncultured Actinomycetes bacterium
CGACACCGAAGGAGCAATCCCCGGGGCCCGTGGAACCCCGCCCGCCGGTGCGACAGCCGGGCAGCCAGCCACGGCCCGCACCCCAAAATCACCACCAGCCGAACAGTTCAGGCCAGCGCGACGGACAGGCGAAAGATCGAGGTTAGTCACTGGCTTTCCGACCTCTGGCTGCGGAGAGCTTCGTATGGCGATCGCATCGATGACGGTCAGGCGGATTACAGCGGGCCGTAGTGACGTCGCTGTCCGAACTCGTCGCTCCGTCTGCGGTTGACGGGCCCGTTGTCTCGCAACCAAGACTGCCCATGACGCCACCACGCATCATGTAAGACCGCGATTCCTCGACGGTGGAGGTCGGAGCCGTATGCTCAGAAGAGACCTCATACCACTGGTCAGACCATGACTGACTGGACTTCGGAGCCGCCGTGACGAGCTACCGGCCGATGACCCTGGCTGATCTTGGCAGGCGCCTGGCGGGCGTGGATGATGCCAAGACCCGCTGGAAGCTTGTGTGGGAGTTTCTCGAGGAGTACCGGTGGGAGCCGGGTGACGTTCAGCTGTCGCTGCTCTGTGACGAGCCACCCGGCACTGGTGACGAGCGGTGGGACGTGCTTCTGGCCGCACTCGCGGAGCATCTGGCCGCACAGCATGATCGGGCCGCGCCGGAATGGACCGAGATACGCGTACTTCAGCGGCCTTGGTTCCCGGCGGAGCTGGAGATCCAGCGAGCCGATGCGCTGGTCTGGGCGCCGGCGGCATTCCGTAAGCACGGCGTCTACCTGTCGGCCAGGGACCTGGAGGCTGCGTGACCGAGCCGGGTGACGTTCTCCTTGGCCGGGCAGAGATCGAGCGAGCCTTCACGGCGCTTGGGGAGCGCCTGGCCCGCAGGGGCGTCGTAGCGGACGTGTTCGTCGTTGGCGGTGCCGCGATGGCCCTGGCCTATGACGCTGCTCGTGACTCGTGATGTCGATGCCGTGTTCAAGCCGCACGGAATCGTCTGGAGGAGGCCCGCAAGGTTGCCGATGACCTCGGGCTTCCCTACTGGTGGCTTAATGAGCAGGCCAGCGTTTACATCTCCGGCAAAGAAGACGCCGGCGGGCGCCGGGTATTCGATCATCCCGGACTGCGCGTTATGGCGGCGTCGCCGGCCCATGTCTTCGCGATGAAGGCACGGACGGCCAGGACACGCGATATCGATGACCTCCGCCTGCTGGCCAGCATCATTGGGGTGAATTCGGCCGACGCGGCTCTGCGGATAACCGCGGATTTCTACCCAGACGAACCCGTCTCCGCCAGATCAGTCGCTGTGCTCCATGAGCTTTTCGATTGATTTATTGGGCGCCGAGCGGTTAGCCTCGATTCCCGGTGCGGTAATCCAGTTGAGGCAGGCGCTCTTGGCGGGTAGCGCCTACGGTCGTGACCTGGGCAGATACCAGCAGCTGCCCATCAGCCCGTAAGCGGACTTCAATCAGGGGAGCATGCTGAACCAGCCAGACCCTGCGAGAAGTTCCCAGGTGACGAGGATCGCACCGCCACCACTGTCCCGTTTCGCCCTAGGATCCTCGCTGGCGCCTGTTCCAGAAGGCTCATTGAGGTTACGGCATCTGCCCTGCTCAGTAGCGCGAAGAACGCACGGGCGCCGGTTCAGTCGGGACTCCCGGGAATCGAGGTTAGCCGAATCTGGCCAGTTTGTCGGCAGCGTGCTCACGTGAGCGTAGGTGCGGGCTGAGCGCCGTCAGTGGCCGGTTTTGGGGCCTGCATAGAGGATGAAGGTGTCATCGACTCCTTCTTCGGGGGTGCCGGTCTTGGGCGCGAAGGAAGTGGGCAGCTCGGCTTCGGTGTACTGGTCGCTGCTGGCCAGGTAGATTCCGATGGCCCATTGGTCGGCTGATCCCGTCTTCGCCGCCGCCATGGCCGACCGCGCCGACTGGGACTCCGCCACCCGCGCCCAGCGCCACCTGGCCGTCGCCGCCGACGCCGAACTCCGCCGCCGCCACCCGGCCGAGCACTACCCCCCGCTCCGCTCCGCTGAACCCGAACCCGCCACCGACAGCCAACGCGCCGAGCTCACCCTGCCCGTGGGGGAGCCGCCCGCCGAGATGGGCCAGTCGATCAAGGACCTGGCCACCGCGCACCGCACGTTCGCCGACCGGCTCGCGAACCTGCAGAACCTGTCCATCCCCTCCCAGGACCCCGATTACGGCGACCTCGGCCAGGCTTTCCCGCCCTGGCCACGGCTCGCCATAGACGCGATCCTGCAGCCGCCCAAACCGGAAATCCGGCCATCCCCGCAAGTCCTCGAACGTGCCGCGGACCGCGATGCCGACTGGGAGGCCGCAGACTGACAGCCTCCCGTGTGCACCCTGGACCCTGTACCCGAGAGGGGGCGGCATCAGCTGCGGGACTGCGGGGTTACGTAGCTACCCCGGCCGTGTACGGTGACGACCTTGCCGCGGTCGCGCAGCAGCGCGATGGCCCGGCGCACGGTGACGCGGGCCACTCCGTACTGTTCGGCCAGTTCTGCCTCGCTGGGGAGCCGGGTGTCGGGCGCGAGCCTGCCCGCGTCGATGTCGGCTTGGATGTCGGCGGCGACCTGGACTGTCACGGGCGTGGCCGAGTCATGCCTGATCCGGGCGGCCCGGTCCTCCAGCGCCATGACGATCATGCTAGAAGCCCTATGACCTGCGAAGACACTTGCCTACGTCCTAAGACTTCCTAGGACGTTCTAGAGCGACTATCGTGAAGAGCACATGCCGCTGCCCCTCCACCCCTGGCAGGATCGCATGACCAACCTTCCCACCCCCTACGCCGCCGCGAAGATCGCCGCGTTCCTTGCCGAGCATGAGCACCTGTCCTGGACGGCCTACTGGGACAAGCGACACGGGCTGTGGCGCGTCTCTCAGGACGACCCCGACTCCGACCTGTACGCCACGAGCCGCGACGCCGACGCAGTCATCGAGTACATGGCCACGCATTCCTGAGGACCCAGCTCCGGCGCAGATGCCTTGGCCATCGCGAAGACGACCAAAGTTCCGTCCGCGGGTATCGCAAGCAACCGCTAAGCGCGGGACAGTTGGCCCCCGGAATGGCCCCCAAGGCCTGTTCGGGGTGTTCGATTTATTTCTCTTACCTGGTGGGCCGTACAAGATTTGAACTTGTGACCTCTTCCGTGTCAGGGAAATCCAGAACGGTCCCGGGCGTCTGCCACCGTCGGACTGAGTCGAACTGCAAGCGCCTGAGCTGCGAGAAGAATCTGATTGCGTCGTGCTGCGTCTGAGGGCGGCTGAACACGTTGGCTCCCATTTCTGGCTCCCAGCGCTTGTGCCGGATCTGCGATCGGCAGCTCCTGACGGCGCGGTTCTGTCACTGGTGCCGGTCATAATCCAGCCATGAAGCTGCGGCGGCTGCGAGACGGCGATGTCCTGGAGAACGGCGACATCGTGCTGGCACGCGGCGGTGACCTGGACCCGGAAATCCTGTGCGCGGATGCGGCCCGCTACTACAGCATCTATGGCGTCTACGGGATCTCGGTCTTCGCTGTCCGCGGCGTCACCGTCGATGAGCTCGCTCAGCAGGTACCGCTGGTGCGCTTCGATCGACTGAGCCTGCTGAAGGTCAGGGACGTTCTCGCCGCGGGGATGCGGCTGGAGCCGACCGGCCGCAATCCGCGTCACTACACCGTGAGCTTCGATGACCTGGAGGACGGTGTGCAGCGGCTGGTCAGCTGCCCGCATCACGTCATGCCGAACGCCTACTACGACGCGTAACCTGGGTAGTGGAGGAGACCTGATGGAACCGCGCATCGACCTGGCAGCCGACCTCAACGACGAAGACGATGAGGGACTCGGCTGGTCCACGCTGAGCGAGGCCCGCGATCCAGGCCGGATCCGCCCAGGGGTAATGCTGGTCGCCGGCAACCGCCAGGCCCAGGCCGTCGTCCGGGTGGTGACCGTCGATGACGACGGGCAGGTGCACTTCACCGTGCTGCCCGGGTCCGTGGACAAGAATCGGCACCTCATCGGCCGCGCTCTAGCCTGAGCGCCCGTCAGCCCGAGACGCTCGATTACAGCAAACGACGCAGGGACCGAGCGCCACGTGGGGCGACGGGTGCGCAAGTACCTAATGAGCGGATGTCAGCTCGATGCCGGTCAGGAGGCTGGCCGTCTGGGTCAGGGTATATATGTGCGCGCTGCCCGCGGCTCGGGCCGCGTTAAGGGGCATCACTCAAGATCCGGGCGCGCTCGGATAGCAGCTCGCGGGCGCGCGGAGGCAGTTCCGCGCCGACTTCCACGGCGAAGTCCAGGTACCCCTGATGACCGGGCAGTTCCTTCAGGCACTCGGTGACCAGCGTGGCGGCCTGGGTGACGTCACCGCGGCGCTCCGCGATCCTCGCGCGCAGGAAGGTGAGCTCTGGCCCGGCAAGCGCCGGGCTCGCGGCGAGCCGGTCCAGCAGCTCATCCTCGGGGGTTCCCGCGAACCGGTCCAGGAGCATCTCGTGCCAAGCTGCGAGGTCCTTGGTGCGCTCGTGGCGCCGGTAGCGAGTCTCGTCGAAACTTCCGTACACGGTGCGCGGTCGCCTCGGGTCCGCCCGTCCGGCCGCGTCCAGCGCGTCCAGGTAGGACTCGGCGAACGTCCGCCACATGTCCGGCGTGGTGAGCAGCCGGGCGAGCGGAACGGCCAGGGCCGTCTCCTTTTCCGGCACCTGACCGTAACCCCGTCGAGTCCAGCCGTAGTCCGCCTCCCAGCGGATGAGCTGCTCCGGCACGCGCCGGGCGAAGGCCGCGAAGCCGTCATGACGGAGCACCGACTCCCACAGCATGGCGACGGCATCTGAAACCACGAACTTGGCGGCCTCCACCGGGTCATCGGAGTGGAAGTAGTCATAACTCTTCATGTCGCAGGCAAGGTCAACCATCTCCGCGACGGCCTGCTGCGCTGGCCCGGCATCGTCGGCCTGGAGCGCCGCCAGCGCGTCGCCCGCCAGCCGACGGAACGTGAGCCGCCACTTGGACCGCTCGGTGTGGTGCACCCGGCGGTCCCCGGCCATGTAGGCACCGTCCTTCGCCAGCTTGACGAACGTCGTCACCTCGTCCAGCACGGTGTCCGGGTCCGGCAGTTCTTTCTTCGGCTTCACCTTCGGCTGTTCCGGCGAGCGCAGCTCGTCCTCGATGCGCTCGCGAAGCTGGGCGTTCCCTCGCCAGTACAGAGTCCACAAGATCTTGCGGAGGCGCGCGTCGTCATTCGGCGCCATCGCGGCGTAGAACTGGTCACGGTTCATCCGGTTCGCCGGCATGACAACCCATCGTAGGCGCGAGGAAGCCGCCGCTCCGGCATGTTGAGCCCGCCCCAGCGCGAACTCCCAGATGACCACCGCCGAGCTGCACGCTCGCCGAAGCGATGATGCGGTCAGCTATCTGTGCGTTATGCGCGTGACCGGCGCGGATCCCGCATGAGGTCAGGCATTCCGATTCGGCGCGATGAGAGGCGCGCAGACCCATCCTCTCCGTGACATGAACCGCGGCCGGATGACCGCTTCGGTAGCTCGATAGGTGCTCCGCTGAGGATGTCAAGCCGGAGAGAATCTCCCATTCAGGCCGCAATGTGAGGTGCTCTGACCAGCAACGAAGCGCCAAAACGGCAGGTCGCTGGCTCCCATCCAGGTTTCCGCTACTAGACAGGTTTTCGAAAAATGGCGTGGGCCGTACTGGATTTGAACCAGTGACCTCTTCCGTGTCAGGTATGCCGATTCCGTCTTTCACGGTCGCCCATCGTCGCGTTACCGCAGCTAGACGTGGGAGTGCCGTAGTGGCGCGTCGTTCTCTGACTGGTCATGACTGGCGCCGTTGTCACTTCGTTAGTCACTGGCTCCAACCTCCTCGCGAGAGGAGACGTCTCTGAAGGGTCGTCGGTGTCGCCAACGACGTCACGTTCCATGATCTCTTGCATGCCATGTCTGGCGGTTACGTCTGACAGCGTCACACCGGGTCGGCTCCGGTCAGCAACAGTGCGGGCCCAAGTGGCCAGGAAATGCTCCGTGACCACCAGTTATCGATTGTCGTCATGACCCCTAGGGAGCTTCCTGCCCACTCGATCGTTTTTGCCGGGTAGCGCGCCACTTCGACACCCCGGCCTTGATACTCAGCCCAATGGCGACGATCACAAGTACACCGAGCACCGCCTTCGTGCCAGCATCCCCGATGCGCTTCGCGATCTCTGCGCCAAGGAAGTACGAAAGCCCGACGTACATTCCGATAAAGCCGACACCGGCGACGAGCGCTCCCAGCACAAACACATAGAAACGCACCCGGAAAATTCCAGATACAAAAGCCGGCATCGTCACGGCCGCCGCGAAGTTATTATGAGCGAAGGCATGGTCGCCTTTGGCCAACAACTTCAGGCGCATTTTCTCGAGTCGTCCCGGGTGTTCGAGCAGCGAGCGTCCCCTGCAGACACCGAGCTCATATCCGACGAGCGAGCCGAGCATCCAGGCGACCGTAGCCGTTGCGAGCACGACGCCCACGTTGAGCCGGCCTTCCCCGGCCAGCGTGCCCGCCGCGATCAGCGACGCATCGCCCAGGACTGGCAGGCCGACTCCCATAGTCACGACGAGCGCGAAAAGGACGATGTACTCGTACGAACTCATGGGTGCGGCGCATGCGTGATCGTGAGCTCAGACTGACGGCCATCGCGTGCGTAACTGATCTCTACGCCCTCAATGGCCCGGCTGAATGCGTTGGCATTCACCCGTCCGCCGCCCCCCCTGCCAGGCCACCACCGTTGCGGCACAGCCGGGCATGTGCTGCCCTCGAAGACCGCGGGGACCTCTGCCCGCGGAATTGCAAGCGTCATTGTCCGCTCCGGTCCGATACACCCATCAGGCTAGCCCATCAGCCCCCGCCGCACAGGTGCCGCCGCTCCGGCCTGACCGAGCCCAGCCAGCGGCCGACCGCGGCCGAAGGCGAGCGGATCACGTATTTCGGCCGTGTCCCTTCCGGTCGCCCTGCATCAGACGGCCGCAGCGTCCCCAGCCGCCAGCTCTCTGACGCGCCGCAGTCGGTGAGCGGCGTGGCCCGCGCCCGCCCATGTCTGCTCCTCCCCTGTGAGGCAAGGGCTGCCTCTCGCGGCCGATCCACCAACGATCCTGGGCCGTGGCCGTCCCGGCCTCACCCACGGAGGGTGATGCCGGGCCGGCGCAGGCGTCCTTAACCTCTGGTGCAAGGTCGGGAGAACCGGGAGCGTGCGCAGCATGTCCAAGACAAGCTCGTCATCCCGGACCGCCGCGAGACCCCCGCGGCCACGTGGCCATCGCGGCATGGCCGCTGTACCGGGCCCAGTACGCCGACGCCGACCCCTGGTTAATCGCGCCCGCACCGCGCGGCTCCCGCGACTGGGGGATGACAGACCGGAAACAGCGCGGAAGAGATACTGCCTGGCAGGGTTGCGGCGGGAAACGGCTCGCGCGCGGTGACGCCGGGGCCTGCCGCCCGCCGGCCCGGGCGGTTCGAACGGCCCCGGCGCCGGCTGCGGGCAGGCCTGGTGCAGCTGCTGTTTGCGGTGGCGGGGCTGGGACTCGGGCTGCTGCTGCCGCGGATCACCGCCGCGCCGACCGTGGCCAGCACCCGGGTGACCGAGACGCTGGTCGGAGTCGGCTTCGGCGTCCTGGGGCTGGTCAGCATCATCTTCTCGCTGCTGTTCCTGGTCGTGCAGTGGGCCTTCTCCAGCCTGTCACCCCGGCTGACCCTGTTCCGCGACGACCCGATCGTGTGGCGGACATTCGGGCTGGCCGTCGGCGTCTTCGTGTTCTCGGTCACCGCGGCCCTGGTCATCGGCGACCATCCGCAGGTGTCGGTGTTCGTGCCGGCCACGGAGGTGGCGGGCGTGCTCGCCGCACTCGCCCTGATCCGGACCCTGCAGGTGAAGGCCTTCGCCTCCATCCAGCTGGCGCCGACCCTGTCGGCCATCGCCGCCCAGGGCCGCGGGATCCTCGACGAGCTGTACCTGCGGCCCGGCACCGGCCGACCGGAATCCCGCCGTGCTGCCGCCGCTGCGCCGCGCCGTCACCTGGCCGCACCGGCAGGCCATCTTGCAGCAGCTCGACCAGCGCCAACTGCTCGATGCCGCCGACGGCGCGGTCATCGTGCTCCGCGCCCGCATCGGCGACACCCTCCAGGAAGGCGCCGTGGTCGCCGACCTGCACGGCGGCGATGCCAGCGACGCTGCGGTCCTCGGCGGGCTGGTGACCGGGCCAGAGCGCACCTTCCACCAGGACCCGCTGTTCGCGTTCCGGCTGCTGGCCGACATCGGAATGCGGGCGCTGTCGCCTGCGGTCAACGATCCGGCCACCGCCGTACAGGTACTGGACACGATCCAGAGCCTGCTGGGGCCCCTGGTCACACGGGACCTGGACGTGGCCGAGATAGCCGGCAGCGATGGGACACTTCGGGTAGTGCTGGCGCTCCCGTCCTGGGATGACTACCTGCAGATCGCCCTCGATGATCTCATCGAGTCCGGTTCCCGGTCTCCCATGGTGCTCCTACGGGCACGGGCCCTGCTCACCGGCCTGCTGACCGCCGCGCCGCCGCAGCGCTGGTCCTCGATCACCTGGCGGCTGCACCGCGCCGAGGAACTCGCGGCCCTCAACTTCCCGGTGATCTGGCATCATGCGGCCGGAGGTGATCCCGCATGAGCCGGCAGCCGTCCGGCGACAGCTTCCCGGCCCGGAGGAAGGCGCACCTGCGGGCGAGGAGGAATCACATGGCCGCGCCAGCCTGCCAGGATGCGGCCAGCGCCGACCCCGGGCGGCGCAGTGGCTGCGCGATGCCATCCTCCCTCGGCCCGCAGGACCCCGGCGCGTCCCGGATGCCGTCCGGGTCGGGTCCGCCATCGCCGGGGCAGGCGTGTCCATCCCGGTCATCCGGGTCGGCCCGAGCTTCGAACTTGATACTTCCTCTCCGAGATCCTGGAGCAGCAGCAGCCGGAGGTGGCGCGGTTCATGCTCGACACCTCTGCCCTCGACGGACTGACCGCTGGCGCCTGCGCAGCCGTCACCGGCGGGAAGGACGCGGCGGCACCGCTTCGCGGCACGGACGCAGCCAATCTGTTCCGAATGAGCTGTCATGTCGGTGGGGACAGTTGACTCGCGACTCTAGCGCCGAGGCAGAGGCTGCCGACACCGTAGGAACCATGATGACGAGCTCCGCGAGGACTGGCGACATTCCCTCGGAGATGGTTGTGCCTGGTGATCGAGGCTGCCCCCTAGCAGCGGGATACCCCGGATGAGAAGATGAGCGCTTCCGACCTGTCCATCGTGGCTGCGCTGGTGTTCGCCTGGGGCACGCTGTCGGCCCGGCTGGAGCGGTTCGACGTGACGGCACCGATCACGTTTGTCCTTGCCGGACTGGTGCTGACCCATGGCCCGCTGGCAGTACTGGCGGTCGCACCCTCGCACGAGACGGTCAAGGTGCTGGCGGAGGTTACGCTGGTCCTGGTGCTGTTCTCGGACGCGTCCCGGGTCGGCTTGCGGGACCTGCGAGCCGACCTTGGTTTGTGTCTGCGGCTGCTGGGGGTCGGGCTGCCGCTGACGATCGGTCTGGGAACGCTGCTGGCGCTTGCCCTGTTCGGGGGGATGAACATCTGGCTGGCCTTGCTGGTAGGCGCCGCCTTGGCACCGACGGACGCCGCCCTCGGCGCCGGCGTGATGCTCAATCCGGCGGTCCCGCCCAGGATCCGGCGGCTGATCAACGTGGAGAGCGGGCTCAACGACGGGATCGCCACGCCATTCGTGCTCATCGCGCTGGCGGGCGCGGGCACCGCCGCGCATGAGTCAGGGACCGGCCCGGTCGCAGCCGTCGCGGAGCTCGCGCTTGGCCTGGCCATGGGCGCGGTGGTCGGCGGCGCGGGCGGTTGGCTGGTCAAGCTGGCGCGCCGCCGGCAGTGGGTCGCTGAGGGCTTCGCTGGCGCTGCTGTGCTGGGCCTGGCGTTGTGCGCGTATGCCTCTGCAGTAGCGCTGCACGGCAACGGTTTCATCGCCGCGTTCGCGGGCGGCCTGGCGTTCGGCGCCACGGCGGGGCGGCGCGGCGAGCGGCTGGTGCCGTTCGTCGAGGAGACCGGCGCGCTGGTGTCACTGCTGGTGTGGCTCGCGTTCGGCGCTGTTGCCGTCGTCCCGGCGTTTGAGGGCCTGACCTGGCAGCTGGTGGTGTATGCCGTGCTCAGCCTCACCGTCATCAGGATGGCCCCGGTGGCTCTTGCGCTGGCCGGTGCGAGGCTCGGCCGGGCAACCGCCGCGTTCGTGGGCTGGTTCGGTCCCCGGGGCCTGGCGTCGGTCGTCTTCGCGCTGCTGGCGCTTGAGGATCTCGGCGAGAAGGTGGCCAGCCCCGCGGTAGCCGTCATCGCTGTCACGGTGCTGCTCAGCGTGATTGCTCACGGGGCCAGCGCAGAGCCGCTGGCCCGGCGCTACGGGGCGCTGCTCGTCCCGGCCGCGAGCGGCGATTACCCAGCTGGCCTGCCCGAGATGCCGACGCGCCGGCTCATCCGCCGTGCGCGGATGCCCGGCACCGAGCCGGAGCCGATGCCGCCCGCCGCGCCGGTGTGACTGGGGAGCGGCGGTGACCTGTGCGGCACGTTTATCTGCTGTGCCGCCCGACCAGCCATGCCTCGGCGTCGAGGTTCGCCGTGTGGGTCGATTCGCCGACGAGCGGGGTCGCTCTGAACGCACGCACGCGCCCGTCGATGGCGCCGATGCGGCAGAGCCGCTAGGCCGGGAGCTCCTTGTCCCGGCCGCCGTCGCGCGGGACAAGCTCGACCACGGCCAGGTCCAGGGCTTCGGTGTTCAGCTGCAACAGCAGAGACAGCGCTACCCCGATACCTACCGCCGCGGTGCCCGGCAGGAACAGCCTGGCCGTGCGCCAGATGGTGGCGACCAGCCCGGAGAAGAGCGCGAGGAACACCAGCATCCACTGATCCACGCGACTTTCTCGGTCATCTCTCAGCGCCGCCAAGCACGCCAATTATGCGGACCTGTGCGCTTCCCCACCGAAGGCTCCACCACGCTCCGCGCCCGGCCGACGGATAATTTATCATCGCAGCTACGAAAGTGAAATTGTATGGAGTCGTCAGCCGCCTGGGGCACTCTGGCGCCAGGGGCGAACCCGGACTAATGCGCCACGACGGTGACGTCTGATGTCCGTAGCGTTCGGGTGAGCTGCTTGGCGGGCTTCGCGCTGGAGGGCAGTCTAGGTACCTACTGTTCTGGGGTACCGGCCACTGAAGATCGGCGGTGTCGGCAAGGGTGCCTGAGCCCGCGGAGTTCACCGTCGACGGGCTGGCTTACCCGTCCGCGAAGCAGGACACGATGACGGGCGAGGACTGCTGTTCGGTGACACTGAAGCCGCTGAGCAGATCCGCCAGGCACCGCCCGGGCGCGGCAAAGGCCCTCCGCCGCTAGGGACGCGGGTTCCACGAGCGAGTCTGGCCGGCGCGGTGCTTGGAGGTGGTGATCACCGGGAATAGGGCGAAAGAAGCGCCGTTTCGTTGCACTAGAGCACGCACCCGACTGCGGCTGCCAGCAGGGGGCGAACGCATCGGGATGAACCCGCGTCATCTCGCACCGCCTAGCCAGCTGGCGGCGTGAGGGCGGCGTACCGGACGCGTCGAGCGGAGGGGTGACTATGCCTGATGCACGGCCCGGGAGGGCTCTGCTGGTCGAATCAGACGGCGTGGACTCCGACATCGACGCCGAGTACGCCGAACGGCTCCGAAGAGCTGGCTCGTTCTTCTGGCTTGACCTCTCCGGTGTCCCCCCGGAGCGGATCGTTGAATTCTCGGCGGCTCTCGGGTTGCACGCCGATGCCGTGCAGCATCATCTGGTGGATGGCGACCAACGGTCGAGTTTCACCCAGACCCGCGATGGTTTCCGCTGGGTCAGTTACGGCGTGCGCGATGACAGCCAGCTGACACAGATCCGCGGCGTATTCACCAAGTCGTTCCTGGTGACCGCCCACGACCGGCCGTGCCGAGGGCTGGCGGACGCCCGGCACCGCTATGAGCGGCTCCGCGACGGCGAGCAGGACGATGGTCCGCTCGTCTTGTTCATTGTGCTCGATGCGCTGGTCAACACGTTCGAGTCGGTCCTCCCTCGTCTGGACGCCCAGCTCGACAAGGTCGAGGCGGCGGTCCTCGTGGGACCGCCCATGCCTGGCTACCTTCATCAGGTCCTCGAGGTTCGCCAGGTCCTCACGCCGATCATCAGGGCACTGGGACCCTACCGGCGAGATCTCGTCAGCATCCTGGGCGATGTCGACCGGCTCCCCGCGATGCAGACCGGCAGCCAGCAGTACTTCGAGTCCCACCGGAGCCACGTGGTGGCCCTGTTCGACGCTGCAAACGACTGTCGCGACGAGACGCGAGATGTAATGGCGGCTCTCAGTTCGGCCAATTCGGAGCGCCAGGGTCAGGTGATCAACTGGCTCACGATCGTGGCGGCGGTGTTTCTTCCGCTCACCGTTCTCACGGGCTTCTTCGGGATGAACTTCTCGATCATCACCGATCTTCACGGCACGCTGACCTTTACCATTCTGGCCGTCGTCCTCCCGTGCGTGCTCGCTGTCTGCACCGTGCTGTTGCTGCGGCTTCTGATCCGCCGCATGGGGGTCCGTCTCATCCCGGCCCGCGCCCCGCGGACCGCCCCTACCTCGATGACCAAGTCCGGCGTCCAGGGCTCGCAAAGCCGACCGTTGTCGGCGAGCGGCGGCTCCGACGGCAGAGCCTGAGATCCCTTCGAGGCACATTAACGAACCGGCGTGACCCTTAATCCTCCAGCGACACTTCGTAATCATGTGAGTGAGTGCCGTGGACGTGATGCGGCCACCGCCCGATGATCCGAAGGTATGTGGACAACAGAAGACCGTGCGATGGCCGCTGGCCTCAGCGTAGACCTGGATCACTGGCGGCGGGAGTTCGATGAGCTGATGCTGCAGGTGGTGGGCGAGCGGTTCGCGCGGGTCGAGCCGCGGCGGCGGATGGCGGGGTTCGTGCGGGGCCTGCTGGCGGGCTGCCGCGGGTGAACTGCTGGTCGATCGCGAGCACGCCGGGGAGGCCGGGCCGCGGGGGATGCAGCGGCTGCTGTCGGCCGCGGCGTGGGATGAGGCCGGGGTCCGGGATGACCTGCGCGGCTACGTGCTGGAGCACTTCGGCGATCCCTGCACCCAGATCACGGGTACGTCCTCCGCCCGCGCCTTGTCGACCAGCGTGCCGATGTTCGAGATCACGCCGTCCCGGTTGTGCACCCGGTCCATCCCGCCCTTCTGCACGTCGATGATGAGCAGCGCGGCGTTCGGCCGGTTGTTTAGCGTAGTCATGCGCCCGACGGTAAACCCAGGGTCCACGCGACAGTAGCGATTTAATGCCGCGCTGGAAGTCGGACCGCAGGTACGTCGGCTCGCCCGCATAGGCGATCTCCGAGATCCTGGACAGCACCTCGGCGAACAGCGCGCGCATCCGCGCGCCGAGCCAGGTGCGCGCCGAGGCAGAAATACTGGCAGATCGGCGCCCCGGTCAGCGCTCCCTGATCGCCTACCACCACCGACCTGCCCGGAATCCCCGGTCAACGATCCAGGGGAGCTCACCCCCCAGCAGCGCTCCCACAGCCTGTTCGGGGTATTCGATTTCTCTCTCTTACCTGGTGGGCCGTACTGGATTTGAACCAGTGACCTCTTCCGTGTCAGGGATGGCGATTCCGTCTGACGCTGTCGCCTAGCGTCGCGTTACCGCAGCTAGACGGGGGAGTGCCGTGGTGATGAGTCGTGCTGTGACAGGCGATGCCTGGCGTCGTTGTCACTTGGTTAGTCACTGGCTCTCTGTACCTCTCCGTGAGAGGAGAGGTTCCTTATGGCGATCCGCATCAACGACGACTTCATGTTCCCTGATCTCTTGCATGCCATGCCTGACGGTTTCGTCTGGTGAGGTAGCGGGAGGTCGCGTTACAGCAGGTCAAGTCGGTGGTGCCGTCGCACTGCGTCGGCCTGCATCTGACCCCGGCTGGGGTCGTTGGCACTTGGTTAGGCACTGACTTTCCACGCCTAGAGTGTCGGTCACTGCGTGGAGTAAATCGGCGACCTCATCGGTGTGAACGAGAGGCGCACAGAGGTTGAACTCGGTCGTTATGGGAGGTTAGCTATACGCCATCTTCGACTATCTCTAGGAAAGGGCAGAATGCTGGATGCACTCGATATCGCCTGAGTCCACCATGCGCCTCCGCCGTCTTACGAGCCAAAACGTCAATTACCTTTGCACCAGGCCCTTCCGATTCGTAGCTAAACCGTTCATCTCCGATCTGTCGACCAATAAACTGAAGGGCCAGCAGATGAGCAGTCACATCAGCTTGCATTTCTGGTGAAATACCGGCTCTTGCTATCGCCGACTTAATATCATCCTCGGTGATAAGTGCCGATGAGCCGACGAATTCGTAAAGCAATTCCTCAAGTTTATCAGTCGTAATGCTGTTAGTAACCAGTGCGGCCTCGAACGCAAACCTAGAGTACGTTCGTTCCGCGCTCTTTATGTCTTGTTCGAGAACTTGCTCATGCCCCGAATTGACAGCGTTAGACATGGCACTATTAACCAAGAAAAGCAGATCGCGGGGACGGGGCAATACGCGAGCAAACAGATAATCACGTGTAGGGATATCATCTATTGCAGGGCAGATAAATCTATTCCAGAGTTCCTCAGGACTGGAGCCGCGGCTTATGACAAACCGCTCATCAACAATCCGGAACAAGAGATTTTGGTCGTCCCAGGTAATTGATGCAGCCTTAATTTTATCGGGTTCACGTGCAACTCGAATCAAATGTTGATAAATATCATCACGCAGAAATACTGCTAGCGAGAAGGTTAGATCATCCTGTCGGCCGGTTTCTGTGCGGAATTCTCTAGCTACGCGGCCCACTGCTGTGAGTAGCCCTAGGAGTAGTTGAGAAAGGTCATCAAGATCTGCGTGCCTATCCCATGCTTTGTCGAGATTGTCAATCAAGATAGCTACACGTTGATAATTAGAAAGCGCAGCTTCAAGTTTCCTCCGCAAATCCCGCATGAAAACCCCGCCCAAGGCAGCACCTATGTTGTCACGTGACACGGCAATGCCTTGAGCATCTGGTGTAGTACCTTCAAGAAGCTGTTCGACAATTTGTTCCAACCGAAGGGCGAAATCTTCTCTAACGTTAGGAATGCGCTGATTTACAAAATCTCGGAGTTCTCTTAGTGCTCCTTTGGGTCCGATTCCAGCTGGACGTGCCTCCGCGCTCTCAATGAGAGCTTTGGCGATTTCGCTGTAGATTAGAAGCTTCCACATATTTTCGATGAGGTAATTTCGACTTTCCTTTCCCCGATATCGACGCAGTACATCGAGAAGGCCGGTGAGCTCGTAATCGACCGGCTTAATTACGCACACTAGATTTCGTCGATCTTCCCCTAGCGTCCGTGCGGCTTGAAGCATGTTGGCAGTTTTCCCGACACCCTTACGCCCAACAAAAAGAACTGACCGACTGGAGAGAACGGATTCGTACTCGCCGGTAGATACAAAATATTCGTCAAGCGTATCGGCTTCTTGTTCAGCTACGTATTCATAGAAATTGAGCTGTTGGAGAGCTGTTTGAAGTTGTCGCCTTTCATGTATGCTTGATGGTGGGACCACAGGGCTAAGGCTTGCGAACCAGGCGTCAAAGATCTGGCCCAGTTGCTTACTTGATGAATGAATTTTAAGAATATCTTGATAATCAAAGGGTGACTCATATTGTTCTTCAGCAACCATGAGGAGTTGCTTGCCAAGACCGTAGGCGATCCCGGCGATAAGAGCGGCCCGAGCGTTGTGAATATTCGAATTAGCACGTCTTGGAGCTGAGAAATGGATAACTGCAGCGCTAGCAGCCCAGATATTCGGCAAGTACCACGAGACAGGGGCGGCGCCGATTTCTGAGGAGTCCGCAGTATTGATATGCCAGTTCTTCCGCGCCACTGCATCAAGACGACGTGTCAACGTTCGGCTCGCATCGGTAGCATGATTTAGCGGCATGTAGAAAATCATTCGAGGGTTCTGTATGGGAAGAGTCGGGTGTGCTAGATCATCCCAAAGAGGGTGCAGTTCCGATAGACCGCTAAGTATGCGACTTTGGATATCGCCAGAGTGTGTATACCCCACATAGCCAATGCTCCCAAGAAGACCAAATTGGTTCCATTTGCGTTGAGCTTCTGTATCCGTTGTGTCAAGGAGAACCCAAGCTGCTTTTTGCCTTGCTATACCATAACCCAGCTCGAACAGGACGTTGGGGTTAAGCGTTCCCAATTCACAACAGACGAGATCAGCGTGATCGATAGCCTCCGTGATCTGCCGAAGCACTAGGCGGCCTGCTATCTCCAGGCCGCCTTGCCACGTGACAACAGAGACGTTAGGACGGCTGCTAAGTCCGACGGCCGCAAGCGCAACTGTCTCGGCCGTGGCCTCAGGCCTCGCCGGGTAGGCGAAGAAGATGTTGACCATCAGACTCCCGTCGGTATGCCGTAAGAGTAGTCCTGTCGGTATGGGCCATGCAGGACGAGGTGCTTCATCTTGATCCTGAGGCTGGCCGCCTTGGGGAGTCAAGTTCGACAGTAGCTGGATGACCAGGTGAGCGATGGTTCGCATATGACATCACACATCAGCGAGTCGGGGCTGATCACTGGCGAACGTATGACTGCTCACCCTTCTACCGCGCTGCACCCGACGAGGAGGGCGACGCCCGCGTTGAACACGGAGGGTCGCCAGACGATGCTGATAGGTTGGCGCAAAGAGAACGACGTGGACCGACAGTCACGCTCAAGGAGTAACGGTTAGACCACGAATCCGTAACGAATTAGGCCTGTGAAGCTGACCAAGATGCAGTAAGTCTGCATCTCGGGCTCTTCGTATATTCATAGTTCATGATCTTGGTGAGATCGTGCGTTTCGGGAAAAAGACGACGTAAACATGGATTAGAAGACCACATATCTGTTAACGGGCTAGCGCGCGATTCCATACGGTCGCGCCAGGTTGGTCCGGCATCTACTCAAAATCAATAGCTATGTCTAGTCTTCGATCAGTTGCACCATCTGGACCTCAGGAGCCTGGCGCGCGATCGAACGGCGGAAAGATCAACAACCTGTTTGACACGGATGTCCTTCCGGCACTACTCCAGCAACGTGGCGACTGACCAGATTTGCTCGAAGCTGTTGAGGTAACCACTGAACATATTATCCCCTTTGAGCTTGCGCAGGTTGAAGGTAGGAGTGTGAGGAGCGGGTACGCCATAGGCGTACTGGTTTACGAGAAGCTGATCGTCGGCCCGGTAGATCGAGTTGTACAAAACGGTCTGATGTAGGCGGATCTCGACATTTTCGACCATGTGAAGGACGCGGTACAGCCAGAGCGCGCTATGGATCTTCGCGGGCATCGCGTCGTCCAGGCCTTCCTCCTCGCCGCGTTCAGCGATGGTCGCGCAGTCCGGATCTCCGAGCGCGATCCCGACAATGACGCCGCCATGCCCCTTGTTGGCAAGGATGCGCAGGATGCCTGCATCTTCGGCGAGGAACAGGGCGCTGTAGGCGAGGATGCCGATATCGTGCTCGGCGGATGCGAAGAAGCGCGTCCACACATCGCGGGGAACCGACGAACGGCGAGAGTAGATCGTTCCTAGCTCTTCGGGCCGCGGTCGCGAGGTCAGCGGGCCTCCCGCGTCGGGCCAGAGCTCGGCCTCGTCGGCGCCAACGAGGTGAGCCAGCGCCGCACGGTTGTTCGCGTAAGGGACCCGGCCGGTCAGCCAGCGCCGGACGGTCTTGGGGTCGACGCCCAGGCGGGCGGCGACGTCCTCTTCACGCAACCGCGCTCGTAGAAGGGCTCGCCGTAGCGGCTCGTTCAACTCTCCTGCCTCCCGTAACGCGAGGACAACCCGAGGCTACCAGAAGACGTCCCTAGAAGTCCCCAGGCGTTGTTTAGAAGTTCCGCGCTCGGCGCGAGGCTGATCACGGACCAACATCCAGGCGTCGCCGAGCGACTCTCGGCCAGTGACGCATCGGGAGAGGGAGACCCGTCATGACCGCCGGATGGCCCGCTAGGGCTCTGGATGCGCTCGGCCGTGAGCTTGTACCGTGTGGGCTCCGTAACCTACTGCCGCGGCTCGCCGCTGACTTTCCTGGCTACGAGTTCGGGACGCAACGGACGTGGAACGGCATCTCGCTGGTTGCCGTCTGCCGTGAGGGTGCTGATCGTGCGGGAACCTACGCCATCATCACCAGCGACCCTGGTGAAATGCGCCACGCACTAACGCGCGAGGTAGGTCCCGCATCCGCTCGCCAATACGACGCCGACGCGGACGCCGCGAGGGGAAGTCATTCCCAGTTACCTGACGATGTTTGACGGGCGTATGTACGAGCTTGAGCAAGACAATCCGGGCTGGCAGATCTGGTACGTGCCGCACACCACGAACAGCAATGTGACCTGGTGCGCACGGCCGTGGCCGCTGCTCAACGCGGACAGTCCTGAGCAGCTTCAAAAGCTCATCGATGAGGTCCGCGACGAGCCGACTGGCGATCAGTGACCGGGCACGGCGGGCGCGATGAGCTGACGGTCCGCATATTCCGAGCCCTCTATCAGGAGTTCGACCTCCGCATCGTCGGCGACGTACACGTCGTGGTTCCGAAAGGCACCCCCTGGTTCTCGGGCAGCAGCTTGGGGAGCATCGCCCGGCAGATCGGCGAGCACGAGTCGAGGGACGGCGCTACTCAAACTAGTCACGCGGGGACGTCTGAAGACGGCACGCCGCGTCCGTGAACGTCCCTCACATCGGCCCTTACCTTGATCGCATGAATCACGCCGACTGGGCCGAAGAACTCGCACGTAAGCACCTTGAGGTACCTCTGCCCCGCCGTTGGGCGCACGTCCAGGGAGTCGCCGCGCGAGCCCGGACCCTTGCCTCGATCCTCGGTGATGACACCGACCTGCTTGAGGCCGCGGCGTGGCTGCATGACATCGGCTACTCGCCTGAGCTGGTCGAGACCGGCTTTCATCCGCTCGATGGCGCCCGGTACCTTCGCGACGTGCATTTCGCCGACCCGCTCCTGTGCAGCCTGGTCGCGCATCACTCCTGCGCCGTCATCGAGGCCGAGGAACGCGGCCTGGCTGACGAGCTACGCCGCGAGTTTCCCGCTGCAAGTATGGTCCTCAACGATGCGCTGGCTTATTGCGACATGATGACCGATCCGAGCGGGAACATGATCTCCGTCGATGAGCGGCTAACAGAGATAAGGGAACGGTACGGCCCTCGCAGCATCGTTACCCGGTTCACGCACATAGCCGAGCCGTGCCTCATTTCGAGCGTACGGCGTACGACCTGGCGTCTAGTTTTTGTCGGCTACGTAACGACGGGTGAGTCTCTCCGGTCCAGGTAGTGCCCTATCCGGAGCCGCATCGAGCTATCCATCTGATGGTGCTGGATCTCATATGGCGAGACCCAACTGACCTCCGTTGATTCGGCGCTCGTGGTGCGGTGTCCTCCCAAGGGGCGAGCGGTTAGGACTATGGAGAATTCCTGTCGGGCTTCGCCGTTGCTGGTGTAGAGGATGATGTGCTTTGGGTCGGAGTAGATGCCGACGAGCCCGGTGATCTCGCAGTCGATTCCGGTCTCTTCCTTGGTCTCACGAATCGCGGCCTGAGCTACAGACTCGCCGAGATCGATCGCGCCGCCTGGGAGAGCCCAGTTGTCGTTGTCGGAACGGCGGATGAGCAGGATCTCGCCATGGTCGTTGACGACGACGACATTCACGGATGGCACCATACTGTTGGGCTTCGGCGCGTCGGGATCGTCGTGATAGTCGATCCTGCGGCTCACCGTCACGCCCTCTCGCATGGCGTCGCGCTGTCCCAGACGCGCTCGAAGCTTTCGAGGTAACTGCTGGCCATGTCGCCGCCCGGTATCTTGCGCAGATGGAATACCGGCGCATTGCTTGCTGCCATGCCGTAGATGTGCGTGTTGACCAAGAGCTGCTCGTCGGCTCGGTAGATCGAGTTGTACAGGATCGTGCCATGCAGCCGGATCTCGACTTTCTCAATCGCTAGCAGCGGCTTAAATAGCACGATCGCGCTGCGTACCTTGGCCACGATCGCGTCATCGATGCCCTCGGCCTGGCCGCGCTCTGCGACGTAAGGGCTCTCGGGATCTCCGAGCAGGATGCGTACGCGGACGCCTGACTTGGCCTTGTCGGCGAGCAGATGCTTGAGGCCGGCGTCCTCGGCCATGAAGATGCCCGCGTACATGAGGATGCCGATCTCTTCCCTGGCTTGCCCGAAGAGATGTCCCCATGTGTCCCTGGGCATAGCCCAGCGGTGCGGGTAGACGGCGATGATCTCGCTCTCCGAAGCGGCGGCGATCTCGTCGCGGTCGAGCGCATCGGGCCAGATATACGACTCATCGACGCCGAAGAACGCAGCCACGTTGAACCGATGACGCCGGTAAGGAACGCGGCCACCGACGATCCAGCGCTCGATGGTCTTGGGGTCTACTTCCACGGCTTCGGCGAGCTTGGCGGGGGTCACCCGCTGCTCCAGCAAGAGCGCTCGCAGCCTCTCGTTCGGCATTCCACCCAAGCCCGCAGGACGTGAAAGGACGGCTTCACCCTAGCGGGGACGTCCCACGAAATCCAGTCGCCGTCCTGCCGCGTAGTGACTGCGTCCTGACACTCCGGCGCATTCTGCCATGCACTACCGCAGATTCACCGCCTCAAAGGCGGGCCGAATCGCCCGAGTGGAAGGAGCTTCCATGAACCAACCCCGTCTCATCATCGCTCTCGCCGATGACCGGCACCGGCAGTGCCCATGCGGTGCGGTTGCCGAACGGCCCGACCGGCTGTGCCGCAAGTGCCATGCCCGCATGTTCTGGCGGCGGAAGACCACGCGGACGAGCCGCCGTGCCGCCCGTCGGCTGGCCGCGCTCCAGGTCCACGAAGGAACCCGGATCTTCGCCAGCGCGATGGCGCTGCTCCAGGTCATCGGCAGGGGAGTGGAGAACTGATGCTGACCGCACTGTTCCTGCTCCTCGGTGCCATCGCCGTACTGGTCATGATCCTGCTCGCCGTCGTGGTCGTCGGCATCCACCAGGAGCCATCCACCGCCGAGTTGACCAGCCGCGCACCGAGCCGGATAGCCAGCCTGGCCCGCCACATGGTCGGCGTATACGTCCGCCGACCGGACCCGACCGCCGACGACGCCGATACGCGGGACGCCTGGCCTGTCGGCCACGCGACCAGCCACGAGGGGGAGTGACGGACCGTTGGCTATTTCGCTCTCCCTCGTGCTGGTGCTCGCCGTCGCGGTGTGGCTGCTGCATAAGTACGCCGGGCTGAAGCTCTGGCATGGCGTGACCTGCGTGCTGTTCGGCTTCTACCTGGCTACCAGCACGCTCGCCCCCGAGATCCGTACCACCGTGACCGCGATCATCCGTGCTCTCACGGGCCAGGGATGACCGCAACCGAGGAGGTGATCATCACGACCGAACCGAACAACTATCCGGACGCTGATCTTCAGGAGGTAGCCCGCCAGCACAACCAGGCCGCGTCGGCCATGCGCAAGCTCGCCGCGGCACTCGATACGATCCCGCGCCTATTCACCGAGATCGGGCGGCTCCGCGCCCGACTTGCCCGCACCCTTACCGACCTGCACAACCTGATCGCAGCCGCCCGTGCCACCCTCGGCGCACACGCGGACGGGGAACCCGACGCCCTCTACTATCTGCGTGACGAACTCGACGCGCAGGGCCAGCTTCCTCCCCAGCACCGGGACCCGTCGTGACCAGCCGCCCGTCGCGATCCCAGCTTCGCCGCCACGCCCGCCGTCTTCGCCGCGACGGCTTCCAGCCGATGATGGTCTTCAACCAGGGCGACCGGCTGCCTGAGACGGCAGCCGTGACCATCGGCCGTGCAATTTGGCGGTATCGCTCCGAACTCGCCCCGATCGCGTTCGCGGTGCTCGTCGTGGTCGCAGCCGCGATGCTGCATCGCACCCATCCCGAATGGTGGCCATGGTGGGCACTCGCCACGGTGACGACCACGACCATCCTCGCCATCCCTAATCCCGCGTGGCTGCGCAGGGCATGGTCGATCGCGGACCGGCCCGCCGACCGCGTCTACGCCGGTGCCGTTACCGCGGTGGTCGGCGGATGGCTCACCGCGGCCACTGCACTCGGCCCGTTCACGCCGCCGATGCCCGTTCTCGCGGCTGGTCTCACCTTGATCTGCGCGATTCCCTGGTGGGCCAGCCGTCGGCGCCGCGCCAGGGTCCGCGTCGAGCGCAAGCTTGAGTCCTGGCCGGAAATCGCGACCGCCATCGGCCTGGCCGGATCGCAGATCATGTCCGCCATGGCGGACCTATGGGGCTGGCGCGCCCGCGTCCGCCTGGCGCGTGGCCAGACCATCCGCGATGTGATCGCGAAGATACCGGCCATCGAGTCCGGTCTCGGCACCTTCCGGGGCGCCGTCCGCGTCTACCCAACCCCCGACGACCTCGCCAACCGCTGCGAACTGCGCGTCCTCGACGTCGACCCACACGCCGACGCCATCGCATGGCCTGGCCCGTTCGTCGCTTCGATCACCGAGCCCATCGACCTCGGCCCGTTCGAGGACGCCGTTCCGTGCCGGGTGCTATTCCTACGTCGGCACGCCCTGTTCGGCGGGGCGACCGGCGCCGGCAAGAGCAGCGGCCTCAATGTGCTGATGGGCAACCTCGTGGCCTGCGCCGACGTGGTCATCTGGGCTATCGACCTGAAGAAGGGCATGGAGCTGGGGCCATGGGCTGCGTGTATCGACCGGCTCGCCACCACAGCAGACGAGGCCCGTGTTCTGCTGGCCGACGCGGTTGCCATCCTCGAAGCCCGCGCCGCAATGCTCGCCGAGCACGGACTACGAGTCTGGGAGCCGTCACCGGACCTGCCCGGGCTGATCATCATCGTGGATGAGTACGCCGAACTCGCCGACGACGCCCCCGACGCCATCAGGCACGCCGATTCCATCGCCCGACGCGGACGCGCCGTCGCGGTCAACCTCATTGCCGCGACCCAGCGGCCGACGCAGAAGGCCATGGGCCAGGGCGCGGTGCGCTCGCAGATGGACGTCCGGATCTGCTTCCGCGTCCGTGAGCGCAAGGACGTCGACCTCATCCTCGGCCAGGGCATGCTGACCGCAGGCTGGAACGCCCACACACTCAACGCACCCGGTAAGTTCCTAATCGCCGCCGCCGAACACGACACGCCCCGCCGAGCCCGCGCCTACCTTGTCACCGACCAGGCCGTCGCCGAGACAGTAGACCGCTACGCCGACCTCCGGCCACCGCTCGATGACGTGTCGCGGCTAGCGGTGGAGCAGCAACGGCTCGAGGGACGGCTCGGTACGTCTACAACCGAAGTCGTGAACCGCCCAGCCGACGCGGACGACACGCCGGAGGCGATCCTGTGGGCCGCCTTGTCGCTCGCCCCGGACGAGGGAACGACGGTGCCCGACCTCATGGACGCGACCGGCATGAGCCGTCCGTGGATCTACCTACGGCTGCGCGAACTCGCCGAGCAAGGCCACGTGATCCAGGTCAGCCGCGGACGCTGGCGAGCCGTGGCGGATGACGCACCGTGATTGTCTACGTCTACCGTCCGCGCGCGTCTGCACGTAATGGCGATAAATGGGCTCGTAGACAAAGACATAAACAACTACTCAACGTAACGACGAGAGGAGCCGTCCACGACCGAAGGAGGTGATCGCCCTTGCAGGCATACACCGTCGAGCAGGTAGCGAAGATGCTGTACATCAGCCGCGACAAGGTCTACTACCTACTCCGCGACCGGCCAGCTACGCAGCATCAAGATCGGCAAGCTGCGCCGGATCACCGATCAGCAGCTCGCCGACTTCATCGCGTCCCTTGACGATGCCGCGTAGGGACGTCTAGGGACGTCTTGAGTTAAAGTGAAAGGAGCAGCAGGCCAAGCGGAAGGAGCCACGCTATGGCAGCGCCACAGAAACCCGAGCCGAAGAGGCGCCGTGAGCGTGGCGACGACGGCATCTCCTGGGACAAGATCAACAAGTGCTACGTCGGCACGATCTCGCTCGGCTACGACGGCAGTGGCAAGCGCCTGCGGCGCACCGTCCGCGGCAAGACCAAGGCCGAGGTCAAGGACAAGCTCGACAAGCTGCACGACGAGATCAAGCGCCGGCATCCGGACGCCCGCGACCTACACCGTCAAGCAGTGCGTAGCCGACTGGCTCGACGATCTCGACACTCGATCCGGACACCATGGCCATCTACCGCGGCCAGGCCGAGAAGTGGATCTACCCGAAGATCGGCGCGACGAAGCTGAAGGACTTCAAGGCCACCGACGCCGACCGGTTCTTCAGGGACGTCGCCAAGGACCTCAGCAAGGCATCACTGGTGAAGATCAAGAGCACGCTCGTCAGGTCGATCCGGCGAGCGCAGAAGTACGACCTCATCGGCCGGAACGTCGCCGAGCTTGTCGACCTGCCGCAGGGTCAGCCAGGCCACCCGTCGCGCGCCATGACCGAGGAGCAGGCGAGCAAGGTACTCAAGGCTGCGAGCGGCCAGCCGACCGGCTACGTCAAGGTCGTGAAGGTCGAGCCAGGCCAGTACGCGCGACCCACGCGGCCACCGAGACCGGCGAGCTGGCATGCGGCACCTGGACGCGCCAAGGTGCTCCCGTCACGGAGATCGAGCACCGATCTAGCCGACGACCACCTGCCGCTTCTGCCGCGCGCAACTCGGACTCGACGCCGACGCGGAACGAAAACCGCAGGCTCGAAGCGCTGTTCGTGCTGTCGATCACGCTCGGCCTGCGCCCCGGCGAGCTGCGCAAGCTCACCTGGGATCACGTCGACCTCGACAACGAAGTCATCCACGTATGGCGCTCGGCGAGCCGTACCGGCGACGTCAAGACGCCGAAGTCGAAGCGCTCGCTCGTCCTCCCCAAGCGCGCCGTCGCCGCGCTCCAAGCACACAGGAAGCGCCAGGCGGCCGAGCGGCTAGCCGCTGGCGCCGCCTGGCAGGACAACAATCTCGTGTTCTGCCACGAGGACGGCCGCATGTACACCAGCGACGCGCTCAACTGGCGGTTCAGCAAGATGACCAAGCGAGCGGGCATCGGCCACTGGCACGCCCACGAAGGACGGCACACCGCGGTCTCGATCATGAGCCACAACGGCGTCCCGCTCCAGGAGATCAGCGACACCGTGGGCCACAAGTCCACCCACGTCACCGAGACCGTCTACCGCCACGTGATCGTCCCCGCCATCCGCGGCGGCGCGACGGTCATGGACCGCGTCTTCAGATCCGAGGACATTACAGACGACGCAAACGAGGACGGCGAGAGCGGCGAGAGTGCATAGTCACTGGGAACCGAACAGAGGTCCGGAAAGCTGGTGTCGTGGGAGTAGCTGACAGGTGTCGTCGACACGAGCCCAAGCTTACCAAGTCTTACCAGAGAAGGTGGTAAGCTTCTGTTGGTAAGTTTGGCATGCTTAGATTGCGGAGACCGTATGGAGCTGGCAGACATAGTGGCGAGGCTACGAGAGACCGGCGTCGAGTTCGAGGACGTGGAAGCTAAGAGAGCGGCTGGCGGCTTGCCGCGGAGCATTGCCGAGACCATGTTGGCGTTCGCGAACTCCAGGGGCGGGATCATCATCCTTGGGCTAGACGAAAGAGCTGGATTCGCCGCAGTGGGGGTGAGCGACCCTGTAGCCCTGCGGGACGAGCTGGCCGGGGTCGCCCGCGCCCAGCTCACTCCCGCGCTTGCACCGAGCATCGAGCCCGTGCCATTCGAGGGTGCAATCCTCGTAATAGCGGAGATCGAGGCGCTCCCGCCGGCGCAGCGGCCGTGCTATGTCACCACCAGGGGTCTGTATAACGGCGCGTTTGTGCGGGTGGGCGACGGGGATCAGCGTTTGACGCCTTATGAGATCGACCGGCTACGGGAGAACTCGGGACAGCCGCGATGGGATGAAGAGCCGGTACCTCAGGCGACGGCCGAGAAAGATCTCGACCGGAGGGCTGTGAGTCGTCTCATCGAGACGGCGAGCCGGAATTCGCCGAGATCGTTTTCCGGGCTCAGCGAGCCTGACGCGCTTGCCCGCCTCGGCGTTCTCGTACCGCACGAGGGATCTCTCGTGCCGTCCCTGGCGGGACTGCTCAGCGTCGGTGTATACCCTCAGCAGTTCTTTCCGCAGCTGATGGTCTCGCTGGCCGTGTACCCGCACGAGGACGCGGGGCAACCGGGTCCTGGTGGCATTCGTTTCCTGGACAGCGCCGCAGTCGGCGGCACGGTCCCGACTATGGTGACCGACACGATCCAGGCCGCGCAGCGTAGCCTCCGCAAGAGCAGCCGGGTGGTCGGCGCAGGCCGCGATGACCACTGGGAGATCGAGCCTGAGGTGATCCGTGAGGCCGTCGTCAACGCGCTCATGCACCGCGATTACAGTCCGCAAGCGCGCGGCACCCAGATCCAGGTCGAGCTTTTCCCGGATCGGCTGACCGTCACTAGCCCCGGCGGGCTGTTCGGCAACGTCCGGCTTGAGACACTCGGTCAGAGCGGAACCTCGTCATCTAGGAACGCCCGGCTAGCCGCTCTGCTGCAGGAGGCAGGTGATCCGGTCACCGGACGCCCAGTGGCCGAGAATCGCGGCTCCGGCATCAGCATGATGATCAGCCAGGTCCGGCGCGACACCGGGTTGGTGCCGTTGTTCGCCGCCAGCCTTGACGAATTCCGCGTGACAATTCCGCGGACGTCTCTTGTCACCTCAGAACTACGTGCCTGGGCGAGACGGCTCAGCCGCGGCCAAGATCTTTCGGAGGCACAGATCTCTGTCCTCGCCCTAGCCAGCGCTGGCTACGATGTCGACAGCGCGTTGTTGCGCAGGATGGGCCTGGGCCCATCTGACGCGCGCCGCCAGCTCAGCCAACTGCGCGACCTGGGCCTACTCCAGCCGCGCAGGGCCCGCGACGATGGTTCTTATCGGCTAGTCCCTGGCCTGTCGGAGATCGCGGCCAGGGACGAAGCCCTATCATTGGCTGGGAGTGGCCTGTCGGAACGCATCCTCGAAGCACTTGGCGAAACTGACTCCGCCAGTCGTGAAGAATTGCAAGAGGCAACGGGAGCCAGCAGGAGCAGCGTCACCAACGCGCTAGACGATCTGATCACCATCGGGATCGTGGAAGCTACCGCCCCGCCCCGTAGCCCGAACAGGCGTTATAGGCGCACGCGGTCATAGCTGCAATCGAGGTCTAAACATGTCGGAAGATTCCATACCCTGGAAATCGAACATTGCCCGACTTGAGACGAGCAATCCTCTCGATGTGACACCTCAGGATCTTGAGGATCTTGCAGAACTTCTGGAAGCGGTCGAACCACAGGCCTCGATTGAGATTGGCTATGAAGATCAATACGGATCTGGTGTTACGGGTCACGAAGTTCTCTACTTCTGGATTCCTGGCGCGGACGCGCTGCGCGATGGCCTCTATGTAGCTATGATTACAGCCGCTGTTGGATGGCTAAAAGAAAGGTTTAAGCGCAAGCACAGCGGACATAGAGTCAAATCGCTTACAGTATATGATGCCTCAACCGGGAAGCCTCTTCAGACATGGGTACTACGGGATTCGGAGTCTGAGCCTATAGAACAGGAGCCGGACCAAATGCGCCGTCCTCTTCCAACGCGCAGACCGAGAGGCCGTCATAGAAAGTGACAACTCCGCCCTTTCCCATGACACTATACCCGTGGGATGATCCCCCCATGGAACCTCTCCCGCTGCGCTATCCTCGCGACATATGGGCAGCCTCAAAACAAATCGATGGTCTTGGCGGCGAATGGACCTATCAGATATTCACATACCGGGCAATCAATTTTCATAATCCGTCTGTACCCCCCCTTTGGGCAGAGCCACTTTCAAGTTTCGATGCTTTGTGGCAGGAGGTCTGGTTCAAGGGATGGGCAATGACTGGAGGTGTACCTAGTCCAGAAATAGGATCTGCGGTTGCAGCATTTTCTGTATTCCGCTCGGTCTTTGATGCACCGTCTGATGAATGGCCGATGCCAGAGACTGATGAGCCAACTATCGGCAAGCATACGATACCTGTCATCGGGATTGTCGATCAGGATACTCTTCTTTTTCAGCATGGCTGGTCCGATTGGCCGAGGAACCATGCTCCAGGGAAAATCACTCGTGAGTACATTGATCGCTTTGCTGTAGAACTTTGGGCCAATCGCCCCGCCGGCCATGGACCTCGCCAGAGCACTGTCGAGTCACTCGCAAGAGCTGCTGGACAGTCAGAATTTGCACAACTGTGGCGGCAGTCCGGACGGCGGGGAACCGAAGATCTACCTGGTGCGGATCTCCAACTCCGGTGGTGGGAATCCTACTCTCTTGAGGAAAACTCTCCGGGCGAGGTATTGTGCCTTGTCACAACTAGACGTATACGAGTAGCGGTGGCAATGGTAGTCTATGCTCCTACGGAGGCCACAGTTATTGATCTATTTGTATGGCCAGGGTACCGTAGGCACGGCTACGGCAGTTTGCTGGAGTCGATTATCGCGGATCGAGCTCAGCTGCGCGGAATTAACCATCTGAACATAATTGTCTTGGATGCAGATGTCGTGCGAAGTAGCGTTAGAGCCTCACGATTCCTTACCTCTCGCGGTTACGAGTTCATAGAGCATCCCGACGAACAGGTCCGAATAGTAGGAAAGCGTATGCTGAATACAGAGATCCCATCTATTAATCTCCCGATGAGTGACCCTCTGGACACGGACTAGTACCAAGCGTGCCGTAAGGTGGTTCCCTCTCAGAAGTTGACCCGCTGTTGCCGTATCTGGTCGGCCGAGTTCGGCCTACGCCATCCTTCCGACTGGCGCGGGATCGAGCCGACCGAAGATCACAGTCGAGGTCGTTTTCGCGTGTACGTGCGTTTGGCTGCCTTCACTGTTCGCGGTTGGCCTACAGCCACAGAGGGCCTTGACGGCGATCTTGCTCGACTTCAACAGTGTCTGCGCCGGTAGGATGGCTCTGTTTCGCACACGCACGGCGGGTTGCCGCGCCAGCTGTTGCGACGAGTTGCCCGGGCTCATGAGTCGGCAACCGCCACCGTGGGCTGTCGCACTAAGGCGAGCGAGCCGTGAGTCGGCCCTACCCCACCGAGAGCGTCTACCGGCACTTGATCGTCCCGCGATCCGCAGCGGGCGCGACGGTCATGGACCGCGTCTTCAACGCCGAGGACGAGCGCGACGGTCATGGACCGCGTCTTCAACGCCGAGGACGAGATAGCCAACGCAAGCGAGCACGGCAACAACTCCGTAACCGCGTAGTCACTTGGTTAGTCACTTCACAACCGAACAAGTGTCCGAAAACCTGGTGGGCCGTACAAGATTTGAACTTGTGACCTCTTCCGTGTCAGGGAAGCGCTCTCCCGCTGAGCTAACGGCCCCACTACCTCGCCGAGATGCTACCAGAGCCGCAGGCGCTCCGCGCGAGGAAGGGCGCGAACGCCCGCACCAGCGACGCCACCAAGCCCAGCCCCAAGCACGCCACCAAAGCCCGCGACCCGAGCACCCCGGTCAACTCTCCCGACCCCGGCCAAATCCGACAGTCCGATTTATAACCATTCGGGCCACTTTGTCGTCTACGGGAGCGCAGGGGTTGTACGGGACGTCAACCGCGGCGCCCGGCCCCACGGGGAAGGAACAAGAGTTGAACAGCTTCACTCGCAAGATTGTGCTCACCGTTGCGACGGCAGTCATGCTGGGAGGGGCCGGCGGGGGCGCGGCCCTCGCAGCCAGCGGCTCGAACACCGCCGCCAGCGCCACAACCACCGCCAGCACCGTAAGCACCACAAGCGCAAGCCAAGTACCGCGCTGCTACACCCAGAACCTCTCCGCCGACCTGCGCGGCGCCGAATTCGGCCCGGGCAACAAGGTCGGATTCATCCTGACGCTCACCAACGAGGGCCAGCGGTCCTGTTCCCTGGACGGTTACCCCGGGCTCGGCCTGGAGGACTTCGGTCACCACCCGCTGCCCTCGCACACCTTCTGGGGCCCGACCTTCTTCGACCGGGACCCCGGCCGCCAGCTGATCGTCCTGTCTCCCGGCGAGACCGCGAGCGCCAGCCTGGCCTTCGTCAGCGGCGCCACCAAGCACGCGGTCGATGCCTCATACCTGGTCGTGACCCCGCCGAACGCCTATGACCACCTGGTCATCGGCCCGTTCTCCCGCTCCATGGCCATCCCGATCTACCGCGGCAACCTGTACGTCACCGCGATGGCCAGGCACACCCCGCACCCCTAACGCCTGCACCTAACCAAGCACAGCTAGAGCGCCGGTCCCCACCGACCGGCGCTCTAGCCACTAATCCGCTCAAGCCACTAATCCGCCAGCGTCCGTGGCAGCCCGAACCACCCCAGCACACTGTTGTCGACAAACCGAGTTATCGCCGAGATCCGGTCGCCCTCCAGCGTGAGCACGATCATCCCGTGCGCCCGGAACACCGCAGCGTGCCCGTCCCCCACGTAGCACCCGTAGGCAGGCTGCCCGTTCGCCCTGGTCGGTACCAGCCGATACCGGCGCCCCCGCCGCCAGTGCGAAATCTCCCGCAGGAACGCGCCGATCGCCGCCGGCCCCTGGTACTCCAGCGTCACCGGCGGCATGGTGAACCATGCGTCGTCGGTCAGCAGCGCGACCACGCCGTCGACGTCATCAGCCGCGAACGCGGTCGCGAACCGCTCCGCCAGATCCCGCTCCCGAGCCGAACGAGGCAACGGCGCCCGCTCCCGATCCGCCCCGGGCAAGGCACGAGCCATCGTCCCCCTGGCCCGCTGCAGCGCGCTGTTCACCGAAGCCTCGCTGACCGAAAGCATCGAGGCGACCTCGGAAGCGTGAAAACCCAGCACGTCCCTGAGCACCAGCACGGCCCGCTGCCGCGGCGGCAGCTGCTGCATCGCGGCCACGAAGGCCAGCGTGATCGTCTCCTTCGCCTCATAGCGAGCCTCCGGGCCAGCGCCCAGGTCCGGCAGCCCGTCCAGCATCACGTCGGGATACGGCTCCACCCACAACGGCTCACCCCGCCGCGTCGGCTCGGGCAGCCACGAAGGCCCGGAAGGCCCGACCCGCGGCCGCCGGGACGACGCGCGCAGCGCGTTCAGGCACCGGTTGGTCGCGATCCGGTATAGCCAGGTGCGCCACGACGCGCGCCCCTCGTACTGATCGAGCCCCCGCCAGGCCGCCAGCAGCGTCTCCTGCAGAACGTCCTCCGCGTCCTGCACCGAGCCAAGGATCCGGTAGCAGTGCAGCCGAAGCTCGCCCAGGTACGGGTCGGTCAGCTCACCGAACGCCTGATCATCGCCCGCCCTCGCCCGCTCAAGCACCGATTCCATGGACCACTCCCTCCACCGAGTACGGACACCGCGCGCCCGCGAAAGTCATCGATCAGTCGCGTCCAGACCCGGTGTCTGAACCATCGAAAGCCAAAAAACAAAGGGAGGAGACGTGATCTCCAACGGTAACCGCCTGACCCCCAGCCAACGCTGGGTGCTGGCGCTAACCTCCGCGGCATCGCTGATGGTGTCGCTCGACATACAGGTCGTCGCGACCGCGCTGCCGGTGATCCGCTTGCATCTGCATGCCTCGCTGGCCGCGCTGGAGTGGACGGTCAACGCCTACACGCTGAGCTTCGCGGTGCTGCTGCTGACCGGCGCGGCGCTGGGGGAGAGGCTGGGCCGCCGCCGCATGCTCGCCGCCGGGGTCGCCGTGTTCACCGCCGCCTCGGCCGCGTGCGCCCTGGCCCCGAACGCCGGTGGCCTCGTCGCCGCCCGTGCCGTCCAGGGCGCGGGCGCGGCGCTGATGCTCCCGCTCGCGCTCGCGCTGCTTTCCCAAGAATTCCCGCCCCACAGAAGAGCCTGGGCCCTGGGCATCTTCAGCAGCGTGACCGGCATCGCGGTGCTGGCCGGGCCGGTCGTCGGCGGCGCGGTCGCACAGGGCCTGGCGTGGCCCTGGATCTTCTGGCTGAACGTCCCGATCGGCCTGCTCATGATCCCGCTCATCCTGACCCGGATGAGCGCCACCGCCGCCACTAAGGCCAGCCTGGACCCTGGGGGCCTGGTGCTGGCCACCGGCGGCGCGCTCGGCCTGGTCTGGGCCCTGATCCGCGCCAACGGCACCGGCTGGTCCAGCCCCGAGATCATCACCACGTTGGCCGCGGGCGCGCTGCTCACCGCCGCCTTCGTCGCCTGGGAGCTGCGCGCCGCAAACCCCATGCTCCCCGTCCGCCTGTTCGCCGAGCGGTCCTTCGCCGCCGGCAACGCGGCCGCCTTCGCCGTGTTCGCGATGCTGCTGGCCTTGGTGTTCTTCATGGCGCAGTTCCTGCAGACCGGGCTCGGCAACGACCCCCTCGGCGCGGGCCTGCGGCTGCTGCCCGGCTGGGCCACGCTGACCGTGATCGCGCCGTTCGCCGGGACGCTCATCGCCCGCTTCGGCGAGCGCCTGCTCATCGCGGGTGGCCTGACCGTGACCGCCGGCGCCCTGGCCTGGATCGCCTTGATCGCCCGCACCGGCCTGCCGTACGAAGACCTGGTCGCACCCCTGGTCATCGCGGGCTCCGGGGCGTCGGTGGCGATCCCCGCCACGATGAGCGCGGTGATGACCGGCGTGCCGCCCGCCGCGATCGGCAAGGCCTCCGGCACGCTCAACATGCTCCGCCAGCTCGGCGGGGTGTTCGGGGTCGCGATCGCCGCCGCGGTGTTCGCCTCCCGCGGCGGCTACGCCTCACCGGCCGCCTTCACCAGCGGCTTTGGCCCCGCGATGGGCGCCTGCGCGGGCCTGGCCCTGCTCGGCGCCCTATCCGGCCTGTTCATTCCCGCCCGACGTCGGCCCGCTTCCGACGAACCGCTCGCGCATTCCGTCGACGAACCACTCGAGATCAGGAGATAACCATGTACCAGCGCCTTATCCGCTACCGGACCAAGCCCGACCAGGCCGACGCCAACGCCGAGCTCGTCCGCGCGGTCTACGCCGAACTTCACCGCACCAGCCCCGAGGGTCTCAGCTACGCCACGTTCCGGCTGGCCGACCAGGTGACCTTCCTGCACATGGTCCAGGTCCGCCAGGAACCGAGCCCGCTGCTCACCGTCAAGGCGTTCGGCGAGTTCCAGGCCGGGATCGCCGACCGCTGCGACCAGCCGCCCGCCCAGGAGGACCTCACCGAGGTCGGGTCCTACCGCTTCTTCGCGAGCTGAGCCGCCCCGGGCCCCGCGGCGGTGACGGCGACGATCTCGTCCCAGGGCGTCGGCTTCAGGCCGAACGTCCCCTGTGCCGCCGAGGAGTCCATCACGAAGTCGCCGCGGAACTGGTAATCGGTCTCGCGTAGCTCGCGCATCAGCGGCCAGACCAGCCCCATCCCGGCCAGGACCGCCGGGGGAATGGTGCCGACTCGCACCGGACCCGCCCCGGCGGCCCTGGCCATGGCCTCGATGACCTCCTGCTGGGTCCGCGGCTCGTTCGTTCGACGGCACGTGCCAGGCGCGCCCCCAGGCCTTCGGCTCGGTCCCCGCCACCACGAGCATGCGCGCCACGTCACCAGTGAACGACCAGGTGTGCGGTCGGTCCGCACGGCCGAGCAACGAGACGCTCTTGCCCTGCCTTACCCGCCGCAGGATCCGCTCGCCAAGTGCGCTCTCCGCACCCGGCCCCACGAAATCGGACGCTTCGAGCTCTACGGCCAGCTCCACCAGGTCGTCGCCGACCCCCCCGCCGACCGCGACGCCTTCTTCGCCTCTTGCATCCGCCACTGGACCGACTTCATAAACCTCCGTGTCGTTCCCTGAAAATGTCAGCAGGGTTGGTTAAACTCGAACAAAGATCAGAAGATCTAATTTTTCCGAACGGTCCTACCTGACCCGCGTCCATACACCCGCGAGCTCCCCGAGGGGAGGTGACAATCCGCATGAAAGATGTCGTCCCACCCGCCAACTTTGGTGAGGCGCTGCAGATGGTGCACGACAGTTTGGCCTACCTGGCCGCTGTCGACCCGGCTACGATGAGCCCGCAGACCCGCGCCGAATACCTGCGACTGCTTCAGCAGGTCAGAACCGTCCTCGCGGCCAAGCGCGCCGCGCTCCTGGCCGAACTCGCTGCCAGGCAAGATGGGCCTCGTGGCACACGAGGCCCGATAGACGGTCCCGGGGGGCCCAGGCCGAGCTAGCCGAGAATCGCCTTGACTCCGAACAGCGCTTCGCAGAGTTCGCGGTCGCCCTCACAGTTCAAGGTCAGCGCGCCTGGCTCCCGGACATAGAGCCTCAGCGCGTCATCCACGGTGGTCCGCACATGACAGGCGACGGGCCCAGCCGGTGATGCCGGCTCGAGCTGCCAGCCCGCAGAAGCACTGACCACATGCCAGGTACCCCCGCCCTCACCCTCAGCGCTGAACGCCGCGACCGTCCCGGCCGGGCGTATCACCCCGTCAAGCGCCCGGGGCAGCGCATGCGCCGCTATGACCATGACGGGACTCGTGAAAAAGGCCCCCGAGCGCCGAACGCCCCGTGGCATCCCGGATCTGCGCTTGATGGACGTACCTCTCCATGTACTCACGGCCCACATCGAGCCAGACCGGCGCCGGCTCCGAGCCGGTCGCCCACTCCACCGGCCCGCCCGTGGCGTCCAGATCCAGCGTGGCGACATGCTCCTCGAACCACCCGCCAGCCAGGTCGAGCAGCTCGATGAGCAGCGCCGGGCTGATCCGCTCCGCCGCGTCCACCCACTCCTGGTTGAAACCGTTGAGCCAGTCGTCCAGATCCTCGCCCCCGCCCGGACCTAGCCCCCACCCGTCTCGGCGCACCGAGACGTTCCCCAGCTCCACCCCGAGCAGATGGGCCGCGATCGCGTGAACGGACCAGCCGGGACAAAGCGTCGCCCGCGCCCAGTCCTCATCGGACAGGCCAGCGAGCAGCGTCGTGAGTTCGGCGCGCAGCAATCCGAACAGCGGCCTGGTGTCAACCCGCAGGAAAGCCACCATCCCGAGTCTACGACCGGCCGATGACCGGCTCCGCAAAGGCAAGCTGCTCAGGCTCCCGCGCCTGCAAGAAGTCATAGTCACAGCCTTCGGGCGCCTGCGTGACGTGCTGACGGTGCAGCACCGGCCACCCGCGCTTATCGGGCGCCGGCGGAAGGATGGGCGAGCGCGAAGCCAGATCGGCGGACACGGACAACCTCCCGGCGTACGCATCCAGGGAAACCAGGTCCCCGTCCCGCAAGAGCGACAGCGGCCCGCCGACCGCGCTCTCCGGCGCCACGTGCAGCACCACGGTGCCGAACCCGGTTCCGCTCATCCGCCCGTCGGTGATCCGCAGCATGTCGGTGACGCCCTGGCTCAGCAGCTTGGCCGGGATCGGGATGTTGCCCCACTCCGGCATGGCCATCCCAACCGGCCCGCACCCGGCCAGCACGAGCACTGAATCCGCGGACACGGAAAGCGCAGGGTCATCAACCCGCGCGCGCATCTCCTGGTAGGAGTGGAACACCACCGCCGGCCCCCGGTGCCGCAGCAACGACGGGCTGGCCGCCGCGGCCTTGATCACCGCGCCGGAAGGCGCCAGGTTCCCGTGCACCACCATGAACGCGGGCAGCGCCGTCACTGGATCACTAGCGGAAACGAGCGGCCACTGCACCGGCTCCCCGGCCAGTGCGGCCAGCACCGCGGGCACCCCGCCCGCCCGCGCCAGGTCGTCCATCAGCCCGGTCCCGACCGGGGCCACGTCGGCGATCACCGGCACCCGCGCGCTGATCGCGCGCGAACTCGCGCAGCGGCAGCGACAGCCCGCGCCGCCCCGCCACCGCGCACAGGTGGATGATCGCGTTCGTCGACCCGCCCACCGCCGCCAGCACGGTCATCGCGCGCGCGAAGCCCGAAGGCGTCAGCAACGAAGAAGGCCGCACCCCGTCCGACACAAGCGACACGATCCGCCGCCCCGCCTCCTCGGCCAGTTCCGCCTGCCGAGGGTCCCCGGCCGCGAGCACGGCGGAACCCGGCAGCGCCATGCCCAGCGTCTCGGCCATGATCGCCATCGTGGACGCGGTGCCCATCGTGTTGCACGCGCCAAGCCCTTGCCCCAGGCAGGTCTCCAGCCGCGCCCACGCCGCATCGTCCAGCGCGCCGCTGCGCCGCGCGTCGTACAGCCGCCACAGCGCCGTCCCGCTGCCGAGCCGCGAACCATCAAACACGGCAGGCACCCGGTACCCGCCGGTCACGATCAGCGCCGGGATGTCCGCGCTGGCCAGCGCCATCAGGTAGGCCGGCACGGTCTTGTCGCAGTTGCCCAGGGCCACGATGCCGTCCAGCGGCTGCGACCTGATCGTCTCCTCGACCTCGATCGCCAGCAGGTTCCGGTACAGCATGGCGGTCGGCTTCATGAGGTCCTCGCTGAGCGACATGACCGGGAACTCCAGCGCCAGCCCGCCCGCCGCCCGAACGCCTCGCCGGACCGCCGCGGCCAGCACGGAAAGCCCGCGGTCACACCGGTTCAGGTCACTGGCCGTGCACGCGATCCCGATCAGCGGCCGCCGGGCCCCGGAGCGACGGAGCCCGGCGGCCCGCAGCGCCGCCCGGTGGTTGAGCGCAACCTCGTCGTCCCCGCCCAGCCACGAATCACTCCGCAAAGCCGGTCCTCACCTCCGCGATCCGACCGGCTGCGGCGTGTCCTCGGTGTACCGCTCCCGCCGCGTGGCGAAGAACGGCGCGCGGGTGATCGCCTTGGACAGCAGCGCCAGCGGAATGCCGACCAGGAACAGCACCAGCGCGATGATCTTCACCGGCGTCGGCGTCCCGGGCAGCGACTTGACGATCACGTACACCAGCGTCCCCGCGCCGACCAGCGGCAGCAGCAGCCCCATCACGAACTCCCGCACGTCACGGAACAGCACGCTGCGGTAGTACCAGATGCTGTACAGCGAGATCACCACGTAGTAGCCGGCGAACAGCAGGCCTCCGGTCGAGTCGATATAGACGATCGTCTTCTGCAGGGAGTTGCTGGCCAGGTACAGGATCAACGCGACCACCGGGATCACGCCCATCACGACCAGCCCGGACACCGGCGTCCGGAACCGCCGGTTAACGCGCCCCAACGTAGCAGGCACCGTGCGGTCCCGGCCCATGCCGAACATGATCCGGCTGCCGTCCACGATCTGCGACTGGATCGTGGTGGCGAACGAGGCGATGACCGCGATCGCCACCAGATCGACGAACGCCTTCGGCCCCAGCCTCCCGGCCAGGAACGGCAGTACGTTGGAAGCGTTGCTCGAGATCGCCGAGGCCGGCGCGAGCCCCTGCAGGCAGATGAACAGGAAGATCACCCACAGCGTGCAGAACGTGATCGAGATCAGCACCGAACGCCCCGGGTCCCGCTGTCGCTGCTGCTCATCGCCCAGGTAGATGGGCGAGTCCCAGCCGCCGAGCAGGAACGTCGCGATCACCACCCCGGCGATCAGCCCCGTCGAACCGCCAGGGGAGTGGGACAACGTGAACCACGACCAGGTCGGCGCGGTAATCCCGGAACCATGCGAGGTCAGCTCGGTCTCCAGCCCCCAGATGGCCAGCGAGGCGATGATCATGTACTCGACGAGGATGACCCAGCCCTCGAACCGGATGGTCACCTTCACGCCGATCACCGCGATGGCCACCACCAGCAGGCAGATCACCGTGGCCACCACCCAGGTCAGCGGCTTGTTGTTGGTCTCGCCGGGCGCGATCAGCGACAGCACGGTCGAGCCGATCAGCGTGATGTTGCCGATGTTGGAGGTCAGCGCGGTCATCAGCACCAGGATCCCGACCGCGAACCCGATGATGGGGGACAGCCCGCGCGCCACCCACTCCACCGGGGCGGCGGCCGAGGCCTGCCAGTTGTTCAGCCGGTGATAGGCCACCGCGCAGCACAGCATGGCGGCGCCCGCGATCAGCAGGGCCAGCGGCGAGGCCAGCCCCGAGGCGCCGATCAGCGCGGCCATGGTCAGCGTGGTGGCGGCGGTCGGGGCCACGTTGGTGATGGACGCGATCCAGTCACCGCGAAGTCCGACGGACCTCTCGCGCAGGCCCGGGGAAGACTCGTTAGTCATGACGCGGAACCTTTCCTTAAATGGGCAAGATCGCGGCCGGCCGGTCACGGTGACGGGCCAGCCGGGCGTGTTGGTGACCGGGAAGGACCCGGAGCCGCTGACCACGAACGTGTCCTCGGACTTCGCGCCGCGGACGGTCGGGTTCCAGGCGAAGGCGCTGCCGATCGAGATGGCCTCGGCGGCGCCCGGCGTGCCGGGCACCACGTCGAACTCCCGGGACAGGTAGCCGATCGGGCCGCCCTGCACGTGCTCGCGCCACTCGCCGTCGAACCCGGCGTCGCGGTACGCGGCCTGTCCCGCCCGCAGCACGTCGGCCCACCGCCAGCCGGGCCTGGTCGCGGTGATCATGGCCGCCTCCACCGCGCACGCCGCCTCGTGCCGGGCCGCCAGCTCCGGATCCGGCGAACCCGCGGACACGCTCCGGGAGCAGGCCACGTTCAGGCCGCCGCGCACGCCGACCACCACGGCCAGCACGTCGCGCCCGGTCATCGCCGTGGTCGGCACCGGATGCCGGAACGCCCTGCGCCGCTCGCCCCCGCCCACCAGCAGCACCGAGGGGAAGATCAGCCGTTCCTCCAGCGCGGCGGCGATCCGCCCGGCCAGGTCGCATTCCCGTTCCGAGGGCTGCCAGGCCCGCAACGCGCCCTCCAGGGCGACGGCGCAGTCAGCCCCGAGCGCGGCGAGCCGGTCCTGCTCGGGAGCGAGCAGCGGCATCCGCAGCGCGGCCGGGGCCTCGGTCAGCTTCCGCCCGTCGGCCAGGCTCTCCGCCACCTCGGCCAGGCCGCCGGAGCTGTACCACGGCACCGCGTGCAGCTCGAACCCGGACAGGTCCTCCTCCGCGGCCAGCCGCGGCTGCTCGATGTTGGTCGTGATCAGGAACGCCCCGGCCTCGGTGACCAGGGACCACACCAGCCCCGGTTCCTCGTTGCGGACCACCCGGTCCTCGAGACCGCCCGTCACCCAGGCCACGGCGGGCTGCGTGGTGAACAGCACCCCGCCGTAGCCGCTGGCCTCCAGCCAGCCCCGGACCCTCTGGAGTTTGGCCGCAACCTCTTCAGACGGGCTCATCGCACCGGCACGCCCAGCCCAGCCGCGCCCGGCTTGGACTGAACCACGCCAGGTGACAGCCGCTCGAGCCACTCCAGGGCCACCGCGGCGCGGTGCACCTTCTCGATGGCGTTCGCGCGGGCCACGTCGTCCAGGTGATGCCCGCTGGGGTAGATGGCCTGCGCGTTGCGCAGCCCGAACTTCGCGTACAGCGGCGCTCCGGCCCGGATCAGGTCGCCGAGCTCGTTGCCGCGCACCACCCCGCCGAGCGCGTCGGGGGACTCCACGTACAGGTCGAGCGGCAGGCTGACCGCCGCCCGCATCTCGGCCAGTTCCTCCAGGGTCGCGTCGGCCGGGATGTTGACCGTGCTGGCCCCGAGGTCCTCCAAGATCCTGACCGTCACCGGGTTGGACGGCGACATGCTCGCCGACACCTTCCACACGATCCCGGCCGGCAGCGCGCCGCTGGCCTGCGCGTACGTGACCGCGCGCAGCAGCCCCAGGTCCGCGACCAGGAAGCTGCGGATCCCCTGCTCGGTCGCCCGCAGCACATCCTCCAGCGCGTACGACAGCTGGCGCAGCCCGCGGACCTGATCGCCGTGGGCGCGGCCGTCGGCGGACCGCGCGTGGGCGCCGACGCCGTACCGCTCCCGGGGCCCGACGAACAGGCAGACCTCCACGCCCGCGTCCAGCCCGGCCTGGGCCATGTCGCGCAGCTCGCTGGCCCGCAGCAGCACCGCGCCGCTGCCCTGGGAGACCCGGTTGACCGTGATCCCCTCGGCCTCGGCGGCCCGCAGCACCGCGTCGAGCACCCGCGGACCCTCGACGCTCGGGATCTCGATCCGGAACGCGGCCCCGTCAGGGAAGCACGGCTCGCGGTCCCGGCCGGTGACTCCGAGGCCGTCGAATACATCCCCGACCCACCGCATCCGTCCCGCTCCTTTTCTTATTATTCCGAACGGATCATGGTTTTAGGCTCTGCCGAAAAGTATTCTCGAGGTCCGAATTTGTAGTACACCAATGACACGGCAGGGTATGGTGATTTGTCAAGATTCTGTTCTACCGAACACCACACGGAAGAAGGGAACGATCCGTGACTGAGCCGCCAGGCGCGCAGCGTTACCGCCTGCACGGCGTCGAGCGGGCCCTGGACACCCTGGAACTGCTGGCCGCGGCCGGACCCGGCGGCATGACGCTGACCGAGCTCGCCGACCGCATCGAGGTGTCCAAGAGCAGCGCGTTCGCCCTGCTCCAGACGCTGGTCGCGCGCGGCTACGTGGCGGACTCCGGCACCAGGCTGAGCCGCAGGTACCGGCTGGGCATGGCGCTGGCCAAGCTGGGCGACGCGGCCGAGGTCCAGTCCCCGCTGGTCAGCCTGGCCACGCCGGTCCTGCAGTCGGTGACCGACGCGACCGGCCTGACCACCCGCCTGGTGGTCCGCGACGGCCCTTACGCCGTGGTCATCGCGCGGGTCGACGCGCCCGGCACGGTCCGGTTCGCCAGCTACCTGGGCAAGCGGGAGTACCCGCACTGCACCTCCGCGGGCAAGGCGCTGCTCGCCAGCCTGCCGCCTGCAGCAGGCCCGGGCCCTGGCCGTCGAGGGGGGCATGCAGCCCCGGACCGAACGCACCATCACCGACCCCGATGACCTGCTGCGAGACCTGAAACTGAGCGCCGCCCGGGGCTACGCGATCGACGACGAGGAGGACTGCGAGGGAGTGTTCTGCGTCGGCGCCGCGGTCTACGACCGGGTCGGCGACTGCGTCGCCGCGATCAGCGGCACCGGGCTGAAGCTGAACCGCCCGACCTGGCGCATGGACGAGCTGGGCCTGGCCATCCGCGAGGCGGCCGACCAGGTCACCGTGGCCCTCGGCGGCCCCGCGTTCGCTCAGCGGCAGCCTGGCTGGGCCCATGGCTGACCGGCGCGCCCTGGTCATCGCCGCACCAGGCTCGATCGCCCTGCAGGACGTCCCCGAGCTCGTCCCGGGCCCCGGCGAGGTCGTGGCCCGGCCGGTGCACACCGGGGTCTGCGGCACCGACCTGGAACTGCTCGCGGGCGTGGTCGATCCCGCGTATGTGCGGTATCCCCTGATTCCCGGTCATGAGTGGTCGGGCGTCATCGAGGCGGTCGGGCCCGGCGTGACCGGCCTGCAACCCGGCCAGCGGGTGATCGCCGAAGGCATCGTGCCCGACCGGGTCTGCGCCGAGTGCGTGGCGGGCCACACGAACCTCTGCCTGGTCTACGACGAGCTAGGGTTCACCCGGGCCGGAGCCGCCGCCGACCAGGTGCTCGTCCCGGCTCAGGTGGTGCACGTGCTCGGCGACCAGGTGAGCCTGCTCGACGCCGCGCTGGCCGAGCCCGCCGCGGTGGCCTGGCGCGCGATCGGCCGTGGCCGGCCGCGCCCGGGGGAGCGCGTGGCCGTGGTCGGCGACGGCACCCTGGCCCTGGCCGCCGCGCACCTGCTCCGCCTCTACTCACCGGCCGAGCTGGTCGTGGCCGGGCAGCGCCCGGCGCAATCCGGCCTGGCCGCCCAGCTCGGCGCGACCAGCTTCCTCGTAGACACCCCGGACGCCGGGTTCGACCTGGTCATCGAGGCCGCGGGGACCGCGGGCGCGGTCGAGCGCGCGCTCGGCCTGGCCCGCCGCGGCGGCCGGGTCGTGCTGGTCGGGCTGGCCGGGAACGACGTCACGGCCCGTTTCCCCGTCGACGACGTGGTCAACAACGACCTGCTGATCAGCGCGAGCTTCGCGTACACGTCCGCGGCCTGGGCCGAGGTCACCGCGCTGCTCGGCTCCGGGCAGATCAGGCTGTCCCCCCTGATCACGCACCGGTTCCCGCTCGACGCCTACGAGCAGGCCTACCAGGTGCTGCGGGAGAGCACCGGCCCCCGCGGCAAGGTCATGCTCGATGTGAGTACGCCATGACCAGGGTGCTGCAGGCCGAATTCGCCCACTGGGCCCGGTGCGAGCTGGCCGAGGGCCCGGTCTGGGACGTCGACCGGCAGCTGCTTCTCTGGGTGGACATCCTCGCCGGCCGCGTGCACTCGTTCGATCCGCAGGCCGACGCGCATACCTCGTTCGACGCCGGCGTCCCGGTCGGCGCCGTCGGGCTGACCCGCAGCGGCCGCCTGGTGCTCGCCCTGGTGGACGGTTTCGCGCTCGCCGATCAGGACGGCCAGCGGCTGACCCGCCTGCCCGGGTTCGGCGTCGACAGGGCCGTGATCAGGTTCAACGACGGCAAGCCGGACCCCTGGGGCAACTTCTGCGCGGGCACCATGGCGTGGGACGAGAAGAACGGCCCGCCCTGCAGCCTGTACCGGCTGAGCCCGGACGGCACGGTCACCGAGCTGGTCGGGGGCGTCGGCCTGTCCAACGGCCTGGACTGGACCGATGACCGCAAGCTGTTCTACTACGCCGACAGCAACGTCGGCCGGGTCGACCTGTTCGACACCGACCCGGACACCGGCGCGCTGTCCGGCCGGCGTCCCTTCGTGACCGTTCCGGACGCCGACGGCGTGCCCGACGGCCTCACCCTCGACGCCGAGGGCTGCCTCTGGCTCGCCGTCTGGGACGCGGGCGAGGTGCGCCGTTACACGCCCGACGGCCGGCTCGACACCGTGGTCCGGGTACCGGCGCGGCAGGTCACCTCCGCCGCGTTCGGCGACGACGACCTCGGCACGCTGTACATCACGACCGCCCGGGAGGGCCTCACCGACGCCGACCGCAGCGCCCAGCCGCACGCCGGGGACATCTTCGCCTGCAGGCCCGGCGTGACCGGCCGCCCGCCGTTCCTGTTCTCGGCCGACCCGGCTACCATCGCCTGCTGTGGACCCTCGCCCCTCGCTGGCCGGACTGCTGGACCGCTACCGGCCGGAAGGCGAGGCCGAGACGGCCGACGTCGCAGCGGGTCCGGGCCCTGACCGGGACCACCGGCGACCCGTGGCGGCGCGAACTCCCGCTGCACGTCACCGCGTCCGCGCTGATCGTGCACCCCGGAACCGCCCGGGTGCTGCTGCGCTGGCATCAGCGCCAGCAGGCCTGGCTGCAGGTGGGCGGCCACGGCGACCCTGGGGAGAGCGACCCGCTGGCCATCGCCGTCCGGGAGGCGGCCGAGGAGACCGGACTGGCCGACCTGGCGCCGTGGCCGGACGCCGCGATCAGGCACGTGGTCATCGTCGGCGTGCCCGCCGGGAAGGGCGAGCCCGCGCACGAGCACGCCGACGTCCGGTACTTCATGGCCACCCAGACTCCCGATCAGGCGCTGGCGGAGAACGAGGACGCCCCGCTGCGCTGGCTGTCCCTGACCGCGGCGTACGCCGCCACCTCCGAGCCCAACCTCAGGGAAACCCTGGCCCGGCTGGACCGACTGCTGGCGCGCTGAGCCCGCCCTCTGATATGCCAGGAGCCGTGAGCTACGCAAGGCAGATGCTTGACACCTACCCCCGTACCGCCGGCATCGACCCCGACGTGCTGGCCGCGGCCATCGACGCGCTCGATGACTGCACCCAGGCGTGCAACGCCGACACCGCCGCCGACCTGACCGAGCCGGACCTGGCCGAGATGGTCACGTGCATCCGGCTGTGTCTGGACTGCGTCGACGTCTGCACCGCCACCGCCGCCGTCCTCAGCCGCCTGAACGGCTACGACCCCACCGTCGTCCGGCCGCTGGTCGAGGCGTGCATCGCCATCTGCCGCAGCTGCGGCGACGAATGCGAGCGGCACTCCCACATGCCCCACTGCCGGGTCTGCGCCCAGGCCTGCCGCCGCTGCGAGCAGGCCTGCCGGGACCTGCTGCACATCCTGCGCTGAATCATTAGCCCATGGCCCGTCGCCCTCCGCAGACGCGGTACGCGCAGTCGAGCGGGGCGAAGATCGCCTTCCAAGCGTCCGGCACCGGGCCGCCGGACCTGGTGATGGTGCACGGCCTGGTCTCGCACCTGGACCTGCAGTGGCAGCAGACCGGGTACCGCCGCTTCGTCCGGGCGCTGGAACAGGGCGGGCGGGTGATCCGGCTGGACAAACGCGGCACCGGCCTGTCCGACCCGACCAGCGAGCTGCCGACCATCGAGCAGCGGGTGCAGGACGTGGCGGCGGTCATGGCCACGGCGAAGTCGACGCGCGCGGTGCTGTTCGGCTTGTCCGACGGGGGCCGGGCGGCGATCGGGTTCGCCGCGGCCGGTCATCGGCTGGCCGTCACTGACCGATGCGGAGCTCCCGGTCGTGCGCCTGGCGGGCGAGGGCCTGACCAACGCGCAGATCGCGGCCCGGCTGTTCCTGTCCCGCTACACGGTGGAGACGCACCTCAAGCACGCCTTCGCCAAGCTCGGCGTCGAATCCCGGGCCGAGCTCGCCGCCCTGGTAGCGGGCTACGCGGCGAAACGCCAGACTTAACTGCATGACCATGGCGCCCGACGTTCAGCCCGGCCAGAAGGTGACCTTTGCGAAGGCAGCCCGCATCCTGGCCGAACGCGACCCGGTCATCGCCCGGCTTCTCGAGCAGACCGGCCCGCCCCGCCTCAGCCGCCCGTCGGGGTCGCACTTCGGCGCCCTGGTCCAGGCCATCGTCTACCAGCAGTTGGCCGGGGCCGCGGCCGCCGCCATCCACGGCCGGCTGATCGCCGCGCTCGGCGGCGACGTGCAGCCGGAGGCGCTCATCGCCTTGTCCGAGGAAGCGCTCCGCGCGGTCGGGCTGTCCAGGAACAAGATCGCGTCAGTGCACGACCTGGCGGCCAAGGTGCTCGACGGGACGGTCGTGCTTTCCCCCCGCGGCCTGTCCATCCAGAGCGACGAGGAGATCATCGCGCGGCTGTCGGCCGTCCGCGGCATCGGCCGCTGGACGGCGGAGATGTTCCTGCTGTTCCAGCTCCGCCGCCTGAATGTCTGGCCGGTCGGCGACCTCGGCGTCCGCCGCGGCTACGGGCTGGCCTGGAATATCCCCACCCCGACCGCCCGCGAACTCCAGGCGCTCGGCGACCCGTACCAGCCCTACCGGTCCGTGCTGGCCTGGTACTGCTGGCGGGCCTCAGAACTGTACGCCCATGCCGCCGACAGCGCCCTGACCCGCTGACGGCGGACGCATCTTGCTCGCAGGTGTCAGGCGGCGCACCGGATGCTGCCCGCGACCGCGTGCGCGGAGCGGCCAGGCCAGCATTGGGAATTCAGGGTGACGATCGTGACCTGTCGAACAGCTTCATCCACGCCGTCATGCTGGACTCCTTGACGTCGACACGGATCTGGGAGTACCCGGTAAGACCCAGGTCGTGCCTGATCACGCTTTCGTAGATGAACGTCGACGCGATTACGCCCAGGCTCGCCTGTGCCTTATCCATCGCTTCCTTGAACAGCGGGGCCTCGACCAACCGTGCCGTGACGATGATGGCCTCTCCGGTAACGCCCATGGTGTCGGTCGTCACCGGCCCGACATTGATGGCGACCCGCAGTCGGATCCGGGCCGGCTCACGATGGGCGCGGTTGTGCTCCTCGACGGCTGCGGGTAGCTCCTTGTGCAGGTGCGCGATGACCTCCGCCGTAGGAACGCTCGGAGGCACGACCGTCAGCAAGCCGTCGCCCCGGTCGTCCCATGACCACACATCGGGCAGGTCCTGAAGCGCGGTGTGCGTCAGGCTGTACAGCGCTTCCCTGATGACGCGGCGGTCTTCGTCGGTGCGCGTGCGCGACCCGAACCCGACCACGTCGCTGAGAATAATCGTGCAATTCTCGCCGATCAGCGGCCGCGGATGCGGCACCAGATACTCGGAGTGCCGGGAACCGTCCTGCCCATAGCCTGCGGGGTCAGATCTGCTGTGCTGGCCCTGAGCGGGCGTGCTCCGCAGACCAGATGGGAATGCCAGTGAACTACCCGACGACGCCAGCCGGACAATACGCCGCAGTTCGTCGCGGATCCTAGGCCGGGCCTGTGCCTCCTTGGCCACGGACGGCCCAGCTTCGATTCGCTCTATCTCAAGCTTGCACTTGAGCATCAGGCTGCCAATCGTGAGCGTCAGGTTGCTCAGCAGGCCGCCGGCTTCGGCGGGTTCATGGTCCTGCGGGTCACCGTCGGACGGACGTTGATCGTCACGCTGTTCGGGAAAGTCGGTAGACATGCCCCCTCCTTTCGCGACATCGGCCGCTGGGACCGGTATCGGAGGTGAAGCGGGCTCCCGGGATTTCTGTTGCATTGAATTTCCCAAGGGAGTCGTGCTGTTCCCTGTGGCGCGTGTTTCGTATCGCGCGACACCCGCATGCCGGAAGTCCCGGCATCCTTCCTAGTCTCCGCGTCCGGGTCGTCCCCTGGGCAGCCTCTGCGGGTAGGGTAAATGAGATCCCGGAGAGCTTATTTCCGGTCTGGTGCGTCGTGCAATCGCGGCGTATACTACCCGTGCCGCAATGGACGACTTCCCTGGTAAAGCAGAAGGTAGCAGCGGCCATATCCGGCCTGATTCGGTTTGGCGCGGCGGATGCCTCTGACGTGCTTCGATGGCTATAAGACGGCATATCGATGCCCCATCCATGGTGAACAATCCAAAGTGGTTCTCTGGGGTCGCCCCTATTTCTTTCGATCGGTGGCTGCCAACCGGCTGATCGATGGGTAATGAGGGGCGGCCCCGCCTCTTGCGCTATCGGTGAGATTGGTGCTTGCTGCGTCCGGATACCTCCTGCTTGTGTCCTCGGGGCTAGAGTGACTGCCGTGGCGTCTTGTGCTCTTTGCTATAGTTCGTTAACTCTTTGTGTACAGAGGGCAAATGCTCTTGCGTTGTGCAAATCGCCCTCAGAATATCATCCTGACCTGGTATGTTCCATATAGGTATGCTGCGTCATACGACACAGCAACTTGCAAGGTTGCAATCCAGACGCTAGATTCGGACTTCAGTGCCGCAGCGTAACGGTGCTCACGCTCGGCGATGTATGGCAAACGGGATACCTAGCGACTTGCGAGGCGCTAGACTGTCGTCTTTCCATATGTAACATAGCAGAGCGCTAGCTTGCGCCTGCCCCGATCCGACTACAGAAAGTAATGTCCGTCATGGCCACTGATCACGGACCGGCTGTCAACGGTGCGCAGCTCCGCGGCGAGCTCACCCGTCTACGGCGGGCAAGCGGATTTACCCAGCAGCAGATTGCCGAGGAACTTCAGTGGTCGTCATCAAAGTTGATCAGGCTCGAAGGCGGGCATAGCGGGATCACCAGAGTGGATCTTGATGCCCTGCTGTCCCGGTATGGTATTACTTCAACTGACGAGCTCAAGCGGCTTCATGAGCTTCACGCGGCTTCGCGCGAGCCAGCCTGGTGGGACGACTACCGGGACTCCATCGCCTCGACCTATCTGAACTATGTGGGTTTCGAAGCGGGAGCGGCGTCCATCCGGCAGTTTCAGATCGGGTTCATTCCGGGTCTGCTGCAGACCGGCGAGTACGCCCAGGCCGTTACCGCCATCGGCAATGTCGATCCCGAGAATGTGCCAAAGATCGCGGGGCTGCGGCTGCGGCGTCAGGCGGAACTGGCGAAGCGGTCCGCCCGGCCTCTGCAGTCCTTCGTCATCGATGAGGGCGTGATCCGCCTGGCACGTCGGAATCAGCAAGGACCGGGCCATCATGCCCACGCAATTGCGCGCGATCGCCGACCGTGCCGAGCGCGACGAGCTGCTGACCGTGCGGGTCATTCCCTTCGATGCGGGGGAGCATCCCGGCCAGTTCGGCTCGTTCACCCTGCTGGAATTCGAGGGAGACGTGGCCGACGTCCTGTATCTCGACTCCGGCCGGGGACTGATCAATATGATCGACGCCGAGGATTCGCAGATGGCAGAGTACGCCGACGACTTCGACGAGCTCCTTGACCTGGCGCTGACCGGGGAGAAGTCAATCGAGTTCATCCGGAGCGTCGCGCAGGAGATGTCGTAGTGGCTTTCGCGCTCAAGCCCGCCCGCGGAATTCTCCAAGTGCTGTAGACACGAGGCTCAGTAGCCCCATGACGTAGGCATCGATGAATGTTCGGTCGTGTCGTGTGTGCCCCGCATGTAGGCCGGGCAATGCCTGACCGCTTACACTCTACGGCGAAGGATTTTTCCCTAGAGCGGTGGTAAGCTTGTGCACTTCTGCAGATTTTTCGTTCGAAGCCACCGCCCCGAATTTCGGAAACTTCGAGACGACCGCCGAGAAAAGGATTTGTTGTATGGCCGCACAGCCGAACCGCGACTCGATACTTGTCCTGGCGCAAGAGCAGGGCCAGCGGCTGACGGCGGCGGATGTGTCGAAGTAGCCAAGTCGGAGTCGTCTGTGCTGGTCAGAGACTCACGTGATCCGACGGACTCACTTGCTGGTGCTGACCCGCGGCCAGTGGCGTGGATTCGTGCGGGCCATCAAGAGCCGGACGCCATACCCCGTCGGAGGCCACGACGTGGCCTGAGCCGAGCGCTCAGCTCGACGCCGTCCACCAGCTCCCTGAGCCGCCGCAGCCGGTCGGCCCGCTCGCCGGCGAACCGCTCGAGCGCGGCCAGGATGTGGGCCTCGTCCAGGTGCGCCTCCTCGATGACCTCGGCCACCGAGCCGCCGGTGCGCCACCGGTCGTCCCAGTCCGAGGACAGCGAGTACTCCCTGACCAGCGGCCCGTCGGCCCACTCCCGCATCAGCTTGAAGGCGCCGTTGGTGATGATCATCGCGTCCAGCCGCTCCGAAGGCCCGGCCACCGACTCCCGGTACGACAAGGGCTGGCGGGCGAACAGCTGCGGGCTGACCGCCGCGACGATCTTCACGTTGATGCCGCGCTCGGCCAGCGCGGGCAGCACGCTGACCACGTTCCGCGTCGGCATGGTGCCCCGTACGAACACCGTCCCGCCGCGAGCCAGCCCCGGTACGTAGTCACGCAGCACGTACGCGCCGCGCGCGGCGGCCAGGTGCGACGGCATGCCCAGCGCCTCCCGGTCGGGTATCTCCACCGGGGGCCGGGTCAGGTGCAGCGCCACGATCGGCACGTCGAGCCCGAACGCCGTGCCGAGCATCACCGGCACCTCGTTGTACTCCCACGGGTGCAGGTCGATCACGTGGCCCTCGGGGAACAGCTGGGTGACCCCGATCGAGAAGATGCCGAAGTGGGTGCGGGAGTCCTCGGCCGTCTCGGGTCCGGAGTGGCCCGCGATCCACAGCACCTTGCCCACCTTGAGCTCGATGTCCTGAGCGAGCTGGCTGAACAGCCGCATCAGCCCGTACTTCAGGTACGAGAACGAGCCGTAGGTCGAGCACGCCCCCCAGAACCCGTCGAACTGCGAGAACGGGTCCGCGGCGAGGTTGACCGTGGCCAGCCCGGCCATCATCCCCGCGTTGGTGAACTCGGTGATCTCCGTGGGCAGCAGCGCGCCCGCGGGATACTCCGTCCGCTCGTACCAGCCGGTGCCCGGCACGCCGTCGAAGTCCTTGGCGAACCCGGCGATGTTGGTGGACTCGGCCAGGTCGGCGGAGGCCGCGATGAACAGCGGCCTGCCGTAATCCCGCAGCGCGAGCGAGTTCACGTAAGCGCCCCAGGCACCCAGGGCGGCCCGGTTTGCGACCTTCTCGCCGGGTTTCTTCCACATGCCGTCGGGGTAATTCGCCACGTCGAAGATGCGTCGGTCGCTGAAGACCCCGGTCGCGCCGAGCCGGAACCCTTCGATCTCGTCCGGCACCGTGTCCGCGATCGCCAACAGCCGGTCAGACAGCCAGGTCACCAGGTCCTCGTCGCGTCGCAGCACGCTCATCGCGACGCGTAGGTTGGCCGCGGCCTGCGCCTGCACGGCCTCGGGATCGGCCGGCGCGGGGGAGTCAACCCCCTCGTAGACCACCCCGTAGCGATCCATGAACCTCTTCCTGGTGGCCCAGAACTGCGGGGCGTTCATGGGGAAGGGCGTGCCGTGGCTGGCCGCGTCGACCTTGCCGTAGCCGCGGCCCTTCTGCGTGACGAACCACGCCATGCTCGGCACCCGGTCGGGGTTGGCGCCGCACGCCAGCTCGAGCACGGTCCGGGTCACCGGCCCCCACTCCATGCCGTGCTCGGTGCCGGTGACCCGCCAGCCGTACGGCGCGAACCAGTCCACCGGCGTGCCGGCCACCACCGAGGAGGCGGGCCGCGGGTCGATGCCGAAATCGTTCCAGTCCACCATGAAGACCAGGTTGTCCAGGCCCAGGCCCCACGCGGTGTTCTTGGTCTCGTGCGCCGAGCCCGGGGTGAGCCCGCCCTCGCCCTCGAACACGAAGACCTTGACCGCGCCCGCTCCCGCCAGCTTCAAGGCCAGCGCCTCGCCCGCGGCCGGCGGCATCCCGTGCCCCGAGGGACCGGTGTTGAACTTCAGGAACAGCGTCCTGCCCTCCATCTCGGCGTGCCCGGGCAGGCCGCCCCGGCGGCGAAGCCGTAGCAGCCATTCCCAGGTCAGCGCCCAGCGCCCGTCGTCGGGAAACGCGAAGGCAGCCGAGCCGGAGCGCTCGTGCCGCGCCCGCATCGCCTCGTTGAGCACCGCCAGCGTCGCGTACACCAAAGGCACCGTGTGACCCGCGGAGAGCACGAAGCGGTCCCCGAACCGCCGCCACGGCCGCAGCAGGTCCCAGCGCATGGCGCCGGACAGCAGCAGGGCGACCAGCATGTGCACCTTGGATCGCGACCCGCCCGGATGCCCGCTCTGGCGGTAGTTGAGCGACAGGTCGATGCACTCGTCGATCAGGTCCTTGACCACCTCGTACCGGACGAAATCAGCCTCCGCTGCGGCGTACAGCCGCCCCGCGTCCAGTTCGCCGCCGGACCGTGCCACGAGCCCATCGGACATTCCCGCACCTCCTTGTGCTGCACCGACCTCTAGAGTGACTCTTACCATCAAATCGGCGCAGACTTATCATCGGGGCCATGACCGATATCCGGCTCGCAGAACGCATGTCACGGCTCGGCACCGAATCCGCCTTCGAGGTCCTGGCCCGCGCCAAGGCGATGGAGGCCGCGGGCCGCAGCATCATCCACCTGGAGATCGGCGAGCCGGACTTCCCGACCGCCCCCCATATCGTGGAGGCCGCCGTCGATGCGCTGCACGCCGGCCACACCCACTACGTGCCCGCGCCGGGCATCCCGGCGCTGCGCGAGGCGGTCGCGGCGTTCCTCGAGCGCACCGGCCGGCTGCGGACCACGCCCGACCGCGTCGTGGTGACGCCCGGGGCCAAGCCGATCATGTTCTTCACCATCCTGGCCCTGGCGGGGGAGGGCGACGAGATCCTGTATCCCGATCCCGGCTTCCCGATGTACGAGTCGATCACCGCGTTCGCGGGCGCGGTCCCGGTCCCGGTGCCGCTGCGGGAGCGCAACGAGTTCCGCGTCGACGTCGACGAGCTGGAAAGCCTGGTCACCGACCGTTCCAAGCTGCTCATCATCAACTCCCCGCACAACCCGTGCGGCAGCGCGCTGACCCGCGAGGACTGCGAGGCGATCGCGGACATCGCCATGCGGCACGACCTGATCGTGCTCACCGACGAGGTGTACTGGGCCATCCGCTACGGCCCCCAGCACGCCAGCGTGCTCGACGTGGACGGCATGGCCGACCGGACCATCCTGCTGGACGGCTGGTCCAAGAGCTACGCGATGACCGGGTGGCGGCTCGGTTTCGGCGTGTTCCCGCCCGCCCTGGTCGAGCCGGTCACCCGGCTGGCCATCAACTCGGTGTCGTGCACGTCGGCGTTCAGCCAGTACGCGGCGATCGCGGCGCTGGAGGGCTCCCAGCAGCCGGTGCAGGAGATGGTCGAGGAGTTCCGCCGCCGCCGCGACATCATCGTCGCCGGGCTGAACGACATTCCCGGCGTCAGCTGCCTGGAGCCGCGCGGTGCCTTCTACGTGTTCCCGAACATCACAGGGACCGGCCTGACCTCGGCGGAGGTGGCGGCCCGGCTGCTGGCCGACGCCGGGGTGGCCGCGCTGGCCGGCACGGCGTTCGGCCCGTGCGGCGAGGGCTTCGTCCGGTTCTCCTACGCGAACTCGGTGGAGAACATCAAGGCGGCGCTGGAGGCGATCAGGGCCCAGCTCATCTAGGGTGGGTCTGGGGGAAAAGTAGAGCGGGCCTCTTCCTCACCCTCGTCGGCCTTGAGGAACTCCTGGTACACCGCGTCCATCGAGATGTCGCCTGGCTGCAGCCCCTGGCCGACACCAGGAGGGGAATCCGGGTTGATCTTCACGTAGGGCGGCAACTGCGGCTCGGACCACACGACCTTCTTGCGCTTGCCAACGACCCAGCGCCGAATCCTGACCATGCCGTTCTATCTACCCACCACATCGTCCCTAACCGCCGCAAGCCGGCCCGCCTGCTGCTCGTCGGGCCGCTGGATGTCGTGCCGGGTCACGGCCAGGTAGCCGACCAGGATGGCGACGGCGATGGCCACGATCACCGCGACCCGGCCGGAGCCGAAGTTCGCGCCGCTCAGCGAGTGCGGGCGGCCGAAGTAGTCGGCGAACGACGCGCCGAGCGGACGGGTCACCACGTAGGCGAACCAGAAGGCCACGATCGAGTTGAGCCCCAGGCGCGACCACCCCACCGCGGGAATCAAGATGATCAGGAAGAACATGATCCCCGACGCGAGATAGCCCAGGTGCAGGACGGTGGCGGTGAAGTCACCGAGGGCGGTGCCCAGCGCGAAGGTGGCGAACACCACGGCCCAGTAGAACATCTCGCGCCGCCGCGTGTAGATGCTGTGGATCGAGAGCGTGCCCTCGGTGCGGTACCAGAGCCAGAAGATCAGCGCCAGCACCACGGCCCACAGCAGCGTGGTGCCGGTGTACGGGATGCCGACGAACAGGTGCAGGGCATCGGACACGCCGGTGCCGAAGATCGCGATCGCGTAGGCCAGGGACCAGTAGGCGGCCGCGACGTAACGGCGGGTCTGCAGCTGCCACACCAGGGCGGCGGCCACCAGGCAGATCTCGATGAAGCCGCCGATGACCCTGTTGCCCAGGGCCAGGTAGTCCGACACAGCCTCGCCGCCGCAGGTGGTGAGAATCTTGATCACCCAGAACAGGAGGGTGATCTCGGGCACCTTGGCCGCGACCGGCTCCGGGATCAACCCCCGTCGATGGCTTGACACGCCGACGATGATATGCGGTCCCGCTTAGCCCCCGACGGTCAGCTGGCGGGCCGGTCGCTTCGTGTCGCGGCGAGCACGGTACCGCTGAGGAGGGCCTCGACGGGCAGGGTGGCGGCTCCGAGAGCCACGGCGTCCGGGCCCAGGCGGCCAAGCTCGATCGACGCCTGGGCGAACGGATGCCGTAGCGAATGCTCGCGAGCCGCCTCGCGGATGGCCGGCAGCATCCGCTCGCCCAGCAGCAGGCCGGCCCATCCGCCGAGGATGATGCGCTCGGGATTGAACAAGTTGACCAGGTTGCCGAGGCCAGCCCCCAGGTAGAGCGCTGTCTCGCGCAGCACCTCCGCGGCCCGCGCCGAGCTCGCGGCCTGCGCGATCAGCGCGGTAAGGGCGGCCTCCTCGTCATCGCCCGGCAGCGGGCTGCCGTACCGGTCGAGGATCGCCTCGGCGCCGACGTAGGCCTCCACGCAGCCGCGCCCCCCGCACCGGCAGGCCCGGCCGCCCACCACGATGGTGGTGTGCCCCCACTCGCCCGCGCTGGACTCCGAACCCCGCTGGGTGGAGCCTTGCGCGATGATGCTCGCGCCCACCCCGGAGCCGATCAGGCAGACGACCGCGTGCTGGGCTCCGCGTCCGGCACCGAACCACAGCTCGGCCTGGCCCATCGTCTTGGCGCCGTTGTCGATGTGCAGCGGCAGGCTGGTGCCGGACCGCAGCAGCCGTTTCAGCGGTACCGACTCCCAGCCGTAGGTCTGCCCGTCCACCAGGCCGTCGGGCCCGTTCTGGACGATGCCGGGAACACCGATCCCGACGCCGAGCACCGCCGAGGGAGCGACGCCGCTGCTGGCCAGCACCGCGGCCAGGCCGGTCAAGATGGCCTCGACGATCACGCCGACCCCGTGCTGCCTGGGATCCAGCGGGTAGTCGGCCCTGGCACGTTCGGTCATGGTCAGGTCGAATAGTTCCACGAGGACCCTGGTCTCGCCCACGTCGACCCCGATGACGTACCCGTAGTCGGGGTTGATCTGGAGCAGGACCCGCGGCCGTCCGCCGTCCGAATCCACCGAGCCCGCCTCGGCCACGAGACCCTCGGCGATCAGCTCGCGGACCACGTTGCTGACCGATGCCGGACTGAGCCCGGTCGCCTCGCCCAGCTCCGGCCGGCTGCACGGCTGATCGAAGAACAGCGAGGACAGCAGGACCGAGCGGTTGTCCCGGCGCAGATCACGGACGGTCCATCGCCGTCGCTCCGACATGCTTCCCCCCTTGACGGGCCATTCCGGTCCAGTTATGTTACGCCATTAAATAAGCCGTGTATCAACTCGGCGGCGACCGGGTTCAGGAGCCGTGCCATGCATCTCGCCAAAACCCTCCGCCGGGCGCTGTACGTCGCAGGCGCGCCGCTGCTCCTCGCCGGAGCGGGGTCGGCGTGATCGAGCATGTCATCAACGAGACAGGAGGGGCGACACCATCCAACACCACCCCGGTGGACCTGGTGAGCTACCCATGACGATCGAAGAGGCGGAGACGGGAATCGAACCCGTGTACAGGGCTTTGCAGGCCCTTGCCTAAGCCACTCGGCCACTCCGCCACAAAGGCTCCGCCACAAAAGGCTCCGCCACTAAAGGCAACGCCGCAAGGGCATGCGGACCCTCGGAGCGGACGACGGGATTCGAACCCGCGACCCTCACCTTGGCAAGGTGATGCTCTACCAACTGAGCCACGTCCGCGCGCACCCGGGGGTGCGTTCAGAACTGTAGCCGATCCCGCGGTTTCCGCAAACTCCACCCCCGGCCGTCATGCTTCGAGGCACGTCCAAACATGGCTGAGCTACCGTCGGAATATGACCGTACCGGCGCACCATGTCCTGGCGCCTGCGGCCCGGGCCGTCCCGTACGACACCGACATCGCCCAGGCCGCCGCGCTGATCGCGGACCCGACCCGGGCCGCGATCCTGCGCGCGCTGCTGCCCGACCGCCCGCTGGCCGCCGGGGAACTGGCCCGGCTGGCCGGGGTCAGCGCCGCTACCGCCAGCTTCCACCTGGCCAAGCTCCGCGAGGGCAACATGATCGAGGTGGCCAGGCAGGGCCGGCACCGCTACTACCGCCTGGCCGGCCACGAGGTGGCCTCCGCCCTCGAGGCGCTCGGCCTGATCAGCCCGGCCCTGCCGGTGCGGACCCTGCGCCAGTCCCGCGAGGCCGCCGCGCTGGCCGAGGCCCGCACCTGCTATGACCACCTGGCGGGCCGGGCCGGGGTTGAGCTTCTGGAGGCCCTGATCCGTCACGGCCTCCTGACCAGGGAAAAGCAAAAATCATTGTCCCGAACGGACGATGGTGACAGTGGCAGCGCCATGCGCTTCGAAGTCACAGGGGCCGGAGCGAAGACGTTTGCCTCGTTCGGAATAAAAATGACTGAAATTCGGCGGTCACGGCGGAACTTCGCCGGCGAGTGCATCGACTGGACCCAGCGCCGCGGGCACTTGAACGGCGCCCTGGCCGCCGCCATCACGGCCCGGCTCTTCGAGCTGGCCTGGATCGAGCGCGGCCCGCGCCGCCGCAGTGTGCGCATCACCGCGGCGGGCGCCGAGGGCCTTGGAGACACCTTCGGGTTCGACCTCGCCCGCTAGACCCCTTCTCGCCCCGGACGTGGGAAGCTGTCGATCATGCGAGAAGTGGTGGTAGACGGAAGCGCGCTGACCATCGACGATGTCGTCGCGGTGGCGCGCGGGCAGGCGCGGGCCAGCCTGGGTCCCGGCGTGGCGGAGCGGATGGAACCGAGCCGCTCGGTGGTGGAGCAGGCGCTCGCCGGGGGCGCGCCGGTGTACGGGGTGAACACCGGGTTCGGCGCGCTGGTCGACACCCCGATCGGGCAGGACGACCTGACCACGCTGCAGGCCGCGATCGTGCGCTCGCACGCGGCCGCGACCGGCGCGCCCCTGGACGAGCAGGCGGTGCGCGCCGTGCTGCTGCTGCGGGCGCGCACGCTCGCGGCCGGCTACTCCGGGGTGCGGGCCGACCTGCCCGCCCGGCTGCTCGAGCTGCTGTCGCTGGACCTGCTGCCGGTCGTCCCGGGCAAGGGATCGGTCGGGGCGTCGGGGGACCTGGCCCAGCTCGCGCACCTGGCCCAGCCGCTGATCGGCGAGGGACGGCTGCGCGCCCCCGGCGACGGCCCGGCCGGCCGCCCGGCCGCCGAGGTCCTCGCCGAGCACGGGCTGCAGCCGCTGACGCTCGCGCCCAAGGAGGGGCTGTCGCTGGTCAACGGCACCGAGCCGATGCAGGCGCTGCTCGCGTTCTCGGTCCACGACGGCGGGATGCTCGTCGAGGCCGCGGACGTGGCCTGCGCGCTGTCGATCGAGGCGCTGCTCGGCACCGACCGGCCCTACGACGAGCGGGTCCAGGCGCTGCGGCCGCATCCGGGCCAGCTGGCCAGCGCGGCCAACCTTCGCGCGCTGCTGGCCGGGTCACCGCTGCTGGCCAGCCACCGGCACAGCAGGCACGCGGTGCAGGACGCGTACTGCCTGCGCTGCGCGCCGCAGGTGCACGGGGCCGTCCGCGACGTGCTCGAGTTCGCGCGCCAGGTGCTCACCACCGAGCTCGGCGCGGTCGTGGACAACCCCGTCATCGTGCCCGACGGCGAGGTCATGACCACGGGGAACTTCCACGGCGAGCCGCTGGCGTTCGCCGCCGACATGCTCGCCATCGGCCTGGCCGAACTGGCCTCGATCAGCGAGCGCAGGGTCGACCGGATGCTCGACCCCGCGTTCTCGCGCGGCCTGCCGCCGTTCCTGGCCCCCGCCGCCGGGACCAATTCCGGCTTCATGCTCGCCCAGTACACCGCGGCCTCGCTGGTCAGCGAGAACAAGGTGCTCGCCCACCCGGCCAGCGTCGATACCATTCCGACCTCGGGTAAGCAGGAAGATCACGTGTCCATGGGCTGGACCGCGGTGCGCAAGCTGCGGGATGTGGTGGCCAACGTGCGCACGTGCCTGGCCGTGGAGATCTGCTGCGCCACCCAGGGGATCGACCTGCGGGCCTCGATCGCCGCGCCCAGCGCGCCGCTGCAGGCCGTACACGACGTGGTGCGGGCGTCGGTGCCGCCGATGAACGTCGACCGGGAGGTAGCCGGGCAGATCACGGCCGTGGACGAGCTGCTGCCCGAGATCTGCCGCGTGGCCGCCGAACGTTCCGGGTCCCTGCGCTAGCGGTTTACGCGGGGACGCTCCTGGTAGATGATGGCTGTTCACCGTCTGGCCTGCAGGTTTCGCAAGGAGGTGCCGCGGTGACGGTCAGCCCGGATACGGGGACCGGCGGCCTGGGGGACCGGGCCGTTCCGGCTGGCGCGGCCCCGATCCTTGACCAGCCGTTCGACTCCGGCACGCTGTACGCGCTGCGCGCCGCCGTGCAGGCTCACGCCAGCCAGGCGGGTATGCCCGCCGACCGGGCCGGTGACATGGTGCTGGCCCTCCACGAGCTGGCCGCCAACGCCATCGTGCACGGCGCGGGACGGGGACGCCTCAGGATGTGGCGTGTGGCAGGCGCCCTGAGCTGCGAGGTTCTCGACGGCGGCGCCCCGGATCCGGATGGCCGCGCTGGCCCTGGCGGTCCGGTGAAGGATCCGTGGCCCGCCCTGGACGGCCACGGCCTGTGGCTGGTCCGGCAGGTGGCCGACCGGCTGGAATTGCTGTCCAGCCCGCGCGGCACCCGCGCCCTGGTCAGCTTCACCCTGCCGCCGCGAGATCATTGACCCCTCGTCCGGATCCGCTACCGCGCGGAGCGGCTTTTGTCAGGACTGGCGGAGTAGGTCGTTAAGCTCTGCCTCGATGTCGATGTAGTTGCTTTCCTGACCAGCGGGGACGATTTGATAAGTACGCCGGAGAAACGCCGACATGGCCTGGGCCGGCGCTTCGAAATGCGCCTGGCCGAATGGCGACGACAACTCGATATTCAGCACCGCGCCGTCGGTTTCGGCTGACCCGATCACGTCCAGGCCGTCGCTTTCGGCGCACGACCGCTCGGATGGCCACACCTGCACGTCTCCCTCGCCGTGCCGCGACTCGATCCCGGCCGCGAGCAGGTCCCTGGCGAAGATCCACTCGACCGGCTCATCAGTGCCAACATGGAACGCCATACGCACCGCGTAGGGGTCACTGCCGCTGTAGTACAGACTGGCCACAAGCGGGACAATCGTTTGCTGTGGGACGACGAGCCGTAGCCCGAGCTCGGCTGAGATCGTGGTGCTGCTGCTTCTGTTCATCTGCTTCCCACCCCTACCTAGCCGGCTCCCGGACGCCCGGGCTCTGCGGGTACAAAGCGGCCGGTTGGTAACTGGGGCGCATACGGAGGGTGAAGTTTTCCCAGGTGATCAGCATCCCGTTTTGCGCCTTTCGTGCCTAACCGGAAGACGGGCCATCGCCGCTGCCGTGACCTGGACAAACACCGCTGGGGTCGGGCAATGGCGTTGCAGCAGTTTAGTGTTCCTGCGCGTCGATTGCATAGCCTGTGACGCTGATCTCATGCATTAATCTACAAGGCGTTTCGATAACAATACTGAGTGTAATTATTAGCGAGCCGATGCGTACGATTGCAGAAGTTTGCCATTACGCAGCGTTACCAGCAATCGGAGTGCAGCGGCGTGTTCCTCCGAAGGCCGCAATGTGACGTCGGCGGCCCGTCGTGGCGGCATTGACCTGGGATAGCAGCCAATGCCCAGGGTGGTGCCAAGTGCCCGACGTGACATGTTGTGTCTGACGTGATGCTAGTTACTTAGTGTCACGCGCGGTGGTGCGGCAGGTCCGTTGCCCGGACACAGGACCGGGTGCCCGGCCGCAGCGCCGGCCGACCCGAAGCGGCACGCGGCCGCGTGCCGTGGACCGCGCAGATGCGCTACCCTATGGGAGCGCTGGAACGAGGTTGCCGTCGGGCTCAGCCCTCGGCGGCGGCACACCACCAGCGGCGGGCGATTGGCTCAGCGGGAGAGCGCCTCGTTCACACCGAGGAGGTCACTGGTTCGATCCCAGTATCGCCCACGTTTCCGCAGGTCAAAGCTATGTTTTGATCTCTTAACTTGATCTTTGACCTCCTGCCATTGCGTAACTGCCACCCGATGGTGTGCCGCTGCGCCTGCGGTGGAGTCTGTGCAGGTCACATCGGATCCGACCACACCAGGACACGGTCACGCCCGTCGGCAACGCCCCTTTCGGGAGCCAAATGGGGAGCAAACCGGTAAGACTGATCAAATCCTCCGGCCTCGCGCGGATGGCGCACAGGACCACAAACGCTCGGCGCAGCGGTCTTTTCCTACGCCAGAGAACGATCCGGATCCGGCAGCCGACAACGGACCGGTCCAGCTGTACGCGGTCGGTGGCCGGGCTGACCAGTTCGTGTCCTACCGGGAACTCAGCAGGCTGGTCGGCGCCATCCAGCAGCTCGCCCATGTCGAGGCCCCGGCGCGCTCCAGCTCGCCGGCGTCAAGGTACCCGCCAACCGGGCGGGCCATGCCCTGGCCGTCCTGATCAGCAGCGTCGGCGTGGAATACACCTCTGAGCCGAGCGACGGGTCTGATCAGAGCAGCAGCGAAGGCGACAGGAAACGGCGACGGCGGCACCAGCGGTGACGACTAGAGCACCTGGCCAGCCCGCTCCTGCCCGCGGCCTGTTCCTGCTATCTGCCGCGTTCATGCTTACATTCGCTCATCGCGGTGTCTGCAAGCACATGTTCTTAGTTCTAGCGCAGCGCTCGTCGCGCAACGTGACTACTGACTCTCATTAGGAAGCTCGCGTATCCGCCGTTAGGTACGACCGCAAGAACCGGGGCGGCCGTCGCCGGAGACGCGCAGAGCAGGTCGATCTGGCGTTCCGCGGTCTCTTGCCGTCCGGCCTGTCCGGCGCGGAGACTGCAGGCGGTACGGGACCGTCGCCGCCGTCGACGGCCTCGGCTTCGAGGTCCGGCAGCCGAACGGTCTGGCCATCGCGAGGAGAGCGGTGGTGTTAGCCGGCAGGTGTGGCACCGGTGACGACAGGTACGGCCGGAGGGTCGGCTCCGGCGGCCGCCGTGGGCCGGGCTGGCCGGGCGCGGACGCTGGGCAGGTGGCTGGCCCTGTGGTGGTCCCAGGCCCCGGACGGCCGGACGTACCAGCGCAGACGAGCCGACGCGCCGATGGCCGCCGCCGGGCTCGGCGTGCTGGTCGTGTGCGGGGTGCTGGTCGCGAACCGGACGGTCCTGGGCACGGATGTGGC
>CAVPLC010000111.1:0-111404 GCA_963705835.1 uncultured Actinomycetes bacterium
GCTAGGCGCGCACCGGGGCCTAGATCAGCGCTGGTCGCGGAGGGTGGGCCGTGCGTCATCCCGCGCGGCGCCGGGGGCATCCAGCGTGATGATGGGGTCATTCATCGAATGCTCCGCAGTTGTGTACTTGAAGGTGAACATAAGTGCAAGTACACTCAGAAGTCAATAAACGCTTAGGAAGGTCGTGGTGGCCGGGAAGAAGCCGGAGCAGCTGCGCCGCCTGCCGCGCGCGCAGCGCCGGGAGCAGATCCTCGCCGCGGCGACCGAAGCGTTCGCGCGCAGCGGGTTCGCGGCGACGAGCCTGGATGACATCGCCGCGCAGGCCGGCATCACCCGGGTGATCCTCTACCGGCACTTCGACTCCAAGACCGACCTGTATCAGGCGGTCCTGGATCGCATGTGCGCCCGCTTGGAAGCCCACGTCGACGAGCCCGTCGGCGGGTTCACCGACGCCAGCATCGGCGGCCTCCTCGAAGCGGCGGTCGAGTCCCCGGCCGGGTTCCGGCTGCTGTTCCACCACGCCTTGCGCGAGCCGGAGTTCAAGGACCGCATCGAGAAGTTCCGCGCCGAGATCACCGCCGCTGCGTACCTGCAGATCTCAGCGTTCGTCCCAGACGAGGCCCTCGCCCGCTGGGCGGCGCAGCTCGCCCCGGTAGTGGCCATCGAGGCGATCACCGCCTGGCTCGACGTCGGCCAGCCCGAGCCCGCCCAGGCTGCCGGGCGGGTACGGCTGGCGGTCATGGGAGCCATCGGCGCGGCCGCTGCCTCCGACGTGGACTGCTCGCTTCCCAGCCCCGCACACCTGGAGGGACCACCGGCATGACCAGCACCGCCAAGGCGCGGACCGGCGAGACCCCGGCCGCCCGGCAGAAGCGGGTGTGGGACAAGTCCGCGCCCAGCTACGACAAGCAGATTGCCTTCTTCGAGAAAATCTGGTTCGGTGGCGGCCGGGAATGGCTCGGCGATCGCGCGCAGGGCCGGGTCCTGGAGGTCGCCATCGGCACCGGCCGCAACCTGCCCCACTACCCGGCCGGCACGGCCGTCACCGGGATCGAGCTGAGCCCCGCGATGCTGGCCATCGCCCGCCAGCGCGCCGCCGGCCTCGGCCGTGACGTCGACCTCCAGGAGGGCGACGCCGAGCACCTGCCCTCCGGCGACGCGTCGTTCGACACCGTGGTCTGCGCGCTGTCGCTGTGCACGATCCCCGACCCCGCCACGGCGATCGGCGAGATGAAACGCGTCCTGGTCCCGGGCGGCCGGTTGCTGCTGCTCGACCACATCGGCAGCACCTGGCCGCCGATCTACGCCGCCCAATGGCTCCTCGAACGGATCACCATCCGTGCGGCCGGTGAGCACTTCACCCGGCGCCAGCTGTCCCTCGTCCAGGCCGCCGGATTCCAGGTTGTCGAGACCGAACGGCTGAAGGCCGGCACCGTGGAGCGCATCCACGCGGTCAAGCCCGCCTGACCCACGGCCGGTCACGGCCGGCTTCGAGACCGCGGCGAGCCGCGTTCCGCGCTGGCGTGCAGGCCCAGGTGCAAAGCGGCCTCGGCCGGCCGCATAGCGCCGCAATACGGCGCCCTGCAGTTCAGGGCCCGGCGCATCACCGCGGGATCATGTGCACCGCCTGACCTGCGCCTCTCCGGATCTTCTCACTGATTTTCCAGCGATCTTTCTCCTCGATCCGTCTTCCTCAGACGCGGCCTAACGGCGAGGTACGTTCCTCTGACCAGCCATTGCGCCGTTCGGGGACGAGCACTGCACTGTTCATCTTCGCTGGAGAGCCTGCGGGTCCCGGACCTGACATCGGGGCATCCCCTGTGCCCTAGTCGATGAGTGCCTGTGTGCCGAGGACGATGGCGAGTGCGAGCCGTTCGGCGTCCTGGGTGCCGGGTTCGGCGGTGTAGACCGTGATCCGCAGGTCGTCGCCGGCGACGATGAGGGCGTCGCAGTCGAGTGCGATGAGTCCGACGTCGGGGTGGTCGATGATCTTGTGCCGGGAATGATCTTGGGGCGAGCCGACCTCGCCCGACTCCCACAGCTTGACGAAGCGCGGGCTGTGCGAGGTCAGCTCGGCGATCAGCCGCTTGAGATCGCGGTCGGCGGGATAGCGGGCCGCGGTCATGCGCAGGTCGGCGACGAGCAGGGATTCGAAGCGGGCCTGCTCCTCGGGCGTGTGGACGGTGCGGCTGCCGGGGCCGACGAGGGTGCGCCAGACCCCGTTGCGCTCGATCCCGCGCCACGACGTGGTCTCGCCCATCAGCGCGTCGTAAGGCTGATTGGCCACGATCAGGTTGTGCGCGGCGTCCTGCACGGCCACCGGGGTGTGGGCCAGCCGGTCGAGCAGGCGCTGCACGCTCGGCGTGATGCGCGTCGGGATGACATCGCGCCCCGGCGCGGCCAGGCCCGCGAGCCGGAAGAGCAGCTCCCGCTCGGCGTCCGACAGCCGCAGCGCCCGGGCGAGAGCCTCCACGACCTGCGACGACGGCGAGGTGGCCCGTCCCTGCTCCAGCCGGGTCAGGTAGTCCACCGAGATGCCCGCCAGCCCGGCGAGCTCCTCGCGGCGCAGCCCGGCAGCGCGCCGGCGGCCACCGACCGGCACGCCCGCCGTCTCCGGGGCGGCGCGGTCGCGCCAGCGGCGTACGGCCCGGCCGAACTCCCACGACTCCATACATCCAGTCTGCGCGACTCGGCGCGCGTTGTGGTGGCCCCGGCAGTCCTACGACAACGGGACCACTTCCTGCCGGCATGCGCACGACGCAGACTCCGAGCATGAAAGAGAAGACTGATGACAGTTATTGAGTCCGGGACGGTGCTGATTACCGGCCCGACCAGCGGGATGGGCCGGGCCCTGACGCTGGAGATGGCAGGCCGCCCGGCATCCCACCGCCCCGACCTGCTCCTGGTGGGAAGGCCCGGCCAGGCACTGACGGAGGTCGCTGCCACGGCCCGCGCGGCCGGGGCGACGGTCCGCGAGATCCCCTGCGACTTGTCCCGGCTGGCCGACGTCCGGGCCGCGGCCGCCGCGGCGCGGGACCTCCTCGCGGCCGGCGCGGTGCGGCCCCTGCGGGCGCTGGTCGCCAACGCCGGGGTGATGACGGCCGACACCCGGGTCGCGTCCGCCGACGGCTACGAGATGACCTTCGCCGTGAACTACCTGGCGCACGCCCAGCTCATCGGTGACCTGCTCGGCTCGTTCACGGCACCCGCGCGCATCGTGTTCCTCGGCTCGAATACCTACCGCGGCAATCTGGCCCGGCGGATGATCGGGGCGCCCGGTGCGCAGTGGCGCGACCCTGTCGACCTGGCCCGCCCCGCGACCGGCGGAAAGTCCTCAGGCCTCCACGCGGCCGCCGTCGCCTACGCGACGTCCAAGCTCACGATCCTGTACTACGCCCACGAACTGCAGCGACACGCCGGGGACGGGATCGGCGTGTCGGTGTTCGAGCCCGGCTTCATGCCAGGCACCAGTCTGCCCCGCCTGGCAAGGCCCGGCTGTCCGGGCGCTGGCGCGGGCCCTAGCGCATCTCCCGGGGATGCCATCCCCGTCCGGCTCGGCGCCGGCGCTCGCCTCGGTCGTGCTCGACGACCGCTGGGCGCGCCTTCGCGACGGCGCCTTCGTGTTGAGAGACAAGGAAATCAAAGTGGAGCCCTGGGCGCACGACCGTGACCGGGAACGCAGGCTATGGGAGGCCACCACCGACCTCCTCGAGAGGGCCGCGCTAGCGGGCACCTGAGCACCCTCCCGTCGTGATACCAGGCGCAGCCGCGGTGGCACTCGGCCGGTTCGACCAAGGCTCGGTCAGGGCTTTGCGGCGGCCCGTGCTATGGCTTCCAGCGCGAAGTGGATGACCTGGCTGCCGTCCATCTGCTCGCCTTTTTCGACGCGGACGCGGAATTGGGTGTCGGTGAAGTGCTGGCGCAGCAGCGCCGCCGACTGGCGAAGGCGGTCGGCGTCGGCGCCGAAGGGCGGCGCGCCGTTGCCGGCTGCTGTCACTGCTCCATACAGAGCGGCCGCATCGTGCCAGGCGCCGGCCCGCGCCAAGAGCTCGACGAGGGTCCGAATGGTGACCCACAGCGGGGTCCAGGCGCCTGCTTGCTGCCATTCGCGGATGGCCCGCTCGTAGTGGCCGAGCGCGACGGTGGTGTCGCCGTGCCGCGCGTCCAGCGTGGCCAGGGAGACGCGCGAAAGCCCGTCGACGAAGCGGCTGCCCGCGGACGCGGCCAGGGCGACTGCTCGCTGCAGGTGGTGCCGGGCCTGGCCGGGGCTGGTGCCGATGGCAATCTCGCCGCTGACCCAGGAGACGAGGGCCAGCGCCGACGGCGAACGGCATCGGTCAGCTGCGGCACGCGCCTGGTCGGCGAGGCGGCTCGCCTCCTCCAGGCGGTCGCCGTAGGCGTATGCCGCGGCGGCGCCGACGGCGTCCCATGCGGCGTCCAGGAAGTCACCGTTCCCAACCGACAGGTCGTACGCCCTGGCGTACAGGTCCACCGCAGCGGCCAATTCGCCGCGGAAGGTGGCGACCTCGGCCAGGGCCTCCAGCGGTCGGCGGGCGCCGACCGGGGGCAGGCGCTGCGCGGCGTCGAATGCCGCGCGCGCGGCGGAGTTGGCTGCTTGCATATCGCCGCGGTAGAGCGCCCCGAACGCGGCCGAGGCGAGCGCCTCGGGATAGAACGGCGAGCGCGACCCGGCCGCGCCGGCCGTGCTGGCGTCGGCCCAGCGGTAGACCTCGGAGTGACAGCGCCACAGCGCGTACCAGTGCAGCTGAGCGGCCATTTGCAGGCTGAGCTCGGGGTCCTGGTCGGCGAGCCAGCTGTGCGCGGCCCGCAGATCACTGAAGTGCAGCTCGACGCTGGCCGCCCAGCGGGCCTCGTCGGCGCCGCGCAGGCCGCGTTCGGCCCGCGCGACCAGGTCCGCAGCCCACCGCGCGTGCCGGGCCCGGGCCGCGTCCAGCCGTCCCTGGTCGGCGAGCCGTTCCAGGCCGTAACTGCGTAGGGTCTCCAGCAGCCGGTACCTGGTCGTGCCGCCGTCCAGCTCGGCGGTCACCAGGGAACGGTCAACCAGGTACAGCAGCAGGCGGGTGACGTCGGCCGGATCGTCGTGCCGGTCGGCGATCGCGTGGGCGGCTGCGGTGTCGAAGCTGCCATGAAACACCGCCAGCTGGCCGAACAGGTCCTGCTGCTTGGGCGTGAGCTGCTCGTAGGACCAGTCCACGACCGCGCGCAGGGAACGATGGCGGCTATCGGCCCGTCGACCGACGGTAAGCAGCCCGAACCTGTCCCGCAGGTTCCCGACAAGCTCGCTGACCGTGGTCCCGGGCAGCCGGGCGGCGGCCAGCTCGATGGCGAGCGGCAGGCCGTCCAGCCTGGTACACAGCGCGGCGACCGCCTCGACCTCCGAGTCCTGCGGCACGGCGGCTGGGTCCGCCGCGCGGGCCCGGTCCAGGAACAGCCGGACGGCTGGAGCGCCGAGACCGCTCACCGGGAGCGGCCTGACCTGCCACACGTGCTCGCCGTCAACCTCGAGCCGCTCGCGGCTGGTCGCCAGGAGGGTGACGTTGCGGGTCTCCTTCAGCAGCCGCTCGGTGAGGACGGCGGCAGCCTGCGCGACGTGCTCACAGTTGTCCAGGACGACCAGCACGTGCCGGCCGGCCAGCTGCTCGACAAGCTGATCGTCGAGGCGCTGGAACGCTCGCTCGCTGAGCCCCGCCGCGGTGGCCAGGGCCCGGACCACGTGCGGCTCGCTCACCGCGGCGAGGTCGCAGAAGCAGACACCGTTCCGGTAGCTGCCGCCAGTCCGGACAGCCACCTCCAGGGCCAGCCGGGTCTTGCCCACCCCGCCCGGCCCGTGCAGGGTGACCAGCCGTGCCCGGCCCAGCAGCCCGGTGACGGCCGCGAGATCCGCGTCCCGCCCGACGAAGCTTGTCACCGGAACCGGCAGCACCGGCGTTCGGTTCACGACCTCACCGCGCGCATCCGGTGCACCGGCCGTGTGACGAAGGATGTCTTGTTCGATGCGCCGCAAGGCAGGTGAGGGGTCCAGCCCGAGTTCCTCAGCCAGGTAACGACGCCATGTCCGGAAGGTGGACAAGGCTTCGGTGTGGCGGCCGGCCCGGTAGAGGGCCTGCATGAACAGCCCTCTCGCCTGCTCCCGTTCCGGGTGTTCGGCCAGGAGTGCCTGCAAGGTAGCGGCGGCTTCCTCGGCCAGGCCGGCGATGAGCAGCAACTCGGCCCGGCGTTCCGCGGCGACCAGGCGCAGTTCGCTTAGCCGGGCCGCCGTGGCCAGCGCGAACGGCCTGTCGGCGAACTCGCTGACCGCCGGCCCGCGCCACAGCGCCAGTGCCTCGTCGACGAGCCCCAGGGCCTGTTCGCCGCTGGCCCGGGCCGCTTCGGCCAGCATGTCCTCAAACCGGGCGGCGTCGAGCTGGCCCCGCTGAACGGTGAGGCAGTAGCCACCCTCCACGGTGGCCAGGTCGCCGCCTGCCGGGCCGAGGGCGCGGCGCAGCCGTGAGACCTGTGTGCGCAGCGCTCCGCGCGGATCAGCGGGTAGGGCCGCCTCCCATAGCTCGTCGATCAGCCGGCTAGCCGGGACCATCCGGTTGACGTCCACGAGGAGCAAGGTCAGTACCAGGCGCTGCCGGGCGCCGGGAAGCGGGACGGCGCGGCCGTCCACCCGCACCTCCACCGGGCCGAGCAGCCCGTACCCCCAGGCAGCCATGCTGACCTCCTCAGGCCTTCAGCATCACATAAGCCCAGGCGAGCCGCGACACGTCGCCGACACGTTCACGACACGCGGCTGGCAGGGCGGGAGGCCATGGTGGGACCTGGCGGCGCCCAGCCCAATCTCAGGGCGCAGCAGGGGGGAGAGACGAAATGGCGGACACGGTTAGGTTTCCCGACGAGGTAAGCGCATCGTTCACCGGGGAGCTGATCGGCCCCGGTGAGGCGGGCTACGAGCAGGCCCGTCGGGTCCACAACGGCCTGATCGACAAGCGTCCCGCGCTTATCGCCCGGTGCCGCACCGTCCCGGATATTCAGGACGCGGTCATCATCGGCCGTGAGCAGGCGACCGAGATATCGGTGCGCGGTGGCGGGCACAATGTCGCAGGCCTGGCTGTCACCGATGGCGGCCTGATGATCGACCTTGCGCCGATGAAGGGGATCCGGGTCGACCCGGCGAGGCGGACCATATGGGCGCAGGGCGGAGTTACCTGGAAGGAACTCAACCGGGCCGCAGCCTGTCACGGGCTCGCCACCACCGGCGGGGTGGTCTCCAGCACCGGCATCGCCGGGCTGACCCTGGGCGGCGGAGAAGGCTGGCTGATGGGCAAGTACGGCCTGACCATCGACAACCTGCTGGCGGTCGAGGTCGTCACCGCCGACGGCCAGGTCGTCACGGCCAGCGCCGAACACAACCAGGACCTGTTCTGGGCCCTGCGCGGCGGCGGCGGCAACTTCGGCGTCGCCACCTCCTTCGAGTACCAGGCCCACCCGGTGGCCACGATCTACGGCGGCATGGTCGCTCATCCCGTCAGCCGCGCCCGCGAGGCGTTCGGCTTCTACCGCGATCTCACTGCGGGGGCCCCCGATGAGCTAACCGTGTACATGAGCATGTTCGCCAGCCCGGACGCACCGGAAGAGATCATGATGGCCATGGTCGCCTGCCACTGCGGCGATGCCGCGAACGCGGAGGCAGACCTGAAGCCGCTGCGGCAGTTCGGGCCGCCGGCCGCCGACCTGATCCAGCCCATGCCCTACCCGGTGATCAACACCCTCAGCGACGCCGGGTACCCGCGGGGGGCGTTCAACTACTGGAAATCGGCGTTCTTCAGCGAACTGTCCGATGCCGCGCTGGAGATCATGGTCGATGCGATGCACCGGTGCCCGTCGCCCATGAGCGGCCTGGCCATCGTGCCCTACCTGGGTGCCGTCGCCCGCGTCGAGGGCGCCGCCACCGCGTTCGCGCACCGGGCACCCGGCTATAGCCTGCTCATCGTCTCGCAATGGACGGACCAGCGGGAAACCGGGCAGAACATCGCCTGGGCCAAAGAGACGTTCCAGACCCTCCGCCCCTACATGACCGACCGGAGCTACGTAAACAACCTGACCACCGAGGACGGGCAGAAGGTGCACGAGGTCTGGGGCGACAACTACCAAAGGCTCGTCACCGTGAAACGACGCTACGATCCGGACAACGTCTTCCGGCTCAACCACAACATCAGCCCATCGGGCTACCGGCGCGGTGCCGCCAGCCGGTGAAGACCGTCACCAGGGCAATCGGTACCGCGCCGACCAGCATCGGGGCACGGATTCCGGCAGCGGCGGCGAGGATTCCGCCCGTGATCGCGCCGAGCGCTTCGGCGCCCTGCGTAACGGTGCCGAACACGCTGTTCACCCTGCCGAGCAGCGCGTCCGGCACCTCGCGCTGCAGCATGGTGACCACCGTCATGCTGCACAGGGCGAACGCCGCGCTGCTGAGCATCAGGAGAACCGCCGCGATGATTACATTGCAGGTCAGGCCGAGACCCGCCTGCGTGGCAGCCACCACGAGTCCGGCTATCAGCAGGGAGTGCCACGGCCCGATCCACCGGGTCAGCGTTGCCCCGCCGCTGCCGGCCAGGATCCCGCCGACGGCGCCGATGGCGAGCAACAGGCCGTAGGTGCCTGGCTGCTGGTGCAGGACCTTGATGACGTAGAGCACGAACACCGCGAACCACACGGCGTCCATCGCGGCGACCACCCCGGCCATGAGGGTGATGTCCCTGATGGCCGGGTGCTGTCGCATCCAGCCCAGCGCCTCGCCGAGGTCGTGCCTGACCGACGAGAACCGCGTCCGGCCAGTGCCGGGCTCGCGCTGACGCGGCGGGGGAGCGAACACGCCTGGCAAAGTCAGCAGCAGCAGCACCGCGATCCCCAGCGTGCCTGCGTTCACCGCGAACGGCAGTGCGGCGGCCATGCCGAACAGCGAGCCGCCGACGGCTGGCCCGGCCAGCTCGTTACCCACGATCTGCCCGGCGATGACCCGCCCGTTGGCCTTGTCCAGGTCGGCCGGCTCAACCAGCCGGGGTACGCACGCCACCGCGGCGCTACCGCGCAGCGCTGCGCCGGTCCCGACCAGGAACGCGGCTGCGTAGATGAGCATCAGCCCGGCTTCGTGGACGAGCACGGCCGCGGCCAGGCCTGCGATGATCGCCGCGCGGGCGGTATCCACCGTCACCATCAGGCGACGCCGGTCGACCCGGTTGACTATCACCCCCGCGCCGGTACCGAGCAGCAGCCACGGCAAGCCCTGCACCGCCGTGACGGCCGCCACTGCGGCAGGCGCACGCGTCAGCTGGGCTGCGAGCAGCGGGAAGGCCGCCAGCCTGACGCCATTCCCGAAGTCGGAAAGGAACCCCGACAGCCAGTATCGGCAAAACGGCGCACGGAACCCGCCGGCGAAAGCGACCAGCCCGCCATGGTGTCCGCTCCCCACGCCGCTGCCATCGGGTACCGCCATCCGCCCTCCGCTCCCGCGGTTTTCAGCGTGCACCGTACGTCGTTTCCACGATACTACGTACGATGCACGTTGAAAGGTAGAATTACCGGCGATGACACCGACTGGCCACTCCCGCGTCAGCGTCAGCGTGCCGGCGTCGATCTGGGACTTCCCCGAGCACGGGAGCCGGGGTCCCAGGGCCCGGCACGACCGCGCGGCCATCGCCGCGCTCGCCGTGCGGATCGCCGATGCCGAGGGCCTGGACGCGGTCACCATGCGCCGCCTGGCCGGCGAGCTAGGCATCGCCGTCATGTCGCTGTATAACTACGTTCCCGCCAAGGAGCACCTAGCCCAGCTGATGACTGATCAGCTGGCCGGCGAGTACGCCTACCCGGTCACGCCCCCTCCGGACCCGCGCGCCGCCATCGCCGATCTGGCCAGGCAGACCCGTGATATCGCGCGGCGCCACCCGTGGCTGGCCGGGCTGCTCCACCCCCCGATGCCACCCGGCCCCAACGGGCTGCGGTACCTCGACTACTTCCTCGGCCTGCTAGCAGGCTCCAGGCTCGGCACCGGAGCCAGGCTGGAAATCATCACCATGATCCGTGGCTTCGCCACCATGTACGGCGCGATGCAAGCAGCCCCCGCCAGCACGAGCGAGCAGACGACCGCGCAGGTCCAGGCGCTCACCCGCGCTGCGGCCCAGGGCCGCTACCCCAATCTCACCGCAGCCCTCGCCGTCGCCGGCCCGCCGCGCCGCCACGATGACATCTTCCAGTCCGGCATACAGCGCCTCATCGAGACCGCCCGGCTGGGGTTACGCCAGCGAGATTGTCAGGCGGGCACCCCGCTCAGGCCGTAGTGGAGGTGAACAACACCGTTTTCGAAGCGGTGCTCGGCCAACAGCTTGAGCTGGCAGTGAACGTCGTCCGGCAGCGCGCGTTTTCCGCCGCCGACAATGACCGGGTTGAGGAATAGGTGGCACTCGTTGACCAAGCCCGCGGCCATTGCCTCGCCAGCCAGTTCGGCTCCGCCGATCGTGATATCGCGGGCCGAGGACTCCTTAAGGTGCTTGATCGCCGCAGGGTCGAAGGCGCGCTCAATCCGGGTCCGCCCGCTCGATGGCGTCTGCAGCGTCCGGGAGAAGACGATCTTTTCGGCCGCCCGCCAGATCTCCGCGAAGTCCCGCATCACGGCGGGTTGATCGGTGCTGGTCGGCGCGGTCTCCCAGAAAGTCATGGTTTCGTACATGCGGCGCCCGTAGAGGTGGGTGCCTATCGGTTGCTCGAGATCATTAATGAACGCGTTTACCTCAGCATCGGGCATGGCCCAGTCAAAGTTGCCCCTCTTGTCCTCGACGTACCCGTCAAGCGAAGTGATGGCTGAGTAGATCAGCTTGGCCATGTCAACCCTTCGTGGTCATTTGAACGCTGCGAGGATGTCCCGAGTTCCGTTGAACTTCGGTGGCGGCCCCGGTGACCATCAGGCCACCTTCTGATCCTCAGTCTGGCTTGCGGCACTGACATTCTCGGTGAATGACGCGTCGAGCCCGGCGCGGAGCCTGGGCAGGTGCAGGTGTCCGTTGACGCGGCGGAACTGGTGATCGGCCTCGAGCATCCCGGCGGCGCACCAGCGCACCGCCATCGTCCCGTCGCGCCAGCGCTTAACGTTCTTGGACTGCTTCCGGCAGATCGCGATCAACGATTCGACCGGATTGGTACCACGTCCGCGGGCCGCCGCCGTTGCGGTCCAGGTCGATCGTCAGATCCGAGACCGGCGACAAATTGGTCCTCAAAATCGACGCAGAACTGGACCTTACCGAGGGAACCGATTTCTGGGGACCATGGCGCTATGACTACTACAGCGCGGTTCCCCGCCACCACCGTTCACCGTTCGCACTTCGATGGCGAGGTTCTCACTCCCGGCACGCGCGGGTACGACTCCGCCCGGTCGGTCTGGAATGGGATGATCGACCACCGCCCGAAGCTGATCGTCCGGTGCGCCTCGGTCGGCGACGTCGTAACCGCGGTGCGCGCCGCGCGTGAGCGCGACCTGGAGATCGGCGTCCGTTGCGGCGGCCACAACATCGCCGGCCTCGCTGTCCCGCGCGGCGGGCTCATGATCGACCTCACCGCCATGGGCCGCGTCACCGTCGATCCGGTCACGCGGCGCGCCCGGGTCCAGGGCGGCGCGATGCTCGGCGCGCTGGACCGCGCCGCGCAGCCCTTCGGCCTCGCCACGACGGCCGGCAATGTCTCACATACCGGCGTCGGCGGGTTGACGCTGGGCGGCGGTATGGGCTGGCTGGCACGCCAGCACGGTCTCGCCTGCGACAACGTCGTGTCCTGCACCGTCGTCACCGCGGACGGCGACGTCGTGCGCGCGTCCGCCGATGAGCACCCCGAGCTGTTCTGGGGCCTGCGCGGCGGTGGCGGCAACTTCGGAATCGTCGTCGAGTTCGAGTTCCGGCTGCATCCCGTCGGCACGCGGACCCTGGTCGCGGAGCTCACCTTCCCGCTCGATCGCGCCGCCGCGGCGCTGCGTGGCTGGCGCGACCTGGCCGAGGAGGCCGCCCGCCCGGCCACCCTGACCGCCGAGGTCTCCGGCGGCACCGTCACCCTCGGATATGTGTGGGTAGGCGACCCGGAGGCCGGCCGCGCGATGCTGCCGGCGCTGCGCTCCATCGGCGTGCCGAGCGGCGAGGTCGTGCGCGAGTTCTCCTACCTGGAACTGCAAACCCGCGACGACAGCATCGAGGGCCACGCGTACCGGCGCTACTGGAAGGGCCACTACCTCCCCGACCTGCCCGACGGCGCGATCGCGGCGCTTGTGGACCGCGACCTGGCGGACGCCAGCCTGCCGGGCGTCAGCCTCCAGGCTTACGGCGGCGCGATCGCCGACGTCGACGATGACGCGACGGCGTTCAGCCATCGCCGCACGCGCTTCGAGTACGTCGCCGCCGTGAAGTGGAGCGATCCCGGCGAGGACAGCCTTCGGATGGGAGCCGCACGGCGGGCGGCCGCCAAGCTCGACCCGTTCGCCGTGGGCGCCTACGTCAACGCGCTCAGCGACGAGGGTGCCCCGGGTGTGCGCCGCGCCTACTCCGATGCCAAGCGCGCGCGCCTGACCGCGGTCAAGGACGCCTACGACCCGGACAACGTCTTTCACCTCAACCACAACATCGCCCCCACCAGCCACTGAGCCTGGCCTGCTGTTGCGCACTACGGTAACCCCGGGCTGAGGCTGGACTGTTGTCCCGCTATGTAGGGACGGTAAAGACCACTTCGGATGCTACGGGCGTGCAGATCGTCCATTCGTCGCGGCGCGAGGCGCGGGATATCGAGCCACCGGCTCGGCTCATGACGATGCGGAACTGGAACTGCGCAGACCGACCCCGGTCAAAGCCCGCGAAATCAGAATATGAAATTCAGCGTATCAAGGACGGCCCGGTGTCCCTCCGGGCAGATGACGACCGCACAGGGCGATCCATGTCGGGGGGAGAGATTCCATCATGCCCAACCTTGACTCGCAGGCAAGCAAGCCGCATGGCGGCGTGGCGGGGACCACAGGCCCCGCGCTGAGGGCAGCGGAGGTCGCGGGAGGAGACGGGAACGTCACCTCTGAACAGGACGGGGGAGGCCCGGTCCTGGGCAACGCCCGGATCTCGCTGGTGTTCTGGGGCAGCGCATGGTCCAACGCCGCCACCAGCCCCACGGCGCAGCAATTCGCGGCCGCGATCACGGACATCGTCGCGGGCCCGTGGGGCACTCAGCTGAACCAGTACCACGGCATCGGGCCGAGCACGGTGGACCAGGTAGTCACTTACACGTCGTCGGACCCCCCTGCGGGGTTCGTCGAGAACGACATCAAGACGTTCGTGGACGACCGGATTAATGACGGGACCGTCATCGCCGCGAGCCCTGCGGTCCAGCGCACCTACGCCGTTGTCCTGCCGACGGGGCACTCGTCGGCCGACACGTCCTTCGTCGGCCGCCACCAGAACTACTTCCGCCAGAACAACACCGCCGTGTATTACGCGTGGGTCACCAACGACGGCACCTTGACCGGGGGGAACTCCATCCCGAAGGTCTTCAGCCACGAGCTCGCCGAATCGCTCAGCGATCCAGAGGTAAGCACAGGTCCGCTCACGATAACGCTGAACAACGACGGCGACGAGATCGGCGACGTCTGCAACAACACGTTCATGACCGTCAACGGCCACGCTGAGGAGGCGTACTGGTCGGAAGCGGACCAGCGATGCGTGATTCCGAGGTGGCAGCCGCTTCCTGCGGTGGCCGGCAATCCGGCGCTGATCCAGAGCCGTTTCGGCACTAAAGGCAACTTCGAGATGCTGACTCCGGAGGCGGCCGCCGGGCTGTTCCACGCGTGGCGGAACAACGACAATCCCTTCATGCCGTGGAGCGGGCCGGTCCCGTTCGGCCAGCGCCTGGGCCAGGTCAGCGGTGTCACCATGATCGAGTCCAACTACGGCAGCCCGGGGAATCTGGAGGTGGTCTGCAACGCCGGCGGCCAGCTCCAGTTCTTCTGGCGGGATTCGGGCCCGGCGTTCATCTGGAACGGCCCGTTCGAGATCGAGCCCGGTTTCGGGGCGACCGGCAATCCGGCGCTGATCCAGAGCCGTTTCGGCACCAAGGGCAACTTCGAGCTTGTCGTGCCCGCGGCGGGCGGCGGCCTGGCTCACTTCTGGCGGAACAACGACGATCCCTTCATGCCGTGGAGCGGGCCGGTCCCGTTCGGCCAGGGCCTGGGCCAGGTCAGCGGTGTCACCATGATCGAGTCCAACTACGGCAGCCCGGGGAATCTGGAGGTGGTCTGCAACGCCGGCGGCCAGCTCCAGTTCTTCTGGCGGGATTCGGGCCCGGCGTTCATCTGGAACGGCCCGTTCGAGATCGAGCCCGGTTTCGGGGCGACCGGCAATCCGGCGCTGATCCAGAGCCGTTTCGGCACCAAGGGCAACTTCGAGCTTGTCGTGCCCGCGGCGGGCGGCGGCCTGGCTCACTTCTGGCGGAACAACGACGATCCCTTCATGCCGTGGAGCGGGCCGGTCCCGTTCGGCCAGGGCCTGGGCCAGGTCAGCGGTGTCACCATGATCGAGTCCAACTACGGCAGCCCGGGGAATCTGGAGGTGGTCTGCAACGCCGGCGGCCAGCTCCAGTTCTTCTGGCGGGATTCGGGCCCGGCGTTCATCTGGAACGGCCCCTACCTCCTTCAATCCACCGTCTGGTGATCTACCCTAGGCTGCGCCGCCGCGCCAACCCTGCGGCGCAGCCCGCCAGGCCGCACAGCCCAGAACGATCACCCGCGCTCAGCTGACGTGCGCACTAGCGCGGCCAAACTCGGGTGGCGGCGGCTGACCGCGACGGTCAGCCCGCCACCATCGGGATACCTCATGGCTCCGGCATAGCGCATAGCGCGCCCGGCGACCAGGCTCAATAACCCCCGCTATTAAAGATCGTTAGCTACTCGCATCGAAGTAATCTTGGTCTTTGCCAGGGGCTCGCGGCGAATCCGATGCAGGGCTACGGGAATGGGAGAAGCCTGGTCGCGAGCCCGGCAGGCTTCCGCCGGTAGATCAGTTAGGGGCTCTACGCGCGCGAGGCGACCGGATCCGGAAATAAGGTAAAAGTCAGGGGCACTAGCGGATCCGACCCGTTCATAACGCGCACTGTCAGCATACTGTCATTACGTTCGAAAAGCTTCTACCTAGCTTCGCTCTAGCAGCTAGACCATAGATCATCGGCATGTTCGATCACGAAGTTTGACAAATCCGCGGAAACGCTGCACGCAATTGCGTCAAGCGTCTCCGCGGAAACGTCCTGTCATGCCGCGTGGAGTGCGCGCGACGCAAGTACAGGGCAAGATCACTCCGGCGGGTGTGGCATCATAGAGGTAAATGAGCAAGTCACCTTCGCGCCGTTTCCCCGTGACCGTTACCCATCTGCCGGTCACCCGCTGCCAGATCTGCCGCCGCACCGTCGCGTACCGTCCCGGTACCCTCAGTGAAGTCCTGACCGAGCACTACCGCCGGGCCCATCCCGAAGTGCTCGATCTCGCATCCGCTGACTGATCGGGCCTCACCTGCCGGTCACGCCGTCGGTCATCTCCCTGAGGATGTCAATGTGGCCGTTGTGCCGCGCGGTCTCCTCGATCAGGTGAAGGAGTATCCATCGCAGCGTGACCGGCTCGGCCCGCCAGCTCAGCGTGCCCCGGGACGCAGTGTCCAGGTCCATCTTGGCTACCAGCTGCCGCAGCTGCTCGCAGCTGGCCCGGTACTCGGCCAGCAGCCGCGCGAGGGGGATGCCCAGGGCCAGGCGCATCTCCGCGTCCGGGTCATCGGCGGTGACCGGCATATGGTCCTGCTCGCCGAGCAGGACGACCCGGATCCAGTAGTACTCCACCCAGCGCAGATGGCTGACCAGGCCGGAAATGGTGGTCAGCGGCGAGCCGGGCAGCGGCGCGCGGCGGGCCTGCTCATCGGTGAGCCCGGCGCATTTGACGTGCACGGTATCCCGGACGTAGTCCAGCAGGGTGGTCAGGACGGTCCGTTCGTCCCAGCTCACCGGGATGTCGTCGGTCCGGGAGGACGCGGTGATCGGTGCCGCGGCGGCCGCAGCCCGGACGAGGTCGTCGCCCAGGACGGCCCGGGATTCAGGGGTCATTTGCCTTCCTCTGACGGGCAGAGGCGCGACCGAGGGTCGGCTGGGCCGCCTGCCACGGATGTTCACGATGATCGTCTGAACGAGGCACGCACCACCGTCCGTTCGGAATAATTCTCTTGGTCAGGGGGGACCTGCCACCTTGTAAATGACGCCGGCGGCGGTGCGGAGGGGTTCGACGGTCACCGGGCGGCCGCGGCGCCAGGACAGGCCGGCCGCCTGGGCCAGGTCGAACGCGGCCAGGGCGTCGTACGCGGTGACGCGGGGCGGCAGGCCGCCGGCGACGCTGCGGGCGAAGTACTCCAGCTCCTCGGAGTAGGCCTGCGGGTAGCGCTGCTCGAAGTCGCGGGGGATGTCGTGGGCGGCGCGGCCCGGCGTGCGCCATTCGTAGTGCCGGTACTGCGGGTGATCGATGCGGACCGTGGCCTTGCGGCCCATCACCTCGGTGGAGCACTCGTAGCCGTAGCCCGCGGCGCGGCTGTCGTCGATGACGCCGAGCGCGCCGTTCTCGAAACGGAGCACCACGACGGCGGTGTCGATGTCGCCGATCTCGGCGAAGCCGGGGTCGGACAGACCCTCGCGGGGGGGTCTGGGGCCACCGGGGTCTGGGGTGTCCCCAGGGGGCAGAGTGTCCCCCAGGGTTAGCACTGCGCCGTACGCGCTCACCTCGGTGATCTCGCCGACCATCCAGCGCGCGGTGTCCAGGTCGTGGATGGTGACGTCGGTGAAGAACCCGCCGGAGTGGGTCAGGAACCGCGGGTCCGGCGGGGTCATGTCGCGCAGTGAGGTTCGGAACAGGTAGACCTCGCCCAGTTCGCCGGCCCGCATCCGGTCCACCGCCGCGACCCAGTCCGGGTCGAACCTGCGGTGGAACCCGACCTGGAATGTCACGCCGGCCGCATGGACAGCCTCGATGGTGTCGAGCGTGGCCTGCCGGTCAAGGGAGATCGGCTTCTCGCAGAACACGTGCTTGCCGGCCTGGCTGGCCCGGGCGGCCAGGCCCGCGTGGGTCTGCGTCGGGGTGGCGATGGCCACGGCGTCGACCTGGGCCAGCAGGTCCTCATACGAGGCCGCCCACGGGACCTCGTACTGCTCGCCCGCCTGGCGGGCCGCGTCCTGGTCGGCGTCGTAGACGCAGGCCAGCCGGGCCGAGGGGCAGCGGGCGGACAGGTTGGCCGCGTGGATCCGGCCCATCCGGCCCAGCCCGGCCAGCCCGACGCTGAGCCGGCGCGTCACGGGGCCAGACCGCTTGCTGGCCCGGGGGGACGACCCTGCTGGCCTTGCCGCCTGTGGCGGCGGGCCCAGACCCCCCGCATGCTTGGCCAGGTACTGACGGATCTGGGCGAGGTTGTGGGCCGAGGACTCGCGGGCTCGTTCCTCCCAGGCGAAGACGCAGACCGTCGCGATGCCGTCGAACTCGAGCTCGGTAAGCGTCGCGAAGAACACGTCCCAGTCGACCTCGCCCTGGCCGATGTCCAGGTGCTGGTGCACCCGGGCGGGCGAGCCCGGCGGGTTCACGATGTAGCGCAGGCCGGAGGAGGCACGGTGGTCGAAGGAGTCGGCGACGTGCACGTGCGTCAGCAGCGGCCCGGCGTACTTCATGATCCCTTCGATGTCGCCGCCCTGGTGGAAGGTGTGCGGCGCGCAGTACAGGAACGACACCAATTCGTGGTCGATCCCGTGGAGCAGGTCTATGGCGGCCCTGCCGTCTTCGATGAAGTCGTCCGGGTGCGGTTCGAGGACCAGCCGGACGCCCTCGCGCTCGAAGACCGGGAGCAGGTCCTCCATGGACCGCCAGAACTGGGCCTCGCTGGCCGAGGGGGCCTCCGGCCGGCCGTTGAGCTCGGAGTTCATCACGTTCACGCCGAGGTCCACGGTGATCTGGACGGCGCGCTTCCAGTAGCGCACCGCGGCCTGGCGCTCGTCCTCGTCCGGGCCGGACCACCGGTAGAGCGGCAGCACGGAGGAAACCTGGACGCCGGCCGCGGTCAGCGCCTTGGAGAACGAGGCGATCTGGGCCCGGTCCGCCCGCGGGTGAGTGAAGAACGGCAGGAAGTCCTCGCGCGGCGACAGCTCGATGTACTGGTAGTCCAGGTCGGCGACCAGGGCGGGCAGGTCGGTCAGCGGGACCCGGCGGAACATGTAGGGGTCAAGGGCGATCTTCATCGTCACTGGGCCTTGGCGTAGAAGTCGGGGCGTTCGGGCATGAAGACGGCAGCGCGCTGGCCGGTCCGCAGCGCCGATATGGCGGCGTCGGTGACCGCGGCGGCGGCGTAGCCGTCCCACGCGCTCGGGCCGGTGCAGGTGCCTGCGGCCACCGCGTTCAGCCAGTCCTGCAGCTCCTCGTCGTAGGCGCGGACGAACCGGTCGCGCCAGTCGACCGGGACGCGGTCTCCCTGCGGGGGGGTCTGGGGGGGGTCGTCCCCCCGGGTAAGCACGGCGGCGGCCGGCCGCCGTGACCGTGGCCTCGGCGGCGTCCGCGAGCGCCGCGGTCCCGGACTCGCCCACGATCTCGCCGCGGATGTCATAGCCGTACCCGGCGTTGACGAACACCTCGTCGTCGACCAGGACGCCGTTGGCCATCTCGAGCACGATGATCAGCGGATCGTACAGGTCGGCGGGTGCGTGGCTGGTCCGGCGGGGCCGCAGGACGCTGGTGGCCACGATCTCTTCGTCGAACAGCCAGCGCACGATGTCGATCTCGTGCACGGCCGAGTCGGTGATGATCATCTCGGTGGTGAAGCCGTACGGCGGCACCGACGGGTTGCGGTGCGCGCAGTGCATCATCAGCGGGGCGCCGATGCTGCCGTCGTCCAGCGCCGCTTTGAGCGCGCGATAGCCGGCGTCGTACCGGCGCATGAAGCCGACCTGGACCAGCCGCCGGCCCGCGGCCATCTCGGCGTCGAGGATCCGCTGACAGGCCTGGACGTTCGGCGCGAGCGGCTTCTCGCAGAACACCGGCTTGCCGGCCCTGATCGCCGCGACGACCTGCTCCTCGTGCGCCGGGCCCCAGGAGGCGACGAGCACCCCGTCGACGCTGGCGTCCCCGATGAGGTCCTCGGCCGACGCGTGCACCCGCGCGCCGGGCAGGCCGGCGGCCACCTGCTCGGCGCGGGCCGCGTCGACGTCGGTGACCGCCACCACGGCTCCGCCGGACAGCACGCCGGCGATCCGGCGGATGTGGTCCTGGCCCATCATGCCCACGCCGATGACGCCTACGTTCACGCGCATTACTGGTCACCTCCGATGCCGACGCTGCGCAGGTAGCGGTAGGTGCGCTCGGCGATCGGCTTGGGCTTGCCGAAGTCGGCCGGGTACATGTCCTGTTCGACGACCACGAACAGGTCCCGCTCCAGCCCGAGCAGGGCCTTGGCGACCGCCTCGACGTCGGGCTGGCCGGCGGGCGGCTCGCAGCTGGCTCCCATGGCCACGGCCTGCCCGAACGCCAGGTGATCGGCGTCGGCCTTCGCGACGATGGCCGGATCCATCTGCTTGATGTGCACGTACCCGATGCGCTCGGGGTAGCGGCTGATCACGGCCACGTTGTCGGCGTGCCGGTAGGCCAGGTGGCCGGTGTCCAGGCAGAGCGACACGTAGCGGGGATCGGTCTGGTCGAGGAACCGTTCGGTCTGTTCCTGCGTCTCCACGTGGCTGTCGGCGTGCGGGTGGAACTGCAGCCGCACGCCGTACTCCTGGGCCACGATCTTGCCGAGCTCGTCGGTGGCCCGGATCAGGGTGCGCCACTGGTCCTCGTCCAGGGCCGCGGGCTCGTAGAACGCGCCGGTCTTGTCGTCGCGGTAGCCGGGCACCGGCACGAAGACCAGGTGCCCGGCGCCCACCGCGGCGGTCAGCTCGGCCACCTTGGCGGTGGCGCGGACGATGTCGGGCCAGTCGCCGGCCCGGTGCAGGCCGCTGTGGCCGTGCATGGTGCCGGCGGCCACCCTGAGCCCGCGCCGGCTCAGCTCCTCGGACAGCCGGCCCGGGTCGGTGGGCAGGTAGCCGTACGGCCCGAGCTCGAGCCACTCGTAGCCCACCTCCGCGACCTCGTCGAGGAACCGCTCCCAGGGGGTCTGCAGCGGGTCGTCGGCGAACCACACCCCCCAGGAGTCGGGGCAGGTGCCAAGCCGGAGGCGCGGCGCGGGGGCGGTCGAGCCATTCGCGCTCATGAGGTGAAAGGGTCCTTCCTAGTCGTGGCCGACGCTGGCGTCTGATTCAGCGCCCGGCTGGTGGGTGATGCCGAGCTCTTGGACTTCTTCCTCCATCTCGTGGCCGGCCTCGGCGGCGGCACCGCCCGCGCCCTCGAGTTCGTGGCTGAGGGCCTCGAGTTCGGCGCCGCCGGCCATCAGGCCGGTGAGCTCGTCGCGGGTGATCTGGCTCTTCTCGAAGTAGCCGATGGACCGGCCGCGGTTGAGCAGCAGGAACCGGTCGCCGACCGGGTAGGCGTGGTGCGGGTTGTGGGTGATGAAGATGACGCCCAGGCCGCGCTCGCGGGCCTGGATGATGTACTTCAGCACCACCCCGGACTGCTTGACGCCGAGCGCGGCGGTGGGCTCGTCCAGGATCAGCACCTTGGCGCCGAAGTGCACGGCGCGGGAGATCGCCACGCACTGCCGCTCGCCGCCGGACAGGGTGCCGATCGGCTGGTCGACGTCGCGCAGGTCGATGCCCATCGCGAGGAGCTCTTCCTTGCAGGTCTTCTTCATGAAGGGGATATCCAGCCGGAGACCCTTGCGGACCTCGGCACCCAGGAAGAAGTTCCGCCACACCGGCATCAGCGGGACCACGGCCAGGTCCTGGTAGACCGTGGCGATGCCCCGCTCGAGCGCCTCGCGCGGGGAGTTGAACTCGACGGGTTTGCCCTCGACCTCGTAGGTGCCCGTGCTGGGCTGGTGCAGCCCGGCGATGATCTTGATCAGGGTGGACTTGCCGGCCCCGTTGTCACCCAGCACGCAGGTGACCTCGCCCGCGCCCACCTCGAGCGTGATGTCGGTCAGGGCGATGATGCTGCCGTAGTGCTTGCCGGCGTTGGTGAGCCGGACCAGCGGCTCGCCGGGCTGTCCGGCTGTTCTCGGTGGTGGTGGTCATCGTGCGGACTCCGCTCGCTTTCGGATGGCTGTGTTCAGCACGATCGCGCCGAGCAGCAGCAGGCCGACGAAGAACTGGAACCAGTCCGGGTTCCAGCCGGCGTAGATGATGCCCTGCTCGACCATGCCGAAGATCAGCACGCCGATCGCGGCACCGACCGCCGACCCGTAGCCGCCGGTGAGCAGGCAGCCGCCGACCACCGCCGCGATGATGTAGACGAACTCGTTGCCGATGCCGTTGGCGGACTGGATGGTGTTGAACTCGAACAGGGTGTGCATGCCGGTGAACCAGGCCATGAGGCCCGACCGCCATGAACAGGGCGATCTTCATCTTGCCCACCGGCACGCCGACCGCACGGGCCGACTGCGCCGACCCGCCGACCGAGAAGATCCAGTTCCCGTAGCGGGTCCGCAGCAGGATCCAGGTCGCGATGAGGAAGAACACGATCCAGTAGACGATGGTGATCCGGATGTTCACCCCGGCCACGGTGAAGCTGGAGGCGAACACCTTCTGCGCCGAGGAGAAGCCCGCGATGTTGGAGATGTTCGGGCTGGCCACCTGGTTGGTGATGGTCTGGGTCAGGGCGATGTTGATGCCCTGCAGCATGAAGAACGTGCCCAGCGTGACCAGGAAGCTCGGGATCCCGGTCTTGACCACGATCCAGCCGTTGAGGAACCCGATGAACAGGGACAGCGCCAGCGCGACCAGCACCCCGACCCATACGTTCACGGTGAACTCGTAGCTGAACAGGGACGCGCACAGCGCCGAGCTGGTGACCGCGACACCGGCCGACAGGTCGAACTCGCCGCCGATCATCAGCAGGGCGACGGGCGTGACCATCAGGCCGAAGACCGAGGTGACGTACAGCACGGACGAGAACGAGACCGCGTACCGGAACGACGGCGCGATGATGAAGAAGAACAGGTAGACGACGATCGCACCCGCCAGCGCGCCGGCCTCGGGACGGGCCAGCAGCCGGGCCAGGGGGGACTTGCGCACGACCCGCTCGTCGAGCATCGGCGGCGGGGTGAGCGGAGCTTCGGCGGTCTGAGTCATGAGATATTCCCTTTCTGCGGGGTCGCCGGGGGGTACGGGGGGGCGGGTAGCCCCCCCGTGCGCGGGGGTTCCGGGGATTCGCCCCCGGGCTATGCCCTTGCGGGAGGGTCGGGGGTCGCCCCCGGGCTAGCACAGCCCCGGGCGGTCACCCTCTAGCGCGTGCCCCGCTCCGCGTACACCGCCACCTGGGCGACGTTGCTGGAGTCGATGAACGACGGGCCGGTCAGCACGGTCTGCCGCCGCCGAGCACGTCGCCGTTGGTCAGGTACAGCCACAGCGAGTCGACCGACTCGTAGCCCTGCACGTACGGCTGCTGGTCCACGGCCCACTGCACGGCCCCGGACTTGATCTTGGCGATCTCCGCGGCGTTGGTGTCGAAGGTGTAGAGCTTGGCGCTGCTGCCCGACGAACTGGATCGAGTTGATGGCGATCAGCGCGATCGGCGCGCCGAGCGTGATGACGGCGTCGATGGACTTGTCCTGGGTCAGCTTGGCGTTGATGGTGGACTGCACGGCCGAGGAGTTGGTGCCGTCGACGTACAGCTTGGTCATCGTGCCCTCGGAGCCGAGGCCCTGCGCCACGCCCGCGCACCGGGCCTCGAGCTGAACCTGGCCCTGGGCCTGCAGGACGCAGAGCACGTGCTTGGCGCCCGCGGCCGCGAGCCGCTTGCCGGCCGCGACCCCGGCGATGGACTCGTCCTGGCCGAAGTACTCCATGCCGCCGCACTGCTGCCAGTTGGCCACGCCCGCGTTGAACATGACCACCGGAATCCCGGCCGCCCGGGCCTTCTGGATGGTCGGGCAGATGGCCGCCGGGTCGGGGTCGGTGACCGCGATGCCGCTGACGTGGCTGTTGATCGCGTCCTGGATCAGGTTGGCCTGCTGGGTCGGGTCCTGGTTGTTGGAGTAATTCAGGGTGACGTTGTCCTTGGCGGCCGCGGCGGTCGCGCCGGCCCGGATGATGTCCCAGAACGTGTCGCCCGGCGCGGCGTGCGTGATCATGGCGATGGTGTAGTGCGGCGTGTTGGCGTGGCCGACCGCGACGCTCGCCGTGGAGCCGCCGTTGGCGTTGGCCTTGCCGCCGGTGCTGCTGCACGCGGCCAGGCCGAGGGCCGTGATCGCGATCAGCGCGGTGACGATGATCCGGCTTCTGGATCTGAACATCTGCGTTACCTCCGTCTGAGGATTGACTGCTGGAATTGATCGGGGGTGGACCGTCGGCCTGGTCAGGTGGCGGTCGGGAAATGCATGTGCGCGCGGTGGTGCTCGTTGGTGGTCGGTATCCGGCCAGCGGCTGGTGACGGCCTTGGCGCGGGTGTAGAAGCGGACTGCCTTCGGGGCCGTGCACGTGGGTGTCGCCGAACAGCGAGTCCTTCCACCCGCCGAAGGAGTAGAAGGCCATCGGAACCGGGATCGGGACGTTGATGCCGATCATCCCGACCTGCACGTCCCGCTGGAATTTCCTGGCGGCCCGGCCGCTGGAGGTGAAGATGGCGGTGCCGTTCCCGTACGGGTTGGCGTTGACGATGTCGAGGGCCTCGCCGAAGCTCTCGGCGCGCAGGACGACCAGGACGGGACCGAAGATCTCGTCGCGGTAGATGTCCATGTCCGTGGTGACGTAGTCGAACAGGCACGGGCCGACGAAGAAGCCGTTCTCGTGGCCTTCGACCACCAGGCCGCGGCCGTCGACGACGAGCGCGGCCCCGGCGTGCGACGCCGCGGTCGACGTAGCCGACGATGCGGTCCCTGGCCTGCGGCGTGACCACGGGGCCCATCTCGGAGGCCTGGTCGCGGCCCGGCCCCACCCGCACCTCGCGGGCCTTGTCGGCGAGCCTGGCGACCAGGGCGTCGCCCGCCTCGCCCACGGCGACGACCGCGGAGATCGCCATGCAGCGCTGGCCGGCCGACCCGTAGCCCGCGGCGGTGATGTGGTTCGCCGCGAACTCCAGGTCCGCGTCGGGCAGCACGACGGCGTGGTTCTTCGCGCCGCCGAGCGCCTGCACGCGCTTGCCGCCGGCCGAGGCCCGCTGGTGCACGTACCGGGCGATCGGCGTGGAGCCGACGAAGCTGACCGCCGCGATGCCGGGGTGGTCCAGGATGGCGTCGACCGCGACCTTGTCGCCGTGGACCACGTTGAACACGCCCTCGGGCAGCCCGGCCTCGGCGTACAGCTCGGCGATGAAGTTGGACACCGACGGGTCGCGCTCGCTCGGCTTGAGGATGAACGTGTTCCCGGCCGCGATCGCGATCGGGTGCATCCACATCGGCACCATGGCCGGGAAGTTGAACGGGGTGATCCCGGCGCAGACGCCGAGCGGCTGCCGGAACGAGTAGGCGTCGACGTCGGTGGAGACCTGCTCGGAGTACTCGCCCTTGAGCAGGGACGGGATGCCCGAGGCGAACTCGACGACCTCCAGGCCCCTGATGACCTCGCCCTTGGCGTCGGAGAACACCTTGCCGTGCTCGTCGGACACGATCTCGGCCAGCCGGTCCAGGTGGCGTTCGACGAGGTCGCGCATGGCGAACATGACGCGGGCCCGGCGGACGAGCGACACGTCGCGCCAGGAGTCGAAGGCCTTGGCCGCGGCCGCCACGGCGGCGTCCACGTCGGCCGGGGCGGCGAGCGCGACCTGGGCCTGCTGCGCGCCTGTCGCGGGGTCGTAGACCGGGCCGAACCTCGTCGAGGCCCCGGACGTTCCCGAGCCGACGATCCAGTGTTGGATATTACGCATCCGTAGTTTCAGCCCTTTCTACAGGTAGAGCCGCTGATTACGTCTTTGCGGCCTCGTACGCGGCGCGGGCCTTCTGGGTGCTGTCCAGGGCGGAGACCTCGGCGACGGGCACGTCCCACCAGCTCTCCGAGGACGGGACCGGGGCCAGCGGGTCGGTCTGGACGTACACCACCGTGGTCCGGTCGGAGGATCGCGCGCGCTCGAGGGCCTGCCGGAGCTCGGTGATCGAGCCGGCCCGCAGCACGTCGGCGCCGAGGCTGGCCGCGTTGGCGGCCAGGTCGACGGGCAGGACGCCGCCGTCGAGCAGCCCGGTGTCCGGGTTGCGGTAGCGGTAGCTGGTGCCGAACCGCTGCGAGCCCAGCGATTCGGACAGCGCGCCGATGGAGGCGAAGCCGCGGTTGTCGACCAGGACGATGTTGAGCTTGACGTGCTCGGCGACCGCGGTGACGATCTCGGTCGCCATCATCAGGTACGACCCGTCGCCGACGAGCACGAAGACCTCGCGCTGCGGGTCGGCCAGCTTGGCGCCCAGGCCGCCGGCGATCTCGTACCCCATGCAGGAGTAGCCGTACTCGACGTGGTACTGCTTGGGATCCCGGGCGCGCCAGAGCATCTGCAGGTCACCGGGCATGCTGCCGGCCGCCTGGACCACCACGTCACGCTCGTCCATGAACTCGTTCAGCGTGCCGAGCACCTCGGTCTGGGCCGGGAGCGGCTGGTGGCCGAGGTGGTAGGCGTGGTCGACCGTTCGCTGCCAGGCGGCGTTGTGCTCGCGGAACCTGGCCGTGTAGGCCTCGTCGACGTGGTAGCCGGCCAGGGCCCGGGTGAGTTGTTCCAGCCCGGCCCGGGCGTCGGCGGTCAGCGCGGTGCCCGCGTGCTTGGCGGCGTCGAAGTTGGCGACGTTGAGGTTGACGAACTTCACGCCGGGGTAGGCGAACGCGGTGCGCGAGGCGGTGGTGAAGTCGCTGTAGCGGGTGCCGATGCCGAGCACCACGTCGGCCTCGCGGGCCAGCGCGTTGGCCACCGGCGAGCCGGTGGCGCCGACGCCGCCGACCGCGCACGGGTGATCCCAGGCCAGCGCGCCCTTGCCCGCCTGGGTGTCGGACACCGGGATGCCGGTCGCCTCCGCGAACTGCCGCAGGGCGTGGCCGGCCTCGGAGTAGATGACGCCGCCGCCGGCCACGATGAGCGGGTGCCGCGCCGTCTTCAGGATCTCGGCGGCGCGGGCCAGGGCGGCGGGCTCGGGGACCGGGCGCGGGATACGCCAGGTCCGTTCGGAAAAAAGGTCTTCCGGCCAGTCGTGGGCCTCGGCCTGCACGTCCTGCGGGAGGGCCAGCGTCACGGCGCCGGTCTCGGCCGGGTCGGTGAGGACCCGCATCGCGGCCAGCAGCGCCGACGGGAGCTGCTCCGGGCGGTTGATCCGGTCCCAGTACCGGGACACCGGCTTGAACGCGTCGTTCACGCTCACGTCGTAAGACCGCGGGTCCTCGAGTTCTTGCAGCAGCGGGCTGGCGGCCCGGGTGGCGAAGAAGTCGCTGGGCAGCAGCAGGACGGGGATGCGGTTGATGGTCGCGAGCGCGGCTCCGGTCACCATGTTGGTCGAGCCGGGGCCGATCGAGGCGGTGCAGGCGAAGGTCGCCAGCCGGTTGCGCATCCGGGCGAAGCCGACCGACGCGTGCACCATGGCCTGCTCGTTGCGGGCCATGTAGTACTTCAGGTTCGCGTCGTGAGTTTCGGCGGCCTGGAGGAGGGCCTGGCCCACGCCGGCCACGTTGCCGTGGCCGAAGATGCCGAAGCAGCCCTCGATGAGCCGGTGCTGCACGCCGTCGCGCTCACTGCGCTGGCTGGCCAGGAAGCGGACCAGGGCCTGGGCGACGGTGAGGCGTACGGTGCGCACGGGTCATCTCTCCTTGGTGGACGTCATGGGCAGACGCGGGTCGACGGGCTGGCCGGCCCAGGTGCCGCGGATCCAGGCGTGCGCCGGGTCGTCGCAGAAGCGCCAGGCGCGCTCGTCGGCCGGGCCGGCCATGACGTTGAGGTAGTACAGGTCGTAGCCGGGAGCGGCGATCGACGGCCCGTGCCAGCCGTGCGGGATGAGCACGACGTCGCCCGTCCTGACCTCGGCCAGCACGTCGATCGGCCGGCTCGCGGTGCCGTAGACGCGCTGGTAGGCGAGCCCGGGGGTTTCGAAGTAGTAGATCTCCTCGAGCTCGGCCTCGCCGTCGCGCGTCTCGTCGTGCTTGTGCGGCGGGTAGGACGACCAGTTGCCGCCCGGCGTCAGCACCTCGACCGCGATCAGCTTGTCGCACTCGAACGCCTCGGGAGAGCAGAAGTTGTTGACCTGCCGGCTGGCCTGGCCCGCGCCGCGCAGTTCGACCGGCACGTCCCGCGCGGGTCCGTAGCGCGCCGGCAGCCGGCGCGTGCAGCGGGCCGACGGGATCGCGAACGTGCCGCCGCCGGCCGAGGTCACCGTGACCGTCGCGGCGCGCGGCGCGTAGCAGAAGTCGCTGACGCGGTGAAAGACGCTGCGCCGTCCCTGCAGCTCGAAGGTCTGGTCGTCGCAGGTCACGGTGGCCGCGCCGGCCAGCGGCAGGACGAGGAGCTCGTCGTCGCCGGTCGGCCAGGCGTGCGTGCCGCCGGGCGGCAGCGTGAGCACCCGGAGGCCGCTGTAGGCCCAGCCGGCCCTTTCCGGCGTGACTGCTACCTGGAAGGGGCCTTCGGCGGTGGTCCCGTGCGGCAGGTAGAGCTTGTCGTCCACGGTCTACCCCCGCACCAGGCTGACGGCGGCGTCGACCGCGCCGGCCACGTCGTCGTCGGGCGGGAACAGCAGCGTCCGGCCGACCACGAGCCCGTGCACGGACGGCATCTGCAAGACCTTGCGCCACTTGGTGAACACCGCGTCCTGGTCGGCGCTGACCTCGCCGCCGAGCAGCAGGGCGGGCAGCGTGGTGGCGGCCAGCACCCGCTCCATGTCCTCCACGACCGGCACCTTGAGCCAGGTGTACGCCGAGGTGGTGCCCAGTCCCGAGGCGACCGCGATGGAGCGGATCACCGCGTCCGGCGACAGGTCGTTGCGCACCCGCCCGTCGACGCGGTGCGAGATGAACGGCTCGACCATCGCCATCAGGCCGTGGCCGGCCAGTTCGCTGATCGCCTTCGCGCAGGCCTCCATGGTGGTGACGGTGGCGGGATCCTCCGGGTCGATGCGGAAGAGCATCTTGCCGCCGTCAAATCCCATCCGCGCGATCGCCGCCGCGTCGTAGCCGGTGAACCGGTCGTCCATCTCGAAGACCGTTCCGGCCAGGCCGCCGCGGTTCATCGAGCCGATGACCACCTTGTCGTCGAGAACGCCGAGCAGCAGCAGGTCCTCGATGACGTCCGCGGTGCCGAGCACGCCGTCGACGCCGGGCCTGGACAGCGCGAGCGACATCCGCTCCAGCAGGTCCGCCCGGTCGGCGATGGCCATCGGCCGCTCCCCCACCCGCAGCGCGCCGCGCGCCGGGTGATCGGCGGCGATGATGAACAGATGGTCGTCCTCGCCGAGCAGCGCCTTGCGGCGCTTGCGTTGCGCGGCCGCCTCGGCGATGGCCTGCGGGCGCCGGGCGCGCACCTGGCGGATGGCCTGGAGATGATCACGCACTGGTGGCCTCCCATGGTCCGTCACCCAGCAGTTCGGCGACCTCCGCAGCCGTCGGCATGGCGTCGGAGCAGGCGAGCCGGCTGGCCACGATCGCGCCGGCCGCGTTCGCGAAGCGCATCACGTGCTCGATGTCCCAGCCGGCCAGCAACCCGTGGCACAGCGCCCCGCCGAACGCGTCGCCGGCGCCCAGGCCGTTGAGCACGTTGACCGGCACCGGCGGCACCTCGACGGCCACCGTCCCGTCGTGGGCGAGCACGCCCTTGGGGCCCTGCTTGACCACCGCGAGCTTGACGCCGAACCGGTGCAGCGCCCTGGCGGCGGCCAGCGGTTCCCGCTCGCCGACCGCGGTGTCGCACTCGTCGAGGTTGCCGACGGCCACCGTGACGTGCGGCAGCGCTTGGCGCATCCAGTGCCTCGCCTCTTCCCGTGACGGCCAGAACATCGGCCGGTAGTCCAGGTCCAGCACGGTGATGTCCCGGCCGCCCCGGGCCCGGAGGGCGGCCAGGGTGGCGGTGCGGCTCGGCTCGGCGCACAGCCCGGTCCCCGTCACCCAGAACACGCCCGCCTCACCGATCGCGTCCAGGTCCAGTTCCTCGCGGCGGATCTCCAGGTCGGGCGCCTTCGGCCAGCGGTAGAAGTACAGCGGGAAGTCATCGGGGGGAAAGATTTCACAGAACGTGACGGGGGTCGGCAGTCCCTTTACGGGGGTCACGAACCGGTCGTCGACGCCGTAGCCGGTTAGTGCCTCGTGTATGAACCGGCCGAACGGGTCGTCGCCGGTCCGGGTGATGACCGCCGTCCGGCGCCGGTACCGGGCCGCGGCGACGGCGACGTTGGTCGCGCTGCCGCCGACCCACTTGCCGAACGTCTCGACCTGGTCCAGTCTCACGCCGACCTGCTGCGGGTACAGGTCCACGCCGACCCGGCCCATGGTCAGCACCTCGAAGGCGCTCATCCGCGCCCCCGCTCCTGCGTTATCCCAGGCCAGACGGCATTGCTTCGCCCGCTGCTGGCTGGCTTGGATCGCATCGGTTCCGGCCTCCGCGCGACGTTCGGTGCTGGGTCGCTGAGTTGCTAACTTTTTACGCTCGCGTGTCAGACAGGTCAAGAGTATGTCCGGACATATTTACGTCCATATCTGTAAGCAACGTGCTGAGCTGGTGACATAATGGGACCGTTCCCTAAATGTGATCATCGCGAAGGAAGTTGTCGTGAGCCGCGCCGCCCTCCTGGTGGACCGGAACAGCCCGGTCCCCCTCTACTTCCAGGTCGCCCAGCACCTCGAGCAGCTCATCGAGTCCGGTGACCTGCCCACGGGCACGCGGCTGGACAACGAGTTCGACCTGGCCGGCCAGTTCGGCCTGTCGCGGCAGACCATGCGCCGGGCCATCGAGTACCTGGTCGACCGCGGGCTGCTGGTCCGCAAGCGCGGCGTGGGCACCCAGGTCGTGCACGCCAAGGTGCGCCGCCAGGTCGAGCTGACCAGCCTGTACGACGACCTGGCCAAGACCAGGCGGGCGCCGGGCACCAAGGTGCTCAGCTTCGCGGTCGGCCCGGCCGACGACACGCTGGCGGCCGAGCTCGGCATCGCGGCGGGGACCGACGTGTACGTGTTCGAGCGGCTCCGGTCCGCGGAGTCCGAGCCGCTCGCGCTCATGCGCAATCACGTCCCGGCGAGCCTGCTGCGGCTGCGGCCCGCGGACCTGGAGACGCGCGGCCTGTACGAGCTGCTGCGGGCCAGCGGGATCAACCCGAGGCTGGCCAAGCAGTCCATCGGGGCGCGGACCGCCACCGCCGCCGAGGCCCGGGCGCTGGGCGAGGCCAACGCTGCGCCGCTGCTGACCATGGAACGCTGGGCCTACGACGACCAGGGCCGCGCGGTGGAGCACGGCAACCACATCTACCGGGCCTCCCGGTACAGCTTCGATCTCACGCTGACGGGGCGGTGAGCCCGGCCTTCGCGGCGGCGGCGCGGAGGTTCCCGGCGGCGATGGCCAGGCCGTCGAGGCGGGAGTAGCCGGCGTCCTCGTGCTCGATGTTGACGGCCATGTCCGGGTCGACCTCGGCGAGCGCGCGCAGGAACTCGGCCCAGTACTCCACGTCGTGGCCGACTCCGACGGCCACGAACCGCCACGCCGGGTCCTGCGGCCAGGCGCTGCACCAGAATCCGATGCCGGTAGGGACCTTACCCGGGGCATCGGCCGGGACGCGCTCGAAGGACGTGTCGAGCACGCCGCGGATGTCGACGCCGGGGGTGATCATCGCGTCCTTGGCGGCGGCGTGAAACACCAGGGGACCCAGCCACCGGATGGACGCGGCCACGTCCATGCCCTGCCACATCAGGTGGGAGGGATCCATCTCGGCGCCGACGTTGGTGGCCCCGGTCAGGTCGACCAGCTTGCGCAGGGTTACCGGGGAGAAGACCAGGTTCTGCGGGTGCATCTCGATGGCGACCCGGACGTCATGGGCCCGGGCGAGGGCGTCGATGTCCTTCCAGAACTCCGCGGCGAGGGCCCACTGGTAATCCAGCACGTCCATGTACACCCCGTCCCAGGGGTTGACCACCCAGGACGGGTACTTGGCGTCGGGGTCCGAGCCGGGCGTGCCCAACATCGTCACCACGTTTCTTATGCCGAGCAGCCCGGCGAGCTCGATGGTGCGGCGCAGGTCGTCGGCGTGCTTGGGCCCGACGCCGGGCAGCGGGTTGAGCGGGTTGCCGTTGCAGTTCAGGCCGGTGAGCTCCATGCCCCGGGAGGAGAACTCGGCGAGGTAGTCCGCCCGGGCCCGTCCCGAGGCCAGCAGCAGGTCGACGTGGCAGTGCGGGGAGGGGATGAAGCCGCCGGTGTTGACCTCCACCGAGGTCAGGCCGTTGGACTTGAGGACCTCCAGGGCTTCCGCGAGCGGACGGTCGTGCAGGCAGGCGGTGTAGGCGCCCAGCTTCATGGTGATTCCTCTCGTTTAGACCTGGACGGCTCGGCCGTCGTCGCGCGCCGAGGTCACGATCGCGTCCAGGACCTTTAGGTTGTGCAGGCCCTCGGCGAGGCGCGGGCAGCGCGGCAGTTCGCCGAGCCCGGCGACCTCGTCGAGGAAGGCCCGCGCCTGGAAGGTGAAGAAGTCGTTCTGGCCGTGCCCGACGCTGGGGAAGTCCATCGGCAGGCCCCGGGTGACGTACGGGTGGGCCGGCCCGATCTGCACCTGGCGGTACCCGTTCACCACGGCCGCGGGCCCGGCGTCGGCGATGGTGAACTCCGACGCCCGGGCCAGGTCGAACGCTGCCGCGCCGCGCTCGCAGAAGACCTCGAAGCCGAGCGCGTTGGGCATCCCGTAGGCGATCCGCGAGACCGAGAACGTGCCGGTGGCGCCGCCGGCGAAGGTCGCGGTGAAGGTGGCGAGATCCTCGTTCTCGACCGGCTCCCTGACGTCGCTGACCGGCACGCCGGCGGCGTGCCCGACGGCCGCGCCCAGCGCCACCGGGCGGTCGCGGATCACGGTCGACAGGACCGTGCCGCGGACGGCCTGGATCGGGCCGCACAGGAACTCACCGGCGTCGACCAGGTGCGTGCCGATGTCGGCGAGCGCCCCCGAACCCGGGCCGCCCTGGTAGCGCCAGCTCATCGGGGCCTCGGGGTTGAACCCGTAGTCACACCAGTAGTGACCGTTGAAGTGCGTCACCGGCCCGAGGACGCCGTCGGTGACCTGCTGGCGGATGGCGTTGATGGCCGGGGACCGCCGGAACGTGAAGCCCACCGCCGCGATCCGGTCGGACTTGTCGGCCCGGTCGGCCATGGCCTGCCCGTCGGCCACCGAGGGCGCCAGCGGCTTCTCGCACAGCACGTGCTTGCCCGCGTCCAGCAGCGCCTCGACGATCTCGCGGTGCAGGTGATTGGCCACCACCACGCTGACCGCGTCGATGTCGGGGGCCTCGGCGACGGCCTCCCAGCTCGTCTCGGCGCGCTGGTAGCCGTAGCGCCGCGCGGTATCGACGGCGAACGGCTCATGGGCGTCGGCGATGGCCACCAGCCGTACCTCGGGCAGGTCCGAGGCGAACACGGTGGGCGCGGACCGGTAGCCGCCGGCGTGGGCCCGGCCGGCCATCCCGGCCCCGATCACCGCCACCCCGATCGAAGGCTTGCTCATCGGTTCTCCTTTGTGCGTCCTGTATGGGTCTGTGGGGGTGGGACGGGCGCGCGCACCCAGGACCGTTCGGTCAAAAAAGAATTGACGGTCACCATGAGGTGACCCGGCGGCTCTTGGCACGGTTTTAAAGCGCTTTAAAATGGTTAGTATCCATGTCCGGCGCGACGTGTCAAGAGGGGGTCCGGTGACGGGTCCGAGTCAGCGGCCGCGGCTGGCCGACGTGGCCGCGCGGGCCGGGGTGTCCTCCGGGCTGGTCTCGCTCGTGCTCAGGAACCGGCCGGGTCCGAGCGCGCAGACCCGGACCCGGGTCCTGGAGGCCGCCCGGCAGATGGGGTACCGGGCCGACCGGACGGCCAGCCTGCTGGCGCGGCGGCGGAGCAACCACCTGGGCGTCATGATGGACGTGCGGAACACGTTCCACGCCGAGCTGGTGGCCGACCTCGACGAGGCCGCCACCAGGCTCGGCTACGACCTGCTGCTCAGCACGGTGACGCCGGCGCGTGACGCGCGGAGCGCGGCCGAGGTCCTGCTGGACTTCCGCTGCGAGGCGCTCATCCTGCTCGGGCCGGACCAGCCCGCCGCGCGGCTCAACGCGCTCGGCCGTGAGCTGCCCGTGGTGGTGATCGGCCGGCGCGTCCCCTCGGCCGCGGTGGACGTGGTGCGGGCCGCGGACGAGAAGGGTGTGGCCCAGGCCGTCGGGCACCTCGCGGCGCTGGGGCACCGCGACATCGCGTTCGTCGACGGGGGGCGCGGGACCATCGCGGCGGACCGGCGGCGGGGCTACCGCTCGGCCATGCGGCAGCGCGGCCTGGGCCGCCATGTGCGGGTCATCCCCGGGGACCATACCGAGGAGGCGGGTACCCGGGCGGCTGTTTTGCTGCTCGAGGGGGACGTCATGCCCACCGCGGTGATGGCGTCCAACGACCGGTGCGCCGTGGGGTTCCTCGACGCGCTCGCCCGGCGGGGGCTGGCGGTTCCCGATTCGGTGTCGGTGGTGGGCTACGACGACAGCATGCTGGCGCGGCTGGCCCACGTGGACCTGACCAGCGTCAGCCAGGATGCCCGCGAGCAGGCCGGGCAGGCGGTCGCGCTCGCGGTCGAGCGGCTGGAGGGTGGCCGGACCTCACCCCGCGAGGTCGTCCTCACCCCGCACCTGGTCGTGCGGAGCACCACGGGGCCGCCGCCGCGGTGATCGCTTCGATCGTGGGCCGTGCGCGCGCTCAGAAGTGACGCGGCAGGGCCCGCGCTGCGTCGTTCGGCCTGAAGAAGGCGCTGGAGGCCGGGCGCCAGAGTTGCCACACCGCGGCAGCGCCGGCCAGCCAGGCCGCGACGGACAGCACGGCGATGCCGTAGTACAGCACCGTCACGCCGAACCCGACCGGGCTGCCCTGCGGCTGTGGATGACGTAGCTGCAGCGTGGCCAGGACGAACAGCACCGTGGACAGGATGCGCGCCCAGTTCCGGCCCTGGCCGTTCGCCCGCGCCATCCACAGCCACAGGGCCATCCCGAGCAGGCCGAAGGCTATCCATACCGTAATGATGAGCGGTCTCATCTGGGGCTCGGTGACGCTGTGGCCCAGGAATCGCCCGCTGGCGGCGGCCTTGAGGTCGACGACGATCAGGGCCAGCCCGATGATCGTCTCGACGGCGCTGACGGCGGCGCCCGCGTACATGAGCTTGACCGCGGTCAGCACCGGCGCGGGAGGCCGCGGCGGCCGGGGCGGCTGGGGCGGCTGGGGCGGCTGGCCGCTGGACAGGTAGGGCTGGTACATGGCGACCTCTGCTGGGGGAGCCTGCCGAGGCGGGCGCGGTCCCTGTCTTAATCTATTGGGGGATCGGGCTATCGGGCTTAGCAGCAGCGTGACAGCGCGGCCTTAACCCGCGATTAAGGCGTCAGCGGGTAAACGTTCCGGGGGTTGCACACCCGCAGCGCACGGATTCACGGCGTCATTTCAGCCCATGTGATCATCGCGGCGCAACGGGCAGCCCCCCTGAGGTTCACCCTGACCTGGGCTAAGACGGCTTAGACGAGAGCTTCGCCTGGTTGAGGTGGGCCTAAGCCTTTGCGGGCGCCGAAGATAAGGCATTCGTCCGATGCGAGGGGCGGGGCCTTACGGCGAATCTTGAGCATGTGGGGAACCAGCCGAGATTCCCCAAGGGACCAGGAGGAACCATGCATCCCGAGATTGCTCGTGAACTTACCGCACAGCGCGGCCGGGAGATGCGGGCGCGGGCGCAGCAGGCCGCGCTGGCCCGGACGGCCGGCCGGGTGCGCAGGGCGCTGCGGCGCGGCACCGGCCCATCGACCGCGTCGAGCGGGCCGGAGCGGGCTGAGGAGTTTGTCCTCCCCGCCATCCCCGACTACGTGGACGGGTCGTTCCGGACCGCGCCGGCCGACGAGAAGGTGGCCAGCGAGGCGGGTCAGGTGCCCGCCAGCGGCCACGCTGCCTGACGCCGGCCATGACCGGCCCGGCGCACGGCGAGCCCGCAGGAATGTCAGACCCTCGTGGGATGCTGACAGAAGAGATGAGCGGGCGAGCGTCAAGCCCCGTCCTGGTCGGACGGGACGAGCAGATGGCCGCCCTGGAAGCCGCGTTCGACAGCGTGCGCCAGGGCGGTCCTGCTGCTGTGCTGCTCGGCGGTGAGGCCGGAGTCGGCAAGTCCAGGCTGGTGAGCGAGTTCGGCCAGGCGGCATCCGCGGCGGGGGCCCGGGTGCTGACCGGCGGCTGCCTGGAACTGGGCACCGACGGGCTGCCGTTCGCGCCGTTCACCACGGTTCTGCGCGGCCTGGTGCACGAGATGGGCGCGGATGCGGTGGCCTCGATGCTGCCCGGCCGGACCACGCGGGGGCTGGCCCGGCTGCTGCCCGAACTCGGCGAGCCCGACACCAGCGGCGAGCCGGGCGAGGCGCGGGCACGGTTGTTCGAGGAGGTGCTCAGCGCGCTGGAGCACCTGACCAGGCACTCGCCGGTGGTGCTGGTCATCGAGGACGCCCACTGGGCCGACCGGTCGAGCCGTGACCTGCTTACCTTCCTCATCGGCAACCAGCGGGTCATGAGCGGGCTGCTGATCGTCGTGACGTTCCGGTCCGATGAGCTGCACCGCACCCATCCGCTGCGTCCGATGCTGGCCACCTTGGACCGGATCGCCTGGGTCGAGCGGATCGAGCTGCCCCGGCTGACCCGCCATGACACCGCGGAGCTCGCGGTCCGTATCCTCGGCCGCGAGCCCGCGGACCAGCTGGCCGACTCGCTGTACCGCCGCAGCGAGGGCAACCCCCTGTTCGTCGAGACCCTGCTGGGCTGTGACGGCGAGCTGAGTTGCGAACTACCTGAGTCCCTTCGCGACTTGCTGCTCGCCGGCGTGCGCCGGCTGCCTGATGACACCCAGGAGGTGCTGCGGGTGGCCAGCGCGGGCGGCGAGATGACCGGGCACGCGCTGCTCGCCGCCGTGACCGGCCTGGACGACGCCGCGCTGACCAGCGCGCTCCGGCCCGCGGTGACCGCCAACGTGCTGCGGGCGCAGGCCGACGGCTACGCGTTCCGGCACGAGCTGATCCGCGAGGCCCTGCACGAGGACCTGCTGCCGGGCGAGCACGGGCGGCTGCACAGCCGTTTCGCCGACGCGATCGACGCCGATCGTTCCCTCGTGCCGCCGGGCCGGGCGGCGATCGAGATGGCACACCACTGGCATTCCGCGCACGACTCGGTGTGGGCGCTGATCGGCGCGTGGCAGGCCGCGGGGCAGGCCGAGCGGACCGTCGCGCCCGCCGAGCGGCTTTCGCTGCTGGCCCGGGTGCTCGAGCTGTGGGATCAGGTGCCGGACGCGGCGCAGCGAATCGGCGCCGATCACGTGCGGGTCCTGGAAAAGGCGACCAGCGCGGCGCAGCAGGCCGGGGAGTTCGAGCGCGGAATCGCGCTGGCCAACTCGGCGCTCAAGGAGCTGGATCCTGCGGCCGAGCCGGTCCGGGCGGCGAAGCTGCTGGAAAACCGCGGAATGTTCAAGAAGATGCTCGGCCGCAAGGAGTATCCCGAGGATTTCTCCGACGCGCTGCGGATCGTGCCGGCCGACGCGGTTGCCGAGCGGATATCGATCCTGCTCGCCGCGGCGCGCTGCGTGCCGCACGTTTCCCTCGAGCGCTCCTACGCCGAGGAGGCCCTGGCCCTGGCCCGGCAGACCGGCGACGAGGCGAATGAGGCTAACGCGCTGCTGACGCTCGCGATGTTCCAGGCGGGGCCGGCCAGCAGGCCGGCGTCGGCAGTGATCCCATCGAGCTGATCGCCCAGGCCCGCGCCATGGCGGAACGGGCGGGGGCGGACAGCCTGATGGTAAAGGCGGCGATCAACGAATCGCACCTGCTGGAGGGCGCGGGCGAGCACGAGCTGGCCGCCGAGGCCGCACGCCGGGGCCTGTCGGTTGAGGACTCCGGGTACGTGGCGTTCGCGTCGCTCAGCTTGCTCACCATCAACCGGGTGGAACCGCTGGTCGCGCTCGGGCGGTGGGATGAGGCCATCCGGCTGGCCGAGGGAACCCGTGACCTCCAGCTCGCGGCGGCGCCGATGCACCGGGCCACGCTGGAGGTCATGAAGGGCCGCATCGCGCTGGCCCGGGGAGACGCACGAGCCGCCGCCGAAGCGATGTCCAGCGCCGCCGAGCTGCTGCGCGGCGCACCGCAGGAGGACGAACACCAGCTTCCGTTCGGCGCGCTGGAGATCGCGGCCCGGCTCGACGCGGCCGGGCCTGCCGCGGGGATCGAGACCGCCGCGAAGGTCATCGAGGGGTACGAGCTATCGGGCGGCAGCCCACGGTACGCGTGGCCCCTGGTGGTGGAGGCGGCCGGCGCGTGCATCGAGGCGGCCCGGCAGGCCCGGGTGACGCGTGACGAGCGGCTCAGGGACGAGACGACCGCCGTCGCGGAGCGGCTGCGCACGATCGCGGAGAAGCTGGAGACCTCCGGCCGCGCTCAGGAGGCCAGCAGGCTGACCTTCGCCGCGGCCGATGCGCACATCGCCGGCCTGCTCGCGGCGTTCCCCGGCCGGCCCGCGGCCGGGACGGCCGACGGCCGCTCCGGCGCCGGGCTGGGCGCCCAGGCCGCCGAGCTGCGCGCCGCCTGGGATGACGCCGCGGCGGCGTGGGCCGCGGTCAGCGAGCCGTATCCGCTGGCCCAGTCGCTGCTGCACGCGGCCGAAGTCGCGGTCGCCTGCGGTGACCGCGACGGCGCGGCGGAGTCGCTGCAGCGGGCCGCCGGGCTGGCGGCCGGACTGGGCGCGGAGCCGCTCGGCGAGCAGATCGCGATCCTAGCCCGGCGGGCCAGGATCCGGGTGGCCGGCGGCGACGGCGGCCCGGCCGACGGCGGGGCGGCGCAGGGCGGGGCGGCGCAGGGCTGGCCGGCACAGGGCGGGGCGGACGGCGGGGCGGGCCTGGGCCTGACCGAACGCGAGCTCGAGGTCCTGCGGCTGGTCGCGGCCGGGCGCAGCAACCGGGAGATCGCGGCGGAGCTGTTCATCTCGCCGAAGACGGCCAGCGTCCACGTGTCCAACATCCTCGGCAAGCTAGGCTCCGCCAGCCGCGGCGAGGCCGCGGCCAAGGCGCACACGCTGCGCCTGTTCGAACCCGCCTAAGGCGCGTTCGGCTCACGGCTTGCGGGCTACGCCGCCGAGGAAGGTCGCGGTGCGCTCCTCCAGGTCCGGGGCCGGAGCGTCGCCCTGCCAGCCGCGCACCGCGACCACGCCCGGAGGCACGAGCTCGAGGCCGTCGAAGAAGCTCAGGATCTCGTCCCGCGAGTGGATGCGTACCTTCGCGGCCGTGTACGCCGTGGTGAAGGTCTCCCCCTCGGACCGGTTGCCGGAACCGACGGAGATGATCATGTAACTGCCGGGGACGATCACGCGGGCGAAGGCGCCGGCTATGTCGCGGGCGGTCCCGGCGTCGGCGAAGTGCAGGACGGCGGAGAAGATCACGCAGGCGGGCTCGGCCAGGTCGATCAGGTCGGTCAGCCCGGCGTCGACCAGGATGCGCCCGGGATCGCGCATGTCGCCGGGCACCGCGATCACCTCGGGGCTCTTGGCGAGCAGGCCGCGGGCGTGCGAGATCACGATCGGATCGTTGTCCACGTAGGCCACCCGCGCCCGCGGGTCGACGCGCTGGGCGATGTCGTGCGTGTTCAGCGCGGTCGGCAGGCCGGCGCCGACGTCGATGAACTGCCGGATACCGCGGCCCGCCACGTAGCTCACGGCACGCCCGAGGAACTGCCTGTTCTCCCTGGCCATCTGCGCCGAGGGCGGGTGGACGGCGAGCATCGTCTCGGCGAGCTCGCGGTCGGCCGCGAAGTTGTCCTTCCCGCCCAGCCAGTAGTCCCAGACCCTGGCGATGTTCGGCTTGGTCGGGTCGAACGGCTCCACCGCTGTTCCTCCCCTCTGCCGCACCGGATGGATCTTCGCAGCAATGGTTGTATTGGTCGTTGCCCTATCTAAGCACCACCACATCCCGGCCACCGTTGCCTGGGACCGGGCCGCGAGGTGTACTGTGCGGGACGGCCTCAGGCGAGCACCCCCCAAAGCTCGGCCCGGGAGCGTATCTGCCGCGAGCATGCAGCCCTCCGCAAGGTGAGGGCTCGGCCGCTGGGTCCGAAGGTTCATGATCGGAGAGGCGCGGAATGACCATCTTCTACCCTGATGTTGCCGATTACCAGGCTGGCATCAGTTTCAGTGGCTGCGTTATCGCCATGGTCAAGGCCACGGAGGGCACCGGCTACACCAACCCCGACTACGCGCCGGCCAAGGTCCGGGCCGCCAAGGCGGGCGCTTACTTCTGTGCCTACCACTTCCTGCACGCGGGCAACGGAGCGGGCCAGGCTTCCTACGCCCACGGCGTGGTCGGCGCCGGCGTTCCGCTGATGATCGACTTCGAGCCGACGTACAACCCCGACGGCACGATCGCGTCCGCGCCGCAGGTTTCCGACGCGGTGGCCTTCATCAACCAGTACCGGGCGCTCGGCGGCACGGTCTACCTGCTGTACCTTCCGCACTGGTACTGGCAGGGCAACCTGGGCCAGGCGTCGCTGACGTCCCTCATCAACCTCGGCATGCTGCTCGTCTCGTCCGACTACACCGCCTACAGCGACAACGGGCCCGGCTGGGCCCCGTACGGCGGGATGACGCCCGTCGTCTGGCAGTACACCTCGACCGCGACACTCAACGGAGTCAACAACGTGGACATGAACGCGTACCAGAACTCGCGGGCCGATTTCCAGGCGCAGGCCACGACCGGCGCCCTGGCCGGCCCCGATCCCACGCTGGTCGAGGGCGATACCGGGCCCGCCGTAAAGACGCTGCAGACCCGGCTGAACGTATGGGGCGCGAAACTCACCGTGGACGGCGATTTCGGCGCGGCCACGCTGGCCGCGGTCAAGGCGTTCCAGACCCAGCACAAGCTGACCGTTGACGGGATTGTCGGCCCGCAGACCTGGGCCGCGCTCAACGCCAATCCCGGCCCGCCGCCGTACCCGGCACCGACCGGGCTGGCGGTCGGCTCGGCGACCCTGCCCGTCAGCTGGGACGTGGTCACCGTCGACGGCACGCCGGTCGCGAGCTACACCGTCCAGGCGGTCGGCCTGAACGGCGAGGTGTACGTCCACGAAACGCCGACCACCAATTCGGTGGTCCTGACCGGCCTCGTTCCCGGCTGGACCTACAACATCCAGGTCTGGGCGAACGGCGGCCCGTCAACACCCCTGCAGGCCACGATCAAGGTCACGGTCTGAGTCCCGCCACTCGGCCGCAGCGTGTCCGCAGCTGTCCCCAGTTATCTCCCCGCATACCCGCTGCGCTGGCTTGCGGACCTGTCGGGCGACACTGGACCTGCCGGCGCCGGACACTTGGCGGCGCCGCACCCCGGCTGGCTGCTGAGCACAAGCGTGCCCTGACTGCCGTGCCCACCTGTTCGAGGGCCTTATTCGGAGGGGCGCCGATCTGAGGCCGCGCCGGCGAGCGCCCGGCGGACGAGAATGCGGCTGGGTGCCGCCGGGTGACGCAGCGTCGTTTCGTAGATCCAAGACACATTCTCTGAACCCTTTCTGCCGCCGCCTGCGTATGCCGTGCTGAGAAGCGCTGCCACTCGCGGAGCGCTGTTGGGAAAGGAGTAGGCATGTCTAGCTGGTCACGTGCGATTGGCTCGCTCGGCGCGGGGTGTGCCCGAGGGAAGGGCGTCGGCTTCGCAGCCGGGATCGCCCTGGTGCTGGCGGCCGGGGCGGCGCCGGCCATGGCGGCGACTGCGCAACCGGAGCAGGCCGTCAGCCCGGCTGCGGTCCAGGTGGCGGCCGCGAACAAGGTGCTGCCCACGCCCAATCCGCCGGGTTCGACGGCGAGTCTGCTGGCGGCGGTTTCCTGCCCGAGTGCAGCGTCCTGTACGGCCGTCGGGGAGTACTTCGCCGGTGGCGGAACGGAGCTGACGTTGGCTGAGCACTGGAATGGCTCGGCGTGGGTGATCCAGTCCACGCCGAACCCGGCGGGTGCGACGCTCAGCCTGCTGCGGGGGGTGTCCTGCACCTCGGCCCGTGCCTGCGTGGCGGTGGGGACCGAGGTTACCTCGACCGGAAGGATCCTTCCATTGGCCGAAAGGTGGAACGGCAGTTCGTGGTCCCTGATTCCTCCCGCACCCGGCGGGCCGCTGGCGGCCGTGTCGTGCAGCTCGGCATCGGCGTGCACCGCTGTCGGGGGCCTCGGATCGCCTTTGGCTGAACGGTGGAACGGCAGCACCTGGACGACCCAGCCGATTGCCAGCCTCAGTGGTGCGACCTCCACGACCCTCAACGGGGTGTCCTGCCCGTCGGCCACCAGCTGCCTGGCGGTCGGCCACTGGGTCAACGGCGGACACGCCCTTGCCCTGGCCGAGCGGTGGAACGGCAGCAGCTGGTTCTTCGAGCTGCCTCCGAACAAGAGCTCGTCCTTCAACGACCTTTCCGCCGTCTCCTGCCCGACACCGACCGCGTGCTCGGCCGTCGGCACGTTCGCCGACCCGATCACCGGGCGCACCAAGACCCTGGGGGAGTTCTCCCCCGGGACCGCCAGTTGGACGCTGACGAACACGCCCAGCCCTGGTCAGACCCACAGCTTCCTGGACAGCGTCTCGTGCGCCACTGCCACCTCGTGCACCGCCATCGGTGACTTCGACGACATCAGGGGCATCGAAACCACGCTGGGCGCTTTCGGCACCGGCACGTCCTGGTTCTTCGGGGCCACACCGACGATCCCCTTCGAGAACACCTTCGGGCGGGGCGTCTCCTGCCCCACGGTCACCGAGTGCATTCTGGTCGGATTCGACAGGAACAGCGCAGGCACGCTGGTGACCTTCGCCGGCCAGACACCCTGACCAACACTGCCCAAGTGGCCAACATCCGGTAGAAGGAAGGACTGGCTCCCTACTCGAGCCGTCCTTCCTCTACCGGACTGGGCTGGAAAGGCCGGGTGTGAGGTGCCAAGAGTTGGCCATCCACCACAAGCTGCAGGTTCGCGCGCCATAACCAAGCGACGGTCATGGAGTCAGTCGGAGTTACTGCCTTGACTTGATTACGTAGGTGCCTCGGCCGTGGAGGACAACCAACCGGTCCTCGGACACAAGCTCTTGGATCGCGCGCCTGATCGTATCCCGCGACACTCCATACTGGTCGGCCAAGTCAAGCTCGCCTGGAAGCCGTGAATCGACTGCAAGTTCACCGGAATCCATCTCTGCCCGCAGGTCGTCGGCGACCTGCTGCCATAGCAGGCGGGGCGCGCGGTGGTCTATCCGGGCGCGCTTGTCGGGCAAAGACATGGTGATCATGGTAGACAACGCCTGACCTGCGCTGATGTTGCCTACAGCAGCAGACGTCGCCGACGAAACCCCCGGGCGGCCTGCCTAGGGTCTCTCGTTCTCGTCGGACAGGCAGACGTTGACCTCCTCCCGAGTTACTACATCACGACATCTTCGCAGGTAGCGAGGCTGGCGTGGAGGGCTGCTATGGCGCGCTCGTGGACAGATTCCGTTGAATCTTGGGATGACGCCTGTGATATTTCTCGACCGTCTGCCGGGTAATCGGCTAGTCGAGGAAGTCGCGGAGGGCTGAGAGGACCAGGTCCGGGGCTTCCTCGGGGAGGAAGTGGCCCGTGGGGAGGGCGCGGCCGCGGACGTCGGGGGCGTACTGCTGCCAGACGGTGAGCGGCTCGTAGCCGCGGCCGACGAAGGCCTGCGTGCCCCACAGGACCAGGACCGGGCAGCCGATCCGCTGCCCGGCGGCGAAGCTCTCCTCGTCGTGCACCAGGTCGGTGCTGGCCGCGGCGCGGTAGTCGGCGCACGAGCCCGCGATCGTGGCCGGGTCGGCGAAGCAGCGGATGTAGTCCGCCATCACCGGCGGCTCGATGCTCGCGCCCTCCCCCAGCAGCGGGCCGATCAGGGACCGGACCCAGTAGCCGGGGTCGGCGCCGATCAGGTGCTCGGGCAGGCCGTTCGGCGTGGTCAGGAAGAACCAGTGGTAGTACGCGGTGGCCATGGCCCGCGTCACGTGCCCGAACACGTGCCGGGTCGGCACGATGTCCAGCACGGCCAGCCTGGTGACCGCGCCGGGATGGTCCAGGACCAGCCGGTGCGCGACCCGGGCGCCGCGGTCGTGACCGACGAGCTGGAACGGCCCGAAGCCGAGCCGGCGCATGAGCCCGACCTGGTCGCGGGCCATGAACCGCTTGGAGTAGACCAGGCCGGCGGGGTCCGGGGCGGGCTTGCCTGAGTCGCCGTAGCCGCGCAGGTCGGCCGCCACGACCGTGTGGTCCTCGGCGAGGGCGGGGGCGACGTGCCGCCACATCAGGTGGTTCTGCGGATAACCGTGCAGGAGCAGCAGCGGCGAGCCCGATCCCCGGACGGCGCAGTTGATCATGGTGCCGTCGACGTCGATGCGCTGGTAATCGAAGCCAGGCAGCAGCAACGGGGCAACCGATGCGCTCATCGTCTTCGCTCCTCGGCCGTGGGACGTACCGGGTCTCATGGTGCCAGACCAGCGATGACGTCACCCGGCGGCGGGCGGGAGCACCCGGGGCGGGGGTGACATGAACGGGGCGGCGGCGGGTAGGGTTTCCTCGCCCAGCTCGGATCGACCGGGGAGGTAGAGCGAGGATGATCAACCCAGAGGCCGAGCGCCGGAGCCCGGCGCTGGACCAGGCCGCGCGGGAGCTGCAGGCCGCCCAGCACGACGCGCGGGTCGCGTTCGACTGCATCGCCCTGGGGGAACTCGACCGGGCTCACACCCACGCGCTGACGGCCAGGGTCGCGGTCGACGCGGCGGTCACGGCGCTGATGGCGGCGCTCGCCGACGCCGACGCCGACTCACAAGGGCAGGGTGCCCGCTGACGCAGGTCAGCGGGGGTCGCGGTGATACAGCACGTGGAGTAGCGCCTTCATCCAGGGGCCGAGGTCGGCGGGGGTCCTGGCCGAGATGAGGTTACCGTCGATCACGGTGGGCTCGTCCACCCAGTCGGCGCCCGCGTTGATCATGTCGTCGCGGATGGCGGCGATGCTGGTGGCCCGGCGGCCCTTGATGATCTTGGCGGAGATCGGCACCCAGCCCGCGTGGCAGATGAACGCGATCGGCTTTCCCGCCTCGTCGAACGCCCGCACCAGGTCCAGCACGGTGTCCGAGCGCCGCAGCTTGTCCGGCGCGAAGCCGCCCGGGATGACCAGGGCGTCGAAGTCGGACTCGGCGACCTGGGACACCGTGGTGTCCACGGGGAACGGCCCGAAACCGTTCTTGCCCCGGACCGGGTGGTCATCGAGCCCGGCCACGGTCACCGCGACCTCTTCCTCGATCAGCCGGTACCGCGGGTAGAGAAGCTCCATCTCCTCGAAGTAATCGGCGGCCAGGATGAGCACGGCGCGGTCGGCGAGCGTCATGCCACGACCATACTCTCCCCCGCCCGGGGCGCCAGCCACCGGCGCGGGAACGGGGCGGGGGGGCGAGCACGATGCTCCGTTCGGAAAAAATAAAATCACTCGCCCAGGCCAGGCGGCGCGACGGCGGGCCAGCCAGACGGCGGCCGCGTCCGGGGTCCGGCGAGTTCTGGACGCTGGCGGGCCGCGCGGGCACGACATGCGGTGGAGCGGCGTTTTAGGGTAGACCTAGGTACACCTCCTGGTTCGGTGCCTAGCGCCATTTCCAGGCCGTATGGCGGAGGGGCAGACTGGACGGGAGGCGTTACCTGGTACGGGAGGCGAGCGATGAGCGAAGGTCCGGAGGGCCCGCGGCGGCCTGAGGGCCTGGGAGCGCTGGCCGAGTACGCGGACTGGGCGCGCGGGCGTCTGGTCGTCGCCGGCCGCGGGCTGGCGCTGTTCGGGCTGGGGCTGGCCGGGCTCATCCAGCTGGCGGTCTTCCTCGGGCTCCTGGGCGTGCCCCCCGTGCTGGTGGTCCTGTTGCTGCACCACGACCAGCCCAGGCGGACCCTGGCCCTGATCGCGGGCGTCCTCGGGATCGTGGCCTGGTTCACGCTGGTTCCGCTCGCCCTGCTGTGGATGCGGAGCCTGGCCCGGCTGACCAGGAGGCTGTCCGGCCGGTGGTGCGCGGTGCCGATCGCCGAGCCGTACCTGCCGCGGCCCTGGGCTTCCGGGGGCAAGGCCGGACCGCGCCGACGGCTCGCGTGGCTGCTGACCGACCAAGCGACCTGGCGGGACCTGCTGTGGGTGACCATGAACGGTCTCCTGGGCTGGATCCTGCCCCTGTTGCCCGCCGGGCTGCTGGTGCTCGGCGTGGTCGGCGTGATCGCGCCCTACGCGCCGCTGGACGTCCGCCTGCTGGCCATCACGGGCGCGGTGCTGGCAACCTGGGGATCGCCCTGGCTGATGCGCGGCTACGGCGTACTGGCCAGGTCGGTGCTCGCGCCGACCCGGCAGGCCGAGCTGGTGCTGCGGGTCGAGCAGCTGGCCCAGACCCGCACCGAGGCCATCGACACCGGGGCGGCGGAGATCCGCCGGATCGAGCGGGACCTGCACGACGGGGCGCAGGCCCGGCTGGTGGCCATGGGCATGACCCTGGACGCCGCGGGGCAGATCATCGACACCAACCCGGACGCGGCGCGGGCGCTGCTGCTCGAGGCGCGCGACGCGTCGGTCAGGGCCCTGGCCGAGCTGCGTGACCTGGTGCGCGGCATCCACCCGCCGGTGCTGGCCGACCGCGGCCTGGCCGACGCGATCAAGGCGCTGGCCCTGGACAGCCCGATGCGGATCAACGTGGCCAGCGACCTGTACGGGCGGCCTTCCGCGCCGGTGGAATCGGCGGCGTTCTTCGCGGTGAGCGAGTTGCTGGCCAACGTGTCCAAGCACGCCGAGGCGCGCCAGACCTGGATCGACATCCGGCACACCGACGATATGCTGCGGATCGGCGTGACCGACAACGGGCACGGCGGCGCCGACCCGGCTCGCGGCAGCGGGCTGCGCGGGATCGAGCGGCGGCTGGCCGCGTTCGACGGCGTCCTGGCCATCAGCAGCCCTCTCGGCGGCCCGACCTCGGTAACCATGGAGATTCCGTGCGAGTTGTCATTGCCGAAGACCTCTTCCTACTGAGGGACGGCCTGACCCGGATGCTCGAGGCGTACGGCCTGGAGATCGCCGCGGCCGTCGACAACGGGACCGACCTGCTGGCCGCGGTGGCCGCGGAAAAGCCGGACGTGGCCATCGTCGACGTCCGGCTGCCGCCGACCTTCACCGACGAGGGGATCCGGGCCGCGCTGGCCGCCCGGCGCGAGGTGCCGGGCCTGCCGGTGCTGGTGCTGTCCCAGTACGTCGAGCAGCTGTACGCCCGCGAGCTGCTGGCCAGCGGCACCGGCGGCATCGGCTACCTGCTCAAGGACCGGGTGTTCGACAGCGCCCAGTTCGTCGACGCCGTGCGCCGGGTCGCCGACGGCGGCACCGCCATGGACCCGGAGGTGATCGCCCGCTTGCTCGCCCGCAACACCGGCGACGGCAGCCTGGCCGCGCTCAGCCGGCGCGAGCGCGACGTGATCGCGCTGATGGCCGAGGGCCGGTCCAACGCCGCCATCGCCCAGCGGCTCGTGATCACCGAACGCGCCGTGGCCAAGCACACCGCGTCCATCTTCCTCAAGCTCGACCTGCAGCCCTCCGACGACGACAACCGCCGCGTGCTCGCCGTGCTCGCTTACCTGGGTGGGTGAGCTGCTGGGTTGTATGCCGCATAACCTCGGCTTTGGTGGGCAGTGGGGGCTTGTCTACCTTGGCGAGGGGGTGTCCCGTGAGCACGGAACCGCAGTCCAGCCCGGTGCCGGCCGCCCAGCCCGCAGCCGATCCCGGTGCGGGCGTGCCGGCGCAGCCGTTGCCGCCGTTGCCGCCGGGGGCTGAGGCGCCTGGGGCTGGGGCACCTGGGGCTGGGGCAGCGCCGGGAGTTGGGGCGGCTTCGGGGGGGCTGCCGCATCACACGATCAGGCCCACCAGGATCAGCGGGCTGTGGGTGGCGGTGGCGTTCTTCGCCGTCGTCCTGCTGCTGTTGCTGATCTTCATCCTGCAGAACGCCAAGACGGTGGACATCGCGTACTTCGGCGCGCACGGGCATCTGCCGCTCGGGGTCGCGCTGCTGCTTTCTGCCGTGTGCGGGGTGCTGCTGACGATGCTGGCCGGCGCGGCGCGGATCAGTCAGCTGCGGGCTGTGGCCCGGCGGCACCGCCGGGTCGACGCGCGCCGGACGGCGGGGCCTGCGGTCGACCGCCGGGGCTGAGTGCTCGGCGGCGCGGGGGCTCAGCGACGCGGGCGCGCGGGGCGTGCGGCGCTCAGGACGCGGGCGCTCGGGGGGGTGCGGGAGCGGATTTCATGATCGCGAAGGATTTTGTACCGCCTGGAGTACCAGATCCTTCATGATCATGAAGGCTTTGCTACGCCATGGAATAACCCTTCATGATCATGGAAATTTGGGTGCGCGGTAGCGGATCTGCCGGTCAGTATCCCAGGACGCGGGCGATTCGGCGGGCGGCCTCGCGGAGCTGATCTTGGGTGTGCACCGCGTAGCCCAGGACGAGCCCGGGCGGGCCGGGCAGCTGACGGTGCCAGGACAGCGGGTGGACGAGCACGCCGGCCTGGTGGATGCGCTCGGCGAGGTCGGTGTCCTCGACCTGTCCGGCCAGCCCGGGAAAGGTGATGAGCAGGTGAAGTCCTGCGGCGACGCCCTGGACGCGGGCCCCGGGCAGGTGCTCGCGCAGCGCGCCGAGCAGGGCGTCACGCCGGGCCCGCTGGCGCTTGCGGACAGCGCGGATGTGGTGCTCGAGTTCCCCGGTGGCGATCAGGTGGGCCAGCACCAGCTGCGGCAGCGCGGGACTGCCCAGGTCGGCGGCGTGCTTGGCGGTCACGAGGTCCTCGTGCATCGCGCGGGGCGGGACCAGCCAGCCCAGGCGCATGCCGGGAGCCAGCGTCTTGGACGTGCTGCCGGCGTAAGCGACGTGACCGGGCGCGGAGGCCTGGAGGGCGGGGACCGGCGCCCGGTCGTAGCGGTACTCGGCGTCGTAGTCGTCCTCGACGATCAGCGCGTCGGCCGCGGCGGCCCAGTCCAGCAGGTCGCGCCGGCGGCGCGGAGCCAGCACCACGCCGGTGGGGAACTGGTGGGCGGGCGTCAGCAGCACGGCCCGCAGGCCGCTCCCGGCCAGTTCGGCGGTGCTGAGCCCCTGGTCGTCGACCGGGACCGGAACCGGGTGCAGGCCCCAGTAGGCCAGCTCGTCGCGGGCGCCCCGGGAGCCGGGGTCCTCGACGGCGATTCCGGTTCTGCGCTGGGCGCGGAGCCACTGCGCGAGTAGGGCCATGGCTTGGGCGACTCCGGCCACGATGATGATGTCGTCGGCCTTGGCCCGCAGGCCCCGGGTGCGGGCGAGCCAGCCGGCGAGTTCGGTGCGCAGCCAGTGGTTGCCGCGCGGGTCGCCGTAACCGAGTTCGGCGACGCTCGCGTGTTCCAGGACCGACCGCTCGGCTCGCAGCCAGGCGGCGCGGGGGAAGCCGGACAGGTCCGGCACGCCGGGCGACAGGTCGAGCTCCGCGTGAGCCTGCCAGCGCTGCGGGAGCACGGAGGGGTCGTAGCCGGTCGGGGGCGGTGCGGTCCTGGCCGGCGGCGCGGTCCTGGGCAGCGCGGTGGTCTTGGGCGGCGCGGTGGGGGGTGGCGTCACGGCGGAGACCTTGGTGCCGGCGCCGGGGCGCGCGCTGACCAGGCCCTCGTCGGCGAGCCGCTGGTAGGCCTCGACGATCACGCCGCGCGAGACGCCGAGGTCGTCGGCGAGCAGCCGGGACGCGGGCAGCGACGCTCCGGCCGGCAGGCGCCCGTCCATGATGGCGGCCCGGACAGCGCCGGCCAGCCAGCTGGTCAGGCCCCTGCTCGGTGCCGCCGCCGGGTCCAGCTGCAGGAAGTCAGCTCCGCCCGTCATTGGTCCATCATAAAGGGACGAGATTGGCTCTGTTAGCTGGACCATCGTGCTCGTACGGTGGCGTCATGCCTGGTCTTCGCGTTCCCGATGCGCCCGAGGTGGCGGCCCCGCCCGCGGACCTGGGTGCGCCGGCGCCGGGGCGGCAGCCGGCGGCCCGCGCCGCGGCGGGGACCGGCGTGGCGTCGAGGACCGGCGTGGCGTCGGGGACCGGCGTGGCGTCGGGGACCGGCGTGGCGTCGGGGGCGGGCGCCATGATCTTTGTGGGCGGCAGCGTCGCGGTCTCGTCCGTGCTCGCGGCGGCGCCGGTGTTCACCGCCGAGGCGCTGAGGTACGCGATGGCCTGCCTGATCCTGCTGGCCCTGGCCCGGCTGACCGGGCGGCGGCTGGCGATGCCGCGCGGCGCGGAATGGCTGTGGCTGGCCGGTATCGCGGCGACCGGGCTGGTCCTGTTCAACATCGCGCTGGTGGCCGGGTCCCGGCACGCCGAACCCGCCGTGCTGGGCGTGGGGGTGGCCTGCGTACCGTCCCTGCTGGCCGTGATCGGACCGCTGGCCGAGGGATCGAGGCCGCGCCCGGCCCTGGTGGCCGCCGCCCTGGTGGTGACGTGCGGTGCCGCCCTGGTGCAGGGCACGGGCCGCGCCGATGGCGTGGGCGTGGCCTGGGCCGTGGTGGTGTTCGGCTGCGAGGCGGCGTTCACCTTGCTGGCCATCCCGTTGCTCGGCAGGCACGGGCCGTGGGGAGTCTCGGTCCACACGACGTGGCTCGCCGCGGTGATCTTCGCCGGGATCGGGCTGGTGCACGAGGGACCGGGCGCCGCGGCGCGGCTGGGGCGTCAGGACTGGCTGGCCATCGCCTATCTTGGGGTCGCGGTCACGGCGGCGGCGTTCGTCATGTGGTATTCCAGCGTCAGACGGCTGGGGGCCAGCCGGGCCGGGCTGCTGGCCGGGCTGGCGCCGGTGGCCGCCGCGGTCGCCGGGGTGCTGCTCGGCGGGCCGGCGCCGCGGCCGCAGGTCTGGGCGGGCATTGTGGTGGTCGGCACCGGGCTTGCCCTGGGCCTGCGCGGCGGGCCGGGAGCCGGGCGAGAGAGCCGGGGTCCGCGAGAGAGCCGGGGTCCGCGAGAGAACCGGGGTCCGCGAGAGAACCGGGGCCAGCGAGGGAGCTAGGCGGGAGGAAACTGGTGCACTTCCAGCATTCCGGTGACATCTGGCGGGACTTCCCGCAACTGGTGCCCGGGGTCCTGTACGTCCAGGGCGTCACCGGCGACGCGGTGACGGGCCCGGCGGCCGAGCGGTTCGCCGCCGTGGCCGCCTCACGGCTGGCCGCGGTCTCGGCAGAGAGCGAGCTGCCCGAGATCCAGGCCTGGCGGCGGGCCTTCGCCGCGATGGGGCTCAAGCCGACCCAGTACCGCTGCGCCTCGGAGTCGCTGCTGCGCAGGTTCCGCAAGGAAGGGAGCCTGCCCCGGCTGCATCCCCTGGTCGACCTGTGCAACGCGGTCTCGCTGGCCTTCGCCATCCCGGTGGCCGTCCTCGACGTCGCCGCGATCACCGGGCCGCTCGAGGTGCGGTACGCGGCCGGGGACGAGGAGTACCTGACCTTCGCCGGGGAGGTCGAGCACCCGGCGCCCGGCGAGGTGATCTTCGCGGACGCGGCCGGACAGGCGCACGCCCGGCGCTGGACGAACCGGCAGAGCGGCCGGTCCGCGGTGCGGGACTCCACCGCGGCGGCGCTGATCGTGGCCGAGGCGCTGCACGAGGAGGCACCGCGGGACATGGCCGAGCTCATCGCGGTCCTGGCCGCCGAGCTCAAGGTCGTCGGGTCCGTCGGGTCCGTCGGGTCTGTCGCGTCCGCCGCGCCGGCGGCCGCGGTGCTGAGCGCGGCCGAGCCGCGTTATGTGTTCGGGTCCTCAGGCGAGGGCCGTGACGGCCAGTGAGCCGGCCCCGGCCAGCAGGTCGTGCTCGGCTTGCTGGGTGGGCTTGGGCTGGCCGGCGCGCCCGCGGTAGCGTTCCGGGGTCACATCCAGCGGTCACGCTGGTCAACCTCCGATAACCGGTAGGCCTAACTTACGCCAGGCGACCCAGCTCCAGGCCCGGTTGGAGGCCACGACCCGCCAGCCCGCGGGGGCCTGCGGCCAGCTGGCCTGCGCGGGACCGGCGGGCCAGTGCACCTCGACCACGGTCGCGTCGGCCGGCGGCGGCTGGCTGCCGGGGGCGAAGAACTCCAGCTCGGTCCACGGTATCTCGAAGGCCTGCGGCATCCAGGCCGACCAGGACAGGCCGCCGCCGACGGCGATGTGGTCACCCGGCTTCAGGCTGGCCCCGGTGATCAGGCCGGTCGTGTCGGTCTCCTGGTAGGGCGTGCTGGCCTGGGAGATGTGGCTGGTCATCTGGATCACGGCGACCAGGCTGACCGCGGCCAGCCCGACCAGCACCGCGGCCCGCGGGGGCCGCCGCGCGCCCCGGTGCCCGGGCCGGCGCCCGGGCCAGCGACCGGGCCAGCGCCCGGGCCAGCGGTCGGCCGCGAGTACCACCGCGACCCACGCCGCCAGCAGCGCGAGGGCCACCGCCGTGGCCAGCCAGACGCTGGCCCGCGTCCAGTTCTGGGTCAGCACGGCGGGCTCGGCGAAGACGAAGGAGGCGCCGAACCCGGCCGTGGGCACCGATCCCCCGGCGTACGCGCCGACCACGATCGCGGCCAGCAGGGTCGGCGGCACCACGCAGGCGGTGTAGAGGAGGATCCGGCGCCGGTCCGCCCGCAGCAGCACCGCGGCGCCGACCAGGAAGAACGCGACCACCATGCCGTCGAGGTAACGCCCCGAGGCCCAGGCCTGCGGCTGGGTCGGGGGCAGCGCGGCGGGCGAGACCACCGCGGTGACCAGCGTGACGCCGGTCCCGAGCGCGGCCATGATCCGCACGTCGTCACGGGCGCCGCGCTGGAAGATCACGAAGACGGCGGCGGCGAGGCCGAGCCCGGTCACCCCCCAGCCGTCGACCACGAACCGCCACAGCTGGCCCGCCGCCATCTCCACCACGAAGACCACGCCGTGCACGCTGCGCAGCCTGATCAGCGCCTCGCCCGCCAGGGTGCGCGGGCCGGCGGGGTACATGACCGAGGTCAGGTGGCGGTTCAGCAGGTGCCCCGCGCCGAGCGGCAGGCACAGCGCGACCGCCGCGGCCAGCGCGGTGCCGCGCGGCACCAGGCGCCGCCAGACCGCGAACGCGCCCACCAGCACGTACCCGGCCACCATCACCGCGCCCCTGGAGTGGACCGCGTAGGCGTACCCGGCCAGCAGCGCCGAGCCGATGGCCGCCGCGTACTGGCCCCGCGCGGACTTGGCGGTGAGCCAGCTGTGCACGGCGAGGAGCCAGCCGAGCACGATGACCGGGTAGATCGCGTCGGTCATGGCGTACTCGCTGTAGAACAACGCCGCCGGCACCAGCGCCGCCACCATGGCCACGGCGTACGCCGCCGGGCGGTCCAGCCCCAGCCGGCGGCAGGCCACGTAGCCCAGCGGCATCACGGTCGCGCTGATCGGGGCGTTGATGCCGAACAGGACGGCGTGGTACACGGTGACCGGGTTGCTGGTGAACCAGTACACCGGCGTGATCAGCAGCGGGTAGCCGGCCGGGTAGAGCGTGGAGTAGGAGAAGTTGGCGGTCAGGCCGCCGCTCATGACCCGCGCCGCGATCAGGTACGCGGACTCATCGGGCGTGGCCAGCGGCACCACCTGGCTCCGGCTGAGCCAGGCCCGCAGCGCCGCCTGGACCAGCCAGCCGGCGATCAGCAGCAGGCCCCACCGGCGCGCCTGACGGCCGCGGGTCGCCGGGCGCGCGACCTCCGCCGCGTCGGCCTGGCCGGCCCGGGCCGAAAATTCTAGGGGGCGCACCACGGGCAGCTAGCTTAGCGGCTCGGCCTGCCGATACGGGCCGGTACGCGCGGGCTCGGAGCGGTCACGAGACGGCGTCAGGATTTCCGCCAGGTGACCCAGCCGCCGGACGGGCTGGAGGCGACGATATGCCACCCGGCCGGGGCCCGCGGCCAGCTCGCCTGCGCGGACTGGCCGGTCGGCCAGCCCGCCTCGACCACGTTGACGCCCGCGGGCACCGGCTGGGTGATATCGAAGAACTCGAGCTCCGTCCACCACACCTCGAACGCCTGCGGCGCCCACAGCTCGTAGCCGACCTCGGTGGGGCCGGGCGCGGTGCCGGGGTTGAAGGCGACGGCGATCTTATCGCCCGGCTTGAGCCCGCTGGCCGTCACGAACCCGGTCGTATCTGGCGCCTGGGCGGCCGCGGCGGGCTGGGAGATGCGGCTGGTCATCTGGGTCACGGCGAGCAGGCTCACCGCGGCCAGGCCGACCGCCCCGGCGACCCGCAGCAGCCCGGAAACCCGGACCACCCCGCCCAGCGTCACGTCGGACCAGCGGCGGGCCGCGAGCGCCACCAGCACCCAGATCGCGAGCAGCCCCAGCGCGACGGCCGTCGCGACCCAGACGCTGGCGCGGTTCCAGTCCTGGGTCAGCACGGCCGGCTCGGCGAAGTTGAACGCGTGCGTAAAGCTCCCCGTGGGCAGGGACGAGCCCGCGTAGACGGCGACGATGATGGCGGCCAGCACGGTGAGCGCCGCGGCCCCGGCCGCGCAGCCGAGGATCGTGCGGGCGCGGGCCCGCAGCAGCACCACGATGCCGACCATGAAGAACACTACGATCATGCCGTCCAGGTAGCGCCCGGAGGCCCAGGTCTGGGACTGATCGGGAGGCAGCGCGGCGGGCACGGTGACGGCCGTGACCACGGTGACCGCCACCCCGAGCGCGGCCATGATCCGCAGCTCGGCCCGGGTGCCGCGGTGGAAGACCGCGGCGAGCGCGGCGATCAGGCCCAGCCCGGCCAGGCCCCAGCTGTCGAGCACGAGCCGCCACATCTGGCCGACCGCCATCTCGAACACGTTGATCGCGCCGTGCACGCTGTGCAGCGTGGTCCGCGACCTGGGCGGTCAGGTCGCGGGTCCCCTCCGGGTACATCGTGGAGGACAGGTAGCGGTCCAGCAGCCAGCTGGCGCCGCCCGCGGCGGCCAGGGCCAGCGCGGCCGCGGCCACGGTGCCGCGCGGGGCCAGGCGGCGCCAGGCGATGACGAGGCCCACCGCCACGTAGGCGGCCACGATGACCACGCCGCGGGAGTGGACCGCGTAGCCGTACCCGGCCAGCAGCGCCGAGCCGGCCGCCGCCGCGTACCGGCCCCGGGTGGACCGCGCGGTCAGCCAGCTGTGCACGGCCAGCAGCCAGGCCAGCACCAGGACCGGGTAGATCGCGTCGGTCATGGCGTACTCGCCGTAGAACACCCCGGCCGGCAGCAGGGCGGTGACCGCCGCCACGATGTAGGCCAGCAGGCGGCTCAGCCCGAGCCGCCGGCAGGCCACGTAGGCCAGCGGCATCACGGCGGCGCTGACCGCCGCGTTGACGGCCAGCACCGCGTGGTACACCGTCACCGGGTTGCTGGTGAACCAGAACACCGGCGTGATCAGCAGCGGATAGCCGCCCTGGTACAGCGTCGAGTCGGAGAAGTCGGTGGCCGGCCCGCCCGCCAGGACCCGCGCGGCGATCAGGTACGCGGCCTCGTCGGGGTTGGCCAGCGGCGCGGTCTGCGCCCGGCTGAGCCAGACCCGCAGGCCGACCTGGACCAGCCAGCCCGCCGCGACCAGCACCGCCCAGCGCCACGCCTGCCGCCGTGAGGCGTGTCCCGTGCTGGCCGGCCGCCCGGCGGCCGGTACCGCGGCAGCACCGTCAGGGGTCAGGACGGTGCTGTGTTGGGCCATGGCGGTACCGTCCGGCGCCACCGCGCCCGGCGTGATCTCCATGCGTACCAAGGCAGCTGCCGTCCTGCGCTCGAAGGTTGGCCTCGGCCCTGGACCACCAGACCCCGGGCGTCGCGATGTCGCTACGGCGCGCACGCCGGAAGCGGGAACCGCGATGCGCGTGTGAATAGGTTGAGGTTTCAAGATTAAAACGAGGTAAGCGGATTATGTGTCTAACCTGAGAACTCGCTGGTGAGCTCTCCAATCCGGGCCGAGCCCCTGAGCCGGGGCGGCCGGGCAGGCGGGTGTAGCATCGGTCGCGTGTCGCTTGGCTCCCGGCGTCCGGGCAGCGGCCCGCCCGGGAGGAGACGCGCCTGATGCCGCGCACCAGTGATACCCGCATCACCGGCTACGAGCCGCTGGCCTCACCCGCCGCCCTGCTCGACGAGCTGCCGCTGAGCGAACGGGCCGCGGGGATCGTGGAGCGCACCCGCGCCGACGTCCGCGCCGTCCTCGACGGATCCGACGACCGCCTGCTGGTGATCGCCGGGCCCTGCTCGGTACACGACCCGGCCGCCGCGCTCGACTACGCGGGCCGCCTGGCCGGCCTGCGCGAACGCAGCCAGGCCGACCTGCTCATCGTGATGCGGGTGTACTTCGAGAAGCCGCGCACGGTGACCGGCTGGAAGGGCCTGATCAACGACCCGGACATGGACGGCGGGCATGCTGTGCACCGCGGCCTGCGCACCGCCCGCGCGCTGCTGATCGACATCGTCTCGCTCGGCGTGCCGGTGGGCTGCGAATGGCTGGACCCGATCACGCCGCAGTACATCGCGGACGCGGTGACCTGGGGTGCGATCGGCGCGCGGACCACCGAGAGCCAGGTCCACCGCCAGCTCGCCTCGGGCCTGTCGATGCCGGTCGGCTTCAAGAACGGCACCGACGGCGACGTCCAGGTGGCCGTGGACGCGTGCCGGGCCTCGGCCACCGGCCACACGTTCTTCGGCGTCACCCACCACGGCGTGGCCGCGGTCGTGACCACGGCCGGGAACCCGGACACCCACGTGATCCTGCGCGGCGGCCGGACCGGCCCGAACTACGAGGCCAGCCACGTGACCAAGGCGCTGGACCTGATCACCGGCGCGGGCCTGCCGCGACGGCTGATGGTGGACGCGAGCCACGGCAACAGCGGCAAGGACCACCGCCGCCAGCCGCTGGTCGCGACGGCCATCGCGGACCAGGTGGCGGCCGGGGAGCAGGGCCTCACCGGCGTGATGCTGGAGAGCTTCCTGCACGAGGGCAGGCAGGAGCCCGGTCCCCCGGCCACCTTGACCTACGGGCAGAGCGTGACCGACGCGTGCATGGACATCGACACCACGGCCGCCGTACTGGACGGCCTGGCCGCCGCCGTCCGCACCCGCCGTAACGCTTTTTGATACCGAACGGAGCCCGGCTAACGCCATGGGCCGGGCTCTCAGCCGACCGTGGGGAGGTGGGCGAGGGCTTCGTCGATGCGGTCCTGGGGGAGGTCGAAGTCGGTCATCTCGCCGGACAGGTACTTCTCGTAGGCCACCATGTCGAAGTGGCCGTGGCCGCACAGCGCGGTCAGGATCACCTTCGGCTCGCCGGACATCGCGCACCGCTTGGCTTCCTCGATGGCGGCGGCCAGCGCGTGCGTGGGCTCGGGCGCCGGGATGATGCCCTCGCTCCTGGCGAAGGTCACGGCCGCGGCGAAGCACTCCCGCTGCGGCTTGGCCACCGCCTCGAACATGCCGAGCTCGTACATGTGCGACAGCAGCGGCGACATGCCGTGGTAGCGCAGCCCGCCCGCGTGCACCGGGTCCGGGATGAACTCATGGCCCAGCGTGTGCATCTTCAGCAGCGGGGTAAACCCGGCCGTGTCGCCGAAGTCGTAGGCGTAGCGGCCGCGGGTGAACGACGGGCAGGCCGACGGCTCGACCGCGCGGATCACCGGGTTGGCCCGGCCGGCCAGCTTCTCCCGCAGGAACGGGAAGAACAGCCCGGCGAAGTTGGACCCGCCGCCGGTGCAGCCCACGATCAGGTCGGGCATGGACTCCCCGGCCGCCTCGAACTGCTTGACCGCCTCCTGGCCGATCACCGTCTGGTGCATGAGCACGTGGTTGAGCACGCTGCCCAGCGCGTACCGGGTGTCGGCGCTGCCGCCGGCCGCCTCGACGGCCTCGCTGATCGCGATGCCCAGGCTGCCCGGCGAGTCGGGGTGGGCGGCCAGGATGTCCGCGCCCGCCTTGGTGGCCCGGGACGGGCTGGCGTGCACGGTGGCGCCCCAGGTCTCCATCATCGTGCGGCGGTACGGCTTCTGGTCGTAGGAGGCCCGCACCATCCAGATCTCGCAGTCGATGCCGAACTGGGCGCAGGCGAAGGCCAGCGCGCTGCCCCACTGGCCGGCGCCGGTCTCGGTGGTGAGCCGCTTGGTGCCCTCGGCCGCGTTGTAGAACGCCTGCGGGACGGCGGTGTTCGGCTTGTGCGACCCGGCCGGGGACACGCCCTCGTACTTGTAGTAGATGCGCGCCGGGGTGTTCAGCGCCTTCTCCAGCCGGTGCGCGCGGTACAGCGGCGTGGGCCGCCACAGCCGGTAGACGTCGAGCACCTCGGCGGGAATGTCGATGAAGGAGTCGGTGGCCACTTCCTGGCCGATGAGCGCCATCGGGAACAGCGGCGCCAGGTCCTCCGGGCCCACCGGCTGGCCCGTCCCCGGGTGCAGCGGCGGGGGCGGCGGAGCGGGCAGGTCGGGGATCACGTTGTACCACTGGCGCGGGATCTCGGACTCATCCAGGGTGATCTTGGTGCGTTCGGTCACGACGGCCTCCGATCCTTCAGAGCCTGGGGAAGATCTTTTCCGAACCATAAGCCTTCCGTGGGGCTCGTGGCACACAGGCCCCGGTGGACGCGATGCCGGGGCCGGAAGGCAAACATGTCAGCTCTATACAACCGGCCGGCCAGAGTATGCGCACAACTCGCGCTCAGCAAGACGGGCGTGGGGACACACGGAGCTGTGGGACTCAGCCCACGAGGGTCTTGACGGCGGCGGTCAGCTCGGCCATGGCCTTCTTCGCGTCGGCGAAGTACATGCTGGTCTTGGGGTCGAAGTACAGCTCGTTCTCCATGCCCGCGTAGCCGTGCCCCATCGAGCGCTTGACCACGATGATGGACTTGGCCTGGTCCACGTCCAGGATCGGCATGCCGGAGATGTCGTTGCCGGGGCGGCGGGCGGCCGGGTTGGTCACGTCGTTGGCCCCGATGACCAGGGCCACGTCGGTCCTCGCGAACTCCGGGTTGATCTCGTCCATCTCCTTGAGCTGCGGGTAGGGCACGTTCGCCTCGGCCAGCAGCACGTTCATGTGACCGGGCATCCGGCCCGCCACCGGGTGGATGGCGTAGCTGACCTCGATGCCGCGGTCCTCGAGCAGCGCGGCCAGTTCGGCCACGCCGTGCTGGGCCTGCGCCGCGGCCAGGCCGTAGCCGGGCACGATGATGACCTTGGACGCGTAGGCGAGCTGGATGGCCGCGTCGTCGGCGGCGATCGAGCGGACGTGCGCGTCGACCGGCCCGCCGACGGCGGCCGCGCTGTCCCCGGTGCCGAACCCGCCCACGATGATGTTGGCCAGCGACCGGTTCATCGCGTCGGCCATCAGCTTGGTGAGGATGCCACCGGACGCGCCGACCAGCGCGCCGGCCACGATCAGGGCCCAGTTCGCGATGACGAAGCCGGCCATCGCCACCGCGGTGCCGGTGAACGCGTTCAGCAGGGAGATCACGACCGGCATGTCCGCGCCGCCGATCGGCAGCACCATCATCACCCCGAGGGCCAGCGCCGCGAGCACCACGATGAACAGCGCGGGCAGGCTGGCGGTGGTGAGCAGGAACGCGGCCGTGCCGATGGCCACCACGGCGAGCGCGACGTTGAGCAGGCGGCTGCCCCGGAAGATGATCGGCTGGCTCGGGATGAAGCCCTGCAGCTTGCCCGCGGCGACGATCGACCCGGAGAACGTGACCGCGCCGATGAGCACGTCGAGCACGGTGAAGACCGTGGTGGTGCCGAGCACCCCGCCGGGGTTGGACTCGGAGTTGATGTAGCCGTAGATGGCCACCAGCGCGGCGGCGCCGCCGCCGACCGAGTTGAACGCGGACACCAGCTGCGGCATGGCGGTCATCTGCACCGTCCGCGCCGCGTACAGGCCGACGGCCGAGCCGATCAGCGACCCGGCGATCAGCACGATCCACCCGGCCGCGGTGACCGTGCCGTCGTGGATGAGCAGGATGAGCGTGGCCAGGCCCGCGATCACCATGCCGGTCATCGACACCTGGTTGCCGCGGCGCGCGGTGGCCGGGCTGTTCATCAGGTGCAGGCCGAGCACGAACAGGGCGGCCGCCGCCACGTAGACGAGCTGGATGTCCGCGGTGAAACCGGTCATTGCCGGTCCCTGCTCAGCAGGCCCTTGAGGCCCTTGTGGCCGTTGAGGGCGTCCGGGCTGTCCGCCGGCGCCTTCTTGCGGAACATCTTCAGCATCCGCTCGGTCACCACGTAGCCGCCCACCACGTTGGCGGAGGCGAAGACCGCGGCCACGAAGGCCAGGATGTAGCCGACCACGGTGTGCGCGGTCACCCCGATGAGCAGCGCGCCGGCCAGCACGATGCCGTGGATGGAGTTGGTCGCCGACATCAGCGGCGTGTGCAGCGTGGCCGGCACCTTCCCGATGACCTCGATGCCGACGAGCAGCGCCAGGACGAAGATGGTCAGGTCAGTCACTAGGGCCGTCGACACCGGCGCCTCCCTCGGTTGACGCGAGCAGGCCCGCCACGGCCTCGTTCACGACCCTGCCGTCGTGGGTGATCACCACGCCGGCCTGGATCTCGTCGCTGGTGTCGATGACCAGCGCACCGGCCTTGGTCATGTACTCCAGCAGCGCGGAGACGTTCCGCGAGTAGGCGTTCGACGCCGCGGTCGGCATGGTCGCGGGCAGGTTGTCCGCCCCGATGATCGTGACCCCGTTGTCGGTGACGACGATCTGGCCGGGCCGCGACCCGGTCACGTTGCCGCCCAGCGAGCTGGAGCCCATGTCCACGATGACCGACCCGGCGGACATCGCCTTGACCGCGTCCTCGTTGACCAGCACCGGCGGCCGCCGGCCCGGCACCTGGGCCGTGGTGATCACCACGTCGTGCCTGCTGATGTGGCCGATCAGCTCGTCCTGCTGGGCCTGGCGTTCTTCCGGGGTCAGCTCGCGCGCGTAGCCGCCCTCGCCGGCCGCGCTGGTCACCGAGGTCAGCTCGAGGAAGGTGGCGCCGAGCGATTCCACCTCGGTCCTTGAGCTCGGCCGCACGTCGTAGCCGGTCACCACGGCGCCCAGGCGCCTGGCCGTGCCGATCGCCTGCAGGCCGGCCACGCCGGTGCCGAGCACCAGCACCTTGGCGGGCCGCGCGGTGCCCGCCGCGGTGATCAGCAGCGGGAAGAACCGGCCGAACTCGGCCGCGGCGACCAGGGCCGCCTTGTAGCCGGCCACGTTCGCCTGGGAGCTGAGCGCGTCCATCGGCTGCGTCCGGGACAGCGTGCGCGGCATCCGGTCCAGGCTGATCGCGGTCACGCCCTGGGTGGCCAGCTCGGCGGCCAGCTCGGGGTCGGTGAGCGGGGCCAGCATGCCGATGATCGCCTGGCCCTTCCTGAGCCTGCGGACCAGGGCGGGCGGCGGCTTGGTGACGGTGAGGACCACGTCCGCGGCCTCGAACAGCTCGGCGGGGCTGACGATGGCCGCGCCCGCCTCGGCGTACGCGGAGTCGGCCAGCCAGGCGCCCTGGCCCGCGCCCCGCTCGACCAGCACGTCGATCCCTGCCGAACGCAGCTTGGCTATCGCGTCCGGCACCAGGGCCACCCGGCGCTCGCCCGGCGCGGTCTCCCTGACGACAGCTGCCTTCATGCGCGCGACCTCATCTTCATTGCCCGGTAGCGTCGTTGGTGTCCGAGTCTTTCGAGTCCGACGATATCCAACTTGGCGCGATGGGTTGGCGCGATGGCGTGGCTGCGCCTCGGCCTACGTCTCGGCCTACGCCTCGGCGCGGAGGAGTTTGCTGATCTTGTCCCCGGCCGCGACCACGGCTCCGGCGTGCAGCCGGCCCGGGGACCTGGTCAGGCGCTCGATCGGCCCGGAGACCGAGACCGCGGCGAGCACCCGTCCGCCGGGCCCGCGCACCGGCGCGGACACCGACGCGACGCCGGGCTCGCGCTCGGCGGCGGTGGCGGCCCAGCCGCGCCTGCGGACCTGGGCCAGCGTGGTGGCGGTGAACTTGGCGCCGCGCAGCCCGCGGTGCATGCGGCCGCCCTCCTCCCAGGCCAGCAGGACCTGGGCGGCCGAGCCCGCGGTCATCGGCAGCGCCGCGCCGACCGGCACGGTGTCGCGGAGCCCGCTGGTGCGTTCGGCCGCGGCCACGCAGATGCGGGTGTCGGCGTGCGGCCTGTACAGCTGGGCGCTCTCCCCCGTGACGTCCCTGAGCTGGGCCAGGACGGGCTGGGCGACGGCCAGCAGCCGGTCCTCGCCGGCCGCGGCGGCCAGCTCGCCGATCCTCGGGCCGAGCACGAACCGGCCCTGCGCGTCACGGGCCAGCATCCGGTGGCTCTCCAGGGCGACGGCGATCCGGTGCGCGGTGGGGCGGGCCAGGCCGGTCGCCTTGACCAGCTGGGCCAGCGAAGCAGGGCCGCTCTCCAGGGCGGACAGTACGGAAACGGTCTTGTCGAGGACGCCTACTCCGCTAGAGTTGTTCATGTTATGAATACTGCCGTCTCGCATTGCGAGACGCAAGCGAAGGGACAGCGCGCTATGGGCCGCACGCTCGCCGAGAAGATCTGGGACGCCCACGTGGTGCGCAGCGCGGAGGGCGAGCCCGACCTGCTCTATATCGACCTTCACCTGGTCCACGAGGTGACCAGCCCGCAGGCCTTCGACGGGCTGCGCGCGGCAGGCCGCAAGGTTCGGCGCCCCGACCTGACCATCGCCACCGAGGACCACAACGTACCGACCACCGGCATCACCGGTCCCGGCGTCCCGTTGTCGGGTCCCTTGAGCCCCGTGACGGACCCGGTGTCGCGCACGCAGGTGGAGGCGCTGCGGAAGAACTGCGCGGAGTTCGGCATCCGGCTGCATCCCATGGGCGACGCGGGCCAGGGCATCGTGCACGTCATCGGGCCGCAGCTCGGGCTGACCCAGCCGGGCCTGACCATCGTCTGCGGCGACTCGCACACCTCGACCCACGGGGCGCTCGGCGCGCTGGCGTTCGGCATCGGGACCAGCGAGGTGGAGCACGTGCTGGCCACCCAGACGCTGCCGCAGCAGCGGCCGAAGACGATGGCGATCACCGTCGACGGCGTTTTGCCTGACGGGGTGACGCCCAAGGACCTGATCCTGGCCATCATCGCCCGGATCGGCACCGGCGGGGGGCAGGGCTACGTGGTGGAGTACCGCGGCTCCGCGGTGCGGGCCCTGTCCATGGAGGGCCGCCTGACCGTGTGCAACATGTCCATCGAGGCCGGAGCGCGGGCCGGGCTCGTGGCGCCGGACGAGGTGACGTTCGCGTACCTGGAGGGGCGGCCGCACGCGCCGTCCGGGGCTTCCTGGGAGCGGGCCCTTGACTACTGGCGGTCGCTGCCCGGGGATGTTGGCGCGGTCTTCGACCGCGAGGTGTTTTTGGACGCCGGGACGCTGACGCCGTACGTGACGTGGGGCACGAACCCGGCGCAGGCGCTGCCCCTTTCGTCGTCGGTGCCTGACCCTGCCTCGTTCGCCGACCCGTCCGAGCGGGCCGCGGCTTCGCGGGCCTTGACGTACATGGACCTGACGCCGGGCACGCCGCTGCGCGACATCGCCGTGGACACGGTGTTCCTCGGCTCGTGCACCAACGGCAGGCTCGAGGACCTGCGCGCGGCCGCCTCGGTGCTGGCCGGGCGGCGGGTCGCGCCGTCGGTCCGGATGCTGGTCGTGCCCGGGTCCATGCAGGTCCGCGCGCAGGCCGAACGCGAAGGGCTCGACGCGGTGTTCACCGCGGCCGGAGCCGAGTGGCGGGCGGCGGGCTGCTCCATGTGCCTGGGCATGAACCCGGACAAGCTCGCCCCGGGCGAGCGCAGCGCGTCGACCTCCAACCGCAACTTCGAGGGCCGGCAGGGCAAGGGCGGGCGCACCCACCTGGTCTCGCCCGAGGTCGCCGCGGCCACCGCGGTGACCGGCCACCTCGCGGCGCCGGCCGACCTGTAGAGCTCCGGCCGACCTGTAGCCCGGCCGACCTGTAGAGGAGATGGGTTTTCCGATGGAACCGTTCGTCACGCACACCGGCCGCGCGGTGCCGCTGCGGCGCACCAACGTGGACACCGACCAGATCATCCCGGCCGAGTACCTCAAGCGGGTGAGCCGGGCCGGGTTCGGCGAGGGCCTGTTCGCCGCCTGGCGCGAGGACCCGTCCTTCGTGCTCAACCAGCCGCAGTACGCGGGCGCGACCATCCTGGTCGCGGGCCACGACTTCGGCACCGGGTCGTCGCGCGAGCACGCGGTCTGGGCGCTGACCGACTACGGGTTCCGTGCGGTGATCGCGCCGCGGTTCGGCGACATCTTCCGGAGCAACGCGACCAAGGCGGGCCTGCTGCCGGTCATCCTGCCCGAGGCCACGGTCGAGCACGCTGCAGGATCTCGTGGAGGCCGATCCCGGTCTTTCTCTTACCGTGGACCTGGGCCGGCGCGTGGTGCTGGCGGACGGACTCGAGGCGCCCTTCGAGCTGGACGACTACACCCGCTGGCGGCTGATGGAGGGGCTCGACGACATCGGGCTGACGCTCCGCCACGTCGAGGCGATCACCGCGTTCGAGCTGTCCCGGCCGGGCTGGCTGCCGGTCACCAGCTGACGCGGCCGGGGCCTGGTCCCTCGGCCCCGGGCGGGGGGAGGCGGCGCAGGTCTTCGAGGGTCATCGCCGGGCCGCCGAGCGCGGCGGGCCGCTGGGCGGCGGGGCGCAGGCCGTCGAGCAGCAGGTCGAGGTGGCGGTGGCTGAGGCTGTCGTTGACCTCGCGGGCGAACGTGCCGGGCAGCGGCCGGGACATGCGCATGATGAGCATGCCGATGTCGCCGGAGGTGACGTCCTGGCGGAGCGCGCCCGTTTGGTGCGCGGCGTCGACGAGAGCCTGGAGGGTACCGGGCGCGGTGTCGCGGGCCCGCGCGACCTCCTGGTCGTCGAACGGGATCTCGTTCAGCAGGGCGGGGATGACGGCCGCGGTGCGGATGTCGATGGCGCGATGCATGTACCGGGCGAGGGCACGGAACGGGTCGGGTTCCTCCTCGGCCGCCCGCCGCGCCTCCTCGGCGGTGCGCAGGATCGCGTCGACGACCACGTCGCGGATGAGCGTCTGGCGGTCGGGAAACCGCCGGTAGAGGGTGGCGATCCCGGTCCCGGCCCGGCGGGCGATCTCGTCCAGCGGGGCGCCCGGACCCTGCTCGATGAACACGTCGCGCGCCGCGTCCAGCAGCCGGCGCCGGTTGTCGCGCGCGTCGGCGCGAAGCGGCCGGGCCTGCGGCGTGTCTCGGGTCGACGGCATCGAGTCCATGCTCCCTCCTGACCAGCCTTTATAGCGCATGCGTGCCATAACGCCGCGTCCAAGCGGAGAATTTTTATCCAGATCAAGTCTAACTGATAGATATTCCCTCCACAACGAAGTACTGTCGTCGCTAAGCGAAGGAAAATCCTCCACATAATGGGATAAGAGAGATGGCTGAGATGGCTGAACGAGTAGAGATCAGAGCGATGACCGGGCAAGCAGAGGTGAAACGGATGACTGACCGGATAGAGGTCAGAGCGATGACTGAGCGAGCAGAGGTGAGAGGGATGACTGAGGGAGTAGTTGACAGGGCTCCGGTGCAGGCCATGACGGGCGGCGAGCGGCTGCTGACGCGAGAGATTCTGACTCTGGCGGCCGTGGTGGTCCTCGGGTCGATCATGACGATCCTGGACGCCACGATCGTCAACGTGGCGCTGCCCACGCTGGGCCGTGACTTTCACGTCTCGGTGGCGACCATCCAGTGGGTGCCAACCATCTACCTGCTGGCGTTCGCGAGCGTGATCCCCGCCTCGGGGTGGGCCGCCGAGCGGTTCGGGGCCCGGCGGGTCTGGATCGTGTCGCTGGCCGTGTTCCTGGCCGGATCGCTGGCCTGCGGGCTGGCCGGGTCGATGGGCGAGCTGATCGGGTTCCGGGTGCTGCAGGGCCTCGGCGGCGGCATGATCCTGCCGGTCGGGCAGGCGGTGCTGGCTCAGGCCGCGGGGCCGCAGCGAATGGGCCGGGTGATGAGCATCGTCGGCGTGCCGCTGCTGCTCGGGCCGGTGGTCGGCCCGGTGATCGGCGGGGCGATCGTCGGCGCGGCGAGCTGGCGGTGGATCTTCTACGTCAACGTGCCGGTCGGCGCGGCCGCGCTGGCCCTGGCGGTGTGGCTGTTCCCGCGCACCCGGGCCCGGCGCGGCGCGAGGCTGGACGTGCCCGGTCTGGTGCTGCTGTCGGGCGGCATCGCGGCGTTCCTTTACGGGCTGGCCCAGGCCGGCCAGGGCGGCCCCGTCGGCGTCCTGCCGGTCGCCATGATCGCCGGCGGGCTGGCCCTGGTCGCGGCGTTCTGCCTGTACGCGCTGCGGGTCAGGCGGCCGCTGATCGACGTGCGGCTGTTCGCCCGCCGCGGGTTCGCGGCCGCGGCGGCGGCCAACCTGACGCTGGGCACCGCGTTGTTCGGGGCCGCGCTGCTGCTGCCGCTGTACCTGGAGATCGTGCGCGGCCGGACCCCGCTGCAGACCGGGCTGCTGCTCATCCCGCAAGGGCTCGGCGCGGCGCTGGCCATGGCCCCCGCGGGAGCCCTGACCGACCGGCTGGGCGCCCGGCGCGTGGTGGCCGCCGGGGTGATCGTGGCCCTGGCCGGTACCGCCGCCTACACCCAGATCACCGCCGCCAGCCCCTACTGGTACCTGGCCGGGGCGCTGCTGCTGATCGGCGCCGGGCTGGGCGCCACCATCACGCCGTCGATGGCGGCCGCGTTCGGCTCCATCGACCGCCCGGCCATCCCCGCGGCCACCGCGGCGATCGGCACCATCCAGCGCATCGCCGGCTCGCTCGGCACGGTCGTGCTCGCGGTGACGCTGCAGCGGGCCGTCGCGGCCCGGCTACCCGGCTACCACGGCGGCGTCAGCCAGGCCGCCGCGCTGGCCGCCGCCCATCCCGCCCGGGTCCTGCCCACGCTGGCCAGCGCCTTCGGGGCCACCTTCTGGGTGGCGCTGTCGCTGACTGCCGTCTCGCTGGTGCCCGCGCTGCTGCTACCCGGCCGCCGCGCAGGGAGTGCGGCGTGAGCGGGCTGGAGGGCCGGGTGGCCCTGGTCACCGGGAGTTCGCGAGGCATCGGGAAGGCCATCGCCACCGAGCTCGCCCGGCAGGGAGCGGCGGTGGCCGTGCACGGCCGGGCCGAGACCGCGGTGAACGAGGCGGCGGCCGCCATCGTCCGCGAGGGCGGGACCGCCATCGCGGTGACCGGCGACGTGACCAGCTTCGAGCAGATCGAGGCGATGCGCGGCCAGATCGAGGACGGGCTCGGCCCGGTCGACATCCTGGTGGCCAACGCGGGCGGCAGCTTCACTCCGCCCGCCGCGCTGGAAGACATCCCGGAGCAGGGCTGGCGGGCCACGGTCGACGGCAACCTGCTGGCCACGTTCCTGACCCTGAAGAGCTTCCTGCCGGGAATGAAGCAGCGCGGCCGCGGCGCCATCATCACCATGGCCTCCTCGGCCGGGCGCCGGGCCGACGCCCGCGCGCCGATCCCCTACGGCGCGGCCAAGGCCGCGATCGTGCTGCTGACCCAGGACGTCGCCGCCCAGGCGGGACCGGCCGGGGTCCGGGTGAACTGCATCGCCCCCGAGACGATCCTGACCGAGCGCAACCGCGAGCTGATCCCGGCCCCGCAGCAGGCCGCCATGGCCGACTTCCACCCGCTCAGGCGGCTGGGCACGCCGCAGGACGTGGCTCACGCCGCCGCGTTCCTGGCCTCCGACGACGCGGCCTGGCTAACCGGCGTCGTCCTCGACGTCACCGGAGGCGCGGTGATGGTCTGACCGCAGCGACACCGAAGCGATGTGGCATCGGAGCGGTCATAGGCGGTTTGACCAAGTCCTCCTCCACGGCAACCGCTACTACCAGTTCCGCGGCCACACCCAGCGCTTCCCTGCGAATACCGAGGGATACTGGGACCATGGCCGGACCACGCGGTCACCACCGGCGTGCTGAGGAACAAGTGGCCGCCGTTACCGCTGATGCGCACCGTGACCTTGAGTTGACTGCCCTGGCCGCGGTGGCTGAGGCGGTGCTGGCGGACCTGCGCAGCGTGGTCTTGGCCATCCAAGCCCTGGTCGGCCCGGTCGGTGCGGACCTGCACGGCGCGAACCTGACCAACGCGGATCTAGCCCGCGCGGACCTGGCCGGCGCGGACCTGACCCGCGCAATCCTGGTCGGCGCCGACCTGGCCCGCGCGGACCTGACCCGCGCGATCCTGGTCGGCGCGGACCTGCAAGGCACGGACCTGACCCGCGCGGACCTGGCCCGCGCGAACCTGGTCGGCGCAATCCTGTACGGCGCGAACCTGTACAGCGCGAACCTGATCCGCGCGAACCTGTACGACGCGAACCTGGCCGGCGCGGACCTGGACCACGCAGTCCTGACCCGCGCGAACCTGACCGGCGCGGACCTGCACGACGCGATCCTGACCCGCGCAGACCTGTACGGCGCGAACCTGGCCGGCGCGGACCTGACCAATGCGGACCTGCGCGGCGCGGACCTGTACGACGCGAACCTGGCCCAAGTGCTCTGGTCAAGTGGGACGTTGTGGCCGGAGGATAAGGCGTCGCTGATGCGGGAGCGATCGGAGGAACTGCGGCCAGGGGTATGGCGAGTTGCCGGGTCAGGCAATGCCGACGCGGAGACGGAGGGCCCGCTGGTGCCAGTCCCATAACCCGAAGCGGCCAGCAGGCCCGCAAAACAGGGGCGATAGCGAGGCCCCCGCCAAGTACGGCCGACCGCGGCCGGGGGACGTCGGCTGAGCGGGGGACGTCGGCTGGCGGGGACGTCGGCGGCGGGGGACGTCGGCTGGCCGGGGGACGTCCGGCTGACCGGGGAAGCACCGGATACCGGGGCATTTGCTTACGTTGCGTATAGCGGCTCGCTGCTCGGCAGTGTGATCTTGGCCGACACGAGGCCCAATGTGGCCGAGGTTATTGTGCAACGGCGCTGGATCGCCTACTTTCGGGCGGGTCAGAGGTCGCGATCCCACTGGACCACGCGACCTGTGGGGGAAGCGCAGGAGTGAACATGAACAAGCGTGATCTGATCGACGCGATCTCGGGACGGTTGGGGGACAAGAAATCCGCGACCGAAGCCGTGAACGCGGTGCTCGAGACCATCCAGTCGGCCGTCGCGAACGGTGACAAGGTCGCCATCACCGGGTTCGGCGTCTTCGAGAAGACCGACCGCCCCGCTCGCACCGCCCGCAACCCGGCCACCGGCGCGGCCATCGAGGTGCCCGCGTCCTCGGTGCCCAGGTTCCGTCCGGGAGCAGACTTCAAGGCCCTGGTCAACGCGGGGCACGCGGGCAAGAAGGCCGGCAAGAAGTAGCCCCCGTAAGCATTGACCCGGTAAGAATCAGCACCGCTCATCGACGAGCCGCGCCCCGGCTCGCGGAGCCCCAGGGATCGCAGTGCTGGCCTCCGGGGGGACGAACCCCCTGGGGCCCCCCGCAGTCCCCGGGGATAACCGCGGGCCGGGGCGCTTGCGCAGGGCGGTCTGGATGATCCGGTCGACAAGCTGTGGCAGCGGCAGGCCGGTGGCGGCCCACATCATCGGGAACCCCGAGGCCGGGGTCATGCCCGGCATCGTGTTGATCTCGTTGACCAGGATCGTCCCGGCCTTGGTGTAGAAGAAGTCCACCCGGGCCAGGCCCTCGCAGGACAGGGCGTCAAAGGCCGCGCAGGCCAGCCGCCTGACCTGGGCGGCGGCGGCGGCCGGGATCGGCGCCGGGATCCTCATGTACGTGCCCGAGGCCAGGTACTTGGCCTGGAAGTCGTAGAACGCCGAGTGCTCGTCCACCACTACCTGCCCGGGCACGCTGGCCTCGGGCGGGCCGCCGTCCAGGCCCTCGAGCACGGCGCACTCGACCTCCATCCCGTCCACCGCGGCCTCCACGAGGACCTTGGGGTCGTGCACGCGGGCCGCCTCGATGGCCTCGTCCAGGCCGTCCGGGTCGGTGACCCGGGTGATCCCGATGCTCGAGCCGCCGCGGGCGGGCTTGACGAACAGCGGCCAGCCGAGTTCGGCGATCTCGTCCAGGACGCGCTTGCGCTCGGCGAGGCCGCTGGTCCAGTCGCGGTCGCGGACCACCGCGTGCCGGCCGACCGGCAGGCCGCGGGCGGACATGATCAGCTTCATGTACTCCTTGTCCATGCCGGCCGCGCTGGCGAACACGCCCGCGCCCGCGTACCGGGTGCCGGTCATCTCCAGCAGACCCTGCAGCGTGCCGTCCTCGCCGAACGTCCCGTGCAGCAGCGGCAGCACCACGTCGACCTCGCCGAGGTCGCGCGGCACCTCACCCGGCGTGCTCACCTGCAGCGAGCCGGCCCGGGGCGTGATCTCGGTCCCCGGGACCGCCACCGACTCGACCGAGGGCCGCGACGATTCGGACAACGCGAGCCGGGCCACCTCGCCCGAGGTCAGGACCCACCGGCCGTCGGTGGCGATGCCGATCGGAAGCACCTCATAGCGGTCCCGGTCGATGGCCGAGAGCACCAGCCCCGCGCTCGCGCACGACACGGCGTGTTCTGCGCTGCGGCCGCCGAACACCACGGCGACACGGACCTTCCGCGGCACGCATCCTCCTAGGGTCTGCTGAGGGACTCCAGGGCCACGTACGCGTCGGAGATCAGGTCCTCGGGGTCCTCCAGGCCAATGGAGAAGCGTACCGCCCCCGGGTCGATGCCGCCGGCCGCGAGCGCGCGGTCATCCAGCTGGCGGTGCGTGGTGGAGGCCACGTGGCTCACCACCGTGTGCGTACCGCCCAGGGACGTGGCCAGCTGCGCGAGCCGCAGCTTGTCCGCGAACGCCATGCCCGCCTCGCGCCCGCCGTACGGGGTCACGGTGACGATCGCGCCGAACCGCACGCCCTCCGGGCCCGCGTCGAACATCCGCCTGGCCACCTGGTGGCCGGGGTGTTCGGGCAGGCCGGGGTAGTCGATGCGGACCACGGCCGGGTGCCGCGACAGCGCGGCGGCGAACACCGAGGCCGACGAGCAGGCCCGCCGGACCCGCAGCGGCAGCGTCTCCAGGCCGCGGCGGAGCAGGAACGCCTCGTCCGGGGCCAGGCAGCCGCCGGTGTCGACCCGGACGCTGCGGATGTTGCTGATCAGCTCGATCCGCCCGGTGACCACGCCGCCGGTGACGTCGGAGTGACCGCCGATGTACTTGGTCGCGGAGTGGATCACCAGGTCGGCGCCGTGCTCGAGGGGACGGCAGATCACCGGCGGGGCCAGGGTGGAGTCCACCACCAGCAGCGCCCCGGCGTCGTGCGCGATATCGGCCAGCTTGCGCACGTCGGCCACGGCGGTGGTCGGGTTGGCGATCGTCTCGGCGTAGACGATCCTGGTCGTCGGCCGGACCGCGGCCTGGACCGCGTCCAGGTCGGTGATGTCGACGAACTCGGTCTCGACGCCGAACCGGGACGCCACGTTGCGCAGGAACGAGTAGGTCCCGCCGTAGACCGCGGAGGACGCGACCACGTGCGCCCCGGCCCGCGCGAAGGTCCAGAACACGCCGCTGATCGCGGCCATGCCCGAGGCGAACGCCTGCGCCGCGGGCCAGCGCGGCAGGTTGACCCCCTCCAGGGCGGCGACCGCGCGGGCGAACGCGTCGACCGTGGGGTTGTCGATCCGGCTGTAGGTGTAGCCCGGCATCTCGTCGTTGAGCACGGCGCGGTACTGCTCGGCCGTGTCGAACGCGAACGCCGCCGTGCGGTACACCGGCGTGCCGAGCGGCTCTTGCGCGGGCGTCGGCGGAGCCGGGAGATGCACCGCGCGCGTGTTCTCCCCGGCCTGCTTACGCACTATGTCCAAGGTCGGCTCCTCACGGCCCGTACCACTCGGGCTTGGCTGACCGTGACGCTAGCATCGACGCGGCCTCGGTGACGGGCAGCCCGGCATGCATGACGGCCTGCACCACCTCGGTGATCGGCATCTCGACGCCGCGCGAGCGGGCCAGCTCGAGCACCGGGCCGCAGGAGGCCACGCCCTCGGCGGTCTGGCCCGTCACCGCCGCGGCCTGCGCCACCGACAAGCCCCGTCCCAGGTTCTCACCGAGCGTCCGGTTACGCGACAGCGGCGAGCTGCAGGTGGCCACCAGGTCGCCCATCCCGGCCAGGCCCGCGAACGTCTGCGGGTCCGCGCCGAGCGCCGAGCCGAGCCTGGCCATCTCGGCCAGCCCGCGGGTGATCAGCGCGGCCCTGGTGTTGTCGCCCTGGCGCATCGCGACCGCGATGCCCACCGCGATCGCGATGATGTTCTTCACCGCGCCGCCCAGCTCGCAGCCGGTCACGTCGGCGTTGGTGTACGGGCGGAAGTACGGCGCGTGGCACGCGGCCTGCAGCGCCAGCGCCCCTTCCGGCGAGGCGCAGGCCACCACCGCGGCGGCGATCTGCCGCCTGATGATCTCCCCCGCCAGGTTCGGCCCGGACACCACGGCCACCCGTGCGGCGTCCGCGGCGAGCACGTCGGCGATGACCTCGGTCATCCGCGCTCCGGTGCCGAGCTCGATGCCCTTGATGAGGCTGACCAGCAGCGCGCCGGACGGGATCAGCGGCGCCCAGTCGGCCAGGTTGGCCCGCAGCGACTGGGCGGGCACGGCGAAGACCACCATGTCGGCTCCGGCCAGGGCCTGGCCCGCGTCCGCGGTGGCCTCCAGGTCGGGGGTCAGCTCGATGCCCGGCAGGTAGTCCGGGTTCTCGTGCAGTTCGCCGATCGCCTTGGCCAGCTGCGGCCGGCGGCTGAACAGCACGGCCGAGGTCCCGGCGTCGCAGAGCACCTGCGCGAACGTGGTCCCCCACGATCCCGCGCCCATGACCGCCGCTCTCATATCGGGCCAGAGGCGGGCGGGCCCTCGGCGGGTGCCTCCTCGGCGGGCGCTTCCGCGGGCTGGGCTTGCGTGAGTTGCGCTTCCGTGGGCTGCTCTTCCCTGGGCTGCTCTTCCGTGGGCTGCGCTTCCGTGGGCTGCTGGGCGGCGGACGGGAGGGACGCACCCCTTTCCGTTCGGTCCAAAGAAGAAGGCCGGCCATCGACGGCGGGATCCCAGGGTACGGCGGGAGGCGTCTTCTGCCTGATCTTGGCCAGCAGCGCGGTGATGTCGGCCATGATGACGGCCGTGGCCTCGCGCAGCGTGCTCGCGGACAGGCGCTGGCCCTCGAAGGCGGACAGGTCGACCGGCGGCCCGGCGATCATCCGGACGGTCTTGCGCGGGAACAGGTGGGGCCGCTTGGTGCCGTACGGGAGGACCTCCTGCGCGCCCCAGTGCGCGATCGGGATGACCGGCGCGCCGGTGGTCAGGGCCAGCCGGGCCGCGCCGGTCTTGCCCACCATCGGCCACAGGTCCGGGTCGCGGCTCGCGGTTCCCTCTGGGTAGACGATCACGCAGGCCCCGGCGCGCAACGCCTGCTCGGCCTGCCGCAGGACCAGGCCGGCGTCGCCGCGGCCCCGGTAGACCGGCAGCTGGCCATCCTTGTACAGCAGCGGCCCGATCAGCTTCACCTCGAAGATGGCCGACTTGATCATGAACACCGGGAACCGGTGCCCGTACGCGTCGCTGAACAGGGCGATCGCCGGCCAGTCGGCGTAGGACAGGTGGTTCGGGGCCAGAATCACGCCACCCGTCTTCGGGAAGTTCTCCCGGCCCTGCCACTCGTACCTCATCAGCAGCCGCAGCAGCGGCCGCAGGATGATCACCGTGAACAGCCGCCAGCCGCGTGAATAGGTGTACTCGCGGCTGGCCGTAGGCTGGGTATGCCCCTGAGCGGGGGTCTGGGGGGGTCGTCCCCCCGGGCCATGCCCCTGCGGGGGGGTCTGGGGGGGTCGTCCCCCCGGGCCAGCACTGCTCATGGGGTCAGTCTCCTGGTTCGGGTGGTCCGGTGTCGAGGCAGGATCAACTACATGACCGATAATGCCGCGATCACCTGGTCAGTGCTGATGCCGGTCAAGGTGCTCGCGCGGGCCAAGTCCCGGCTGGCCGGGCTGGCCGGGCCGCGCCGGGCCGAGCTGGCGCTCGCCCTGGCCTGCGACACGGTCACCGCGGTGCTGGCCTGCGAGGCGGCCGCGCGTGTGATCGTCATCACAGACGACCAGGTCGCCAGCGTCGCGCTGGCCGGGCTGGGGGCGCTGGTGGTGCCGGACGAGCCGCGGGACGGGCTGAACGCGGCGCTGCGGCACGGCGCCGGGCTTGCCGCGTCGCGCTGGCCCGGATGGGGGACGGCCGCGCTGTCCGCCGACCTGCCCGCGCTGCGGCCGGCCGAGATCGGGCGGGCGCTGAGGGCCGCCTCGGCGTGGCCGACGGCGTTCGTGGCCGACGAGGCCGGGGACGGCACGACGCTGTACACGGCGGCTCCGGGAGCGGCGTTCCGGCCCTCGTTCGGGCTGGCGTCACGGGCGCGGCACGCGGCGGGCGGCGCCGCGGAACTTGACCTGAAGGGCATACCGGGCCTGCGCCGGGACGTGGACACGCCCGACGACCTGCGCGGCGCGGTCGCGCTCGGGCTCGGCCCGCACAGCGCACCCCTCGCGGCCGAACTGCTCAGATGTGCACCACGGGGCAGGTGAGCGTCCGGGTGATCCCGGGCACGGCCTGGATCTGGGTGGTCACGAGCCGGCCCAGCTCGTCCACGTTGTCCGACTGGGCGCGCACGATGACGTCGTACGGGCCGGTGACGTCCTCGGCATGCGTGACTCCGGCGATCTTCGCGATGTGCGAGGCCACGTCGGCGGCCTTGCCGACTTCGGTCTGGACGAGGATGTACGCCTCTACCATGAGATCCTCCCGGGGCCATTGCGGGACGGGGTGCCCCTGATGGATCACGCTACCGTAGGAGAGGTCTGGACCGGTGACCACTATCTGGGTTCGGGGAGGGAATGATCGCTGCTGACGATTCGGGGACGGTTGGCGGGCTGGGGGAGTTCGGGCTGATCGCGGCGCTGTCGGCGTGGCTGCCTGCCGACCCGCGGGCGCTGGTCGGGATCGGCGACGACGCGGCCGTGCTGGCCGCGCCCGACGGCCGGGTGGTGGCCACCACCGATTTCCTGCTCGAGGGACGGCACTTCCGCCGGGACTGGTCAAGCGCGGGCGACGTCGGCGGCAAGGCCGCGGCCCGGAGCCTGGCCGATGTCGCGGCCATGGGCGCGGAGCCCACCGGGCTGCTTGTCGCGCTGGCCGTCCCGCCCGACCTGCCGGTCAGCTGGGCCCGGGAGCTCGCGGCCGGGCTCGCCGCCGAGTGCGCCCGGGCGGGCGCGAGCGTGATCGGCGGGGACACGGCGCGAGCCTCGTGCGTTCTGCTCGCCGTGACGGGCCTGGGTGACCTGGCCGGGCGGGCGCCGGTGCTGCGGTCGGGGGCGGCGCCGGGTGACGTGGTCGCGGTGGCCGGGCCGCTCGGGCACTCAGCGGCCGGGCTGGCCCTGCTGTCGGCAGGGCTTGGCGCGGAGCCTGCGGGGCCTGGCGCGGAGCCTGCGGGGCCTGGCGCGGGGCCCGTGGGGCCTGGCGCGGCCGGGCTCGCCTTCGAGGGGCCTTTGTTGGCGGGGCCCTTGGTGGCGGCGTACCGGCGGCCGGCGCCGCCGTATGACGCGGGTCCCGAGGCGGCGGGGCTGGGCGCCACGGCCATGATCGACGTCAGCGACGGCCTGCTGGCCGACCTCGGGCACATCGCCGACGCGAGCGGTGTGCTCATCGACGTGGCATCGGAACGGGTTCGCCCGGGTGAGGGGCTGGTCGCGGCGGCCCGGGCCGTCGCCGGGGCTCAGGCCGCGGCCGGGGCTCACGCCGTCGCCGGGGCTCACGCCGTGGCCGGGGCTCAGGGCGGGGGTAAGGCGGAGGCGCTGCGGTGGGTGCTGACCGGGGGTGAGGACCACTCAATGGTGGCCGCGTTCCCGGCGGGCACGGTGCTGCCCGGCAGGTGGACGCTGATCGGCGAGGTGCGCGCGGGCCGGGGCGTACTGGTGGACGGCGAGGAGTGGGCCGGGCCGGGCGGCTGGGATCACTTCGCCTGAACGCTAAGTGTCCGGTTATGCCGCAACTTCACGTGGAGCCATTCCGGGCACCGACCATGATCATGAGCAGTTTTGGGCAATAGTTACCCATTTCGGTACATGATCATGAAACAGTGCCGATCTGGGGGGGCTTGGCGGCGCGGGCCAGGGGGCCGACGCACCTAGCGGGTGATCCGGCCGGCCTTGATGCAGGAGGTGCAGACGTAGAGGCGCTTGGGCGTGCCGCCGACCATGGCGCGGACACGCTGGACGTTCGGGTTCCAGCGGCGGCGGGTACGGCGGTGCGAGTGCGATACGTTGTTGCCGAAGCCCGGCCCCTTGCCGCATACGTCGCAGACGGAAGCCACGGTTTGCTCCATTAGTGAAGGTGACGGGTCTTTGGGCCAGGTCCGGCTCCGGATCTGGCAGCCGTCGAAGCCTACCCGATGTCCAGGCTCCGCGCGAACCGGGCGCCGCGACTCTGAGCGAAGCGAAGTGCGGGGGGTCCCAGGGGGGTCGTCCCCCCGTGGCCAGTCTGAGCGAAGCGAAGTGCGGGGGGTCCCAGGGGGGTCGCCCCCCGTGGCCAGTCTGAGCGAAGCGAAGTGCGGGGGTCCCAGGGGGTCGTCCCCTCTTAGCCAGCCCTGTCGGTGGGCGCTTCTATGCTGCTGGATGTGACCACGCTCAGCGAATCGCTGACCCGGGTGCTCGGGCCCAAGACGGGCAAGACGCTCGAGGACGTCTTCGGCCTGCGCACGGTCGCCGACCTGGTGCGGCACTATCCCCGGCGGTACTACACGCGCGGCGAGCTGACCGACCTGTCCTCGCTGCGTGACGGAGACCACGTCACCGTGCTGGCCCGGGTCGTGTCGGTGGCCGATCATCCGCTGCCCTCGCTGCCGGGCAAGGGGCGTCGCAGCCGGACCGAGGTGATCGTCACCGACGACCGCGCCAAGCTGGTCCTGACGTTCTTCTCCAATTCCGGGCGGCGGCCGCGCTACCTGTACGCGCTCGTGCCCGGCATGATCGGCATGTTCGCGGGCACCGTGTCCAGCTTCCGCGGGCGCCGCCAGCTCGTCCACCCCGAGTGCGAGATGCTGCCCGGGGCGCCGCCCAACGCCGACCTGACGCCCGAGCTGGCCGCCGAGTTCGCCACCGAGCTGATCCCGGTGTACCCGGCGAGCGCCAGGTGCCCGTCCTGGAAGATCGCCAAGTCGGTCCAGACCGTGCTCGAGACGCTGGACGTGGGCTCGGACCCGCTGCCCGCCGAGGTCAGGGAACGGTACGGGCTGGCCGGGCGGGCCGAGGCGATCCGCGCCATTCACCGGCCGCTCGATACGGCGGACCGGGACCGGGCTCGGGATCGGCTCAAGTGGGACGAGGCATTCATGCTGCAGGCCGCGCTGGCCCAGCGGCGCCTGGCCGCGGCGGCCATGCCGGCCATGCCGCGGCCGCACGTGGACGGCGGCATCGCCGACGAGTTCGACGCGCAGCTGCCGTTCACGCTCACCAACGGCCAGGTCGCGGTGGGCGAGACCATCGCCAACGACCTGGCCTGCGCCTACCCGATGCACCGGCTGCTGCAGGGCGAGGTCGGCTCGGGCAAGACGGTGATCGCGATCCGGGCCATGCTCCAGGTGGTCGACGCGGGCGGCCAGGCCGCCCTGCTGGCCCCGACCGAGGTGCTGGCCCAGCAGCACTACCGCTCCGTCACCGACATGCTCGGCCCGCTGGCCCAGCGCGGGCAGCTCGGCGCGGCCGAACACGCCACCGGCGTCGCGCTGCTCACCGGGTCGGTCGGGGCCGCGGCGCGGCGGTCGGCGCTGTCCGACGTGTTCACCGGTGACGCGGGGATCGTCATCGGGACGCACGCGCTGCTCGAGGAGCAGGTCCAGTTCGCCGATCTCGGCCTGGTGGTCATCGACGAGCAGCACCGGTTCGGCGTGGAGCAGCGGGACGCGCTGCGCGCCAAGGCGGCGGATAACCGGCCGCACGTCCTGGTCATGACGGCGACGCCGATCCCGAGGACGGTCGCCATGACCGTCTACGGCGACCTGGAGACCTCGACGCTGACCGAGTTGCCCGCGGGGCGTTCGGTCATTGCCACGCACGTGGTGCCCGCGGCCGACAAGCCTCACTTCCTCGAGCGGGCCTGGGAACGGGTCAGGGAGGAGGTCGGCCGGGGCCAGCAGGCCTACGTGGTCTGCCCGCGGATCGGCGACGGCCCGGATCCCGACGACGCCCAGTACCCCGACGAGGACGACTTCGCCGACGTGGACATGACGGGCGGCATCCCGCGCGGGGTGGTCCTGGGCCGGCGCCAGCCGCTGTCGGTGCTCGACGTGGCGGGCACGCTGGACGCGGGCCCGCTGGCCGGGATGCGGCTGGGCATCCTGCACGGCCGGCTGCACCCGGAGGAGAAGGACCGGGTGATGCGCGAGTTCACCGCGGGCGAGATCGACGTCCTGGTGGCCACCACCGTCATCGAGGTCGGGGTCGACGTGCCGAACGCGACCGTGATGGTCATTATGGACGCCGAGCGGTTCGGGGTGTCGCAGCTGCACCAGCTGCGCGGCCGGGTCGGCCGCGGCAGCGCGCCCGGGCTGTGCCTGCTGGTCACCGAGGCGCCGCCGGGCAGCCCGTCGCGGGAGCGGCTCGACGCGGTGGCCGCCACCCTGGACGGGTTCAAGCTGTCCCGGCTGGACCTCGAGCAGCGCAAGGAGGGAGACGTGCTCGGCGCGGCGCAGGCCGGGCGCCAGTCCAGCCTGCGGCTGCTCCGACTGCTCGCCGACGAGGACCTCATCGGGCAGGCCCGGCAGGAAGCCACCACGGTCGTCTCGGCCGACCCGAGCCTGGCCCACCACCCCGCGCTGCGCGCGGCCATCGAGGAGCTGTTCGGCGTCCAGGCGGAGTACCTGGACAAGACCTGACCGTGCACACTTGAGAGGTGGCACGGGTCATCGCCGGGGAGGCGGGCGGGCGGCGGCTGGCCGTCCCGGCCGGGCGGGACACCCGGCCGACCAGCGACCGCGCCAGGGAGGGGCTGTTCGCCACGGTGACCTCGATGGTGGGGTCGCTGGCCGGGGCGCGGGTGCTTGACCTGTACGCCGGATCGGGCGCGGTCGGCCTCGAGGCCCTTTCCCGGGGCGCCGGGCACGTGCTGCTGGTGGAGGCCGGGACCCGGGCGAGCCGCGTCATCCGGGAGAACATCGCGGCGATCGGCCTGCCCGGCGCCGAGGTGATCACGGACCGGGTCGAGCGGGTGCTCGCCCGCGGCCCGGCACCCGACGGCGGCCGGTATGACATCGTGTTCGCGGACCCGCCGTACGCGCTGGCCGACCGGGAGGTCTCCGCGGTGCTTTCGCTGCTGGCCCGTGGGGACGACCCTGCTGGCCTTGCCGCCTGCGGCGGCGGGCCCAGACCCCCCCGCGAGGGCATGGCCGGGCAGGCCTGGCTGGCGCCGGGGGGGCTGGTGATCGTCGAGCGCGCCACCCGGTCCGGGCCGGTGCGCTGGCCTGATGGCTTCGTAGCGGACCGGGCGCGGCGGTACGGCGAGGCGACTTTCTGGTACGGTCTGCGCCCAGGGACCCCCTGAAAGAGAAAGGGTTGGCATCGCGTGCGACGCGTCGTCTGTCCGGGGTCATTCGATCCCGTCACCAACGGTCACCTCGACATCATCAGCCGCGCGGCCGGACTGTACGACGAGGTCATCGTCGCCGTGCTGATCAACGTGACCAAGCACAGCCTGTTCACGGTGGACGAGCGGGTCGAGATGCTGCGCGAGGTGACGGCCGGCTACGGCAACGTCAGGATCGACCGGTTCCACGGCCTGCTGGTGGACTTCTGCGCCCACAACGGCATCTCCGCGGTCGTCAAGGGGCTGCGGGCCGTCAGCGACTTCGAGTACGAGATGCAGATGGCGCAGATGAACTACCGGATGGCCAAGGTCGAGACGCTGTTCATGACGACCAACCCGCTGTACTCCTTCCTGCGTTCCAGCCTGGTCAAGGAGGTCGCGAGGTACGGCGGGGACGTCAGCGGGCTGGTGCCCGAGCCGGTGCTGTCCCGGTTGCGGGACCGCCTGGCCGCGGAGTGACCCGGGCCTCGCGAGGCGGTCAAGTTGGGATTACCGCGCGCCGCCGGTAGGCTAGGCGCTCGGTTCCCCATCGCTATTCACGAGTACACTATTATGCCCAACACACATACCAACGCACCTCGCGGCGCGCTTGTCTTCGACATGCGCTCGCTCAGCCGCCAGGCGGGTTCCGCGCGGGAGCGTAAGCTGACCGTGCCCGCGCCCGAAGACCTGCGCCTTGAGCTGGTCGGCGTACCCGTCGGGGCCGACGTCGAGATGGACCTGCGGTTCGAGGCCGTCAGTGAGGGCGTCCTCGTCACCGGGTCCGCGACCGCGCCGGTGGCCGGCGAGTGCGCCCGCTGCCTGGCCCCGCTGACCAGCACGGTGACGGCCAGCTTTACCGAGTTGTACCTGTATCCCGACGAGCGCCCGCGGGGATCCCGCGAGGCGCACGACGGCCGCCGGGGACATGACAAGCACGACAAGCACGATTGGCATGACGAGCAGAGCGAGCAGGTCGACGACGAGGAGCGTTACCTCGACGGCGACCTGCTCGACCTGGAGCCGGCCTTCCGTGACGCGGTGGTCCTCGCGCTGCCGATGTCACCGCTGTGCCGGGACGACTGCCCCGGGCTGTGCGTCGAGTGCGGTGTGCCGCTGGCCGACGCGGGCCCGGCCCACCGGCACGACGACGCGCCGGACCCGAGGTGGGCCGCCCTGAAGCAGCTTGACGGCCAGACAACGACACAACCGGGCCGGCGCGCCGGCGCCATCGACCTACAGGAGGGCTGACGTGGCGGTTCCCAAGCGGAGGATGTCCCGCAGCAACACCCGATCACGACGCTCGAACTGGAAGACCACCGCGCCGGCGCTGATGAGCTGCCCGCAGTGCCACGAGCCCAAGCTGCCGCACGTGGCCTGCCCGACGTGCGGCACGTACCGGCGGCGCCAGGTCATCAACCCGTCCTGAGGGGGACGCGGTGAGTGCCGTGAGCCAGCCCTGGGACGCCGGCAACGCCGGAAGGGATCCCGCCGAGCTGCGGCATGCGCTCGGCGTGCCCATCATGCCCATGTCGCTCGAGCGCGCGCTCACCCACCGCTCCTACGCGTACGAGAACGACAACCCGCCCACCAACGAGCGGCTGGAGTTCCTCGGCGACTCGGTCCTCGGGCTGGTCGTGACGGACACGCTGTTCCGCTCCTACCCGAGCATGCCCGAGGGTCAGCTGGCCAAGCTCCGCGCGGCCGTGGTCCAGATGCGTGCCCTGGCCGAGGTGGCCCGCGGCCTGAGCCTGGGTTCCTACATCAGGCTCGGCCGGGGCGAGGAGGTCACCGGCGGCCGGAACAAGTCATCGATCCTGGCCGACACGCTGGAGGCGGTCATCGGCGCGGTGTACATCGACTGCGGCCTGGCCGAGGCCAGCGCGCTGGTGCACCGGCTGTTCGACCCGGTGATCGACAGGTCCGCCCGGCTGGGCGCCGGCCTGGACTGGAAGACCTCGCTGCAGGAACTGACCGCCGCCCGGATGCTGGGCGTTCCCGACTATCAGGTCGAGGAGAGCGGACCGGATCACCAGAAGTCGTTCCGGGCCGTGGTGCGCGTCGGCGGGCGGGTCCTGGGCTCCGGCGAGGGCCGCTCCAAGAAAGAGGCCGAACAGCACGCGGCCGAGGCGGCCTGGACCACCCTCAACGCGGAATCGAGCGGCCCAGATAAGTGATGGGTCCCCTCGCGAGCCAAAGGGCCGCGGCGGCGACTGGACTGAGGAGCGAGGAACGAGCGACGAGGGAAGGAGCCGCCTTAAAAGCGGCCCGGAGGCGAGCGAGGAAAACACTGCCGGAACTACCTGAGGTCGAGACGGTCAGGCGCGGGCTCGAGCGCCATGTGGTGGGGCGGACCATCGAGGACGTGCGGGTCCTGCACCCGCGGGCGGTGCGCAGGCACCTGGCGGGGGCCAAGGAGTTCTCCGCGGCGCTGGCCGGGCGCAGCCTGGACAGTGCCCTGCGGCGGGGCAAGTACCTGTGGATGTCGGTCGGCGAGGACGCGCTCCTGGCCCACCTGGGCATGAGCGGGCAACTGCTGGTCGGCGAGCCGGACCGGCCGGTCTCACCGCACGTCCGGATCTGGTTCACCTTCTCCGATGAAGGGCCTGACCTGCGCTTTACTGACCAGCGGACGTTCGGGCACATGTGCGTGGTGCGGGACGGCGCCGAGCTTCCCGCGCCGATCGCGCACATCGCGCCCGACCCGTTCGAGCCGGCCTTCGATCCCGACGCCCTGGCCCGGAAGATGCGCCGCCGCCACACCGGGGTCAAGCGCGCCCTGCTCGACCAGTCGATGATCAGCGGCGTCGGCAACATCTACGCCGACGAGGCGCTGTGGCGGGCCGGCCTGCACTGGGCCCGGCCCACCGAGACCCTGAACGGCCCGGAGATCAGCAGGCTGCTCGCGGCCGTCCGCGAGGTCCTCGGCGAGGCGCTGGAGGCCGGCGGGACCACGTTCGACAGCCTGTACGTCAACGTCAACGGGGAGAGCGGCTACTTCGAGCGATCACTGGCGGTGTACGGCCGGGAGGGCCTGCCGTGCCGCAAATGCGGCACGCCGGTCAGGCGCGACCCCTTCATGAACCGGTCGGCCTACAGCTGCCCCCGCTGCCAGCCCCGGCCGCGCCGCGCCCACTGGTGAGCCGCGCCCGGGTAGTCACATCGTTCCCGCAGGTAACGGGGGGCGGGCGTTTGCGGGCACCGTGGTCGGGGTAAAACGGTTCGTTCAGGATGATAGGGTATGTAACCGGCCCCGAAAGGGTGCTCAACTTGACCAGGAAACGCCTGGGTGGGAAACTAGGACTCGTTGATTGCGCGCGCGAGTCCGCGTGTGTTAAGTATGTGCCCACTCTGGTCACTCAGCGTGGAGGACCTTTAGCAATGGCGAAGGCTCTATTCGGCCACGTCGGCGGTCCCGACCCCCGCATGGTTTCCGAGATGCGCCGCCTTCAGCAGCGAGTACGGGACCTGGAAGCCGAGCTTGTGCGGCTCCAGGAAGAGAACGACTCGCTTGCGGTAGAGGCAGCACACGAGGACATGCTGGTTCCGGATCGCGAGCCTGCGCTCGCCTGACGAGCACGGGCGGGACGAGGCAGACGGCAAGGCGAAAGCAGACACAGACGAACCAGGGGCGCCTATGGCGGCGCCCCTCTTCGTTGTATATCTCCTCGTGATACGCCACTCGTCCCGCGATGCTGGCTTAGGGGGCGATCTGTTCACCGAATGGCCCGGGGCGCTTCCGCGCTGCCTGCGCGCATTTCGGCACGCGCGCACACGCTGCGGTTACCCGTTCCGCGTGGCCGGGGGCGGTAGTGTGCGGGGAGCAGGGAGGAGGGGCGGCGCGTGTACCTGAAGAGCCTCACGCTGCGCGGCTTCAAGTCGTTCGCGTCCGCCACCACGCTCCGGCTCGAACCCGGCATCACCTGCGTCGTGGGCCCGAACGGCTCGGGCAAGTCCAACATCGTCGACGCGCTGTCCTGGGTCATGGGCGAGCAGGGCGCCAAGTCGCTGCGCGGCGGCAAGATGGAGGACGTCGTCTTCGCCGGCACCACCTCACGCCCGCCGCTGGGCCGGGCCGAGGTCACGCTCACCATCGACAACACCGACGGCGCGCTGCCCATCGACTACGCCGAGGTCACGATCAGCCGGCTGATGTTCCGGTCCGGGCAGAGCGAGTACGCCATCAACGGCGATCACTGCCGCCTGCTCGACGTCGCCGAACTCCTGTCGGACTCCGGGATGGGCCGGGAGATGCACGTCATCGTCGGGCAGGGCCAGCTCGACGACATCCTGCACGCGGGCCCCGAGGCCCGGCGGGCCCTGATCGAGGAAGCGGCCGGCGTGCTCAAGCACCGCAAGCGCAAGGAGAAGGCGCTGCGCAAGCTCGAGGCGATGCAGGCCAACCTGACCCGCCTGGTCGACCTCACCGCCGAGCTGAGCCGGCGGCTCAAGCCGCTCGGCCGGCAGGCCGAGACGGCCAGGAAGGCGGCCGTCATCCAGGCCGAGCTGCGCGACGCGCGGCTGCGGCTGCTCGCCGACGACTACGTGATGCTGGCCGCGGACCTGCGGCGGGACGAGGCGGACGAGGCCGCCACGGCGGCCAGGCGCGCCGCCCTTGAGGAGCAGCTGGCCCAGGCCCGGCGCTCGGAGACCGAGCTCGACCAGGCCGCGCAGCAGGCCTCGGCCGTGCTGACCCGGGCCCAGGAGACCTGGTTCGCCCTGTCCTCGCTGGCCGACCGGCTGCGCGCGACCCAGACCCTGGCCGCGCAGCGGCACAAGCTGCTGACCGCCGACCGGGAGCCCGAGCGTCCCGGACGCGACCCCGACGAGCTGGACCGCCAGGCCGCCGAGCTTCACGCCGAGGAAGAAGAGCTGACCGCGCGGCTGGAGGCGGGCCGTGAGGTGATGTCCGCCGCCGTCGCCGAGCGCGCCGCGGCCGAGGCCGAACTCGCCGCGGCCGAGCGCCGGATGACCGAGGTGGCCAGGACCGCGGCGGCCCGGGCCGGCCAGCTGGCCAGGCTGCGGGAGCAGGTCGGCGCGGCCGAGTCGCGCAGCGCCGCCGCGGCCGAGGAGCTGGACCGGCTGGCCGTATCCGCCGAGCAGGCCAGGGAACGGGCCGAGCTGGCCCAATCCGAGCACGACCAGGTGCAGGAGCTGTCTAACGGCCGGTACGACGACCGTAGCGGGCTGGCGGCCGAGCACCAGCAGGCCACGGACGCCCTTTCTGAATTGTCCGAACGGACCTCGGTGCTTCGGACCGCGGAGCGAGAGGCCGCCCGGGATCTGGCCGCCCGGCGGGCCCGCGCCGAGGCCCTGGCCGAGGCCGCGCGGCGCGGCGCGGACGCCTCCGCGGCGCTGCTGGCCGACCCCGAGCGCTTCGGCGGGGTGCTCGGCTCGTTCGCGGAGCGGCTGAGGGTGGCCGAGGGCTTCGAGGTCGCGATCGCCGCGGCCCTGGGCGCGGCCGCCGACGGGGTCGCGGTGAGCGGCCTGGACGCCGCCGCCGAGATCCTGGCCGTGCTGCGCCTCGAGGACGCGGGCAGCGCGGGCCTGGTGGTCGCGGCCGAGGACCGCGCGGACCTGTTCGCGCTGGCGTCGGCCGTCACCGAGGCGCCGCCGGTTCCGGCCGGTCCCGGTCCGTACCGCGCCGTCGACCTGGTGCGCGCGCCTGACGGGCTGGCGGAGGCGGCGGCCGAGCTCCTCCGCGGCGTGGTGGTCACCGCTGACCTGGACGAAGCACGCCGGACCGTTCGGATAAATCCTGACGTGAAGGCCGTGACACGGTCCGGCGACGTGCTCGGATGGCACTGGGCCCACGGCGGCGGCGCGAGCCCGCCGAGCCTGCTGGAGATGCGGGCCGCGGCCGACGAGGCGACGGCCGGGCTGGCCGAGGCCGAACGCCGGTGCGAACGGGCGGCCGGGGACCTGGCGGCGGCGGTGCGGGACGAGGAGGAGTCCCGGCGGTCCGTGGCCGAGACGCTGGCGCGCAGGCAGGAGGCTGACGCGGCGACGGCGGAGGTCTCGGGGCGGCTCGGCCGGCTGGCGGGCGCGGCGCGGGCCGCGCGCGAGGAGGCCGACCGGGTGGACGCGGCCATCGCGGCGGCGCGGCTGGCCAGCGAGAAGGACCTGGCCAAGCTGGAGCGGCTGCGGGCCGTGCTGGCCGAGGCCGAGGCCGAGGATTCACCGGAGCCCGGCGAGCCGCGGGACGAAGAGGGCTTGGGGGAATGGGGGATTGGGGATCCGGGAGGAGCTGGCCGACCGCTGCACCGCGGCCCGTAACGCCGAGATGGAGGCCAGGCTCGAGGTCCGGACCGCCGAGGAACGGCTGCGGGCCATCGACGGCCGCGCCGAATCCCTGGCCGCGGCCGCGGCCGCCGAGCGCCAGGCGCGCGAGGCCGCCGCCCGGCGGCGCAGGCAGCGCACCGCCCAGGCCGCCGTGGCCCGGGCCGTGGCGCTGGGCGCGCGGTCCGCGGTCGAGGCGGCGGAGCAGTCGGTGAACCAGGCCCTGGCCCGGCGCGCCCAGGCCGAGGCGGTCAGCGCGGGAGGGGCCGGGGAGCTGAAGGCCATCCGGACCCGGGTCCGCGACCTGGCCGCCGACCTGGACACCGTGGTGAACACGGCGCACGGCACCGAGATCGCGCGGGCCGAGCACCGGCTGCGGCTGGCGCAGTTGGCCGAGCACGCGCTGGAGGAGTTCGGCGTGGAGGCGGACGTGCTGGTCGCCGAGTACGGCCCGGAGGTGCCGGTCCCGGTGATCGGCGACGAGTCCGGCGCGCCCGTGCCGGTGAACGCAGTGACCTACGACCGGGCCGCGGCCGAGCGCCGGGCCGCCGACGCCCAGCGCCAGCTCGACCGGCTCGGCAAGATCAACCCGCTGGCCCTTGAGGAGTACGAGGCGCTCACCGAACGGCACGCGTACCTGGCCGCGCAGCTCGATGACCTCCGCAAGACCCGGCGTGACCTGCTCACCGTGGTCAAGGAGGTCGACGACCGGGTGCAGGAGGTGTTCGCGTCCGCGTACGCCGACACCGCCCGCGAGTTCGAGACGCTGTTCGCCCGGCTGTTCCCCGGCGGCCAGGGCAGCCTGGTGCTGACCGAGCCGGACGACATGCTGGCCACCGGGATCGAGATCGAGGCCAGGCCGCCGGGCAAGAAGGTCAAGCGGCTGTCGCTGCTGTCCGGCGGGGAGCGGTCGCTGACCGCCATCGCGTACCTGTTCGCGATCTTCAAGGCCCGGCCCTCGCCGTTCTACGTGCTGGACGAGGTCGAGGCGGCCCTGGACGACACCAACCTGCAGCGGCTGCTTGGCGTCTTCGATGAGCTGCGGGAAAGCTCGCAGCTCATCGTCATCACCCACCAGCGGCGGACCATGGAATCGGCGGACGCGCTGTACGGCATCACGATGCGCGGCGACGGCGTGTCCACGGTGATCAGCCAGCAGATCGCCTCCCGCCAGCCCGCCTGATCCGGGCCGCCTGATCCGGGCCGCCGATCGGGCCGCGGCCGGGCGTGCCTGGTCACCTGGCCTTCGGCCAAGCGTCATCGGCAATGCGTATCTTTCCGGCCCCTGCGTACTCCTATGGGTAGGACCATATGTCTACCTATGTAGAATTCGGTCCGGCTGGATCCAGGTTGCGCCGGCGGACGGCAGCGTGACGGGAGGGAGGGCCTGGCGTGCAAGGGGATCAGGAGTTGCATGTGCAGACCGGCCCCGGTGCTGGCCTGGCAAGGCCGGCGGAGCCGGTCTCCGGGCCGACCTCGCAGCTGGGCGCGGGGCCGGTCGCGGGGCGCGGCGCGGAGCCGACCTCGGGGCGGGGGGCGGGGCTGGGCGTGGGCATCGCCCGCGGGGCCGCGCTCGTCGCCGGCCTCACGATCGCGTCCCGGATCCTGGGGCTGGTCCGCACGCTGGTGTTCTCGCAGACCGTCGGCGCGGGCTGCCTGGGCACGGCGTACGTGACCGCGAACCAGGTGCCCGACCTGCTGTACCAGCTGGTCCTGGGCGGCGCGCTGACCAGCGCGATGATCCCGGTGCTGGCCCGCTCGGCCGAGCGTGCGGCCAGCGACCCGGCGGAGAGAACGCACGTCAGCCAGATCACCTCCGCGCTGCTGACCTGGACCTTGATCATCGTGGTGCCGCTGACCCTGGGCATCGTCGCGGCCGCCGGGCCGATCGCGTCGCTGCTCAACCCGGCCAACCCGGCCGCGCACTGCGCCCGGCCCGACATGGTCGCCACCACCACCACGATGCTGCAGGTGTTCGCGCCGCAGGCCCTGCTGTACGGGCTCTCCGTCATCCTGTACGGGCTGCTGCAGGCCTACCGCCGGTTTGCCGCGCCGACCATCGGTCCCGGCATCTCCAGCCTGGTCCTGATCTCCTGCTACCTCGCGTTCGTGCCGCTGGACAAGGGGCTGCCGCTGAGCCGGCTGCCCGTTTCTGCCGAGCTGGTCCTGTCCGGGGGAACCACGCTGGGCATCGCCGTCCTGGTCCTGGTCGCCGTTCCGCCGACGTGGCGGCTGCACCTGCGGCTGCGGCCCGCGCTGCGGTTCCCGCCCGGGGTGGCGCGCCGGGCGGGCGGCCTGGCGCTGGTCGGCTTCCTCGAGCTGATCGCGATCGACGTCGCCAGCGTGGTGGCCATCGCGCTGGCCAACGGGCGGGGCGAGACGGGCGCGCTGGTCATCTACAACTACGCCTCGCAGGTGTTCACCTCGGTGTCGGCGGTGCTGGCCACGTCCATCGTGGTCAGCGCGTTCCCCGTGATGTCCGCGCGCGAGGGGCCGGACTTCGACCGGACCATCGCCGGATCGACGCGGGCGATCATGCTCATGTCGTGGCTGAGCACGGCCGTGATCGCGGCGATCGCCGTCCCGGCCGCCCACGTCCTGGCCAAGCAGCCGGATCAGGTCCCGCAGCTGATCGAGTCCTTCGCCTTGTTCGCGCCCGGCGTGGCGGGCACGGTCGTGGTCGCGAACCTGTCGCGGGTGATGTTCGTCCTCGGGCGGCTCAAGGTCGCGGCCGCGGCGCTGGCCGGCAGCTGGGTGCTGGTGATCGTGGCCGACGTGGTGCTGGCCGAGCTGGCCCCGCCCCGGCTGGTGCCCGCGGCGCTCTGCCTGGGTTACACCATCGGCCAGACCGTCGTGGCCGTCCCGATGGTGGCCGTCACCCGGCGGATCTGCGGGCCGGCGGCCCTTCGGGGGGTCGGCCGCGCCACGCTGGCCGGGCTGGCCGCCGGGGCCGCGGGCGTCGCGGTGGGCGTGGCGATCAGCGTGGCGGTCCCGCTGCACCACAAGCTGGAGGCCTTCGCCCTGGCCGTGCCCGCGGCCGTGTTCGCGATCGTCGCGTTCTTGGTGGTCGCGTTCTGGCTCGACGACGGTGACCTGAAGACCGTCCTGGCGTGGCTGCGGCAGGCGCGCCGGGCCCTGCGGCAGGCACGGCGGCAGGCGCGGCGGTCCTGACCCCCGCGGGCCACGGCACTGCGTCGGGTCTGCGAGACTTAGGGCCTGATGGAATACGTGATCATCATCATCATCGTCATCGCCCTCCTGGCCGTGGTGGCCTTCGGACGGCTGCTGTTCCTCCGGCCGCGCGGGGGACGTTCCGCCGCGCCGCCTTCTGGGCAGGCTCCGTCGGCTGCCGCGCCTTCTGACGGCGGGGGCGGGGCCGCGGCCTCGGCCTCGGCCGGATGAGACGGCGCAGGCGGGTGCGACGGCCCCGGTGCTGGAGGTCGAGCGGCCGCCGCCGTCCGCAGGCCGGATGGTGCGGCTGCGGGCCAGGCTCGCCCGGTCGCAGAGCTCGGTCGGGTCGGCCCTGCTGAACCTGCTGTCCCGGGACCGGCTGGACGACGAGACCTGGGACGAGATCGAAGAGGTGCTCATCACCGCCGACGTGGGCGTGGTGCCCGCCCGGCTGATGGTGGACGACCTGCGGACCAAGGTGAAGGTGCTCGGCGCGCGCGGCCCGGCCGAGGTGCGCGAGCTGCTGCGGACCGAGCTGCTCGGGCAACTCGGCGACGAGGACCGGTCGCTGCACGTGACGCCGCACGGCGGCACGCCCGCGGTGGTGCTCATGGTCGGCGTCAACGGCACCGGCAAGACGACGACCTGCGGGAAGCTGGCGCGAGCGCTGATCGGCGACGGGGAGACCGTGCTGCTCGGGGCGGCCGACACGTTCCGGGCGGCCGCGGCCGATCAGCTCCAGACGTGGGGCGAGCGGGTGGGGGCCAAGACGGTCCGGGCCGACCGGGACGGCGCGGACCCGGCCAGCGTGGCGTTCGAGGCGGTGAGCGAGGGCATCGAGACCGGGGTCGACGTGGTCATCATCGACACCGCCGGCCGCCTGCACACCAAGGTCGGGCTTATGGACGAGCTCGGCAAGGTCAAGCGCGTGGTGGAGAAGAAGGCCGTGGTCGATGAGGTGCTGCTGGTGCTGGACGCCACCACCGGGCAGAACGGGCTGCGCCAGGCGCGGGTCTTCGCCGAGGTGGTCGACGTCACCGGCATCGTGCTGACCAAGCTCGACGGCACGGCCAAGGGCGGCATCGTCATCGCGGTGCAGCGTGAGCTCGGCGTTCCTGTCAAGCTCGTCGGGCTCGGCGAGGGGCCCGATGACCTGGCCCCCTTCGACCCGGGCGCGTTCGTCGACGCCATCTTGGGGTGAGCCTCCCGGGCTCTTGCCCGGCTCCCTCGGGCCGGCGTCCTCGGGTCGGCGAAACATGGCTGTAACACGGGCCTGAGGTGTTTCACCTCGGCGACACACGCCGACGGGTTCGGTGAAACCTCGGCGGCCGATGGTCGGTACAGGACACCGAAGGGACATCCCACGATGAAGCTCATCACCGCCGTCATCAAGCCGTTCAAGTTGGACGACGTCAAGGCCGCGCTGCAGGCGTTCGGCGTCCACGGCCTGACGATCACCGAAGCGAGCGGGTACGGCCGGCAGCGAGGGCACACCGAGGTGTACCGGGGCGCCGAGTACCAGGTCGACCTGGTGCCCAAGGTCCGCATCGAGGTCCTGTGCGAGGACGAGGACGTCGAGGACCTGATCGGGGTGGTGGTCAAGGCGGCGCAGACCGGACGGATCGGCGACGGCAAGGTCTGGTCGGTCCCGGTGGAGACGGTGGTCCGGGTGCGTACCGGCGAGCGCGGGCCGGACGCGATCTGAGCCGTCGTCGGTCCCGCGCCCATGATCTCGTTCGCCGCGGATCGGGCTCGCCGGACGGCTGAGGTCGACCGCTGGCTGGCCGACCTCCTGGGCGCCGAGCCGGACGTGGCCCTGGTCGCGGTCGGCGGCTACGGCCGCAGGGAACTGCTGCCCCGCAGCGACCTGGACGTCGTGCTGCTGCACGCGGGCCGGGACAACATCGCGGGCATCGCGGACCGGATCTGGTATCCGGTGTGGGACTCCGGCGCCGAGCTCGACCACGCGGTCCGGACCGTGCCGCAGGCCCGGCGGGTGGCGCGGGCCGACCTCAAGGTGGCGCTCGGGCTGCTGTCGGCCCGGCACGTGGCCGGTGACCCGGACCTCACCGAGCGGCTGCGGGCGGGGGCGCTGGAAGACTGGCGTTCGGCCGCGCCGGCGCGGCTGGCCGAACTGCACGACGCGCGCGATAAGGCCAGCGGCGAGCTCGCCTTCCTGCTCGAGCCGGACCTGAAGGAGGCCCGCGGCGGCCTGCGGGACGTGCACGCGATCCAGGCGGTGGCGGCCGCGTGGGTGGCGCCCGCGCCGGGACCCAAGGTGCGCGCCGCGTACGAGCAGATCCTGGACACCAGGCACGCGCTGCACGAGGTCACCGGGCGCCGCCTGGACCGGCTCGTGCTCGAAGAGCAGGACGAGGTGGCCCGTGCGCTCGGGCTGCTGGACGGGGACGTTCTGCTGCGGACGCTGGCCGGGGCCGGACGGACGGTCGCGTACGCCGTCGATCACGCCTTCCGCCAGGCGGACCGGCTGCGGGTTCGCCGGCTGCGCCGGCGCCCGGCCGATCGGCGGCCGCTGGCCGACGGGGTGGTGGAACAGGACGGCGAGGCGGTGCTGGCCCGGGCGGCCGACCCGGCCTGCGACGCGGCGCTCGTGCTGCGGGCCGCGGCCGCCGCCGCCCAGGCCGGGCTGCCGCTGGCGCCGCGGACCCTCACCCGGCTTACCGAGTGCCCGCCCCTGCCGGTGCCCTGGCCGGGGGCGGCGCGCGACGCGCTGCTCGCCCTGCTCGGGGCGGGCGAATCCGCGGTGAGCGTGTGGGAGGCCCTGGACACCGAGGGCCTGATCACCTCGCTGATCCCGGACTGGGAGCGGGTGCGGAACCGGCCGCAGCGCAACCCGCTGCACACCTACACCGTCGACCGCCACCTGGTCGAGGCGGCCGCTCACGCGGCCGCGCTGGCGCGCGAGGTCGCCCGGCCCGACCTGCTGCTGCTGGCCGCCCTGCTCCACGACATCGGCAAGGGCTGGCCCGGCGACCACAGCGTGACCGGCGAGGTCGTGGCCCGCGACGTGGGCCGCCGGATGGGGCTGCCGGAACCGGATGTCGACCTGGTGGCCGCGGCCGTTCGGCATCACCTGCTGCTGCCGGTCGTGGCCACGCGGCGTGACCTGGATGACCCGGTGACGGTCAGGCAGGTGGCGGCGGCCGTGCCCAGCCGGGCCCTGCTCGAGCTGCTGCACGCCCTGGCCATCGCGGACGGCCTGGCCACCGGGCCCGCGGCGTGGAACGACTGGAAGGCCACGCTGGTCGCCGACCTGGTCCGGCGGGTGGCTGGGGTGCTGGCCGGTTCGCCTCCGCCCGGGCCTGCCCCGCTGCGTGAGGATCAGCTGGCCCTGGCCGCCGACGGCGGCCCGGCGGCCACGGTGCGCGGATCGGAGGTGACGGTGGTCGCCAAGGACCGGCCCGGGCTGCTGTGGCAGGCCGCCGGGGTGCTGGCCTCGCACCGGCTCGCGGTCCGCAGCGCCAACGCGACCTCGGTCGGGGACACGGCGGTCACCGTGTTCGACGTCGAGCCGGAGTTCGGCGAGCCGCCGGACGCGACGCTGGTGGCCGGGGACATGCGCCGGATGCTGCAGGGGCGGCTGGACATTGCCGACCGGCTGGAACGCCGGGTGCGCGCCGCCGCACGGCCGGCCCGGCGCGCCGGTCCCGGCGCCCAAGGTGACGTTGGTCGACGACGCCTCGGAGACCGCGACCGTGGTGGAGGTGCGGGCGCACGACGCGCCCGGGCTGCTGTGGCGGGTCGGCCGGGCGCTGGGCGAATGCGGCCTGGACGTGCGCGCGGCCCGGGTGGAGACGCTCGGCGCGGAGGTCGTCGACGTGTTCTACGTGACCGACGGGGACGGCAAGCCGCTGGCCGAGCCGGACCTGCGCTGCGCCACCGTGACCGCGGTGCTCGCGGCGCTGGCCTGAGCGGTGCTCGGCCGACTGGCGCGTGCGGTGCCGGGCTGAACGGTGCCGGGCTGAACGGTGCCGGCTTAGCGGGCCCACCTACCGTGGACCGACCGGTAGCCTGGTTGGGTGTTTGAGACCCTATCTGACCGGCTGACGCAGGTATTTTCGGCCCTGCGCGGCCGGGGACGGCTGTCCGCTGCCGATATCGACGCGACCACCCGCGAGATCCGCATCGCCCTGCTCGAGGCGGACGTCGCGCTGCCGGTGGTCAGGCAGTTCATCGCGCGGGTCAAGGAGCGGGCCACCGGCGAGGAAGTGTCCGCCGCGCTGAACCCGGCGCAGCAGGTCATCAAGATCGTGCACGAGGAACTGGTCGGCATCCTCGGCGGCGAGACCAGGCGGCTGCGGTTCGCCAAGGTCCCGCCCACCGTGATCATGCTGGCCGGCCTGCAGGGTTCCGGTAAGACCACGCTGGCGGCCAAGCTGGCGCTCTGGCTCAAGGGGCAGGGCAACACGCCGCTGCTCGTCGCCGCCGACCTGCAGCGGCCCAACGCGGTGCAGCAGCTCCAGGTGCTCGGCGAGCGGGCCGGCGTCGCGGTGTACGCCCCGTCGCCGGGTAACGGCGTCGGCGACCCGGTGGCCGTGGCCCGCCAGTCGCTGGACGAGGCCAGGCGGCGCCAGTACAACATGGTCATCATCGACACGGCCGGCCGGCTGGGCGTCGACGAGGAGATGATGGCGCAGGCCATCGCGATCAGGGACGCCACCGAGCCGGACGAGGTCCTGTTCGTGGTCGACGCGATGATCGGCCAGGACGCGGTGGCGACCGCGCAGGCCTTCCTCGACGGGGTCGGCTACGACGGCGTGGTCCTGACCAAGCTCGACGGCGACGCGCGAGGCGGCGCGGCGCTGTCCATCGTGGAGCTGACCGGGCGGCCGATCATGTTCGCCTCCTCGGGCGAGAAGCTCGAGGACTTCGACCTGTTCCACCCGGACCGGATGGCGTCGCGGATCCTCGACCTGGGCGACGTCCTGACCCTGATCGAGCAGGCCGAGAAGGCCTTCGACGCCGATCAGACCGCCACGCTGGCGGGCCGGCTGGTCTCCGGCGAGGGCTTCACGCTCGAGGACTTCGTCGAGCAGCTGTCCATGGTGCGCAAGCTGGGTCCGATCGGCAACCTGCTCGGCATGCTGCCCGGGGCCGCCAAGAACCGGGAACTGCTCTCCCAGGTCAACGACAAGGACCTGGACCGCGCCGAGGCCATCGTCCGGTCCATGACGCCGGAGGAACGGCGCAACCCGAAGATCATCAACGGCTCCCGGCGGGCCCGCATCGCCAAGGGCTCCGGCGTGGCCGTGGGCGAGGTCTCCCAGCTGGTCACGAACTTCTTCGAGGGCCAGAAGCAGATGAAGGCGATGTTCGGCGGCGGGATCCCTGGCATGCCGCCGATGCCGGGCATGGGCACGGCCCGCCGCGCCGCCGCCAAGTCCGCCCGCAAGAAGGGCAAGAAGAAGCCCGCCCGCAGCGGGGACCCGCGGCGCGCCGCCGAGATCACCCGGGGTTCGGCGGCCCAGGAGCCGGGCGGCCCCGGTGGCGCGGGTGGCGGGCCCCGGGTGCGCCCGCGGGTACGGCGGGTCCCGGGGGCGGGCTCGGGGGCCTGGGCGGCCTGCCCGAGGGGTTCTCGGACCAGCTGGCCGACGGGCTGGCCAACCTGCCGTCCGGGCTGAACTTCCCGCCCCCGTCGCAGGGCAACGTGCCCGCCGCGTTCCGCGGCGGCAACCCCAAGCGCCGCGACAAGAAGAAGTAGCCGGTCCCAGCCGACCGCTAGCCGATCCATCGCCTCACTCGGGGGCTAGGGCGCGGACCATGTCGATGGTGTCGGCTTCGGTGGCGGGCTTGTCCTCGCGGTAGCGCAGGACGCGGGCGAAGCGCAGGGCCAGGCCGCCGGGGTAGCGGGGGCTGCGCTGCACGCCGTCGAAGGCGATCTCGACGACCAGCTCGGGGCGGACGTACACGGTGTAGTCGTCGCGGCGGTCCTCCAGGGCCAGCAGCCGCTCGGTCTGCCAGGTGAGCAGCTCGTCGGTCAGGCCCTTGAACGTCTTGCCGAGCATGACGAAGCCGCCGGTGGCCGGGTCGCGGGCGCCCAGGTGCAGGTTGGACAGCCAGCCACGGCGGCGCCCGTGGCCCCACTCCACCGCGAGCACCACCAGGTCCAGGGTGTGCCGCGGCTTGACCTTGATCCACCCGGCGCCGCGGCGGCCCGCGGCGTACGGGGTGTCGAGGGACTTGACCACCACGCCCTCGTGGCCGCGGGACAGCGCGTCGCGGAAGAACGCCGTGGCCTCGTCGGCCGAGGCCGTCACCAGGCGGGGCATGAGCAGCTCGGGCGGCACCGCCCAGGTCAGCTCCGCGTGCCGCTTGTAGTCGGGCAGGTCGATCAGGTCCGCGCCCTCCAGGTGCAGCGCGTCGAACAAGAACACCGACAGCGGGACCGCCGGGCCCTCGACGGCGCCCTCCTGGGTGGCGGCGCGGGACGCGGTGTCCTGGAACGGCAGCGGCCTGCCGTCCTCGCGCAGCGCGATCAGCTCGCCGTCCAGGACCGCCGCGCGGACGGGCAGCTTGGCCAGGACCGCGACGACCTCGGGGAGCCGGTCGGTGATGTCGTCGAGGGTGCGGGTGAACAGGCGCACGCGCCCTTCGGCCAGGTGGGCCTGGATCCGGATGCCGTCCAGCTTCCACTCCACCGCGGCCTGGACGCCCTCGCCGCCGATCTTGGCCAGGGCGTCGGCGATGGTCGGCGCGCTGGCGGCGAGCATCGGCCGCACCGGACGGCCGATCTCCAGCCCGAACGCCTCCAGGGCCTGGCTTCCGCCGGCCAGCGCCGCGGCGGCCACCGCGCCCAGCGAGCCGCGCAGCATCATGGCCCGGCGGACCTCATCGACCGGTACCGACGCCGCGCGCGCCACGGCCTCGGTCATGACGCCCTCCAGCGCGCCCTGGCGCAGCTCGCCGGACAGCAGGCCGAACAAGAACCGCTGCTCGCCTTCGGTAGCCCGCCCGAACAGCTCGCCGACCAGCACCTTGCGCGCGGCGGCCGAGCCCTTCCCCGATACCGCGCCGATGGCGGAAAAGCCCGCGTCCACCTCGCTCAGGGTCAAGGTGGGCGCGGCCGCCGCCGGGAACCCGCGCCGCGAAGCGCGGCCCAGCCGACTCCGATCTGCCGCTGCGGCAGCTCCCCGGACAGGTACGCGACGGCGATCGGCACCTCCAGCGGGCCGGCCTCGCGCAGCGCGGCGGCCAGCGCGTCGATCTTGGCGAGCCGGGCGCTGGTCGTGGCCACGACCTGCGACACCTCGGCGATCTGGGCGAGCAGCACACGGCCATTCTGCCCGACCGCCTGCATCATCGTGGATGGCTACTACCCGCCCACGGGCGGTAACGATCCACGATGATTTCGGTCACGTCGGCGGCCGCCCTGGCCGGGCTCCCAGAGCCAGTAGCCGACCGGGAACAGCCGGACGTGCAGGTACTCATCGATCAGTCCCCACAGCCCGCGCCGCGCGAAGATCGCGATCACCATCGCCACCAGGCCCAGGATGATCAGGTACCAGGCGTTGTAGGAGGCCAGCGTCTGCTGCAGGACCATGTACACGGCCGTGCCGAGGATGGGGCCCTCGATCGTGCCCAGGCCGCCGATGATCGTCGCGAACGCCATTACGGCGGTCCACTGCACGCTGAACACCGCGGTCGGCTGCACGATGAGCTGGCTGTCGGCCAGCAGCGCGCCCGCGGCGCCGCAGCCGATCCCGGCCACGATGAAGACGAGCATCCGGGCCAGGCCGACCCTCGCCCCGGAGCTGCGCGCGGCCACCTCGTCGTCGCGGACGGCGGTGAGCACCAGGCCCAGCCTGCCGCGCAGCAGCAGGTAGGTGGCGCCCAGCGCGACGACGGTAACGGCCAGCCCGATCCAGTACGTGTACGCCTCGAGCACGGCCGAGCTGATGCTGGGCGTGTGCGGCAGCGACAGGCCGGTGCCGCCGCCGATCGAGGGGAACTTCTCGATGATCAGCAGGATGGTGGTGGCCAGCACCCACGTGGCGATCGCGAAGTATCCGCTGCGCAGCCGGGAGACCAGCCACCACAGCGGCACAGCGGCCACGCCGCAGCCGACCGCCGCGATCGGGAGCGCGGTGAACATCGAGATGTTGTGGATGTTCAGGATCAGCACGAAGTACGCCCCGAGCCCCACGAACGCCTGCTGGCCCACCGACACCAGGCCCGCATAACCGGCCAGCAGGTTCCACATGCTGGCCAGCGTCAAGACGATGAACGCCTGCACCATGATGGTGTCGGTGCCGGGGCCTATGACGAAGGGGAACAGCGCGAGCACGACGACGACCACCAGCGCGCCGAGCCCGGTCCAGGCCACGTTCCTCCGTGACCGTGTCACCCGGTATTTTTCTGCCGAACGGGCGGTGGTTTCAGTGACCACGCTCATGACGACGCCCTCCGCGCGACCAGGCCCTGCGGCCGGAGCACCAGCACGGCCAGGAAGAGCAGGTACCCGGCCAGCAGCGAGTCCGACGCGCTGATCTGGGCGCCGATCGTCTGTGCGACGCCGAGGAGCACGCCGCCGAGCAGCGTCCCCCACAGCGAGCCAAGCCCGCCGATCACCACCGCGGCGAACGCGAACAGCAAGATGGTGTCGGTTCCCGTGGTCGGCGAGAACTGGGAGTACATGCCGTACGCGATGCCGGCCAGCGCCACGGTGCCGAACGCGATGGCGGCCGCGATGCCGAACACGTGCCGGTAGTCGATCCCGGACAGCTGCGCCGCCTCCTTGTCGTCGGCCACCGCCCGGATCATCCGCCCGTACCTCGAGACGGACAGGAAGTACTGCAGGCCGAGCAGTACCACCACGGCCACCACGAAGATCAGCAGCAGCAGGTATGCGATCGTGATCTGCGAGCCGATCGAGAACGAGCTGGTGATGATCGCGTTCCCTACCCCGAGCGAGTGGCTGTTGGCGTTGACGAACTGCAGCAGGCCGTTCTCGATCACGATGGACAGCCCGAACGTGACCAGCAGCGTGGTGAGGACGCTGCGGTCGAGCGCGGCCTGGATCACGGTCCGCTGCAGCACGTAGCCGAGCAGCGCCATCAGCGGCACCACGATCACGAAGGACCACAGCACCGGGATGTGGGTGACCGCGATGACGCCGACCGCGATGTAGCCGCCGACGACCGCGAGGTCGCCGTGGGCGAGGTTGACGACCTTCATCACCCCGAACATCAGCGACAGCCCGCAGGCGAACAGCGCGTACAGGCCGCCGATCAAGATCCCCTGGATGACGTCGTTCACCCAGACCATAAGGGCTCACCCCTCTCCCCCGCCGGGGCCGACCTCAGGCCGAAGTAGGCGGCCTCCACCTGTTCCGGGGTGACGTCCGACGGCGTGCCTTCCAGCGTGGTCCGCCCCTCCAGGAGGCACTGCAGGTGCGAGGCAACCCGCAGCGCCTGGCTGACGTCCTGCTCCACCAGCAGCACGGTGAGCCCGGTGGCCAGGATCTGCGGCAGCATGGCGTAGATGCGCTGAACCACCACCGGGGCCAGGCCCAGGGACAGCTCGTCGAGCAGCAGCACGCGCGGGTTGGCGACCAGCGCCCGGCTGATCGCAACCGATTGCTGCTCGCCGCCTGACAACTGCGCGGTCCGCTGGCCCCGCCGGTCCCGCATCCAGGAGAACAGCTCGTAGACCCGCTCGATCGTCCACGGCCCCTTCCGCGCGTAGGTGGCGCCGACCTGAAGGTTCTCCTCTACGGTGAGCGACGGGAAGAGCCGCCGGCCCTCCGGCACCATGGTGATGCCCCGGATGGCCCGGCGCTCGGGCCGGACCTTGGTCACGTCGGTGCTGTCCAGCAGGATCGAACCCTCGGTGGGACGGTGCAGGCCGGCGATCGTGCGCAGCAGCGTCGACTTGCCCGCGCCGTTCGCGCCGATGATCGCGTACACCTCGCCCGGGAAGACCCGCAGCGAGACGTGGTCGAGCGCCCGCAGCTGGCCGTGGTGCACGGTCAGGTCACGGACCTCGAGCAGCGGGGACCCGTTCTCCGGCCGGCCGCCGCGGTCGGCCGAGGTCACGGGGCGCTCCGTTCGCCGTCGGCGGATCCGTCGAAGGACTCGGCGTCCAGGGATCCCGCGGCCAGGGACGCGGTGACCTCGGTGCCGAGGAAGACCTCGCGGACCGCCGGGTCGGCCAGTACGGCGGCCGGGTCCCCGTCGCCGACGAACGTCCCGCCCGCCAGGCAGATCAGCCGGCTCACGACCGGGGTGAGCGCCCGGACCACGTGCTCGATCCAGATCACCGTGACGCCCTCGGCGTTCACCCCGCGGACGATCTCCACCAGCTGGGCCACCTCGGGGTCGGTCAGCCCGCCGGCCACCTCGTCGAGCAGCAGCAGCTTCGGCTGCGAGGCGAGGGCACGGGCCAGTTCCAGCCGCTTGCGCTGCAGCAGGCCGAGCCGCTCGGCGGGCAGGTTCGCCTCGCGGGTCATGCCCGCCCGCTCGAGGGCCTCGCCCGCCGCCGCGTAGCTGGCCCGGCGCCGGAGCCCGGCGCCCTGCTGGGCGGCGACCAGCACGTTCTCGAACGCGGTCATGTCCGGGAACGGGCGCGGCACCTGGTAGGTGCGGCCCACGCCGAGCCTGCACCGGGCCGCCGCGTCCAGTTTGGTGACCGTTCGCCCGGCGAACGAGATCTGTCCGGCGCCCGGGGACAGGTCGCCGGAGATGAGGCCGAACAGGCTGGTCTTGCCCGCTCCGTTCGGCCCCACGATGCCGACCGTGTCCCCGGGGCCGACCGCGAACGACAGGTCCTCAGCGATGACGATCCGGCCGAACCGCTTCGTCACGTGGTCCAGTTCAAGCAGGGGATCTGTCATCCGGTCATTTGTTTGTCGGCTCGAGCGTCGAGGTGAGGGGCACGTTCGGCATCAGCGTATTGTCGACGACCTCCATTGAGAAGCCGTACTTCGAGCTGGGCTTCCACTGCACGCCGACGCACGGGGTGTCCACCACGCCCGGAGCGGGGTTCTTGCTCGAGGTCCAGTCGAGTTCCCCGGCGAGGGCCTTGATGTTCACGTTGAACAGGGCCGCGGCCACCTCGGCCTTGTCGTGCGGGTTGTTCACCGAGGTCAGCGCCGCGTAGGCGACCTCGAAGAGGCTGTAGTTGGACAGCGCCTGCACCCACTGCGAGCCGGTGGCCGAGGTGAACGCGGCGGCGATCTGCGCGCAGCTCTGCCCGGTCAGCGAGGACGTCCACGGCATGTTCGGCGTCCACCACGCGTCGGTGGCGACGTTGTTGACCAGCGAGCCGAGCGCGGCCACGTCGGACGGGAAGAGCAGCACCTTGGCCACGGTGGCCAGCTTCGGCTTGTAGCCCTGCTGCGCGGCCTGCTTCCAGAACACGTTGAAGTCCGGCGGCAGCGGCACGTTCGTGAAGAACTCGCAGTTCTTCGACTTGAACTCGCTGATGAACGAGGTGTAGTCGGTCAGCCCGTCGGTGTAGGGGGGCGGGTCGACCAGCGTGTAGCCGGCCGGGCCTGCGAACAGCGGCCACGCGGCGCGGAAGGCGTTGCCGTCCGAGTCGTTGGGGAACATGCAGCCGACGATCTTGTCGGTGCTCAGCTCCGTGTGGATCCGGTTCCACATCGGGATGAAGGCGTTGCACAGGTCGTTGACGCCGAGGAAGTACATCGTCGTCCACGTCGGCTTGAACGTCGACTTGCCTGGCGTCGGGTTGCCGCCCAGGTTGGCGTACCAGGCCTGCCACGGGACGTTGCCGCAGATCAGCGGCGCACCCAGCTTCTCGGCCACAGTGGCGACGGGGTTGACCGTCTCCGGCGTGGACGAGGTGAGCAGGAGGTCCACCTTGTCGGACAGGATGGCCTGGTTGGCGAGCTGGCCGGCCCGGGTGGGGCTGGACTGGGTGTCGTAGGACTTGACGATGACCTGGTAGGTCTTCCCGCCGATCTTGAACCCGTTCTTGTACTGCGGCGTGGCCGCGATCGCGCTCAGCACCCAGTTGTCGGCGGTGCCGAAATCGGAAAGCGCGCCGGTGAGCGGGTGGATGAAGCCCATCACGATGTCCTGGGTCGCCGCGCTCGCGGTGGCCGAAGCAGTAGATGACGACGAGGTGGTAGCGCCCTTGATGCTGGAGCTACATGCCTGGAGCAGCCCGCCGCCCCCCACGACGGCCGCGCCGGCGCCGACCGCGCGCAGCAGGCTTCGTCGGCTGACGCCCGGGGCTGACAATGCTGGTCCGGTGGGGCGATCCCCCGGAACCGAACGCGAGGCTGTGCTATCGGATTGCGCAGTCTGGTCACTCATCCGGATTGCGGTGTGGATCCCCTGGCGTTCAGACCGGGAGGCCACGCCGCGTCACCTCCCGTCAATGTCGGTGCCGTACAGTACGGTCGAATTGTCTCGAAGAACCAAGCGGGCATATGCACGACCTAGCACCAAACCGCGGCGGGCAGGCCGTGGCTGCGCGGAGAGGCGACAGGGCTGCCGACCTGAGAACCGCGAACCTACAGCGCGACCACAGATCGCGGCTGGAATCCTCATCCCTAGAGGTGAGGAGGATGTCAGGTGCAATCGATCTCCTTCGAGGTCGCGCCGGAGGCGCGGGACCGCGTATGAGGTGACGTCGGGCGGCCCCGCGGCTCTGGTGGAGACGTTGAGCAGCCCTTGTCTCGTGCCGTGCGTTCGCTCGCGTACGCCTGGCATCCGTGCGCTATGCGAACGAGCGTGCATATAAAGAACAGTATGGCAACGCTAGGATGCCAGTTTGCGGATAGTCAACGTACGTTATGTAACTGTTTCAATTCGTGAGGCAGCCGCATCAGCCTGTGCGAATGCGCCTCACGGGCGTCATCCTTCCACCCCCTCGCCCGGTCGGCGCATCCCTCGTTCGCGCTGACCCACCGGCACGACAACATCCCCATATGACTCGTATGCTCTCATTAGTCTTGTCTCGACTCTTGTTCCCCAGGCGTCATGTAGTGTTTCCGTTCCGGGCCGCGTCCAAAGCTGCCGCACCCCCCAGGGTTCGCGACGATTACTGGTAGGCGACAGTTGTCTGGCACAATGTGATGCTGACCGCCTGGCTATGCGACGCCCTCTACTCGTTCGCCCGGCCCGGCTCCTCTGTGCGGTCCCGTCGGCTGTTCCCCCGGCCGGCGCGGGTCCGCCGCCTCGCATCTATCGCTGGGAGAAGACCACAGCCGTGGCTGTAAAGATCAAGCTGAAGCGCCTGGGCAAGATCCGGGAGCCCTATTACCGGATCGTCGTCGCGGATTCGCGCACCAAGCGCGACGGGCGCGCCATCGAGGAGATCGGCAAGTACCACCCGAAGGCCGAGCCCTCGCTTATCGAAGTGAATTCCGAGCGGGTGCAGCACTGGCTGTCGGTGGGCGCGCAGCCCACGGACCCGGTCCGCGTCCTGCTCAAGGTCACCGGGGACTGGCAGAAGTTCACCGGTGAGCCGGGGGCCGAGGGCACGCTCCGCACGGCCGAGCCGAAGGCGGACAAGAAGGAGCGCTTCGCGGCCGTCGCCAGTCAGAGCCAGGCCACCAAGGACGACAAGGCGTCAGGCCAGGCCAAGGCCGCAACCCAGTCCCGGGCCTCCAAGCCGGCCAGGGACGGTGCGGCTAAGGACGGGGCCACCAGGGACGGGACGGCCAGGGACAGGACCGCCAAGGACAGCGCCGCCAAGGACAGCGCCGCCAAGGACAGCGCCGCCAAGGACAGCGCCGCCAAGGACAGCGCCGCCAAGGACAGCGCCGCCAAGGACGGCGCCGCCAAGGACAGCGCCGCCAAGGACAGGGCCGCCAAGGACGGGGCCGCCAAGGACAGTGCCGCCAAAGACAGTGCCGCCAAAGACAGCGCCGCCAAGGACGGGGCCGCCAAGGACGGGGCCGCCAAGGACGGGGCGCCTAAGGGCGGGACGGCCAGGGACGCGGGAAGCTCGGCGACCGGTGACGGCGCGGAGAAGGGCACCCGTGCCAGGGGCGGAGCCAGGACCGCCAGGCAACCGAAGGACGCCCCGGCCGCTGCGGCCGCCGCCGCGACCAGCGTGACGACTGAGGCTGCCGAGGCGGCAGGTGACGGCAAGGCTGCGGGTGCTGATGGTGCGGTGGAGACTGACGCGGTCAACGTGACGGCTGAGGCTGCCGATGGGGCCGAGGCTGCCGGTGACGCTGGGGCTTCAGGCGAGGCGGACGCTGCGGCGGACGCTGACGCTTCGGGCACGGCGGACGCTGTGAGCAACGCTGAGGCTTCGAGCACGACGGACGCTGCGGCGGACGCTGAGGCTTCGGGCACGACGGACGCTGTGAGCGACGCTGAGGCTTCGGGTACGACGGACGCTGCGGCGGACGCTGACGCTTCGGGCACGGCGGACGCTGCGGGTGACGCGGAGGCTGCGGGTGGCGCTGAGGCTGCGGATGACGAGCCGGGGAGCGGAGCCTGACGTGCTTGAGGAGGCCCTCGAGCACCTGGTGCGCGGCATCGTCCAGTATCCGGACGAGGTCCATGTGGCCAGCAGGGCGCTGCGCCGGGGCAGCGCTCTGGAGGTGCGGGTGAATCCCGACGATCTCGGCAAGGTCATCGGCCGGGGCGGGCGCACGGCCAGGGCGCTGCGCACGGTCATCAGCGCCCTGGCGGCGGGCCGCTACGTCCGGATCGACTTCCTGGACGCCAGCGAGGTCCGCTTAACCCATGCGGGTCATCGTGGGCCGCGCCGGCCGGCCGCACGGCATCCGCGGCGAGGTCGTGATCGGGGTCAGGACCGACGAGCCTGACCTCCGCTTCGCCGTGGGCGCCAGCGTGGACGTTGACCGCTCGGCAGACGGCGACGGTTCCGGAAACGACGGGGCGCTGAGGGTGGCTTCCGCGCGCTGGCACTCCGGACAGCTTCTCGTCGGGTTCGCCGGGATCACCGACCGGACCGCGGCCGGGGAACTGACCGGCAGCTGGCTCAGCGTCGATACGGGCCAGCTGCCTGAGGTGTCCGGTCCTGACGAGTTCCGCGATCACGAGCTGATCGGCCTGTCGGTGCGGACCACCGCCGGTGACCCGGTGGGCGTGGTCACCGACATCCTGCACTACGGCCAGGACCTGCTCGTGGTACAGCGCCCGGGCAACCAGGAGAGCCTGGTGCCGTTCGTGAAGGCGATCGTGCCCGAGGTCGACCTGGCCGCGGGCGTCCTGACCATCGACCCGCCGCTGGGCCTGCTCGAGCCCGGGCAGGCGGAGTAGGGGTCCGGACGCACGCACCGGTGCCCGTTATGAATAAATAAAGGAGAGGTCGTGGGCCGGAAGAAATGACACTGTGCATCGACATCGTGACGATCTTCCCCGAGTTCTTCGAGGGGCCGCTGGGCGTGTCACTGATCGGGAAGGCCGCGGCGCGGGGCGACATCTCCTTCGGCGTGCATGACCTGCGGCACTGGGCGACGGACGTGCACCACAGCGTGGACGACGTGCCGTTCGGCGGCGGGCCGGGCATGGTCATGAAGCCGGACGTCTGGGGGGACGCGCTCGAGGAGATCCTGGCCGACGGACCCCGGGCCGTCCTGGTGGTGCCGACGCCGAGCGGGGTCCCGTTCACCCAGGACCTGGCGGCGCGGTACGCGAGCGGGTCGCGGCTGGTGTTCGCGTGCGGGCGGTACGAGGGCATCGACGGCCGGGTGGTCGAGGAGATGCGAGCGCGGATGCCCGTGGACGAGGTCAGCATCGGGGACTACGTGCTGGCGGGCGGCGAGGCCGCCGTCCTGGTCATGGTGGAGGCCATCGGGCGGCTCCTGCCCGGCGTGCTCGGCAATACGAGCTCGGCGGGGGACGACTCGTTCGGCGGCGACGGGGATCCTGCCATGCGCGGGCTGCTCGAGGGGCCGGTCTACACCCGTCCACGCACCTGGCGCGGGCGGGAGGTGCCGGAGGTGCTGCTGTCGGGCAACCACGCGGCGATCGCGCGCTGGCGGCGCGATGCGGCGTTGCGCCGCACCGCCGCGCACCGGCCCGATCTCATCGCGGCCCTGCCCGACCTGGACCCGCGCGACCAGCAGGTGCTGGCCGAGGCCGGACTCCAGGCGGCGGGATTTTCTGAGTCCGGACCGGACCCTTCTGCCACTGGCGTTCCGGTCACCGGCGAAGATATGGCACACTGAAGGTCGCTGCCTTTGGGCATGCGGCTGGGGGGCACCCAAGACCTCCGCGCGAGCCGGCTGCCGCCGGGCCGGCGACCACGACCACCACCGAGGAAACCGCTGTCATGCATACCGCGATTGCCGAAATCGAGCAGGCCCAGGTCCGGCCTGACATCCCGGACTTCCGGCCCGGGGACACGCTGAAGGTCCACGTCCGGGTCACCGAGGGGAACCGCTCACGCATCCAGGTGTTCCAGGGCGTCGTGATCCGGCGTCAGGGCAGCGGGGCCCGGGAAACCTTCACCGTCCGCAAGATCAGCTACGGCGTGGGCGTGGAGCGGACCTTCCCGGTGCACAGCCCGTCGATCGACAAGATCGAGCCGGTGACCCGCGGCCGCGTACGCCGCGCCAAGCTGTACTACCTCAGGGAACTGCGTGGCAAGGCCGCGCGGATCAAGGAGCGTCGCGACCAGACCGGCAGCTGACGTGGCGGAGGGGCAGCCGGTGGACGATCAGCACGATCCCGCCGCGCTCGCGTCGACTCGCCCCTCGGCTGGACCGACGGCTCCCTGGGCCTCGGAGTCGCCCGACCCACCGGATCTGCCCGGCCGTGACCCGGCCCACGACGGGACGGCCCGCGGGCCCGGCCGGCATGCCTCGGGGGGCTCGTCCGGCGACGAGGCCGACCCGGAGGACGCCAAGAGCGCTCCGGCGGGCAAGAAGCGGAAGAACTTCTGGCGCGAGCTGCTGACCATCGTGGTGGCCGCCGCCGTCCTCACCCTGCTGGTGAAGGCCTTCATCGTCCAGGTGTACAAGATCCCGTCCGCCTCGATGGAGAACACGCTCCAGATCAACGACCGGGTCCTGGTCAACAAGCTCGTCTACCACTTCCGCGACATCGCCCGCGGCGACATCATCGTGTTCAGCGGGCAGGACTCCTGGGGACCCGACGCGCCGCCCCCCTCCAGCAACCCGGTCGTCCGGATCTGGGACGACGTGCTGTCCGGCATCGGGCTGCAGAGCAGCCAGACCTACTACATCAAGCGGGTCATCGGGCTGCCCGGCGACAAGGTGGCGTGCTGCACCGAAGGGAAGCTGACGGTCAACGGCGTGCCGCTGACCGAGACCTCCTACGTGTACCCGGGTGCCGCGCCGTCGTTCTCGTTCAAGGCCGTCACCGTGCCGGCCGGCCACCTGTGGGTCATGGGAGACAACCGCGGCGACTCCGAGGACTCTCGCTGGCACACCTACGACCCGGGTGGCGGCGCGATACCGGAGAACGAGGTCGTCGGCCGGGCGTTCATGATCATCTGGCCGCCGTCGGCCGTCAACGACCTGCCCATCCCGTCCACCTTCGGCCAGGCCGCGCTGCACGCGGGGGCCGCGGGTGCCGCCGTGTTCGGCGCCGAGAAGGTCGGCGGGATGGCGCTGGGCGCGGTGGCCGCCGTCCCGGTGGCGGGCACCGCCGGCGCGGCCGGGGTGATCGGCGCGCCCGTGCTGCTGCTGCGCCGTCGCGTCCGTCGCATCCGTCGCGTCCGTGGCCGTGGCCGTGGCCGTGGCGGGGAGGAGCCGTCCGGCGGTTCCGGGTTATGCCGCGGATGTGATTTCCGTCCGCAATTGCGGCGGCTAATCCGGGTCATTTCCCGGTGCCTTTAGCGGGGCCCGGGGCGGGCGCCGTGCCGCCGGTCCTGGGGCGGGACTATGGCGCTAAGCTCAACTGGGTGACGGAGAGGGTCAACGAGGGGTGTGGGTCTAGGTGAGCGGGTCGGACGAGAGCGCCGCGCCGGGCCCGGGGCGCGCGGCCGGGTCGGACACGCGGCCAGAAGCGCCGGGCGAGGCCGCGGGGGACGCCGCCGGCGGCGGCGAGCCGACGGCGGCTGAACGGGCGCCTGGGGCGGCCTTCGGGTCTGCGGCGGGGACTGCTCCCAGGGCGGCGGCTGGCGCGGCGGCCGGGGAGGCTCACGGGGCGGCGGCGGACGCGGCGCAGGACGGGGCCTCGGGGGCGGACGCGGCGCAAGACGGGGCCTCGGGGGCGGACGCTGGTTCTGGTGCCGACGCTGGTCCTGGTTCTGATCCTGGTTCTGAGCGCCCGGCGGCCGCGGGGCGGGGCAAGGGCAGGCGGCGGTCGTTCTGGCGCGAGCTGCCGATCCTCATCGCGGTCGCGCTCGTGCTCGCGGTGGTGATCAAGACCTTCTTCATCCAGGCCTTCTGGATTCCATCGGGATCGATGGAGAATACGCTCCTGATCAATGACCGGGTGCTGGTCAATAAGGTCATTTACCACATCCGCGGCATTCACCGCGGCGATATCGTCGTCTTCAATGGCGACGGCTCCTGGGACCCGGGAACGGTGCCGACGAACGGCAATATCTTCCAGCAGTTCGCTAGCGGCTTTGCCAGCATGTTCGGCTTCGGGAACCCGGGAGACATCCTCATCAAGCGGGTCATCGGGCTGCCGGGCGACAGCGTGGCCTGCTGTGACGCTAACGGGCGGGTGACAGTCAACGGCGTTGCGCTGACCGAGCAGTCGTACCTGTATCCGGGCTCGGCGCCGTCGATCGTCAGGTTCAAGATCACTGTGCCGCAAGGGCGGCTGTGGGTCATGGGAGACAACCGGCTCTACTCCGACGACTCCCGCGACCACCAGGGCGATCCCGGCGGCGGCACGGTCCCGGTAAGCGCGGTGATCGGCCGGGCCTTCATCATCATCTGGCCGCCGAGCCGGTGGTCCATCCTGCCCATTCCGGCGACCTTCGAGCAGCCTCGGTTGAACGCCGCGGCCGCCGGGTCTGCGAGACCGCCTGACCCGCTGTCGGCGCGGGTGGAGCCGGGCAGCCCGGCGGTCCCCCTGGCGCTCGGCTTCGCCGCGGCCACTCCCCTGACCTGGCTGCAGCGCCGAATCCGGATGCGAGCCGGGCGGCGCCCGGTCAGCTGGCGACGGCTTGCGGTGCGGGCGCGTACCCGCCCGCCGGCCAGATGACCCAGCCCTGTGCGGACAGCGCCTTCCACAGCCGGCTCGTGCAGTGCAGGCAGAAGTAGAGCTCGCCCGCCCTTTCCACACGGTAGACCGCGCGGACCGCAGGCCCGCACCGATCGCAGGTCTCGTTCATGTCGTGCCCCGTATATGCGATTTTCCCCGTTACTCACAGTTTACGGACTGGGATAACGCCGTCGTAACGCTTTTTCCTGTGTCGCCGCCCGGGTGCCGCCGGGCGTGCGGCGTTGTCCGCGCGACCGCGATAACTGGCGTAATCTGCGGAGTGTCATGACCCGCCATCTCGTTGCGCCGGCGGAAGCCAGCGACCGCTATCCCGTGGCCCCCATGGCCCCTCCGGCCTCTCCGGACCCTGTGACCTCTCCCGCACCAGCAGCCTCTTCTGTTGGCGGCGGGGGGAAGCCGTATCCGCGGTATGCGGGATATACGCCCAGGCGCGACGGGGGCCTGGCGGCCTACGAGACGGTGCTGGCGCGGGCCGGATTCGCCCCGGTGGCGGGGATCGACGAGGCGGGCCGGGGGGCGTGCGCGGGACCGCTGGTGGTGGCGGCCGTGGTCCTTGATCCGGCCCGCATCCGGCGCATCCGGGGCCTGGCCGACTCCAAGCTGCTGACCGCCGCGGCCCGGGAGGAGGCTTACGCCGAGGTGCTCCGCTGGGCCATCGACTGGCACGTGGTGGTCATCGGCAACGACCAGATCGACGCGACCGGATTGCACGTGTGCAACGTGGCCGGCATGCGGCGCGCCTTCGCGGGCCTGCGCTGCCAGCCGGGCTACGTGCTGACCGACGGTTTCCCCGTCCGCGGGCTCGGGGTCCCCGCGCTGGCGGTCTGGAAGGGCGACCGGGTCACCGCGTCGGTGGCCGCCGCCTCGGTCGTGGCCAAGGTCAGCCGGGACCGGATGATGCGGGACCTGCATGAACGTTATCCCCTATATGGTTTCGACCAGCACAAGGGATACAACACCGATGAGCACGTACGCGCGCTTGCCGAGCACGGACCGTGTCCGGCGCACCGGTATTCGTTCGTGAACGTGCGGGCGGCGGTGGCCTCGTCAGGCCCCGCCCTGATAGATCCCCCGGACCCGATGGATCTGATGGCCGACATGGACGCCGAGGACCTTGGCGATCCCGAGGCCGCCCTGATGCCCGCGATGGCCCTTGGGGCCGGTGCGGCCGGCTCGCTGGTGAGCGGGACGGGTGCATCCGGGGGGAACGAGAGGAGAATGAACTCATGAGCGCGGAGGACCTTGAGAAGTACGAGGCCGAGATGGAGCTCCAGCTCTATCGCGAGTACCGCGACGTGGTCGGACTGTTCACGCACGTGGTCGAGACCGAACGCCGGTTCTATCTCACGAACGACGTCGAGCTGAACGTCCGGTCAAGCGACAACGGCGAGGTCTTCTTCGAGGTTACGATGCGAGACGCGTGGGTCTGGGATATGTACCGCCCCGCCCGGTTCGTCAAGAATGTGCGTGTGGTCACCTTCAAGGACGTCAACATCGAGGAACTGGCCAAGGCTGACCTGGAGGTACCAGAAGACAAGCCGGACTTCCCGGCGTAACTTTCTGCGGAGGGGCGGATGTTCGGGCTTCCTGACGGGGTTTCGGCCTGCCTGTTCGACATGGACGGCGTGGTGACGCAGACCGCGACGGTGCACGCGGCGGCGTGGAAGGAAATGTTCGACGAGTTCCTCCGCGAGCGCGCCAAGAGCACCGGTACCGAGTTCGTCCCGTTCGATCCGCACCACGAGTACGACGCCTACGTCGACGGCAAGCCCAGGCTGGACGGGACCAGGTCGTTCCTGGAGTCCCGCGGCATCCACCTGCCCGAGGGCACGCCGGACGACCCGCCGGGGACGCCGACCCTGTACGGCCTGAGCAACCGCAAGAACGACCTGGTCCTGGCGAAGATCGCCGCCGGAGGGGTCCAGGTGTACCCGGGCAGCGTCACCTACATCGAGGCGGTGCGGGGAGGCGGCATCGCCACCGCGATCGTGTCGGCCAGCGCCAATACTCAGCTGGTGCTGAAGTCCGCGGGCATCGAGGGACTGTTCGACGTCAGGATCGACGGGGTCGTCGCCAAGCAGCGCGGCCTGCGCGGGAAGCCGGCGCCGGACACCTTCCTGGCCGCCGCCGAGGCGCTCGGCGTGCCCGCCGCGCATGCGGTGGTCTTCGAGGACGCGCAGGCGGGCGTGGCCGCGGGCCACGCGGGCCACTTCGCCCTGACGGTAGGCGTAGACCGGGTCGGCCAGGCGGCCGAACTGAGGGAGCACGGCGCCGACATCGTGGTCAAGGACCTGTCGGAGCTTCTAGACCGCAACGGGGGGACCAGATGATCGGGCAGGCCGCTTACGGGACCGAGCCGTGGCGGCTCGTGGAGAAGGAGTTCGACCTCGGCCTCCTCGCGCAGAGCGAATCGATCTTCGCGTTGTCGAACGGGCACATCGGGCTGCGCGGCAACCTGGACGAGGGGGACCCGCACGGGCTGCCAGGCACCTACCTCAACTCCATGTACGAGGTCCGGCCGCTGCCGTACGCGGAGGCCGGCTACGGGTTCCCCGACAACGGGCAGACGGTCATCAACGTCACCAACGGCAAGGTGATCCGGCTGCTGGTCGACGACGAGCCGTTCGACATCAGGTACGGCATCCTGCATTCCCACCAGCGCGTCCTTGACCTGCGCGCGGGCACGCTGACCCGGACCGTCGACTGGTCCTCCCCGGCGGGCGCCCGGATCAAGGTGACCTCCGTGCGGATGGTGTCGCTGACCCAGCGCGCGATCGCCGCGATCAGCTACACGGTCGAGCCTGTAGACCAGACGCTGCGGGTCGTGCTGCAGTCCGAGCTCGTCACCAACGAGGAGATGCCGCGGCGCGGCAACGATCCCCGGCTGGCCGCCATCTTGGAAGCGCCGCTGGTCAGCGAGGAGCACCAGACCTACGACGGGACGCCGTCGCGGGTGGTGCTGGTGCACAGCACGCGGGTCAGCGGGCTGCGGATGGCAGCAGGCATGTCACACGTGATCACCGGCCCGGAGAAGAGGGCGGGCCGGACCGAGTCGTACCCCGATCTGGGCCGGACCACGGTGGCGACCGAGCTGGCCCCGGGCCAGCAGCTGAACATCGTGAAGTTCATCGGCTACGGCTGGTCGAGCCAGCGGTCCAGGCCCGCGCTGATCGACCAGACCATCGGCGCACTGTCCTCCGCCCACCTGACCGGCTGGGACGGCCTGCTGGCCGAGCAGCGGGCCTACCTGGATGAGTTCTGGGACGGCGCCGACGTCGAGCTCGAAGGCGACGCCGAGGTCCAGCAGGCGGTCCGCTTCGCGCTGTTCCATATCCTGCAGGCTGGCGCGCGGGCGGAGTACCGGCCGATCGCGGCCAAGGGGCTGACCGGCAGCGGCTATGACGGGCACACGTTCTGGGACACCGAGACGTTCGTGCTGCCCGTGCTCATGTACACCCATCCGTCCGCCGCGGCCGACGCGCTGCACTGGCGGCTGATGGTGCTGCCCGAGGCCAAGCAGCACGCGGCCGACCTCGGCCTGGCCGGGGCGGCGTTCCCGTGGCGGACGATCCGCGGCCAGGAGACCTCCGGCTACTGGCCCGCCGGAACCGCCGCGTTCCACATCAACGCCGACATCGCCGACGCGGTCACCCGCTACCTTGACGCCACCGAGGACACCAAGTTCGAGACCGAAGTGGGCCTCGAGCTCCTGGTCGAGACGGCGCGGCTGTGGCGCTCGCTCGGCCAGCACGACGCGATGGGCCGCTTCCGGATCGAGGGCGTGACCGGGCCCGACGAGTACAGCGCGATCAAGGACAACAACATCTACACCAACCTGATGGCGCAGCGGAACCTGCT
>CAVPLC010000112.1:0-26374 GCA_963705835.1 uncultured Actinomycetes bacterium
CTAAGCAGGTCGCGGTCGGTGCCCTGGAGCAGGAAATAGGCGTCGCCGCTCGGAAGCAGCCGCGCGGGCGCTGCGGGCCCCGGGGCGGCGCGGACGGCCGCCTCGTCCTGGGTGAGGATCCACGCCTCGCCGACCGGCGTCCGCACCGGCGTCAGCTCGCTGCTGAGCGCGCCGAACGCCGCGGCGCCGTGCCGCCCGCTGATCCCCGCCCACCGGCCGAACGCCTCCGGTGTGGCGGGTCCGTAGATGTGCAGGTACCGCCGTGCGAGCTCAAGCCGGGCGTCGCCGGGGTCGACCTGCGGCCGGGCAACGGTCCAGACCGTCGGCTGCCGCGCGCCGTCCCACCGGATCAGGACCGTGCCGGTCGCCGCCGCGTACCGCAGACCGTTGGGGTGCACGCCGAGCGCGCGGCCCGCCTCTCCGTAGGGCATCCGCCCGCCGCCGAGAATGGCGCCCAGCCGAGCGGCGCGGTCCTCCGCCCTCTGCCGTCCCTTGGCATCATCGGGCAGCGTCCCGAGCGAGAAGACGGCCAGGTCGCGCGCGGCGACGACGAAGACGCTGAACCGCGGCCCCCACAGTTGCACCAGCGACGGGTCCTCCCACGTGGACGGTCCGGTCCCCTCGACGCGCGCGTGGATCGACAGCAGCGCGGCCCGGGGCATGCTGTCCTGCAGCCCCGCCCAGGCCGCACGCCGAAGCGAGCCCTGCCCAGGCGGAAGCCGCCCGTCAAGCGCGCCGACGTGCCGCCGGAACGCCAGGATCTGCGGCCGCGCGAGGTCGAGCCGGGTCCCGATCACCTCACATCACCACGACTATCCCGGCCACCTGCCTGCCGCCACCTCCCCAAGACGAAGCTGACCGCAGACGACGTTCACCAACGTAACCGCGCTGCCAAGCACGCGCCTGCCGCTGGCAGCCTACGTTGCCGCGGCCCGCAGATCGACCACCAGTGCCCGGCCCTCACCGGCCCGCACGCCGGCCACGAACCGGTCAAGCACGCAACGTTCGCTGACGCCGGCCCGTCAGCCCTGCCGCGGGCCCCCGGCACCAGAATGCGCCGTCATCGGCCCGGCGCTACACGGCAACCATGGCGGCGGCACCAGGCATGAGCGCTCACACGGCCTCCCAGCCAGACACCACTGACGGCCGCCCGCCAGCCTACCCGCGGCGACCGAGCCCGGAACCAGGCGCCCGGCTGCGACCACCCAATCCGCGATGACGGGGCGGGTGAGGAGAACCACGGCCCGTTCGGAATAAATCATTTTTCCTGAACGAACGGTGGTTCCTCGCCCCCGGGGACCTGGCTACGGTCCCGGTCCGGCGCCTAGCCCGCGCCCAGCCCGAGCTGGATGGCCCGCACGGCCAGGGCGATGACCGCGGCGAGCAGGTAGCAGCGGAGGACGACCAGGCCGAGCGTGCGCCAGGCCGACCGGGCCGGGGGTCTGAGTGACTCGAGGGGCGCCATGGTCCAGGTCCGGCGGTCGGCCGGGCCGGGCGCCGGGGCCGGGGCGGGCCGGGTGCGGATGGCGAATCAGGGCCGCGCCCGCGGCCAGGACCGCGATGGCGGCGGCCACCGGCTTGAGGTTACCGGGCGGCTCGTGACGCCTCGGCCGCCTCGAAGGCGGCGGAGAACAGGTAGCTGGTCGCCAGGCTGCGGTAGGGCCGCCACTTCTCGGCGATGGCCAGGACCTCCTGCTGGCTGGGCAGGTGATCCAGCCGGTATACGGCCTGGATGGCCTTGCGGAGCGCCAGGTCTCCCGGCAGGACGACGTCCTCGCGCTGCAGCGCGATGAGCAGGGCGCCCTGGACGGTCCAGGGGCCTATCCCGGAGATGGCGGTGAGCTCGGTCATGAGCTCGTCGTCGGGCAGGGTGCTCAGCACCTCCTGGTTCAGCCGGCCGTCCGTCATCCGCTCGGCCAGGTCGCGGAGGGTGCCGATCTTCCGCCAGGACAGCCCGGCCTCGCGGAGCTGGCCGGGGTCGACGGCGAGCAGGTCGGCGGGTGCGGGGAGGTGGCCGCCGAACAGGGCCTGGATGCGGGCCAGGGTGTGGCGGGTGGCCGCGACGGACAGCTGCTGCCCGGTGACCTGGAACAGCAGGGCACCGTACAGGTCCATCGGCGGCAGCTGGTCCATCCACGCCCGGGGATCGAAGTCGGGCCGGTCGCCGATGAGCCGGGCCAGCACCGGGTCGGCGTCGCGCAGGTAAGAGCGCGCTTCCTGCAGCTGTGCAATACGGCTGGAATCCTCGCTCACCGGTCTCGTTCCCTTCCCCGGCGGGTACGCCGGTCATTGTCATCGTGCCTGGTTCTGCCGCAGGGCGCTACTGCTCCTTCAGCAGGCGGTCAGTGAGTACCACCTGATCCCGGTGATTCGCGCTCCGGGGCGAGCTGGCGGACCTCGAGCAGGTCCAGGCCGAGCGCCTCGATCTCGGCCAGCACGCCGTACAGCGCCGACCGGTCCAGCAGCCCGGTGAGCACGGTGTGCGCGCCGTGATGGTGCGGGGCCATGGCCGGGAACGCGGACAGCACCGTGGCGCCGAGATGCCCGTTGATCCGGATCATGTACAGGGCGGGTGCCAGGTCCATGACGCCATGGTCACAGGCTGGCAGGTGACCGCGCATCACCGGGATCCGGTGACCGCCGGGCTAGCGCGCCGGGCTAGCGCGCCGGGCCTGCCGCCAGCAGTCGCAGTTCCCGGGCGCGCTGCACGGCCGAGGAGCGATCCCGGACCTGGAGCTTGGCGTAGATGCTGCGGACGTGCGTGCTGACCGTGTTCACCGAGACGGACAGCTCGCCGGCGATCTCGGGCCGGGACAAGTTCGTCGGGAGATAGCGCAGCACCTTGAGCTCGCCCGGGCTGAGCTCTTCGATATCCGGCGGCGGCGGATTTCCGGCCGCCGGGGATGAACCGCGCAGGACGTCGAGGATGTCGGCGAGCAGCGCGGCGTGCGCTGTCTCATGCCGCGGCAGGTCCTCGAGCAGTTCCCGGGAGCCCGTCATCGCGAACGGCAGGACGAGCCGGTCAGCCTCGGCCAGGGCCAGGGCACGTTCAGCGGCCTGGTTCGCCGCGCGCTGGTCACCGCGTTCACGATGGGCGAGCCCGGCGAGCAGGTGCGCCTCCAGGACCGTGACGTAACCGATGACCGGTGCCGCGCCATCGAGAACATCCCGCACCGCGCCCAGGGCTCCGGCCGGATCGCCTTCCTCAAGGCAGATCACCGCGCGGGCGTTACGGATCTCACCGGAGCCGGCCCGCTCGTCATCGACCGCCGCGAGTGCCGCGCGGGCTTCGCCCGGCCTCCCGAGCCGGGCTTGGGTGGCCAGCATCCAGCCGGTCACCTGATTCGCCAGCGCGTGCGAGTCCGCTAGCTGCGATCCCAGGTGCTCGGCCGCGCTGAACTCCTGCAGCGCCTCATGGTGGCGGCCGCGGCAGGCCTGCAGCATGCCGCTCACGATGTGCACGAGCAGCCTGATGTCCGCCCCGGTGTCCGCTTGCAGGGCCCGCGTGGTGCGCTGCAGCCATCGCTCGCCCTCGTCGAACTCACCCGTCCACACCATCGTGCTGGCCAGCGTGATCAGTGCGGGCGCGGTCATCGGCTCCGTGCCCCAGCCGTACCGCTCGGCGAGCGCGATCGCCTCGCGGCAGCGGCGCTGGACGGTGGCGAACGGGTGGATCTTCGACGCGAACCCGAGCTGTACCAGGCATCTGACTTCGAGATAGGGCCGGCCGATCTTCCGGGCCAGGATGGCGCCCTCCCGCAGGTGGCCTTCGGCGTCGGCAAGCGCCAGGGACGCCTCGACGGTCCCCAGGTTCATCAGCGCCACCGCCCGCAGGTCGTTGCCGAGCGCGATGTCCTCGTCGGATTGCCCGGTTACCGGGGAGGCGAGGAATCTCGCCTGCTCGGTGACGCCGGCCAGGTGACCGCGCCGCGCGGCCAGCGACAGCTTCAGCGACGCGATCGCCACCAGGAGGCGGCGCTGACGATCCGGCGGCGTCGTCTCGGCGTACGCCTCGGCCACCGCCAGGTGAGCGGCCGCCTCGTCCAAGCGTCCCCGGGCGAGGTCACGCCCCGCGCGTATCAGCGCCAGCTCAGGGTAGTCCGCGCCCCGCGGGAAGGCCCGCAGCAGCGCCTGGACGGTCTGCGCCTGCCCGTCCATGGTCAGGCCGAACGACTGGTCGGCGAGCAGCCGGGCCGCATCGGGCCAGTCGCCCGCCGCCTGGGTGTGCCGGATCGCGTCGACCACGTGGCCATGCTGGGCGAACCACTCGGCGGCCCGCCGGTGCAGCGCCGGCACTTGTTCGGGCAGCGTCCGGCGCATCTCCAGCCGGAGCAGATCCCCGAGCAGGTGGTGGTACCGGAACCACGTCCGCTCGGGATCCAGCGATACGACGAGCGCGTTCGCGTCCTCGAGGCCCAGCAGGATCCGTTCCGAGCCCGGGCGGCCGGTCAGCAGGTCGGCCAGTTCGCCGTTGACCCGGTCGAGCAGTGAGGTGCGCAAGAGCAGTTGCTGGACCTCGTCGGGCTGGCGTTCGAGCATTTCGGCGACCAGATACTCGGCGACCGTGCGCTCGCTGCCTGAGAACTCCGCGACGAACTGCTCTGGGTCGGGATGATCGGCCAGGGAGATCGCCGCGAGCCGGAGGCCCGCGGCCCATCCTTCCGTCCGCTGGTGCAGCAGCGCAGCGCCGGCCTCGGACAAGGTGATGCCCGAGGCGTCGAGCAGTTCGCGTGTTTCGCGCTCGGTGAAGCGCAGATCTTCCCCGCGGATCTCGGCTAGCTCGCCGGCCAGGCGCAGCTGATGCAGGCGCAGCGGCAGATCGTGACGCGTGGTCAGCATCGCGTGCACGCGCGGAGGAAGGTTCGTCAGCAACCGGGTGAGCTGAGCGAGTGCCTCCGGCGAATTCAGCTCGTGCAGATCATCAATGACCAATGCGATGTCGCCGCGGGCGTCGGCGAGTTCCGATAGCACCCGGTCGACCATCGCCGGCGCGTTGAAGTCAGGCGTCGCCGCTGGCGGTCCCGCGCGGCCGGTCGTGGCCGAAGCATGATGGACCGCGGCGAGCAGGGCCAGCCAGAACTGCTGGGCGTCCTGCTGATCGCGTTGTACCTGCAGCATGGCGAGCCGGTGCCGCTGACCCTGACGGTCGGCCCAGGCGCGTAGCAGCGATGTCTTCCCGCTGCCGGCCGGAGCCGAGATGATCGTCACCTTCCGTGCCGCCGCACGATCCAGGGCCGCGAGAAGATCGCCCCGGTCGATCAGCCGCAGAGTTGCCCGAGCCACCAGGCCAGCGTAAGTACTGTCGACGACCGAGCGGAACCTCGGTTCTGCTCCGCGGCGAATCACCGGGATCAGGTGACGACCTCTCACCTGCCTCAAAGCAACCCTGGGTCTGTCGGTCACATGGTCTAAGGAGAACGACATGGCACTGGAATTCACCGTGAGCGCAAAGGTCGCGATCGTGGCCGGTGCGGGCGGTGGGCTTGGTCGTGCGACGGCGGTGACCCTCGCCGCCGGCGGCCTCACCGTGGTGGCGGTCGACCGGAGCGAGCGCGGGCTGGGCGACCTCCCCGACGACATCCGCCGCGAGGTCGCCGACGCCACCGACCCCGCCGCGGCGACGCGGCTCATCGACCGGATCGCCGGCGAGGTCGGGCCTCCTGACGTGCTGGTGAACACCATCGGCGCGTTCCGTCCCGGAGACGCGCTGACCACCACTCCCGACATGCTGCGACTCATGATCGACGTCAACCTGGGACCCGCGCTGTGGCTGAGCCAGGCGGTCGCGCCGCACATGCGGCAGCAGGGTTCAGGGGCCATCGTGCACGTAGCCGCCCGCCCGGGGATCGAGCCAGCCGGCGGCATGGCGGCCTACAGCGCGAGCAAGGCCGCTCTTGTCCACCTGACACGCATTCTGGATATCGAGCTGCGCCCGTACGGGATCCGGGTGAACGCGGTCGCGCCGCAGCTTCTCTCCACCCCCGCAAACCGGGCCGCCCTCCCGGCGGAGGTGCTGGCGCACGCGGTCGCGCCGGAGGCGATCGCCGAGGTGATCGCGTTCCTCGTCAGCGACGCCGCGGCGCCGGTGAGCGGAGCGATACTGCCGGCCTACGGCGCTTAGGCCCCATCATGGCGAGCGGCGCGAAATCACCAGGATCCGGTGACGACCGCTCACCTGCCTGGCGGCGAGCCTGGATCCGTCGCGAACGCTCGCACGGCCGCCAGGGGACGTGCCCCGACAATCTAGGGAGATACCGTGACATCACCAGCATCCGGCGACGACTACGCGCCCATCCCCCGGTCCGCGCTAGGCCCGGCCCTCAACGATCAGGGGTACTACGTCGGACGTGTCGAGCGGAACCTGTACTACGTCACCGACGGCGTCTACCAGTCGGCGTTCCTGACCACCCCGGACGGCGTCGTGCTGTTCGACGCGCCGCCCAGCATCGGCGGTAACCTGCGGCGGGCCGTGGACGAGATCGCCGCCGCCAACGGCGTGACCAACACGGTGACGCACTTCGTCTACTCACACCACCACGCCGACCACGGCGCCGCGGCCTTCCTGTTCGACGGGGACGTGACCCGGATCGGGCACGAGGAGACCCGGCGGCTGCTGCTGCGCGACGATGACCAGGCCCGGCCGGTCCCGGACGTGACCTTCGCCGACCGCTACACCCTGGAGGTGGGCGGTGAGCGCGTCGAGCTGGCCTGGCACGGCCCCAACCACACCGCGGACAACATCTACATCCACTTCCCCGGCCACGACACCCTGATGTTCATCGACGTGGTCAACGCCGGCTGGGTGCCCATCTACAACGTCAACCTCAGCGACGACGTCATCGGGTACATGGGCGCCCCGGCCATCGCGCTGGACTACCCGTGGACGCACTTCATCTGCGGGCACCTGGGCCGGCTCGCCACCCGCGATGACGTCGCGGTGCACCAGGCCTACATCGCCGACGTCGATGCCAGCGCGAGAGAGGCGCTGGCCGCGGTCGACCCGGTGCCCTACTACGTGGCGGGCGGGGAGAACGCCTGGGCCGGGGTCAAAGGCCACCTCGATGCTGTCGTCGAGCGGGCGGCCGCGCCGGTCATCGCCAAGTACACCGGCGTGCTGGCCGCCGCGGACATCGAGGTCTTCACCACCACCACGACGTTCCAGATCATGCAGTCGTGGCGCCTCGACCGCGGGCACAGCGGACCGGTCCACCCCTGACCGCGACGCACCGGGGCCGGGCCGCGTCGGCCCCGGTGCGAGGCCTGCCCGGACCGGGAAGCGCGACCCCCTGCCGGGTATCCGCTGGCGGACGACCTTAAGGTGCCTGGTATGGCGACTGGTGATATTTCCGTGCCGGGAACCCTGCCCGCGGTCATCAGCGTGCGCGGGGCCCGGCACAACAACCTGCGGGACATCGACGTGGACGTGCCGTTGTGGCGGATGGTGGCGGTGGTCGGGGTGTCCGGGTCGGGGAAGACGTCGCTGGCCATGGGCACGCTGTACGCGGAGGGCATGCAGCGGTTCCTTGAGGGGCTGAGCACCTACACCCGCCGGCGGCTGACCCAGGCCCAGCGGCCGGACGTGGACCGGATCGAGCATCTGCCGGCCGCGCTGGCCCTGCGACAGCGACCGCCGGTACCGGGGCCGCGCAGCACGGTCGGCACCATGTCCGAGGTGCTCAACGTGCTGCGGCTGATGATGTCGCGGCTGGGCTCGCACCGGTGCCCGAACGGTCATATGGTCGCGCCTTCGATCGCCACGTTCGGCGAGGAGATCGTCTGCCCGGTGTGCGGCGCGCGTTTCGTGCATCCCAGCGCCGAGTCCTTCGCGTTCAACTCCTACGGCGCGTGCCCGGCCTGCCAGGGCCTGGGGGTGCGGTCCGAGGTCGACGTCGCCACGCTGGTTCCCGATCCGGACAAGACGATCGCCGACGGCGCGGTGCTGCCGTGGAACTCCGGCGGGCGGCGGCTGTCGATGTACGCCGCGGGCGAGCTCGGCGTCCGGCTCGACGTCCCGTACAAGTCGCTGACCGACCGCGAAAAAGACATCGTGCTGCACGGCGAGCCGGTCAAGCGGCAGGTGACGCTGCACTCGGGCCGGAACGGGCGGAGCGTGCAGCTGTCGGTCAACTACGACAACGCGGTCGCCGCGGTGGAACGGTCCCTACGCAGCGACAACGAGCGCACCCGCCGACTGGTGCAGCGTTTCCTCATCACCCGGGTGTGCTCGGTGTGCCACGGCACCCGGCTGCGGCCCGAGGCGCTGACCTCCCGGCTCGGCGGGCGCAACCTCGCCGAGATCAGCGCGCTCGGCCTGGACGAGCTGCGCCGGTTCACGGCCGGCCTGCCCGCGGGACTGCCCGCCGAGCTGAGCCGGCTGACGGCCGGCCTGCTGGCCGAGCTGGAGGGCAGGCTCACGCCGCTGCTCGACGTCGGGCTGGGCTACCTGACCCTCGACCGGGCCGGGTCCTCGCTGTCGACCGGGGAGCGGCAGCGGATCGAGCTCACCTCGACCGTGCGCGCCAGCACCACGGGCATGCTGTACGTGCTGGACGAGCCTTCGGTCGGGCTGCACCCGAGCAACGTCGCCGGGCTGCTCAAGACGATCACCGCCCTGACCGGGAACGGCAATTCCGTGGTCGTGGTGGAGCACGAGCGGGAGATCATCCGCAGCGCCGACTGGGTCATCGAGCTCGGCCCCGCGGCCGGTACCAAGGGCGGCACGGTGATCGCCCAGGGCCCACCCGGCCAGCTGGAGGGCGACCCGCAGTCGATCATGGGCCCGTTCCTGGCCGGCGCCGCGCCCGTGACCCGGGACCGTCCGGCGCAGGCCGGTCCCGGCGGGCAGATCACCATCGAGATCAGCGACCTGTACAACCTGCACGACGTCACCGCCGCCTTCCCGGTGCACCGGCTGACCGCGCTGGCCGGGCCGTCCGGCGCCGGGAAGACCGCCCTCGTCCTGGACAGCCTCATCCCGGCCGCGCGGGCGCTGCTGGGCGGGTCGGCGCTGCCCGGGCACGTGCGCCGCCTGGACCTCGGCGACATCCGCCAGGTCGTCCAGGTGGACGCGTCGCCGATCGGCCAGAACGCGCGGTCGACACCCGCGACCTACTCCGGTGCGTTCGACCAGATCCGCCGCGTGTTCGCCGAGTCCGCCTACGCCCGGCGCCGGCGCTGGAAGCCCGGGCATTTCTCGTTCAACACCGTGGAGGGCCAGTGCCCGACCTGCCGCGGGCTCGGCCACATCGACCTCGACGTCCAGTACCTGCCCGACATCGCCGTCCAGTGCCCGACCTGCCACGGCGCCCGCTTCAACGACGCCACCCTGGCCGTCCGGGTCGACGGGCTGACCATCGCCGACGTGCTCGGCCTGAGCGTGGACGACGCCGTGGCGCGGTTCGCCGACCGGGCCCTGATCGCCGCGGCACTGCGGCCCGTCAGCGAGGTCGGGCTGGGCTACCTGCGGCTGGGCGAGCCCACGCCGTCCCTGTCCGGCGGCGAGTCGCAGCGGCTGCGGATCGCCTCCCGGCTGCGCGCCAGCCAGCGCGGCGCGCTGTACATCTTCGACGAGCCGTCCACCGGCCTGCACCCGCTCGACGTGGCCACCCTGGCCCGCGTGTTCGACCGGCTCCTGGCGGCGGGGGCCACGATCATCGTCATCGACCACGACCTGGACCTGCTCGCCGCCGCCGACCACCTCATCGACATGGGCCCGGGCGGCGGCCCGGACGGCGGGCACATCCTCGCGGCGGGGACGCCAGAGGACGTCGCGCGGGCCCCGGGCAGCGCGACCGGGCCGTGGCTGGCCGAGCACCTGGGCCTGCCGGAAGCCCGGCGGGCGTCCCCCGTGCAGGCCGAGGCGACAAGAGCATGAGCCAGCCGGTTTAGGCCCTTCGCGCGGAGGGCGCGACCAGGCCCAGGGCGCGGGCACGGTCCACCGCCTCGTGGCGGCTGTGGACGCCGAGCTTGGCGTACAGGTGGCGCGTGTGGGTGCTGACGGTGTTGATCGAGAGGAACAGCTCGTTCGCGATCTCGTGCGCCGTGAGGTGGGTCGGCAGGTACCGCAGGACGCGGGTCTCGCTGTCGGTGAGCTGTTCATCCAGGCCGCGGCTGCGGGCCCATCGCGCTTGGCTGCCGGGCGGCGGGACGGTACTGGTCGGCCTCTGGAGCAGGTTCAGGATCTGGGAGATCAGGGCGGGATGCGCGGAGCTATGTGCGGTACGGTACCGGCGGTGCCGCTCGAGCAGCGCCGGGGCGGGATCCAGGAGGAACGGCAGGACTATGCCGTTGGACTCGGTGATGTCCAGCGCCCGCTCCAGGACACGTCCGGCGGCGGCCTGGTCGCCCAGCGCGTCGCGGGCTCTTGCCTCAAGCAGCAGCGCCGTCACCATCGGGACCCGGCGGACCCCGGAGAGCGAGCCGTCAAGGACGGGCGCGAGCGCATCGGCCGCCGCCCGCGGGTCGTCGGAGGCCAGTCGCAGCGCCGCCACGGCGGTGCGCATCTCCGCGCTGGCTCGCTCGTGCTCGCCCAGTTCGGCGAGAGCCTGCTCGGCGCGTCCGGTCTGGCCCAGCCGCACCAGCGTCTGCAGCATCCGTGATCGCATCGCCGTCACGAAGGTGTGCGGTTTGACCAGCGTCGCGGCCAGCTTCTCGGCGCGGCGGAACGCCGCCAGCGCCTCCGGATAGCGGCCCCGGGCCAGTTCCAGGACCGCCCGAGCATAACGCAGGCTCATCCCGGCGGCCGGTTCCACCTCGGCACGCAGGGTGCGCTCGGCGCGCTCCAGCCACGGCTCTGCCTCAGCCAGCCGCCCCTGGTACAGCATCACGATGCCGAGCTGGGCGTGGGCCATCCCGGCGAGCGACTCCTCGCCCCAGCCGTGCCGTTCCGCCAGCTCGATCGCCTGCCTGCTCCGCTCCGCCTGCGACGCATCGGGCCGGAACAGCAGCATCCAGTGCGCCCCGTGGGCCAGGCCGTAGAGCTCCAGATACGGCCGCCCGATTTGGCGCGCCAGGTCAACGCCCTGCTCCAGATGCCGCTCGGCATCCTCGAACTGAAGGGCCCAGATCTCGGCAATACCGAGGCTGATGAACGTCGCAGCGCGCAGATCCTCGCCCAACCCGAGCTGCGCGGCCTCGGCCGTCTTCATGAGAGCGAGCAGCCGCTGCGCCTCCTCGACCACGACCGGGAAGTCGTTCAGGCGCCGGGCCAGGAAGAGCCGCAACACGGAGAGCAGGACCTGAAGGCGTCCCCGACGGTCGGCGGGCACTGACGCCAGCGCGCCAGTGGCCACGGTTAGGTGCCGTCCGGCGTCCTGCAGGGATCCCCCGGTCAGATCGCCGGCCACTCGCACAGCGGTAAGTTCCGGGCTGGCCGCGACGGCCCGGCAGGGAAACCGGGCCAGCAGCTCGACCAGGGTGGCGCGCCGCCCGCTGAGGAAAAGGTCGAGCCAGTGGTCCGACAGCAGCCGGGCGGCCATCCCCCAGTCCTCGGCGGCCTGGGCTTGGCGGACCGCCTCCACCGGGTGCCCGTGCTCGGCCAGCCACGCGGCGGCAGCGCGGTGCAGCGCGGCCCGCTCATGCGGCTCGGTGCGGCGCAACTCCAGTTGCAGCAGGTCCGCGAACAGCCGGTGGTAGCGGAACCACGACCGGCCCGCGTCCAGCGAGACCACGAACGCGCCGGCCTGCTCCAGATCCTGCAGGATCCGTTCCCCGCCCGAGCTTCCGGTCAGCACGTCCGCCAGCGGGCCGGACACCCGGTCCAGCACAGAGGTGCGCAGCAGCAGCCGCCGCACCTCCTCGCTCTGCCGGTCCAGCACCTCGGCCAGCAGGAATTCAGCCACCGTCCGGTCGGTGCCGGAGAACTCCGCGGCGAACTGCTCCGGGTCCGGGTGCCCGGCCAGCGACAGCGCGGCCAGCCGCAACCCGGCCGCCCAGCCCTCGGTCCGTCCGTGCAACCGGGCCAGCGCGTCGGCCGACAGTTCCACCCCGGTCGCGCCGAACAGCGCCCGCGCCTCGGCCAGGCTGAACCGCAGATCGGCCGCACGGACCTCGGTCAGCTCCCCCTCCAGCCGCAGCCGGTGCAGCCCCAGCCTCAGGTCGTGCCGGGTCGCGAGGACGAATCGCAGTTCTGGCGGCGCGCGCAGCACCAGAAGCTCCAACTGGGGCAGCACCTCACCAGGACCCAGCAAGTGCGCATCGTCGATCACCAGCCACAGCCGGTCTTCCAGCGGGGCCAGGTCCTTCAGCAGGCACTCCACCACCGCCCAGCCGTCCAGGCCCGGCGCCGCGGTCAGCGGCCGCACCAGCGCCGACCCGGCCGCCGTGCCCCGCAGCGCGTCCGCCACCGAGATCCAGAACGCTTGTGGATCACGCTCCTCGCCGTCCACCGGTACCCACGCGGCGTGCCGGGCCAGGCCGGCCTCGGCGATCCACGACCGCATCAGCACCGTCTTCCCGCTTCCCGCCGGCGCCGATATCTGAACGACGCGTTCCGCCTCGGCCAGCCGCCCGAACAGCGCGCACCGGGACACGACTCCACCTGCGACCGGAGGAGCGGCGGGAACATCAGGGGTTCCGTACTCGCCGGCGGACGCCGTGGCGCCACTTCGCGCCGCCAGGCCAACCGCGGCGTGGCCGGACCCGTCAGGACGGACCAGGAAGGGTCTCAGCTCGCGCGGGACTACCTGGAGGGTGGCTAGCGTGCGCATGTTGCCGGCCTAGGTCTGCGTGCCACGTTTCTAGACAATCCCCCGGGCCGGGCGATGAATAGTCGTCATCTGACGACAAAACTCGCGGCGGGAGCGGTTCTGTTCGCGGTTCCTGTTCGCGGTTCTTGTTCGCGGTCTGTTCGCGGTCCGCCGCGTCGCCCCTATGCGGAGATGCCGTGGCGCAGCGCTTCGCGGACGATCTCCACCCGGCTCTTGGCGCCGAGCTTGGCCAGGATGTGCGAGATGTAGGTCTGCACCGTGCGCCGGGACAAGAACATGCCGCGGGCGATCTCCGACGTCGAGTCGCCCCGGGCGACCAGGGCGGCGATCTTGACCTCCGTCAGCGTGAGCGCCTCCCAGCCGGAGGCGGCCCGCGGCCCGCGCGGACCGCGGACGCCGCGCCTGATGCCATGGGGGCGAAGCCGGCTGTCGGCCCGGCGGATGTCCCAGCGGGCGTTCAGGCCCTCATACAGACTGACGGCCTCGTTCAGCGCGGCCCGGGCCTCCTCTTGCCGGCCGCGCTCGGCCAGCACGGCCGCCAGGTCCTCCAGCGCGGCGGGCAATTCCGCGGCCGGGCCGATCGTTCGGTAGTGCGCGACGGCGTCCCCGAGCGGGACCGGGTCCGATCTGAGGAGGCCTTGACACCGCAGGCTGGCCGCGGCCGCGCGGGCCGGCTGGGTTTCCGCCGCGGCCTCCGCCTGGCAGGCCTGCGCCGCGGTCCGCGCGATCTGCCGGTCGCCGGCGGCGATCGCGAGCCGCACGAGGTCCGGTAGCCACTGGTGAACCAGGGTCATCTCGCCGTCGTGCCGGGGCAAGATCGCGGCCAGCGCCTGCATGGCCTGATGCGTCTCGCCGCGCTGCTCCAGCGCCACGGCGTGCGCGGCGATGAGGAAGTCCCGGTTCTCCCGGTCGACGATCCTCAGGACGGGGAGAGCCAGGCCCGCGCGGAGATGCTGGCCGGCCGTGGTCCGCTGGTCCCGGCGCCCGGCGATGAGCGCGGCGACACCGTGGACCAGCAGCGCTGGCCAGCGCTCGCGCAGGAACGTGTACGTGAGCCCGGGGGCATCACCCTCATCCGGGCTCAGCTCGGCCAGCGCGTCGTCCCACTGGCCGAGCCAGTACCGCAACACCGCGGCGGTGACCCAGGTCGTGCGGTCGGGACTGCCGCTGCGCCGGGCGGACTCCCTGGCTCCCTGGAGGGCGAGCTCGGCTTCCGGCCAGCGGTCCAGATTCTGCAGGGTGAAGATACGGTCATCGAGGGCGAACGAGCGCAGATCCGCGTAGCCGGGATCGTCGCCGAGCACGCGCAGCGCCTGGTCGACGTAGCCGAGCGCGGCGGCATGGTCGCGCCTGATGCCATGGCTCAGCCACAGGTCGGTCAGGGCGTGGGCGGTCGCGAACGCGTCGCCTGCCTCCTCGGCGACGGTGAGGGCCTGCCGGGCGGTCGCGTCCGCCGTGTCCAGGTCGCCGGTGTCGGCCCGCTCGAGCATCGCGAGCAAGGCCAGCATCCGGGCCTGCCAGGTGCGGGGCAGGCCGGCCGACGCCAGGGCCTGCCGCATGGTGGTGATCGCCTCATCACCGCGGCCGGCGCTGATCTGGGCGCGCGCGAGCACCGAGTACGTCTCGGCTCGCCGCACCGGGTCAGCCATCAGCGGCAGCGCCGCTCGGGCCCGCTGGGCCGCCTCGTCATACGAACCGATAGCGAGCAGGGCCCGGACCAGGCTGGCCGTCAGCCCGTCCCAGGCCTGGTGACCGCTGGGTGTCTCGTCCAGTTCCCGCCGCAGCAGGTCTGCCGCCAGCTGCGGCGCCTGCGTGGTCAGCGTGGGCGCGGTCTGGATCAGCCAGGCGCGAGCCCAGTCCTGCCCGGGCTGTCCCGCCGCGAAAAGCTGCTGCGCGACGCTCAGGGCATCGGCGTCCGTGGCCGCGAGCTCACGCGCCGCCTCGGCGTGTAGCGCCGTGCGCAGTGCCGCCGGCATGCTCGCATAGAGCGCTTGGTGGATCAGCTGATGCCGGAAGGCCAGTTCGGAACCCGAGCCGACCAGGATGCGGGCCGCCACGGCCTCCTGCAGACCCGCGGCCAGTTCCGACACGGGCCTGCGCAGCAGCACGGCCAGGTCCGTGACCGCGAACTTCCCGCCCAGCAGCGCGGCCGTCTGGAGGATCTGCGCCGTCTGCGCCGAGACGGAGCTGAGCCGGTCATTCAGCACGGCGGCCAGCGAGGCCGGCAGCTGTTCCCGGACCGCGGCGACGGCGCCGGCGAGACTGGCCTGTGCCCGCTCACGCGCCAGGGCGTCGACCAGCTCGCGCAGGTACAGGGGATTTCCGTCGGCCTGAGCGGTCAGCTGGCGCAGTGTATCCCCGGGCGGCGCTCCGAGCATGGCCGTGACGAGGGCGGCCACATCGGTTTCTGGCAGTGGCCCGAGCGTGACCAGCGCCCGGCCGCGGCGGGCGAGAGACGCGCGCACCTGCTGCACCTCCGGCCGGGGCGGATCCGACCGGCACGTGGCGATCAGGAGCAGCCGCAGCTGATCGATGGAGGCGGCGAGCTGGTGCCAGACCAGCAGCGACGCGTCGTCGGCCCACTGCAGGTCGTCGATGACCATCACCGTCGGGGCGGCCGCGCACAGCTCGTCCGCCAGCGCCATCAGGACCTCGACACTGGAAACCGACGCCTCGCCGTCGGCGAACAGCCCGAGGCGCTGGCTGCGGAGCAGGCTGGCGGCGTGCGCGCGGCGAGGGTCGGGCGACCCCAGCCGGACCTGCAGGCAGTCCTGCATCACGCTCAGCGGCATCCGCTCGGCGAGCTGGTCCGCGATCCCCCACCCGACGTCCCATCCCAGCTCGCCCGTTCCCGCCAGCGCCTCGACGACCAGAGACGACTTGCCGATGCCAGGCTCGCCCTCGACCCAGACCGCTGCGCCCTCACCACGGCGGAGAGCGTCGACGCCGGAACGCAGGGTCGCGAGCTCGGGGCTGCGGTTCACCCACTTCGGCGGCCGTTCGATGGGCCACATGGTTGTAACGTATGCCCCCGCCCAGAGGCAATGCCACGGGTAGCGGTTCCCGCGCCGCAGCGAATCACCCCGGCGTGTGACGACCACTCACCCTACCGCTGGTGAGGCTGGACATGACAGGAACCGATCGCGGGGACCGGCCACCACGAGGCCCCCGGCGCCATGAAGGATCACATCATGAAGATCCGCGTCCAGCGGCACAGATCACGCCCTCTTCCCGTTCCCCGTCGGTGACGGGGACGAGCGGATCGCAACGGCCCTCGATGAGGGTCAAGAAGGAGAGCCTGGCCGGTGACCACGCACGGGGGTCAGCGGCAGTGCGGACAGCCGGGCCTGGATGCCGGCGGTGACGGAATCGGGTGGCTGGTCGGCGTCGACCGAGACCAGGATGCCGCGTTCGGTGTAGTAGGGGACGAGCGGGCCCGTCGTCTCGGCGAACACCCGGAGCCGGTGCCCGATCACGTCGGCGACGTCGTCGGCGCGGCCGCCCTGGCTGGCGCGGGCCAGCAGCCGCCGGGTCAGCACCGCCTCCGGCGCGTACAGGTAGACCGCCGCGTCCAGCGTCACGCCGAGCCGGGCCGCGAGTTCGGCCGCGGCGGTGGCCTGCGGGAGGGTCCGCGGGAAGCCGTCCAGGATGTACCCGCCGCGGGCGGCCGCCTCGACCACGGCCGGGGTCAGCACGTCCAGCACGATCTGGTCGGGGACCAGATCACCGCGGGCCTGGCAGGCGGCGATCTCTCGGCCCAGCCGGCCCCCGGCGCGGGCTTCGGCCCGCAGCAGGTCACCGGCGGCGATGTGCCGCACGCCGGACCAGGCCGCCAGCCGCTCGCCCTGGGTGCCCTTGCCGGCGCCCGGCGGAGCGAGCAGCAGCAGCCTCACGGCGCCGCGGCCGAAGGCCCAGGCAAATTCGGCGCCGTGAGGTCGGCCGGGATGACGATATCCCGCTTCTGGATCTTGCCCGTCCCGCCCTTCGGCAGCGCGTCGACGATCCACACGTGGCGCGGGTACTTGTACGCCGCGACCTGGCCCTTGACGTAGTCGCGCAGCTCCTCGGCGGTGACGGCGGCCCCCGGCTTGAGGGCCACCGCGGCGCCGACCTCCTCGCCCAGGGACGCGTGCGGCAGGCCGATCACGGCGGCCTCGGCGACCGCGGGATGCTCGTAGAGCACCTCCTCGATCTCCCGCGGGTAGACGTTGTAGCCGCCGCGGATGATCAGGTCCTTCTTCCGGTCGACGATGTAGAAGTAGCCGTCGGAGTCGACGCGGGCCAGGTCGCCGCTGTGGAACCAGCCGTCGCGGATCGCCTCGGCGGTGGCCTCGGGGCGGTGCCAGTAGCCCTTCATCACGTTCGGCCCGCGGATGACGATCTCGCCCACCTCACCCTGAGGGACCTCGTGGTCTTCGGCGTCCACGACCCGCATCCGCACGTCCCGGATGGGGGTGCCGATCGAGCCGGGCCTTTGCTCGCGGTCGGGGTGGTTGAACGAGGCGACCGGCGAGGTTTCCGACAGGCCGTATCCCTCCAGCACCGGGACGCCGAACGCCTCCTCGAACCCGCGCAGCACCTCGACCGGCAAGGCCGCACCGCCGGAGATGCACATCCGCAGCGAGGAGGTGTCGTAGTCGGCGCGGTCGGGCTGGTGCAGCAGCGCCACGTACATGGTCGGCACGCCCTCGAAGACGGTGACCCGGTGGCCGGCGATGATCCGCAGGGCGTGCTCGGCGTCGAACCGCGGCAGCAGGGTCAGGCACGCCCCGGACGCCACCGCCACGTTGAGCGCGACGGTCTGCCCGAACACGTGGAACAGCGGAAGCCCGCCGAATATGACGTCGTCCGGGCGCGCGCGGACGATGTCGGCCCGCGTCACCTCGGTGTTACTGATGAGGTTGTGGTGGGTGAGCTCGGCGCCCTTCGGGTGGCCGGTCGTGCCTGAGGTGTAGAGGATCACCGCGGTGTCCTCGTCGTCCCGCTCCGCCACCTGGTCATCCGGGGCGGCCGAGGCCAGCAGGTCGGGGAAGCTGACCCCGTCCACGACGATGGATTCCGCCTCGGCCTGGTCGGCGCCGGCGCGGGCGGCGTCCGCGAACGTGTGCCACGCGAAGACCAGCCCGGCCCCGGAGTCGCCCAGGTAATAGGCGACCTCCCGCGCCTTGAGCAGCGGGTTCATCGGGACGACCACGCCGCCGGCCCGGAGCACGCCGTAGTACACCACGGGGACCTCGGCGACGTTCGGCATCATGATCCCGACCCGGTCGCCGGGCTTGAGGCCGCGCTCGTGCAGCAGCCCGGCCACCCGGGCGCTCGCCTCGTCCAGGGCCCGGTACGTCATCGCCGCGTTGTCCACCCGCACGGCCACCCGTCCGGCGTGGGCCCGGGTGGTGTCCGTCAGGTTCTGGGCCAGGTTCGTCACGCTGCTCATTGTCCGGCCGCGGGCCCGGGCGGTCGTCGGTCTCCGGTATCAAGCCTGTCCCCGGCCGTTGGTACGCCGGCACAAGCCTTGTGCCGGCGGCCCGAGGAAACGGCCCAGCCTCGTGCCGCCAGCACGTTATCCGCGAGTCCACCCCGGCCTAGCGTCATGGAGCACACCGCGAAAGGAGGCCGGGATGGACCGCCGGGCCTACCCGCTGCTGCTCAGCACGCCGCCGGCCTGAACCCGGGAGCACTGAACACCATGGAGTTCGACGTCCTGATCGAGATCCCGCGCGGCAGCAGGAACAAGTACGAGGTCGACCACGAAAGCGGCCTGATCCGCCTGGACCGGACGCTGTTCACCGCGACGCAGTACCCGGCCGACTACGGCTTCATACCGGACACCCTGGGCGAGGACGGCGACCCGCTCGACGCGCTGGTCCTGGTCCAGGAGCCCACGTTCCCCGGCTGCGTGATCCGCAGCCGCCCGATCGGCATGTTCCGGATGACCGACGAGAAGGGCGGTGACGACAAGGTCATCTGTGTCCCGGACGGCGACCCGCGGCAGGACCACATGCGCGAGCTCGAGGACATACCCGAGTTCTACCGGCTGGAGATCCACCACTTCTTCACCGTGTACAAGGAGCTGGAGCCGGGCAAGGGTGTCCGGGACACGGCCTGGGCCGACCGCGCCGCCGCCGAGGCTGAGGTGGAAGCATCCCGGCGCCGCCTGAGCGAGACCAAGGAGCCAGGCTGACGCGGAAGTGATGCGTGCGCACGGTCGCCGCGAAGGCCGGAGAGGAATAGAGCAGCGATGACACTCGAGGGCAAGACCTTGTTCATCTCCGGCGGTAGCCGTGGCATCGGCCTGGCCATCGCGATCCGGGCGGCGCGGGACGGCGCCAACGTCGCGATCGTGGCCAAGACGGCCGAGCCGCACCCCAAGCTGGAGGGGACGGTGTACACCGCGGCGGCGCAGATCGAGGCGGCGGGCGGCCGCGCGCTGCCGATGGTCGGCGACATCCGCGACGAGGCTCAGGTCGAGCGGGCCGTCGCGCAGGCCGCCGAGCGGTTCGGCGGGATCGACGTGTGCGTCAACAACGCCTCGGCGATAAACCTGTCCGGCACCGAGGCGCTGGAGATCAAGCGTTACGACCTGATGCAGTCGATCAATACCCGCGGCACGTTCGTGGTCAGCCGGGCCTGCATCCCGCACCTGAAGCGAGCGGCGAACCCGCACATCCTGACCCTATCCCCGCCGGTCAGCCTGGAGCCTCGCTGGCTCGGCCCGCACGTCGGCTACACGATCGCCAAGTACGGGATGACCCTGTGCGCCCTGGGGTTCGCCGCCGAGTTCGCCGCCGACGGCATCGCCTCCAACGCGCTGTGGCCGCGGACGCTGATCGCCACCGCCGCGGTGCAGAACCTGCTCGGCGGCGAGGAAGCGATGACCCGGGCCCGCAAGCCCGAGCTGTACTCCGACGCGGCGTACGCGGTGATCACCAGGCCCAGCCGGGACTGCACAGGGAACGCGTTCCTGTGCGAGGACGTGCTGGCCGCCGAGGGCGTGACCGACTTCGACCGGTACGCCTACCAGCCCGGCGCCGAGCCGGAGGCCGACCTGTTCGTCGACCACGCCTGAGATCCTTACCGATTGGTTGTGCGTGCGGCTGGTTGTGCGTGCGGCACGACGGCGGCCCGCAACCTCGTCCTGATCGCCCGATGCCCGGGCACGGGCCCGGCGGTAACGTCGGGTTGCCCGATCAGAAAACGAGCATGATCACCATAGGCAGGACCGACATGAACCGGGCCCAGGCGGCGCCAGAAGAGCCGCCCGCGGCGGCGTCAGGGGCGCCGCTGGCTATCGAACTACGGCATCTGCGCTACTTCGTGGCGCTCGCCGACGCGGGCAGCTTCACCCGCGCCGCGGAGCGGATGTTCATCGCCCAGCCCACCCTGAGCCAGCAGATCCGGCGGCTGGAAGAGATCGTCGGCACCCCGTTGCTGCAACGCCGACGCGAAGGCCTGCGGCTCACCAGCGCCGGCACCGTGCTGCTGGACGCCTCCCGCAACGTGCTGTCGCTCGTAGACCACGAGGTGAACCGGACCCGGCAGGCGGCGGGCCTGGGACGGCAGCGGTTGCGCGTCGTCGTGCCGCCCGGTCTGCCCGATGCCCTCGCGGTCGAGGCCGCCTCCGCGCTGCGATCGGCGGCGGCCGCCGCGGAGGTGGAAATCACCTGGCTGGAAACCCCTCTTGACGCCGAGTTCTCGCCGATCCTGCAGCGCCGGGCCGACGCCGGCCTGGGCTGGCTGACGGCCAGCCCCGAGGCGTTGCCCGCCCCGCTCGATGCCATGAGCCTCGGTGAATTCGAACCCGACGTGTGGGTTCCTTCGCGACACCCGGCGGCGCGCCGCGGGACGATCAGCCTCGGCGAGCTGGCCCGCATGGATGTCATCCACGGGCCGCGCCGCACGGAGCCGGGGACCTACGACGCCTGGACACGGGTCCTGCGGGCCGTGGATCCGCGCTTCGAATTCAGCGACCCGCCGCTGCGGCGCTCGCTGCAGATGGACCTCGCCTTCGCCGCGACCGCGGACCGGCCTACCGCGGTGCTGACCGGCCCCAGCGTCATCGCCGGAAGCCGGCCCGCGCTGGCCTGGCTGCCCCGGCCGACGGTCGCCCATGACATGGTGCCGGTCGGCCTCGAGCATCATCCGCTGACCGCCACGGCCGCTCTCGTGTGGAGCGCCGACCTGTCGCGCCCGCTCCAGCAGGTCGTCTTCGACGCCGCGGAGGCCACCATCCCGCTGGACGGGACGCGCGGCACCGCCCTGGTCGTGTGAGCGCCGAGCGGGGCGCGCGGCGGGAATAGCGAACGCCAATATCACGAGAGCCACGGTCACCTTTACCAACGCGCGATCACCACGTGAACTTTTCGGTAGACGACGATATCGCCGCTCCACTGGCTCGAGAAAGGTCATACCGAAATGGGGCACCACCAAGGATATCCGCGAGTCGGTCCGAGCAGAGCTCACCTTCGACCCGCTCGTGGACACCACGGACATCACCGTCAGGAACATGAACGGGGAGGTGGCGCTGAACGGCACCGTGCCGAGCTATCCGCAGTACCTGGAGGCTGCCGCCGCCGCGCAGCGCGTCGCCGGCGTGAAGAATCTGCACAACCACCTGGAGGTCGTGCTGCCGGACGCCGACTACCGCGACGACGCGTGGCTGACCACTGGACCGCAGCGCGCTGGTCGAAGACGACAGCGACGTCTCCGTGGACGCCAGCGGCAACACGGTGACGCTCGGCGGGCACGTCCGCACCTGGGCCGAGCACGACGCGGTGGTCGGCGCCGCCTGGATGGCCGGCGGCGTGACCCAGGTCAACGACTACCTCGACGTCACCGGCTGACCTCGCACACTCGGTAAAACCCAAGAATTTTCCGAACGAGCCCTCATGCTCGCACCGGTAAGCGTTTCACAAACCCGGCGTCAATAGCGCTATAGTCATCAGCTTTTGGCCAGCGGCGCCAATTTCAGCTGCAATGGTATTGACCCGAAAACGCACGGCTTAGAGGAAACGGCCATGACCACCGAACTCCGCGACACGTCCCCGGCCCCCGACCCGAAGACCCCGCCACCCGCATCCGGCGGCGAGCGTCACCGGTGGCGTCACCTGCTCGGGATCCTCGGCCCGGGCCTGGTCACCGGGGCGGCCGACGACGACCCGTCGGGCATCGCGACCTACTCCCAGACCGGCGCCCAGTTCGGCTACGGGCAGTTGTGGACCGCGGCCTGGATGCTGCCGCTGGTGACCGGGGTGCAGGAGGCGTGCGGCCGGATCGGCAACGTCACCGGCCAGGGGCTGGCCCGCAACATCAAGAACTGGTACAGCCTGCGCACCTTGCGCCTGCTCGTCACGCTCCTGGCCGTGGCGAACGTCATCAACATCGGCGCCGACATCGGCGCGCTTGGCGCCTCGGCCGGGCTGATCATCCACCTTCCGGTGGCGGTCCTGATGGTCATCTTCACCGTGGCGATCCTGACCCTGGAGATAACCGTCAGCTACCGCCGCTACGCCAAGGTCCTGAAGTGGCTGACCGTGTCGCTGCTGGCCTACCCGATCACCGCGTTCTTCGTGCACGAACCCTGGGGCACCATCGCGCGGGCCACGTTCGTGCCGCACATCCAGTTCTCCGCCACGTTCTTCTACGTCATCACCGCGGTCATCGGCACCACGATCACCCCGTACATGTTCTTCTGGCAGACCTCACAGGAGGTGGAGGAGAACCAGGGCCGCCCGACCAGGCGGTCGCTGCGCGACCTGCGCACCGACAACGCCATCGGGATGATCATCTCCCAGGCCGTGTCCTGGTTCATCATCATCACCGCGGCCACGGTGCTGCACGCCGCGCACGTCACCACGATCAACACCGCCGCCGACGCGGCCCGGGCGCTGGAGCCGCTGGTCCAGACCTTCCCCCACTCAGGGGAGATCGCCCAGGGCCTGTTCGCCCTCGGCATCGTCTCCCTCGGCATGCTCGCCATCCCGGTGATGGCCGGGTCCACCTCCTACGCGCTGAGCGAGGCGCGGGGCCAGAAGGAGGGCCTGGACCTCAAGCCGAAGCAAGGCCGGTACTTCTACGGGGTCATCGCCGCGTCCATGCTGATCGGCCTGGGCCTGAACTTCATCGGCGTCAACCCGATCAAGGCCCTGGTGTTCGCCGCGGTGTTCAACGGCATCATCGCCGTCCCGCTCATCTGGTTCATCGACCGGATCGCCGCCGACCGCGGCACCATGGGCGAGGCCCGCAGCGGCTGGCTATCCCGCACGATCCTGCTGCTGACCTTCCTCGGCGTGGCCGGCTCGGTCGTGGCCATGGCCGTCTCGTACATCAAGGGCTGAGCGATGCAGACGATGCCCGGCCAGCCCCGCGGCCGTACGCGGCTGGCCCGCGCGCTCGGGCTGGACGGCAATCCGCTGCGCCGGGCCAGCGACCGGGCCGAGGCCTGGATCCGGATCGGCCTGCTCGCCGCCTTCCTGATCGCCGGCCCGCTGGCCGGCCTCGGCGCCGCGGGATGGGCCTACCACACGGGGGCCACCACGGCCCAGGTGAAGGCTGCACCGACTCACCACGTCACGGCCGTCGCACCCCACCAGGCTCCTTCCCCCACGTACCTGACCAGGGACGACGCAGGCGGCCCGGCCGGGGCCGGGGCGCGGTGGCAGAGCACCGGCACATCCGCTCAGACCAGTGAGGTGCTGGCCGTGGTCATGACGCTGACCTTCATGGCGCTCGCGCTGCTGGCCGCCCTGCGGCTCACCCTCGCGCTCCTGACCAGACGGCGCCTCGCCGCCTGGGAGACAGCCTGGTCGAGGTTCGGGCCGCAGTGGTCCGGAGGCAGGACGTGATCAGCCGTCCTGAGTGGCGTCTGCCCGGGCATCGGACGACGCGTCAGCGGAGGTCTTTGCGGGAGGTGATGCCGAGCTTGGTGAACACGTTGCCCAGGTGCCACTCGACGGTGCGGGGGCTGATGAACAGCAGGGCGGCGATCTCCTGGTTGGTGTGGCCGTCCCGGGCCAGCTTGGCGATCTGGGCCTCCTGGGCGGTGAGGTCGGTGAGGGTGTCGACGGTGCGCTTGCGCACGGTTTCCCCGGTGGCCAGCAGCTCGCGGCGGGCGCGTTCGGCGAAGCCGTCCATGCCCATCGCGGTCAGCATCTGGTAAGCGGCGCGAAGCTGCTCGCGGGCCTCGATACGGCGATTTTCGCGCCGCAGCCATTCGCCGTAGACCAGATGCGCGCGGGCCAGCTCCGCACACATCCGGGTGCGGCCGAAGCCGCTCGATCGCCTCCCGGTACAGGCGGTCGGCGGCCTCACCCTCGCTCAGCAGGGCCCGGGAGCGCGCTTGCACCCCGAGCGCCCAGTCGGTGCCGCTGACACTGGTGGACTCCGCCAGCCGCCGCATCGCGCCGGTCCTGGCTTCGGGCGACCCGGCGCGCGCGGCCGCCTCGATCAGCTCGACCAGACCCCAGTTCGCTGAGGCGACGTCCGCGGGGTAGGCGCTGGCTTGTTCGGCTGCGGCCAGCGCACGGTCGTAGCGGCCAAGACCGTTGCTGAGCACCGCGGTCGCCCAGTCGGCTGATGCCGATCCCGATACCCTCGCCCCGCACCGCCACTTCCTCCTTGGTGGCGCTGGCCAGCGCGGCCGTCTCGGCTTCGCGGCCCCGCAACGCGGCCAGGCCCAGGGCACCGTAGGGCGCGAGCCTCATCCCGGTCGCTTCGGCCGCAACCTGCACTTCCTCGACTAGTGACGCCGCGGCGGCCAGCTCGCCAGCGAAGAAGAGCACGTGGGCGCGCTGCCGAGGGCGCCGGGAAGCTCGCTGAGCGCGCCGGCTTCACGCGTCAGCTGGAGGTGCCGACTGGAGAACCTGTCCCACCGGTCGTAGTCCCACAGATGGCTGGCCGCGACGCAGGCCAGCCACAGCCAGCGAAGCTCCACCTCCGCGGACGTCTCCCGGTCGAAGGCGCTCAGCGCGCGCCGCAGAATGGGAGCTGCCTGCCGCGTACCCCTCGGTGAAGTGCGCGGCAAACCCGTCCAGGAGAAGGTCGGGCGCGCGCGGCGGGTGCGACGGCCGCGGCGCCGCACGCGCTGCCTGCGACACTTCCTGCGAGCTTCCGCCGGGACTGGCCAGGCGGCCAGCGAACAGCGCGGCGTTCAGCGCGTCCAGGTAGGTCTCGCGGGCAAGCTCGACATCACCGCCACCATCGACCGGCCCACCGCGGTCCTGACCGGCCCCCGCCATCGCATCGGGGACCGGTCCGGAACGGCGGATCCGGCCGCCGGCTCCACCGGCATGGTTCGCGTCCGGGTGCAAGGATCACCCCTGACCGCCGCGGCGGTCCTGACCTGGCATGGGGACCTGTCTCGGCCTCTGCAGCAGGTGCTCTTCGACGTCGCCGACGGCATCACCTTTGACCTTGGCCAGCGGGCCGGGTGACCGGCGCTGATACGACTGGCCGTTCGGATTCGGGGACTCCGAGTTCGAAGGAGCGGACCCGGGGCGAATGAGGCCCGGCGGGCGCGGCGGCAGGAAGCCCGGCGCCCTCATCCGCGCGGCATCTGGATCGGCCCAGGTGCCCCGGACGCCCTGACACAGTGACGAGGGATAGCATCCAGCCCAGGAGGCCAGCGAGATGACATCACTTCGAGTGGCCGCCGTGCAGGCGAGCTACGTACTCATGGACCAGGCCGCGACCCTGGACCGGGTTGCCGCGCTGACGGCTGAGGCTGCGGCACAAGGCGCCCAGCTGGCGGCCTTCCCCGAGGTCTTCATCCCGGGCACGCCGATCTGGATCGACACGCGGCCGATCTGGGATGGTGATGAGGACTGGTTCCGGCTGCTGGCCGAAAACGCCGTCGTCGTGCCGGGCCCGGCCACCGAGCGGCTGGGCGCCATCGCCCGCGACAACGGGGTCTGGCTGGTCATCGGGGTGGAGGAACGTGAGCAGCACGGCGGGACCATCTACAACACCGTGCTGTACTTCTCACCCGACGGCGCACTCGCCGGCCGTCACCGGAAGCTCGTCCCGACCGGGTTGGAGCGGACGGTGTGGGGCATGGGCGACGGGTCGACGCTGCGCGTTGTGGACACCCCGTTCGGCCGCCTCGGCGGGCTGATCTGCTGGGAAAACTACATGCCGCTGGCCCGGTTCCACATGTACGCCCAGGGCGTGGACCTGTGGATCGCCCCCACGCTGGCGATCGGCGACGGCTGGGTCGCGACGCTGCAGCACCTGGCCCGCGAGAACCGGATGTTCGTCGTCGGCGTCAACCCGGTGCTGCACGCCGACCAGATCCCAGCCGCCTTCCCCCACCGCGAGCAACTGGTCCCGCCGGGCTACCTGGAGGACAACGGTCCCTGGCTGGAAGAAGGCAACACCGTGATCATCGCGCCGGACGGCCGCATTCTCGCCGGGCCGGTACGCGAGAAACAGGAGATCCTCATCGCCGACCTCGATCTGGGCGCCGTCCTGACCGGGCGCCGCTACATGGACGCCGGCCGGCCATTACAACCGCCCGGACATCTTCCAGCTCCACGTCGACACCTCGGCGCGCCCCGCCGTCGTCGAGCACAGCTCTGCCACTGAGCCCGGCATATCCCCGGCGGCGTCCCCCGGCGATTTGCCGAATGACGCGCCGCCGCACACCAAAGCCACCGCATCAGGTTCCGGCTGAC
>CAVPLC010000113.1:0-16128 GCA_963705835.1 uncultured Actinomycetes bacterium
ACGACGCCACCTCCAGCGGGGCATGCGCGGCCGATGCCGGCAGCGGGGCAATTGCCTGGTGGAGCGTGCCCTGGTCGAGGATGAAGACCCGGCCCGCGCGGCGTGCCCGGCTCGGACCGTGGGTCACCTGGATCACGGTACGGTCCGCCATCAGCGTGCTCATGGTCATGTTCAGCTGACCTGCGCTGGCCGCGTCCAGGTGAGCGGCGGGCTCGTCCAGCAGGAGCAGCGGAGCATCGCGCAAGAACGCGCGCGCGAGCGCGATCTGCTGGCGTTGTCCCGAAGACAGCCGGAGCCCGCGTTCCCCGACCTCCGTGGCGTAGCCGCGCGGCATATTCTCGATGAACTCTGCCGCTCCTGCGGCCCGCGCGGCACGCATGATGGCCTCGCGGCTCGCCGCCGGTTGGCCCAGCGCGATGTTGTCGGCCACGGACGCGGCGAACAGGTGGGGGCATTGGGGAACCCAGCCGATCTGGCCGCGCCATTCGTGAAGCGGAATGGACGTCAGGTCGATGCCGCCGATCGTGATGTGCCCGCTGGTGGGCTCGGCGAAGCGGAGCAGCAGCGCCAGCACCGAGCTCTTGCCCGCCCCGCTCGGCCCGGTAAGCGTGATCTGGTCTCCCGGATGGATCGTCAGGTTCATGTCGGATAGGGCAGGGTGGTCTCGTCCCGGATAGCTGAGCGTGACCCCGCTCAGCGTGATGATGTCTTTGCGGAGGGATACGCGGCGAGCGGCAGCGGATGTCTTCGGTAGCCCGCACGGCGATGCCATGTTATTAGCGGGCTCCGGGGTATCGAGGATCTCGAAGACGTCCCTCGCCGCGGCGGCGCCCTCGGCGCTGGCGTGGAACTGAGCGCCGACCGCGCGCAGCGGCAGATACGCCTCGGGCGTGAGCAGCAGCACGAGCAGTGCGGTCTGGTAGCTCATGTGCCCGGCCAGCAGGCGAAGCCCGACCTCTACCGCGACCAGGGCGGTGGCTAGCGCGGCCGCGAGCTCGAGGACGAAGCCCGACAAGAACGCAAGGCGCAGTGAGGACATGGCCGCGGCCCGGTATTCGCCGGTGACGTTGCCGATCGCCTCGGCCTCGGGCTTGCCGCGGCCGAGGAGCTTGAGCGTCGGCAGGCCCTCCACCACATCGAGGAAATGGCCGCCGAGCCGGGCGAGCAGCCGCCACTGCCGCTGCGTCGCCGCCTTAGTGTGCAGCCCGGCCAGGATCGCGAGAACCGGGAGCAACGGCAGGGTGAGGCCGATGACCACACCCGAGATCCAGTCGGCGATTCCCACCCGGATCAGCACGGCGAACGGCACCACGCAGGCGAGTACGAACTGAGGCAGGTAGCGGGCGAAGTAGGCATCCAGCCCGTCCAGGCCCCTGGTGGCCAGGGTGGTGACCTCACCGGACCGGTTCCGGGCCAGCCAGGACGGCCCCAGTTTGAGCGTGTGATCGGCGAGACGGCGCCGCAGCTGGGACTTCACCGTGGCTGCTGCCCGTAGTGCGGTGACCTCGCCGCCGTAACTCGCAGCGGCCCGGGCCAGTAGCACGGCCAGGAGTGCGCCGAGCGTGCTGCCCAGTACGGTGATGCCGGTTCCGGTCGTCGCGCTGGCTAGGACGTGCGCCAGCAGGCTGGCCTGGATGAGGATCAGGGCGGTGGCGGCGAGGCCGAGCCCGACCGTGACCGCCAGGTAACCGCGGGCTGCGGCCGAGTAGCGGAGTAGCCGCGGGTCCAGCGGCCTCATGGCCGCCCGCCGACGGGCTCGACGGACTCCGGTCCGGTTGCGGGCGACGCGGCGAAGTGCCACCGGGATAGTTCGAGCACGGTCATTTGCTGGTCCCTGGGTCGTCGCTGGCGTTAGGTCCAGCTGACCAGCAGGCAGGCCTGGCGTCCCAGGGCCAGGTGGCCCACAGGGTCCGGGACCTTGGTCACTGCCTGGCCTGATCGGGTCAACGGGCCGAAGGCGGCGGGACCTTGGACTCTAGGCCCGGCTTTCCCTCGCCTCGTACTGCTGACGCTGTGCCAGGCCTGACGGCCGATCGCCCCGGGGGTGGTGTGACCGATGGCGGCGGTTTCCGGGACCTTATGCCTTACACCGTCCTGCCCGGCCGGCCCATAATGCGGCATGCCCGCCTTGCAGTCGGGCGGGCGGTACCACCTTGCTGAGGTTGATCATGGTCACTCCTGCGCAGTTGCCCGGACTATCCCGCCATGGCTCCGCCGCCGACGTCCGCAAGTCCCGCGAGCACCTGCTCGAGCGGGGGACGGTCCCGATGGGCGTGCGGGGGATGGTCGCCGAATCGTGGCTGCGGTCAGCGGCGGCGGGCGTGAATGCGGACAGTAGCGCGCCACCCATCACGCTTGCGGCGGACCTGCTTGCCGACTACCGGGCCGAGCACCCGCTGGCCGGGGTCTTCCCGTTGCTGTACGACGTGGCTGGCCGCGCCGCCGAGGACTGTGACAGCGTGCTGGCCGTCGCGGACGAGCGCGGGCAGCTGCTCTGGGTGCGCGGCAGGCCGGCGGTACTGCGCCGCGCCGAATCCATCGGGTTTGTCGAGGGCGCGCAGTGGGACGAGCGCCATGCGGGCACCAACGCGCCGGGGACAGCACTGTGCCTGGACGCCCCGGTAACCATCAAGTCGGCCGAGCACTTCGTTCGTCCGGTGCAGCGCTGGAGCTGCGCCGCGGCACCGGTGCACGATCCGGGATCGGACGCGATCCTCGGCGTCATAGATGTCACCGGCGGCCGCGGCGTTGACTCGCCGCAGACGATCGCGATGGTCAGGGCCGCGGCGCGGATGGCCGAGTCCGAGCTGGCCAGGCAGTCTCTGGTGGCCGCCGCGCGGTATCCGGAACCGCGCGGGACCGGCTCGCCGGGACAGCGTCACCCTGTCCCGGAGATCAGCCTCACCGCCCTGGGCAGATCCGAATGCATCGTCTCAATCGGTCCCCGCACCCTGCGGCTGAGCCCGCGGCACAGTGAGATCATGATCATCCTGGCCGCCTGCCCGGCCGGGCTGAGCGGCGACGAGCTGGCGTACCTGCTCTATCCCGACGACCTGATCTCGAGCACCCTGCGCGCCGAGCTCGTCAGGTTGCGCGCCCTGCTCGGCGGCCAGGTGCTCTCCTCCCGCCCGTACCGGCTCACCTGCGAGGTCTCGTCGGACTGGGCCGCGGTATCGGCGCAGCTGGCCGTGGGCGACTTGGCCGAGGCCCTCCGGCTGTACCGTGGGCCGCTGCTGCCGCGCAGCGAGGCGCCCGGCGTAGCGGAGCTGCGCGGGGATCTCGAGCGCGCGCTGCGGGCGGCGGTCCTCGCCTCGGGCCAGCCCGAATACCTGGTCCGCTGGACCAGGTCCCGCTGGGGCGCGGATGACCTGGAGATGTGGCAGCGGCTGTGCACCGTGCTCCCCGCGTCGTCGCCGCTGCGGCCCTTCGCCACGGCGACCGCCGCGAAACTCGACGCCGACCTCGCCTGCTGACGCACGCCGCAACGTACTTGCAACGTTGCGTTTCCTACGGTGGCCCGGTCAACTCGTTTAGCGAAGGGCATCACCATGGGACTTTACGCAGCACCCGGTCAGCCGGGCAGCGTCGCATCGGTGCAGGACCGGTACGGCAACTACATCGGCGGGGAGTTCGTCCCGCCGAGCAAGGGCGAGTATTTCGAGAACATCTCGCCGGTCACCGGCCAGCCGTTCACCGAGATCGCACGGTCCAGCGCCGAAGACATCGACCTGGCTCTCGACGCCGCCCACGGCGCCAAGCGCAGCTGGGGCAGGACCAGCGTCACCGAGCGGGCCATCATCCTGAACAAGATCGCCGACCGGCTCGAGGACAACCTCGAGATGCTCGCGGTCGCCGAGACCTGGGACAACGGAAAGCCGATCCGGGAGACGCTGGCCGCCGACCTGCCGCTGGCCGTGGACCACTTCCGCTACTACGCCGGCGCCATCCGGGCCCAGGAGGGCAGCCTCTCAGAGATCGACGCCGACACTATCGCTTACCACTACCACGAGCCGCTCGGCGTGGTCGGGCAGATCATCCCGTGGAACTTCCCCATCCTCATGGCCGTCTGGAAGCTGGCGCCCGCGCTGGCCGCCGGCAACTGCGTCGTCCTCAAGCCGGCCGAGCAGACGCCGTGGTCGATCCTGAAGGTGATGGAGCTGATCGGCGACCTGCTGCCGGCCGGCGTGCTGAACGTCGTGAACGGCTTCGGCGTCGAGGCCGGCAAGCCGCTGGCCTCCTCCAGCCGCATCGCCAAGATCGCCTTCACCGGCGAGACCACCACCGGCCGCCTGATCATGCAGTACGCCAGCCAGAACCTGATCCCGGTCACCCTGGAACTGGGCGGCAAGAGCCCGAACATCTTCTTCTCCGACGTCGCCGCGGCGCACGACGACTTCTACGACAAGGCGCTCGAGGGCTTCACCATGTTCGCGCTCAACCAGGGCGAGGTCTGCACCTGCCCGTCCCGGGCGCTCGTCCAGGCCGACATCTACGACACGTTCATGCCCGACGCCGTGGCCCGGACCCAGGCGGTCAAGCAGGGTCACCCGCTGGACCCGCAGACCATGATCGGCGCTCAGGCCTCCAACGACCAGCTGGAGAAGATCCTGTCCTACATCGACATCGGCAAGGCCGAGGGGGCCACGGTGCTGACCGGCGGCGAACGGGCTCACCTGGGCGGCGAGCTGGCCGGCGGCTACTACGTGACACCGACCATCTTCGCGGGTGACAACTCGATGCGCATCTTCCAGGAGGAGATCTTCGGCCCGGTCGTGTCGGTCGCCAAGTTCTCCGACGAAGCCGACGCGCTCAAGATCGCCAACGACACGCTCTACGGCCTCGGCGCGGGCGTGTGGACCAGGGACGGTGCCCGGGCCTACCGGGCCGGACGGGAGATCCAGGCGGGCCGGGTCTGGACGAACTGCTACCACGCCTACCCGGCGCACGCGGCCTTCGGCGGGTACAAGCAGTCCGGGGTCGGCCGCGAGACCCACCTGATGATGCTCGAGCACTACCAGCAGACCAAGAACCTGCTGGTCAGCTACTCCCCCAAAGCCCTCGGCTTCTTCTAGGCCATGACCACGGACGAACCACGCCGGGTCGACCTGACCGCCGCCGCAGCTGACCTGCTGCGGCGGCTGGCCGACCGGCACGGGCCGCTCATGTTCCACCAGTCGGGCGGCTGCTGCGACGGGTCCTCGCCGATGTGCTACCCGGACGGGGAGTTCCAGACCGGCGACGTCGACATTCTGCTGGGCGAGCTTCCGGTGCCCGGGCTGGACCGGCCGGTCCCGTTCTGGATGTCGAGGTCACAGTACGAGTACTGGAAGCACACCCACCTGACCGTCGACGTCGTGCCCGGCCGGGGCAGCGGCTTCTCCGTCGAGGCCCCGGACGGCGTCCGCTTCCTGATCAGGTCACGGCTGCTCACCGAGGAGGAGCTGGAGCACTTCCAGCTGACGAGCGCCCCGACGTCAGGAACGAACAATCCCTAAGGAGCGGACATGTCAGATTCATATTCTTCGCTCGGTGACCGGCTCGAGGCTCTGCTGCAGGTAGAGACAGTTCCCGCCGCCCGGCCGGCTTTGCCGCCCGGGCCCAGGTGCGGGACCCGGCCATCTACGAGCAGGCGGCGGCCGATCCGGAAGCATGGTGGGCGGCGCAGGCGCGGGAGCGGCTGCACTGGGACACGCCGTTCTCCGAGGTGCTCGACGACACCAACCCGCCGTTCTACACCTGGTTCGCCGACGGGACCATTAACGTGTCCTACAACTGCCTGGACCGGCACGTGCTGGCGGGCCGCGGCGACCGGGTCGCGTTCTACTGGCGGGGTGAGGAAGGCGAAGAACGCGAGCTGACCTACGCCCAGCTCCTCGACGACGTGCAGCGGCTCGCCAACGCGCTCAAGGCGCGCGGGATCGGGAAAGGCGACGTCGTCGGCATCTACCTGCCGATGATCCCCGAGGTCGTCGTGGCCATGCTCGCCTGTGCCCGCATCGGCGCGCCGCACACGGTCGTCTTCGGGGGCTTCGCTCCCACCGCGGTCCGTGAGCGGCTTGAGGTCTCCGCGGCCAAGGCGTTGATCGTCGCGGACGGTGCCCGGCGCAAGGGCAAGTTCACCCCCGTCAAGCAGGCGGTCGATGAGGTGATAGCGGATCTGCCGGACCTGGGGACGGTCGTGGTGGTCAGGTCAACAGGCGCCGAATGTGTCATGCGGCCACGGCGGGATGTGTGGTTCGACGACCTGATCGCCAGCGCCGGCCCGGTCTGCCCGGCCGAGCCGATGGCGGCCGAGCACCCGCTGTTTCTGCTCTACTCCTCTGGCTCCACGGCCAAGCCCAAGGGGATCCTGCACACCACGGGCGGATACCTCACCGGGGTCACCACCACCATGGCGATGGTCTTCGACCTCGACGTCGACCGCGACATCTTCTGGTGCACCGCCGACGTCGGCTGGATCACCGGCCATTCCTACATCGTGTACGGCCCGCTGGCCAACGGCTGCACGTCGGTGATGTTCGAAGGCGCTCCGGACTACCCGGACAAGGACATCTGGTGGGAGATCGTGGAAAGGTACCGCGTCACGGTGTTCTACACCGCCCCGACCGCCATCCGGGCCTGCATGAAATGGGGAGAGGATTACCCGGCCAAGCACGACTTGTCGTCGCTGCGGCTGCTGGGGACGGTCGGCGAGCCGATCAACCCCAAGGCGTGGCTGTGGTATCACGCGGTCATCGGCGGCGAGCGCTGCCCCATCGTGGACACCTGGTGGCAGACGGAGACCGGGGCCATCATGATCACGACCCTGCCGGGGCTCATCGCGGCCAAGCCGGGATCGGCGGGTCGGCCGCTGCCCGGCGTGTCGGCCGCCCTGGTCGACGAGTCAGGCAGCGAGATCGCCCACGGCAGCGGCCTGCTCACCCTGACCAGGCCGTGGCCGAGCATGCTCCGCACCCTGTACAACGACCCCGATCGTTACGTGCAGACCTACTTCGACAGGTTCGGTCCCGGCGCCTATTTCGCCGGCGACGGGGCCAGGCGCGACGAGGACGGCTACTTCTGGATCACCGGGCGCGTCGACGACGTCATCAACGTGTCCGGTCACCGGCTGTCCACCGCCGAGATCGAATCGGCGCTGGTCTCGCACCCCGTGGTCGCGGAGGCCGCGGTCATCGCCGCCGCCGACGACCTGACCGGCCAGGCGGTGGTGGCGTACGTCACCCTGGGCTCGGGTGCCGTGCCCGACGCGGATCTCGAGACCAGGCTGCGCGAGCACGTCGGCCGCCAGATCGGCAAGCTGGCCAGGCCCAGCCGGATCATCTGGGCCGACGACCTGCCCAAGACCCGGTCCGGGAAGATCATGCGCAGGCTCCTGCGCGACATCGCGGAAGACCGCGAGCCGGGCGACGTGACCACGCTGCGTGACCCGTCGGTGCTGGCACAGCTCCAGCGCAATGCCCGCGCCGGCCGCTGAGGGACGCGGTCCAGGGACTAACGGACCGCCATGCCAGGACGTATGGCACGGGTCCCGCTGGACGGCGGGAACTAGCGTCCGCCATAAGGCGGCTACGCCAGCGAAACAGACAGGAGCGAGCATGATGACGACCGCGACCGAAGAGCAGACCGCCCGGCACGAAGGGCCGGCTGGAGGGCCGGGTGGCCCTGGTCACCGGGGGAACCCGCGGCATCGGGGCCGCCATCAGCCATCGCCTGGCCCAGGACGGCGCGCACGTCGCCGCCGGGTACTGGCGGCAGCACGAGGCGGCGGAGAAGTTCATGGAAGACATGAACGCCGAGTACCCGGGCACGATCACCGTCCACAACGGGAACATCGGCGAGCCAGAGGACTGCCGGCGCGTGGTGCGCGAAGTCATCGACCAGCACGGCCGCCTGGACATCCTGGTCAACAACGCCGGGATCACCATCGACAGGACCGTGGCCAAGATGGGTGACGAGGACTGGCTCCGGGTCATCTCCATCAACCTGTCCGGCGCCTTCTTCGTGGCCCAGGCGGCGCTGGAGCACATGCTGGTGCGCGGCACCGGGCGGATCATCAGCGTCTCCTCGGTGATCGGGGAGACCGGCAACATCGGGCAGGCGAACTACGCGGCCTCCAAGTCGGGGCTGTTCGGCCTCACCAAGTCCCTGGCCAGGGAGGCCGTGTTCATGCTGAACCGGTCACAGCGCCCGGCCGGGGACGGCCCCGGGCTGACGGTCAACGGCGTGACCCCCGGATACATCGCCACCGACATGCTGGCCACCATCCCGGACAAGGTCTTGGAGCGGCTTCGCGGCCAGATACCGGTCGGCCGACTGGCAAGCCGGAGGAGATAGCACGGGTGGTCGCGTTCCTGGCCGCCGACGAATCGTCGTACATCACCGGGCAGATCTGGGCCGTCAACGGCGGCCTGGACATGTGAGATGAGGAGAGTCATGGAAGAGGTGTTCGTCCTGTCCGCGGTCAGGACCCCGATCGGCAGGTACGGCGGGGGCCTGGCCTCCGTGCCGCCCTGCGACCTGGCCGCCAAGGTAGTGCGCGAGGCGGTCAGCCGGTCCGGCGTGGAGCCGGGCCAGGTCGGCCACGCGGTGTTCGGCAACGTGATCCACACCGAGATCAGGGACATGTACCTGGCCCGGGTCGCGGCGCTGAACGGCGGCCTGGACAACGGGACACCCGCGCTCACCCTGAACCGGCTGTGCGGCAGCGGGCTGCAGGCCATCGTGTCGGCCTCGCAGTCGATCATGCTGGGCGACTGCGAGGTAGCGGTGGCCGGCGGGGCCGAGTCGATGAGCCGCGCCCCGTACTGGCTGCCGGGCCTGCGCTGGGGCCAGCGGATGAACGACGGCGTCGCGATCGACCCCATGGTCGGCGCGCTCACCGACCCGTTCGACGCCTGCCACATGGGCGTGACGGCCGAGAACGTGGCCGCCGACTTCGGCGTGTCCCGGGCCGACCAGGACGCCCTGGCCGCCGAGAGCCACCGCCGGGCCGCGGCCGCCGCCGCGGCGGGCTACTTCAAGGAGCAGATCCTCCCGATCGAGATGCCCGGCAAGAAGGGCGCCACGGTCGTCGACGCCGACGAGCACGTCCGGCCCGGCGTCAGCCTGGACGACATGGCCAAGCTCCGCCCCGCCTTCGCGTCCGACGGCACGGTGACCGCGGGCAACGCGTCGGGCCTCAACGACGCCGCCGCGGCCGTGGTGCTCGCGTCCGGATCGTTTGTGGCCAGCAGTGGCCTGACGCCGATCGGCAAGCTGACCGGGTACGCGCACGCCGGGGTCGAGCCGCGGATCATGGGCATCGGCCCGGTGCCCGCGACGCGCAAGGTGCTGGACCGCACTGGCATCAAGGTTGATGAGATCGACGTGTTCGAGGTCAACGAGGCCTTTGCCGCCCAGGCGCTGGCGGTGGCCAGGGAACTGGACCTGCCGCCCGAGCGCACCAACCCGAACGGCAGCGGGATCTCCCTCGGCCACCCCATCGGCGCCACCGGCGCCATCCTGGCCGTCAAGTCCCTCTACGAGCTCAAGCGCACCGGCGGTCGCTACGCCCTGGCCACCATGTGCATCGGCGGCGGACAGGGCATCGCGGCGATCTTCGAGCGCGTCTGATCGTCGGGGAGCAGCGGAGCGAGCCACCCGTGCTGTGCGGCCAGCACCCTGTCGGCGCGCAGCACGGCCAGGGCCGCGCCGCCGGCTCCCTGCCCGAGATGCAGATGTGGCTCAGGTAGCCGAGCCCGCTCGGACGGTGAGGCAGGGGCGATTGATATACTTAGCAAGTGCTTACTATATGCACCGGACCTTCGGTCGAGGCGAGGTGAACCGGAATCGGTACGCCCGCAACGGCGCACTGCGGATCGCCTACGAGCTGCGCGGGACGGTGCACAGAAGGCGGTCATGGCTGGTCCTGGTCCAGGGAATGGGACTCGACCGTCTCGGGTGGCAGCCGGTGCTCGGGCATCTGGGGCGCCGCTTCCGGCTCGTGCTGCTGGACAACCGGGGATCCGGGCGCAGCGACCGTCCTTCCGGTTCGTTTACGGTGGCCGACATGGTCGGCAACGCCGTCGCCGTACTCGACGCTGCCGGGATACACAGGGCCCACGTGCTGGGAGCGAGCCTGGGCGGCATGGTGGCCCAGGAGCTCGCGATCACTCGCCCCGAGCGCGTCGACGGTCTCGTGCTGGCTTGCACGACACCGGGCTGGCCTTTCGCCTACCCGATGCCTGCGTCCTCGATGCGGCTGATCGCCGCGACCCGCGGCATGACGGACGATGCGGCGCTGCGCCGCCACACAGAAAATGCGCTGTCCCCGCGCACCGCCCGGCATCGGCCAGAACTCGTCGATCACCTCGTCAGGCTCCAGGGCTCCCGGCTAGCGGCCGCGGGAGCGCTGTCGGCTCAGGCGGCCGCGGGAGCACGGTACGCAGGCCAGTTGAGGCAAGCCCGCATCCGGGCACGAACGCTGGTCCTGCACGGCGACGCGGACACCGTAGTCGACCCGCGCAACGCGAAGCTGCTCGCCGAGCGCATCCCGGGTGCTCGGCTCGTCACCCTTCCTGACGTGGGCCACCTGCTGTTCTGGGAAGACCCGGACGGCTTCGCGGATGTGGTGACGTCATTCCTGCTGGCCAGATAGACGCACCACGGCCCGTTCGGCATAAATGATCATGGATCCCCGGGCTAGGCGCGATTACGGACGCCAGTTATCCTTATGGCGTCGGTAGCGGGAGGGATGTGCTGGTGGTACCTGGTGCGGGCCGCCCCGAGCTGCTGCCGCACCTGCAGCTGGACGAGCTGCTCGCCGAGCTGCAGGCACGGCTTCAGGCCGTGCTCGCCACCAGAGACCGGATGCGCGGCCTGCTGGAGGCGGTCGTCGCCATCGGCTCCGGTCTGGACCTGGAGTCGACGCTGGCGCGGATCGTCGAGACCGCGGTCGGCCTGGTGGATGCGACCTACGGAGCGCTCGGCGTGATCGGCGACGACAGGCGCCTCGCTGAGTTCATCCCGGTGGGCCTGAGCCAGGAGGAGATCGGCCGGATCCACCACTGGCCCGAGGGACGCGGCCTGCTCGGCCTGCTGATCGACGATCCCCGGCCGTTGCGCCTGGCCGACATATCCGAACATGCCGCCTCGTCGGGGTTCCCCGACGGGCACCCGCCGATGCGCGGTTTCCTCGGCGTCCCGGTCCGGGTCCGCGATGAGGTGTTCGGCAACCTGTACCTGACCAACAAGCGCGGCGGCGCGGAGTTCACCGAGGACGACGAGGCGGTGCTGGTCGCGCTGGGCGCCGCGGCCGGCGTCGCGGTCGAGAACGCGCGCCTGTACGAGGCGGCCCGCCGCCAGCAGCGCTGGATCCAGGCCAGCGCCGAGGTCACCACCCGGCTGCTATCCGGCTCCCCGCCCGATGAGGTGCTGGCCGATATCACCCGGCAGGCGCTGAACCTGTCCGGCGCCGACCTCGCGGTGCTGGCCCTTCCCGACCATGACGGACGCCGACTGACCATCACCCAGGCCGAGGGCGACGGTGCCGAAGCCGCTCGCGGCCTGGTGCTGTCGGCCGAGCAGTCCCTGTCCGGCCGGGTGCTGGCCACGGGCGAGCCGGTGACCTCCGCGGATTTTGCGGCCGATGAGCGCGCGGCCCGGGCCGCGCGTGGTGCCATGAGTCAGATCGGGCCAGCGATCGTATTTCCGCTCGGCGCGCCGGGGAACGTCCGCGGGGTGCTCACCGTCGGCCGGAGCCACGGCGCGGCGCCGTTCCCGCAGGCACAGGCGGACGTCGTAGCTTCGTTCGCCGCGCAGGCCGGGGTCGCCCTCGAGCTCGCGGCGATCCGTGCCGACACCGAACTACTGTCGCTGTACGAGGACAGGGACCGGATCGCCAGGGACCTGCACGACCTGGTCATCCAGCGGCTCTACGCCACCGGCATGTCGCTGGAAGGCACGATGCCGATGATCACCAGGCCGGAGGTCGCGAGCCGGATCACCAACGCGGTCGACGCGATGGACGAGACCATCAAGGAAATCCGCGCCACCATCTTCGCGCTGCAGACCAGGGACACGGCCAGTCGGCAGGATCTGCGCAGTGACATCGTCGACCTCGTCGAGGAGATGACCCCGTTGCTCGGGTTCGCCCCGTCGTTGCGGCTCGGATCTGGTCTCGGCGGCGAGATCAGGCCGGAGGTCGCCGAGCAGGCGCTCGCGGCGCTGCGCGAGGCGCTATCCAACGCGGCCAGGCACGCCAGCGCCAGCCAGGTCGAGGTGACCGTCGACATCGGCCCGGACGGGATCCTTTCCGTCCAGGTCACCGACGACGGGGTGGGCATCCCGGCCGACGGCCGGCGCAGCGGGCTGCGTAACCTGGCCGCACGGGCCGACAAGCTCGGCGGTGAGCTCCGGCTCAGCCCGGCCGATCCGGACGCGCCCGCGCCAGGAACCCGGCTGGAATGGCGCGTGCCCCGGGACTGATCACGGACCGCCTAGATCGTGAACACCCGCCCGGCGTTAAGCATGAACAGCCGGTACGCGATCGCCGCGCTGAGACGCTCTGGGGAAAGGATCCGCACCGCCGCATTCTTGCAGGATGCAGGTGATGGTGCGCCTAGCGCTGAGTGGATAGCCGGCGTCCGTTGAGGATCCCCGGTGAAATGCGGATGAAGTGCTCTCGTCCACCCGGGGCCCAGGAGCTGAGGCCGATCTGCTCCAGCCGGCCGATCTCGTCCGGATCGGTGACCTCTCGCGACTGCCCGATGACGGTGACGCTCCAGCCCGCGTGGTGGGCGGGGTCGATGCTGTCGGCCTCGAACGCGACCACTGCCCCGCGGGTCGCGGCGGACAGCTTGCCGCTGTGGTCCGTCCTGATGATGATGTCACCGTCGTCAAGGGCGAAATTGACGAGTTCCACCGCGGGCAGCGCCTGCCGGGTATAGATGATCCGGCCGACAGGCACCGACGCCATGAGGCGGAGGCATTCATCCCTGGTCAGTTGCTTCAGGGCCGAGGCCGTCGGAGTCCATGGATGCAGGATGCCCGGAGCGGGTGCGCAGACCCAAGGGCACAAAGTCCCTACTCGCTCGGGACTCCCGGCGTCATGCTGCTCGTCGAAGACGCGGACGGCGTAGGCGGCGGCCTGGGTCCGGCGCTCCATGCCCAGCTTGGCGAACAGGGCCGACACGTAATTCTTCACCGTCTTCTCGGCCAGGAACATCCGCTCGCCGATCTGCCGGTTGGTCAGCCCCTCCCCGATCAGCTCCAGGATCCTGCGCTCCTGCGCGCTGAGCCCGGCCAGCGGGTCACGCTTGGCCGACTGATCGCGCAGCCTGGCCATCAGCTGGCTGGCCGCCCGCGGGTCCAGCATCGACTGGCCGGCAGGCGACGGTCCGGACTGCGCCGACCAGGTCGGTTCCGCGGATCTGCTTCAGCACGTAGCCTGCCGCGCCCGCCATGATCGCGTCGAACAGCGCCTCGTCGTCACCGAACGAGGTGAGCATCAGGCAGGCGATCTCGGGCATCCGGGAGCGGATCTCGCGGCACACGGACACTCCGTCGCCGTCGGGCAGCCGGACGTCAAGGACGGCCACGTCCGGCTTCAGGGCCGGGATGCGGGCCAGCGCCGAGGACGCGGTACCGGCCTCGCCGACCACCCGGATGTCCGGCTCGGCTTCCAGCAGGTCCTTGACCCCGCGGCGGACGATCTCGTGATCGTCCAGGAGGAACACCGCGATCGGCTTCCGCGCCTGGTCGCCAGACTCCTTGTCGCTGACTGGTCTGGTCACGGGGTCTCCTGACGTTCGTGAGTAGAGCTGGGCTGTGTCACGTTAACTCTAGGCAGTCCGCCAGCGCGAAGGTAAGGACCTAAGTCCCTAGACGGCGCCTGGAAGAAACGTACAGAGTTTGCCGACGTCGGCGCGGCGTACGGATTCCGGCGGCGGGCCTTCTTACGTTCATATGCCGGAGGTCGGCTCGCCTACATCACTTTGACCCTGGCGAAAGGCTCCTAGGCGCGGTGCATCACCTGAGCGTTAGGTGCTACACTTAGCTCGTGCCAACTGCCCGTCATCGTTACACGATCACAGAGACCGATGCGGTAGCGCGCGCTCTCGACGAGGCGAGCAGGCACTGGCCCGAGGAGCATGATGCTCCAGGACGGCTTCTGCTGCATCTCGTGGAAGAGGGTGAGCGCGCTCTTCGCGGGCAGCGAGAGGATTTGACAGCTGCCCGGCGTGAGGCAGTGCGGCGCACCAGCGGTGCGCTCACCGGCGTTTACCCGCCGGGTTATCTGGAGGAACTCCGGGACGACTGGCCCGAGTGATCGTCACTGGCCAGTGACTGAGATGGCCGGAGGGGACGAGACCTGTGATCGTCATGGATGCCAGTGTGCTCGTCGCTCATCTTGAGGAGAACGATGTGCATCATGCCCAGGCTGGGCAATTGCTCATCGACTGCGCGGAGCACGAGCTGAGGATCAGCCCCATCACACTGGCGGAAATCCTCGTCGGCCCGGCTCGGGCCGACCGATTGGAAGAGGCGCACGCCGCGCTGCGTACTCTCGGTGTCCGACAGGTGGCATTCCGCAGGAAGGCCCCCGATCGCCTGGCGACGCTCAGAGCCGAGACGGGGCTGAAGCTTCCAGACTGCTGTGTGCTGCTTGCTGCCCAGGATTGTTCTGCGCCAGGGATCGCGAGCTTTGACGACCGTCTGGCCGCCGCCGCCCGGACCCTCGGGTTCGAGGTTCTGCCCAGCAGTTAGGCCCCGGGAAGGCCTCCGCTAGCGCGGAGGCATGGACCACATTCCCGGGCAGGAAAGCCTGACGACCTATTGCAGCGATCGCGCGTTTCTCTCTGTCTTCCCTTGTTAGGCCGGCGCGGCGCGCGGATTCCGGAGACGGGCCTGGTTATGTTCATATGCGTGTTCGATCAACGTGACATTCTGGACGGGCTGAACGAACAGCAGCGCCGGGCAGTGACGCATCAGGGCGGCCCGCTGCTGGTGCTGGCCGGGGCGGGCACCGGCAAGACGCGGACGCTGGTGGCCCGGGCGGCGTGGCTGCGCGACGTCCAGGGCGTGCCGGCCAGCCGGATCCTGCTGCTGACCTTCACCCGCCGCGCCGCCAGCGACATGCTCGCCCGGGCCGCGTCCGCCGGGAAGGGCTCGTCCGAGCGGATCTGCGGCGGGACGTTCCACGCCATCGCGCACAAGATCATCCGCCAGCACGCCGAGTCGTTCTCGCTGCCGCCGCAGTTCACCATCCTGGATCCGGGCGACATGGCCGACATCCTGGACGTGCTGCGCCCGGACCACGGCCTGGCCGAGACCGGGCAGCGGGCGCCGCGCGCGGCGGCGTGCGCGGACATCTACACCCGCTGCGTGAACACCGGGCGTCCGGTCACCGAGGTGGTCACCGCCAGCTTCCCGTGGTGTGTCCCGTTCACCGCCCAGCTGGCCAGCCTGTTCCGCGCCTACACGGCGCGCAAGCGGGCCAGGCACCTGCTGGACTTCGACGACCTGCTGCTGATGTGGCAGGCGGCGCTGGCCGACCCGGTGGCCGGGCCGGTGCTGCGCGGCATGTTCGACGCGGTGCTGGTCGACGAGTACCAGGACGTCAACGCGGTCCAGGCCAGCATCGTGCGGCTGCTGCAGCCCGACGGGCAGCAGCTGACCTGCGTGGGCGACGACGCGCAGGCCATCTACGGGTTCCGCGGCGCCGACCCGGCGCACCTGTGGCAGCTCGCGGACTCCTACCCGGGGCTGGACATCGTCCGCCTCGACCGTAACTACCGGTCCCGGCAGGGCGTGCTGGACCTGGCCAACCTGATCCGGCCGTCTGCGCCCGGCCTGAACCTGACGCTGACCGGCGACCGCGGCCCAGGGATGGCGCCGCTGCTGGTCCGCTGCCACGACGAGGCCACCCAGGCGCGCGAGATCTGCGCCCGGGTGCTGGACGCCTACGAGGACGGCGGCGCGCTGCGGGATCAGGCCGTGCTGGTCCGCGCCGGCCATCACAGCGACATCCTGGAGATCGAGCTCAGCGCGCGGAAGATCCCCTACGTGAAGTTCGGCGGGCTCCGGTTCACCGACACCGCCCACGTCAGGGACTTCCTGGCCGCCGCCCGGATCCTGGCCAACCCCGCC